>CAZJNH010000014.1:0-1522 GCA_964547425.1 uncultured Candidatus Saccharibacteria bacterium | reverse complement strand
GGGATGTTGAGTGACCCTCCTAGAGCAGTGCGCATAGACTGGACGCCATAGCTGCCGTTGCTAAAGTTGTGTGGTTTATAGCCACCCCCAAAATCGGTCGGTACGTCGTACATGGTGGTGCCTGGACCGTAGTTTTTGCTGAAAGCAGTGGCGTAGGCGAAGGGCTTAAACGACGAACCTGGTTGACGGTTGGCGGTAGCAACGTTGAAGGCGCCAAACTTGGGATCGTTAAAGTCGTAACTGCCCATCATCGCCAGAACTTGTCCCGTCTTCGGGTCCGTTGAGACGATGGCTGCGTTACTACCGCCCAAGTGCCGAACCCCGCTAATGCCGTTTTTGACGGCTTCTTCGGCTAGCTTTTGTTTGGTTAGATCAAGGGTCGTAATTACCTTTAGCCCGCCTTCGGTGACGGCTTTAGCGCCGTACTTTTCTTCGAGTTGTTCTTGGACGTAGAAGACGAAGTGAGGGGCGATGATGTTGGCAAAGTAGTTCGGCGTCGCCCGGACTGAAGAGGCCAAGTCGTCAACGCTTTTTAATTTTGCCGCGTCGGCCTGGCTTGGCGTGATGTATTTTTGCTCCCTCATAAGGTCGACGATCAGGTTTTGTCGGGCGACCAGCCGGTCGCGGTGGCTCCCGTATGGGGAGTAAAAGGTTGGCGCGCGGGGGATTGCAGCCAGGATTGAGGCCTGTTTAACGCTAAGGTCCTTGGCGTCGATGTCGAAGTAGGTTTTAGCGGCAGCCTGAATTCCGTAGGCATTGGTACCATAGGGGATTTCATTTAAATACAGCGATAAAATGTCATCTTTACGGTAAAACTGCTCGAGGATAATCGACAACAATATTTCGCGGATTTTACGGGTGAATGACCGTTCGGGGGAGAGTAGGGCGTTTTTGACGTACTGCTGGGTGATAGTCGAACCACCGCCGGCGTTGGGATTGTGGAACAAAATGCCGGTAAAGGCCCGGCCGATCCCAAAGATGCTGAAGGCTCCGTGCTTGTAGAAGTTTTTGTCTTCAACCGCAATCGTGGCTTCTTTGACGGTGTCGGGTATCTGATCAAACTTAATAACGCTGCGGTTTTTGTTGCCGAACACTTCATACAGGATCGTCTGGCCGGTACGGTCATAGAACTTGGTCGTTTGCTGGCCAATCCGGGCGTTAATTTTGCCAGGACTGGGTAGGTCTTTGGCGATAAACAGCACCATCAAAAGAATTAGGACCGCCCCGTGTCCTGCTAGACGCAGTAGCCGCCGCATGCCAGCCTGGCTAATCCAGTATTTCTTGAACTGGCTCGGCTTAAACGAGTTGATAAATGCCTTGAATTTACCTGACCGCCCAGGCAGATGCCGAGAGTAGCGTGGAATCTGTCGCATAAACATAAATATTTTACCACTTTTGTGATAGTGTGAGGCCTAATGAAGCAAGAGCTGTCACAAGTTGCAGTCTCACCCCTGTCGATCACTTTTTACGAGGGAGTAGTTGAACAGGAATTGCTCGATGAAGTTATAGAGCTTGCTCGCCC
>CAZJNH010000013.1:0-1581 GCA_964547425.1 uncultured Candidatus Saccharibacteria bacterium | reverse complement strand
AGAGATACTGGTAGTTAGCGATGATTTCAATCTGCCGTTTGGCCAACTCCGTATCCGCCAAGGCGGTGAGAGCGGGGGACACAATGGGTTAACATCGGTCATTGAAGCCATCGGCGAGAACTTCTGGCGCTTCCGGATCGGCGTCGCCAGCGGCTATCTCGACAAAGCCGACCACACTGAGTTCGTAGTAGCCCCATTCGCCGCCGAAGAAATGCGCCAGGTTAAGCACATGACGGAACGCGGCGCCGAACTCCTCGAGGAATACCTCGTCAAGGGCCACATAGCCAACGACACGCAACGCCTCGTCTGAACAAAAAAAGACCCGAGTAAGGGTGGTGGTGGTTCCCCGCGTACTCAGGTCGTTTTCATGCCCTTCAATCACTTCCGCCCAAAGCGGACTTGTCGACACTCGATTTTGGAGTGTCGGGTTCGCCAGGGGCGAACAGGATTGAAGGGACTGATCCGCCTGTACCAGGGTCCTAAAGGAGGGTGCGTTTAGGGCTAGTGCCAGGCGAATCGGTAATTTGTATTGTAAAAAACCCTCTCGAGCTGTTACGATCAGGAAGATTAACATCATTTGTGAGATATGTCAACAAGCTTTATGCAAATTGCCGAAATTAATCCCAAATCTGCTGAATATCCATCACAGCTTAAGCAGATTGCACAACCGCCAAAGCTACTTTACGTTGCTGGAAAGATTCCTCTCGAACCGGCGGTCGCTATCGTCGGCAGCCGTCGCCCAACCAAGTACGGCGAGGACGTAACCTACCAATTAGCCTACGACCTGGCCAGGGCTGGCCTAGTAATCATTAGCGGTCTTGCCCTGGGAGTTGACGCGATCGCTCACCGGGGAGCCTTAGATGCCGGGGGTACTACAGTTGGAGTTCTCGGCTGCGGCCACGACATCAACTACCCAGCCAGTAACCGCTATATAAAGGAAAGGATGGTTGAAAAAGGAGCCGTCGTCAGCGAGTATCCTCTAGGCACACCTGGCATAGACTGGCACTTTCCGGCTCGCAACCGTATCATCGCGGGACTAGCGCAGGCCACCATCGTCACAGAGTGTGCAGCCGAAAGCGGAGCGCTAATCACCGCCGAATTTGCCGAGAAGTTTGGCCGGATGGTTATGGCGGTCCCAGGTCCAATCACCAGCCAGTACAGTGCCGGGCCCAACAATTTAATCCGTACCAAGGACGCTATCGCGGTTACATCGTCGTCGGACATCCTAGACTTACTGGGCATGCCAGGGTCAGCCGAAGGAACGATTAAGGCCGACTCCAAAGAGGAGGCGGCCATCATGGACTTAATTACTCGAGGAATAAATACTTCGGAAATGATGATTCGCCAACTCGACATGTCGGCAAGTCAGTTTGCCCAACTGATCTCTTTAATGGAAATCACCGGCAAAGTCCGCAACCTGGGCGCCGGCCATTGGGCCCTTAGCCGCTAGTTTGCATTAATAGCGAAACCATTTAGCATGGTAATTCGCATGGCGAAAAATGTTGTCATAGTTGAGAGCCCGGCCAAAGCCAAAACCATTGAGCGGTATTTAGGTACCGGCTATAAGGTGTTGGCCAGCTA
>CAZJNH010000012.1:0-15976 GCA_964547425.1 uncultured Candidatus Saccharibacteria bacterium | reverse complement strand
TCACGACCTCCTCCTTGGCAAGGAGGCGCTCTAATCAACTGAGCTACACCCGCGTAGGTGTAAATGGTGGCGGGACTCGGATTCGAACCGAGGACACGAAGCTCTTCAGGCTACTGCTCTACCAACTGAGCTATCCCGCCGCGTTTGTTAATTCTACAGACCTTGGTAAGGGGTTTCAAATGGTGGGTGGTGGGGGAGTCGAACCCGCGACCTCCTCGGTGTAAACGAGGCGCTCTAACCAGCTGAGCTAACCACCCATGGTGGGCGAGAGAGGATTTGAACCTCCACGACCTAAAGCGGTCACCAGCCCCTCAAGCTGGCGTGTCTACCATTTCACCACTCGCCCTGAACTGAAGTATTTTACCTGACGAAGCCTACCTTTTCAATTGAAGTAGGTGCCTTGCCTCCTTGACCGCTTCGGCGGTCTTTTTGTATAGTTTGCCGGATGGAAGAGCAAGGGGGATTCGACAAGTTGAGGCGCCGGCGGAGGTCTATTGCTGTTTTGATGCTGGCGTTGATTTTTGCCGGGTTCACGAGCTACCGCGGACTGACAACCAAGCCAAAGCCGTCGTCTGCCACCACGGTTACAGAAGGCCAAACCAGCCCAGCGTCGGTTGCGCTGGCAAAGCTGGCTATCAAAGGACGAGCACCGAAAACCGGTTACTCTCGAGATCAATTTAGCAGTGGTTGGGCAGTCGTGGCAGGCTGCGACATTCGCGAGCGGATTTTGCGGCGGGATCTTAAGCCGGTTGTCGTCGATCCGCAAAATAACTGCACTGTAAAATCCGGGACGCTCGACGATCCTTACACCGCCAAAACTATCAACTTCGCGCGCGGCGCCGGAACCAGCAGCAAGGTCCAGATCGACCATGTCGTGGCGGTGTCCGATGCCTGGCAGAAAGGGGCCCAACAGTTGACTGCCGCCAAGCGACACGATTTCTACAATGACCCGCTGAATTTATTGGCCGTCGATGGCCCAACCAACCAGAAAAAAGGCGACGGCGACGCGGCTACGTGGCTGCCGCCGAACAAAGAGTACCGCTGCCGCTACGTCGCCCGCCAGATAGCCGTCAAACTCAAATATCTACTCTGGGTCACCCAAGCCGAACACGACGCCATGTCCCGCGTACTAAGCACCTGCCCTGGCCAAGCTCTGCCGCTGGTTACCAAATGAAGAAGGTTCACGTTTCGTGGAAAATTGCCATCATCTGCACCTTATTCGTCATTGGGGAAGCTATTTACGGGGCATCTCAGCCAAGGAATTATCAGCCTGCCCAGCAACCTAGCGGACGAGAAATCAGGAGTAAAGTCTCAGGCTATATTCGAAAGGCAATCCCAGAACCAGAGGCAACTTTGGGGGCTGGTTTTCTGATTGGTGACAAAGGCGATCTGCCGACTGAACTCACAAATCAATTACGGATTCTTGGGCTGACCCACATTATTGTTGCCAGCGGCTATAACTTAACTATCCTGGTCCGGCTCGCCAGGCGTCTGTTTAGTAAAATCTCGAAATATCTGGCTGCCGCCGTATCATTTGGGACCATCTTCGGTTTTATCGCTATCACCGGCGTCAGCCCGTCAATGGTACGGGCAGGAATTGTAACCGGACTATCTCTTTTAGCCTGGTATTATGGCCGCAAAATTCATCCGTTAGTCATTTTGCCCGTGGCGGCGGCCATCACCGTCGCTATCAAACCGGCCTACGCCTGGGGTGACGTTGGCTGGCAACTGTCTTTTGCTGCATTTGCCGGCGTTATGGTGTTTGCGCCATTAATTCAAGATTACTTTTGGGGCAAACAAAAACCTGGAACTATCCGCCAGGTTTTTATTGAAACTCTTGCAGCTCAATTGCTGACATTTCCGATTATTGCGTACGTATTTGGCCAGTATTCGCCGTTAGGTTTAGTTTCGAACATGCTGGTGCTGCCTCTGATTCCGCTAGCGATGCTCTTGACCTTCATCGCTGGGGTCGGTGGAGGAGTAGGGGTATATCCGCTCGGTTTGCCAGCTTATGGAGTGCTGAAATATGTGACGGTAGTGACTAACTATCTGGCGAATCTGCCCTGGGCGGAAGGGGAAATTAAACTAAGCGGCCTTGGAGTTACCTTGATCTACGCCGGATTAGTATTGGCCGCTCTGTTTGTTTGGCGCAGAACCAAACATAATTTCCTGGAAGATAATCCGGTCGAGTAGGTTAGTTCGCCAATTGTTCGAAAAAAGTCTTGACAGGTGCTTGGTCGGTTCGATAAATTAAAAATTCCGGGCGGCAGAAAATAAATAGGGGGATCAAGATGCGTTTTCGCCGTCTGGCTCTAGTTGGTTTCATTGCTCATTTGTTTGGCGTTTCACTACTAATGCCTGCCTTGGCAGAAGCTTCAGCCGGTACGCCATCGGTAATTATTACCGAGATCAAACTGGGCGATCCGGCGGTCGCCACAGGCGATAATCCTAAAGAGTACGTCGCGATTTATAACCAGACCGACCAAGCGATTTCACTATCTGGGTGGACATTAGAATACGCCAAGACCACTTTTAATCAGCAGTTCTGCGCGGACTCAAATTGGGCCAGCCATAGCGTGAGTGGATCTGCCAGCACAACCGTGCTTTCAGGCACGCTTTTACCGGGACAAGTTAGCCAGCCAATCACCAGACAATTAACCGACAATACCGCCGGATCATTACATCTAGTTGATGCGGGTAAGATTATCCAGGATCTGGTTGGCTGGGGCAGCGCATCTCCTTGTTACCAGGGTGGTCCAGCGGCGATTCCAGCGAACGCAAAGAGTCTAGAGCGATCCGTCGACTGTGTCACTGCCTATCCGGTCAATAACGGTAACAATTCGGCCGATTTCGCTATCGCCAACACTCCGAGTCCGGGTTATCTGGCCGGTCAACCAATAAACTGTCCGAGCCAGAGCCCAGGCAATACCGGCTCCGGCAGCGCATCCAGTTGCGAGGGAGTGATTATTTCCGAACTGCTGCCAAACCCGGCGGGTACCGATACCGGCCATGAGTTCATCGAGCTATACAACCCGACCAACGATTTTATTTCGCTGGCTGGCTGCGGTTTGCAGGTTGGCGGAAATAGCCAAATTTACCATTTCGGCAACACCCAGCTTAGCCCGCAGCAGTTCAAGGCATTCTACGACAATGATACTGGGTTAACGCTGCCAAATTCGGCAGGCGGGACGGTCTACTTGTTGTCGCCGGCGCTGGCCGAAATCAGCTCTGCCGCCTATCCCGCTAATCTCGCCGATGACCAATCTTATGTCTGGTTAGGAGGTACCACCTGGCACGCCACTTACGCGCCTACTCCCGGGGATATCAATGAAGATTTGCCCGATAAGCCGTGTCCAGTCGGCCAAGAACGCAACTCGGATACTGGGCGATGTCGCCTGATTACTGCCATTGCGGATTTACAACCCTGTCCAGCCGGGGAGAGCCGGAATCCCGATACGAATCGTTGCCGGGCCGAAGTGATCGGCGGCTCCACCTTAAAACCCTGCCGGGCCGACCAGGAGAGAAACCCAGCAACTAACCGTTGCCGATTGATTATGGGCACTTTATCCAGCTTAGTTCCCTGCAAACAAGGCCAGACCCGGAACCCGGCGACGAACCGGTGCCGCTCGGCTAGCTTATCTTCAAAAAATCTCAAACCCTGCGCTATTGGCCAGGAACGCAACCCTGAAACCAATCGCTGCCGTAAAGCACTTGCTGGCAATACCGCAATGCCCAACGTCCATGATGTCGCTGGAATCTCAACCGCAGGTAAAGTCAGTTGGTGGTTTGCGGGCCTAACCTTGCTGGCCGCGGCTGGGTACGGAGTCTGGGAATGGCGCGCCGACATTCTCGTTCTGCTTGCCCGCCTCCGCCACAAAAATTGACTCAATTTCCCAAAACCTTGTAATTCTCTAATCTGTTAAGGGTGTAACCCTTAACAGATAGGCAAAATACAAACTATTTTTGGTGGCTTGGGGGTGGTAAAATATGGAGGAGTAAGCAAGGAAGCTAGTTAGATGTCTTTAGCGGTCATTATTATCGTCATTGTTGCGGCGGTTTTGGTCTGGCTTTGGTTTACCTACAACGGATTAGTAAAGGCTCGTTTGCGCAGTGATGAGGCCTGGAGCGACATCAACGTGCAGCTCAAACGCCGGTACGATTTGATTCCAAACCTGGTCAATACCGTTCAAGGCTACGCTTCGCACGAATCTAAGGTGTTTGAAGAAGTTACAGCCGCCAGAACGGCTGCGATGGGGGCGACCGGAATCGGCCAAAAAGCGGTGGCGGAAAACCAATTGGCTGGCGCTTTAAAAAGTTTATTTGCGGTCGCCGAAGCTTACCCCGACCTGAAGGCCAACGAGAACTTCAAGCAGCTGCAAGAGGAGCTGGTCGATGCCGAAGACAAAATCCAAGCCTCGCGCCGCTTCTACAACAACAACGTCCGCGACTTCAACATCAAGCTGCAGGTTTTCCCGACCAGCTTGATTGGCGGAATGCTAGGCTTTAAACATCGAGACTTCTTTGAGGTCGAAAACCAAGCCGATATCGAAAAGCCGGTCGACGTAAAATTCTAGGAGCCAGATGTACACCGAAATTGCGGCCAACAAACGCAAGACTTTAGTTTTAATGGGCGCCTTCGTGGCGTTTTTGTGGGCGTTGGGTTGGGTGCTCTCCAAGGGCACCGGGAACCCCGCCTTGATTTACTTTTTCGGCGTTTTTGCCGTCGTATACGCGTTTATCAGCTACTTCGCCTCCGCCAAAATCGCGCTGGCTTTAGCCGGCGCCAAGCCGATCGCCAAAAAAGACGCGCCAACCCTCTACCGAACCGTCGAAAACCTGGCCATTACCGCTGGCTTACCGACCCCGAAGATTTACATCATCAACGATCCTGCGCCGAACGCCTTTGCCACCGGCCGTGATCCCAACCACGCCGTAGTGGCGGTGACCTCGGGATTGCTTGATAAGTTGAATAAGGAGGAACTGGAAGGCGTCATCGCGCACGAGATGTCCCATGTGGGAAACTACGACATCCGCCTGATGGCGATCGTGATCATGATGGTCACCATCATCGCCGTAATCAGCAATATGTTCCTTCGCATGCGGTTTTGGAACGACGACAACAACGAAGCCGGCGGGGTAATGGCAATACTGGCCATCATCTCGGCGGTGCTTGCTCCAATTGTAGCTACTCTACTGCAGCTAGCTGTCTCCCGCCGGCGCGAATACTTAGCTGACGCTTCGGGAGTCCAATTAACTCGCTATCCTGAAGGCCTGGAGCATGCATTAGAAAAAATCGCCGCCGATCCTGATCAGCTGCGCCACGCCAGCCCAACCACCGCCCATCTATACATCGCCAATCCCTTCAAGAGTAAAGGCGCGGCCGTCATGAAATTATTCTCAACCCACCCGCCGATCGAAGATAGAATTGCTAAACTAAAGGCTATGGAGTCTACCGTCTGATGCCAAAAAAACCGGCTGCCAAAAAAACCGCCAAACCGCCTGTTCCCGCTAAAGTCCCCGGACCGCTTAGCTTATTAAAATCCGCCCTAACCCAGCTCAAGCGGGCGCCAAAACTTCTGGCCGTTGTGGCAATCGTTTTAATCCCGACGACGCTCCTGACGCTAACGGGCAATACCCAGCTCTCGGCCTTTGCCACCCTGGCCTCGCTACTAATGAACCTTGCCTTAATTTGGGCGATCATCGAGCTAGCCAACAACCGGTCGATTTCAATCAAAGACGCATATTACAAAGGTACCGCCGCCCTAGTCCAATTCGTCATCGTCGCCTTGCTCCTGGTTGTTATGCTAGTGCCTCTAATTTTTGGCCTGTCACTGATTGGCATCGGCGTTTTGCCGCCCGGCACCTTACTGCCCGAGCGTATTTTACTCGGATTGCTGGCTTTGCTGTTGGTTGTCCCGACCGTCTACTGGCTGGTGCGCTATGTTTTTTCACTGTTTATCATTTGTGAAACTCCAGTTGGTCCTATCGCTGCACTGCGCCGGAGCGGGCAACTGGTCAAAGGCCGTTTTGCCCTGGTCCTGGGCCGTTTGGCGTTGGTCGGCGCGATTATGGCGATAGTCGGTTTAATCCCGCTGATCGCCGTTTTACTTCTTCACACCGACAACCACATAACTATCGCCATTATCCAAACGGTCTCCGGCCTCATCGGCCTGCCGGTTCTTAACCTTTATCTCCACCAGCTATACAAGAGTCTGTAATGGACAAGCGGAAGGCCTCCGACCGGGCAAGTAAACTGCGGGCCGAAATCGAGGAACATCGGCATTTGTATCACGTTCTCGACCAGCCCAAACTGTCCGACGCGGCGTATGACTCGCTGACCCGGGAACTTCGCGAACTGGAAGAAAAGTTTCCGGATCTGGTAACGCCAGATTCTCCAACCCAGCGTGTCGGTGGCAAAGCCCTGGCCAAATTTCAATCGGTGCCGCATCAGCGGCCAATGTTGAGCCTTAACGACGTTTTCAGTAAAGAGGACGTCGAGAAGTGGGCGGCTAGGCTGGATAAACAGCTTCCCGGAGTCAAAACCGAATTTTACGGTGAGATCAAAATGGACGGTTTGGCCGCCTCGTTGATTTATGAAAACGGGGTATTCGTCCAAGGTCTGACCAGGGGAGATGGCTATACCGGCGAAGACGTTACTGCCAATTTCCGGACTATTTCAACTATTCCTTTACGGCTCCGCGCGGCAAAGGGTGTTCCAGACCAGATCTATAAAGGAAGATTCGAAGTCAGAGGCGAGGTTTTGCTATACAAAAAAGCCTTCGAGGCCCACAACGCCAAACGCGCTGCCGCCGGCTTGCCGCTGTTTGCCAATCCCCGAAATACCGCCGCCGGCGCCGTCCGCCAGCTCGACCCCAAGCTGGTCGCGGAGCGAAACTTAACCTTTCATGCTTACGGCATACCAAGTGACGTCCCAAGTCTCGCCGACCATAGCGATGAGCATGAACTTGCAACCAAGTTGGGCTTCAAGCAGGATCAGGGTAAAGTTTTGAGAGGAGTTGAGGAAGTTATGGCATTTATCGCCGACTGGGAAAAAAAGCGGCTGGATTTGCCCTACGGTACCGACGGGGTGGTGATCACTGTCAACGAACGTCAGGCCTTTAACGATTTAGGGGTGGTTGGCAAAGCTCCACGCGGAGCGATCGCTTTCAAGTTCGCCGCCGAACAGGCCACTACTAAACTCAAGGATATCCAAATCAGTATCGGCCGGACCGGAGCTGCCACGCCTTTCGCCGTACTCGAACCAACAGTAGTCGCCGGCAGCACCATCCAAATGGCGACCTTGCACAACGAAGGCGAGATTAAACGCAAAGACATCCGCGTTGGTGACACCGTCATTATTCAAAAAGCCGGGGACATTATCCCGGAAGTAGTTGAGTCGCTGCCTAAATTGCGGACTGGCAAAGAAAAGGTGTTTGTGATGCCGATCCACTGCCCGATCTGCGGCACCAAACTCGAAAAGACCGATTCCGAAGCCGTTTGGCGCTGCCCGAACTTTAACTGCTACGCATTGGAGCGAGGCCGTATCATCCACTTTGCCTCGAAAGATGCCGTGGACATTGAAGGCCTCGGTGAAAAAACCGTCGACCAATTGCTCGATTCCAAGTTAATCGCTGACCCGGCCGATCTCTATAGCCTAACGGTCGATGATATTTCTGGCATGGAACGCTTCGCCGAACTGTCGGCGACAAATCTCGTCGACGCAATCGGCTCAAGCAAACAGATCGAACTGGACCGCTTCATTTATGGGTTAGGTATCCGCCACGTCGGCCGCCAAACCGCCATCGATTTGGCATCGCACTTCGGCAACCTCGATAAATTCAGGCGATCTGATCTGCAAGAGCTGGAGGCCATTCCCGGAATCGGTGAGGTCGTCGCTCAAAGCATCGCTAGGTGGCTAAATGAAGACCGCTCGGAAAAACTGTTAGCCAAATTCGCCAAAGCCGGAGTCAAAACCAGCTCCTACCAGGCCAAAACCGGTAAATTAAGCGGTAAATCGTTCGTTGTTACAGGAACCTTGGAAGGTTTAAGCCGCACCCAGGCGCAGGACAGAATTGAAGCACTAGGCGGTAAATTCCAATCCGCCGTCACCACTGAAACCGATTATCTAGTGGTCGGCGCCAACACCGGCGCCAGCAAACTAGCGAAAGCGCAGAAACTCGGTATTAAACAAATCAACGAAGCTGAACTCGGGAGGCTGATCGGATGAAACGGACGATAATCACCCTGGGGGTGAGCGCTGCGCTGATTGTATTGGCCCTAAATTACCGAAATATCCGCGACCATTTTGCCTTGGCCGATTACACCCCGTCATCCCAAATCGCGGCGATCGCAAAGACCGACACTATGACCAAACGCGGCCGGGACTTGTTTTACATGACGCACCCTGAGGTGTATGGACGCGGCGAGTTTAGCCAACATTGTCCGGTGGCTGAAGCCGGCCTGAGCGTACTGGGATGTTATCAAGATGGAGTGACCACCGCCGGCCGTATCGCCCTGTTTAAGATTGACGACCTCCAGCTGGCGGATGAAATCGACGTCACCGCTGCCCACGAAATGTTGCACTCGGCCTATGCTCACCTCAGCTACGGCGACAAGCAAAAGGTTAACGACTGGTTAAGAGCCGCATATTTACAGATCCCACCGAGCAAATTGACAGAAGTTATTAAAAACTACTACCAAACCGGCAACTTCAATGAATTGCACAGTCATCTCGGCACCGAATACGTGACCTTGACGCCGGAGTTGGAAACTTACTACCGCCGCTACTTCAGTGACCGCGCGGCGATCGCCAAAATCCACCAGGGCAACGAAGCGTTGCTTAAATCATGCGAAAGCTCCGAAAACTCACGCCATGCCCAAATCGACCGACTCAAACAAGAGATCGAAAACGACCAATCCCAGCTGGAAGCCAAAAAAGCCGAAATGGACCGGCTCAAGCAGGAAAACCGGATTAACGAATATAACGCGGAGGTGCCGGAGTACAACCGAATGGTCGCCAACTACAACAACTCGATTAGCTACTACAACAGCTTGATAGCCGGATATAACAACCTGATTACCCGCTGTAACGCCCTCTCTTTGAGCTACGACAGTAATCTCCAGCCTATCAAGGCCGCCCAGCGAAAGTAGTTATCCTGTCGTGCCTGCCCGTTTTGAGGTAAAATGACTGACTGTTATGAATAAATACCTCTCACAAATCCTTAGCAAAGCCAAAAAATGGGATCCAAGGAGGATGCCGCGTCCGCAACTGGTCCGTCTGCTCGCCAGCGTTTTGGCCGTTTACCTAGTGGTTTTCGCCGTTAATGCCCTGGTTCTCTGGAACCAAACCAAAACCAACTCAGGTAAAATCGGTAACCTACGGACCACCGTTAACCGGATGATTCCCGGTTTGCATATCGGCAGCCGGATTCTCGATGCCGATTTACACAAAAACGGCGCCGTTGCCCGGGTCGGGGAATACTACTTAACCCAAACCCGCTTCGACCAGCTGGCCGCTATCGAGACCGCTGAACTTGGCAAAGAAAAAATCAAAGCCGATTCAATCCCGGTCGTGCAGGTGCTGATTATGAACCGCATGATTACCGAGCCATTGGTCAACCAGTTCGCCCAAGATCATCATTTGATCGTCGGCCGAATTCAGGTTGACCTGCGGCAAAACTACAATTTACCGGAAGCGATACTCAAAGCTGAAGTGTCATACGCGGTACTGCAGGCCAAGATGGAGGAGGCTCTGGGTGGCCAAAGCTTTAAGCAATCAGCCAAAATCGGCCTGACCAAGGCAGATTACCCTAAAGTCAGAGAGTACGCCGACCATTACGCCCGTACCCACACCAACTATTTGATCAGCGGCGGCTACAGAGCCTTAGCCAAGCGGCTGTTATCCCTATAATATATATAGGATGTCAGATTTAGGCCTGTCCGAAGTTGAATACTTAAGTAAGCTGGCTCGTTTGGGCCTCTCGCCGGAAGAGGTCAAGGCGTTCGCGCCCGAGCTAAAGCAGATTATGGAGTTCGTCGAGCAGCTGCAAAGCGCGCCGACCAAGGACGTTTTGCCAACCAACCAGGTAACCGGTTTGGTTGATGTTTGGCGCGAGGACGAAGTAGTGCCTTGCAAGATCCCGCCGACTAAACTGCTTGAAAATGCTCCAGCGGTCGAGGACGGTTTTATTAAAGTGAAGCGGGTTCTGTGAGCTGGCGGGAATTGTCGATCGAAGATATCGCAGCCAAGGTCCGTGCCGGGGAACTTTCAGCCGAGGACATGGTTTCAGATTGTCTCCGCCGGATTAAAGCCGACGAGCACCACACCACTTTAGAAATCAATCCAGCCGCGATCAGTCAGGCCAAGCATATTGATTCCCACCGCGTAGGCAAACTGGCCGGGGTACCGTTCATCGCCAAAGATAACTTTTTGACCAACAACACTCATACCACCGCAGCGAGCAATATTTTGAAGCCGTTCGAAGCGCCGTATCAATCGACAGCCATCGAAAAACTGGAAGAGGAGGGGGCGATTATGGTCGCCAAGGCCAACTTAGATGCTTTCGCCCACGGTTCTTCAACTGAAAACAGCGATTTCGGTCCAACTAAAAACCCCGTCGATTCGTCAAAGGTTCCCGGCGGTTCGTCCGGCGGTTCTGCCGCGGCCGTTGCTCTCGGACAGGCTGCCTTTGCCTTAGGTACAGACACCGGCGGGTCGATTCGGCTGCCGGCCGCGTTTTGCGGGGTGGTCGGGTTAAAACCGACCTACGGCCTGGTTTCCCGGTACGGCGTTATCGCTATGGGCAGTTCGGTTGATGTGATTGGCCCGCTAACCAAATCCGTCGAAGATGCCGCTTTGGTTCTTGATGTTATGAGCGGCAAAGACGAGATGGACGCTACGACGATTGACCGCGACTCTGAACCATACTCAAACCTCAAACCTAAAACCCCCAACTTGAAAATCGGATTGGTCAAAGAATATCTTGGAGAGGGGGTTAGCGATGAGGTTAGGGCCGCAGTCGTGAAAACCGCTGACCATCTCAAATCACTTGGTGCGTCTGTCGAAGAAATTTCATTACCGGCGGTCGAATTGGCTTTGCCTTGCTATTACATTTTGGTACCGGCCGAGATCAGTTCGAATCTGTCGCGCTACGACGGTATTAAATTTGGTTACAGCGATCCGGCCGCCAAAACTCTAGCCGAAACTTATGAAAACAGCCGGGGTACCGGGTTTGGCGCTGAGGCCAAACGCCGGATTATGATCGGCACTTATGTTTTATCGAGTGGCTACTACGACGCTTATTACCGCAAGGCCCAACAGGTCAGGACCCTGCTAGTCGACCAGTTTAACGAAGCTTTTAAGAAGTTTGATTTACTGCTCGGCCCGACCTCGCCAACCACCGCTTTCGGTTTGGGCCAGAAAACTAAAGACCCGGTCGAGATGTACTTAACCGACGTAATGACGGTGGCGGCAAACCTTGTCGGCGCTCCGGCGATAAGTCTGCCGGCCGGCAAAGACAAAGCTGGTTTACCGATCGGTGTTCAGCTGATCGCGCCGCAACGGGAAGAGCGCCGGCTGTTCATGGCGGCAGCGGCGATTGAGGAGGTTTCGTGATTGTCGGATTGATAATTATTCTTGCCGTACTAATTGGGCTCTACGCCTTGATGACCGGCTCATTTAAGTTCGGCCGGCCGGTACACCACAAGGTGCGGTCACACTCGCGCCCTCATCATCTGCCTTCGATGGACAAAAACCAGATCGCTGATCAGTGGGAGCGCATCGAGCTGTCAGCCACTCAAGGTGAGCATGGGCTTAAGAGCGCCATCGCCGACGCCGACAAACTGCTCGACCACGTTATGAAACAAGCCGGGTACGCCGGTGAAACGATGGCTGACCGGCTGAAAAAAGCCGAGGCTAACTTTACCGACAAAGAAGCGGTCTGGCAGGCTCATAAACTGCGTAACGTTTTGGCCCACGAAGTAAATTATGATTTGGTAATGTCCCAGGGCCAGCACGCCATCGTCAACTTCCGCCGCGGCCTCAAAGACTTGGGCGCGCTATGAAAAACGCCTATTTTATTCGTCACGGCGAGAGCCAGGCCAACGCCGATATAAATTATATGGGCTCCGATCCGCCGCTAACCGAGAAAGGTAGACTCCAAGCCAGAGAAGCGGCCAAAATCTTAAAAGATAAACATATCGACGTAATCGTTAGCAGCCCCTCACTGCGCACATTTGATACAGCCAAGATTATCGCCAAAGAGCTTGGAGCTAAGGTTGTCACCGACCACCGACTGATGGAGGGGAACGTTGATGAAACGCCAGGAGAGCCGATGGAGGCGGACAATATTTTGTTGGTTGGCCACGCCGGCAGCGGCCGTGAGATCCGTAAAATGTTTACTGAGCTGGACAGCGACGAGATTGAGCAACTACCCAACGCCGGGATAGTTCAGCTTTATCCTCACATCAAAGTTGTCGGGGAGATGGTGAAATGAGCAAATACGAGCCGGTGATTGGGGTGGAGACGCACGTCCAGCTGAAAACGAAGTCGAAGCTGTTTTGCGGGTGCGACAATGATTCGCGGGATGCCAAGCCGAATATTCATGTTTGCCCGGTCTGCCTTGGACTGCCCGGGACTTTGCCTTATCTAAATAAAGCCGCGGTTGAGCTGGCGATCCAAGCCGGTTTGGCGCTGGGCTGCAAGATCGCTGAAAATACTCAATTTGAGCGCAAAAACTACTTCTATCCCGACATCCCCAAAGGCTACCAGATCACCCAATACACCAGCCCAATCGCCTACGAAGGCGAGGTTGAAGTTCCGGTTGGTGACAAGACTATCAAAGTCGGCATCACCCGTTCGCATATGGAGGAGGACACCGGTAAGTCGGTTCATCCGGCTGGGTCTGATTATTCGCTCGTCGATTTAAACCGCGCCGGGACGCCGCTGGTTGAGATTGTGTCGGAGCCGGATCTGCGTTCGGCCGCCGAGGCTAAAGCCTACGCCCAGGAGTTGGTCCACACTATGCGCTATGCAAGGGTGAGTGAGGGCGATTTATATCATGGCCACGTTCGCTTTGACGTCAACATCAGCTTGCGGCTGGTCGGTAAGGGGTTGAACCCCAAATTAGGGGTTCAACCCCTAGGTACCCGTGCCGAAATTAAAAACCTTAACTCCTTCAAAAGCGTTGAACGGGCGATCGAGTATGAAATTAAGCGCCAAACCGAGATTTTAGATAAAGGCGACAAAGTTGAGCAAGAAACTCGTGGCTGGGATGAGGCCAAAGCCAAAACCGTCGGCCAGCGAAGTAAAGAAGAGGCCCACGATTATCGTTACTTCCCCGAACCCGATCTGCCGCCGCTGGTAATTAGTGGCGCAATGGTCAAGGCCGCCAAAACTCAATTGCCGCCGCTCCCGCCCGAACTGCGGACGCAGATGAGCGAAGCCGGGCTCAACAACAAAGAGGTTGAAGCGCTGGTGAATTACCCGTCTTTTGTGGCCGTATTCACAGGAGCCATTAAACTCAATAAATCATCGGCTAAACGGGTTGGCGGCTGGCTGGCAGGTGAGGTTATTAGCTTAACCGGCGACGAGAACTACGACTGGAGCAACTTTAAGCTTGACTCCAAACGACTGGTTGAACTAGCGAAGATGACCGATGAAGGTAAATTGAGCTCAACCGCCGCTAAGTCGGTATTAGCTGAGATGCTGAAGACCGAGACCGCGCCGGAGAAATTGGCGCAGGATTTGAATCTGCTTCAGCAATCCGACTCTAAAGAACTGGAAGAACTGGTAAAGCAAGTTCTCAAAGACAATCCTGGTTCGGTAGCCGACTTTAAGGCCGGGAAACAGCAGGCGATGGGGTTTTTGGTTGGGCAAATCATGAAGGCTAGCGGCGGGCGAGCCAATCCTCAAGTCGCTAATGCTATACTAAAAAAACATCTGGAGGAATCTTAGGATTAGTTACGACATAAAGCCAACTATCGACACCATCAATACCTTCGCGCACAAACTACCGAATGTCGTCATCGGCGTTCTGATTGGCTATGTCCTAATTAAGATCGCGACCTGGATGGCTGAGTATCTGCTTAAGTTCGTCCGTTTGCCCAGGGGACTCAAAGCCATTCTAGTATCGCTGATCCGCTCAATTTTGTGGGCTTTTCTGGTGATTGCCACCCTAAGAGGGCTTGGACTCTCCAGTTTCGCGTTGATCTTCTCAGGCGCGCTAGCCGCGGTCGGTTTTGCCCTGGCTTCAGGCGCGTCGAGCTTTGCGGGAGATATTTTAGCCGGAATTTTTCTGGCACACGATAGAGACTTTAACGTCGGCGACGAAGTCCGGGCCGGTGAGGACAAAACCGAAGGTACCATCGAAAGTATGGATATGCGCCGCACCCGGATTCGTGCCAAAGACGGCAGGCTGCATGTCATCCCCAACTCGGTTATCGAACGCAAAGAATGGGTTTTTCTCAACAAGAAATCTGAGAAATAGTAAAATAGCAGTATGGTCTCCACCGAGACATTACTGCTGGTCTTACTGTCCACGGGGCTACTTATAGTCCTGGTGCTGGCCGCCGCCGTTTTGTGGGTGGTTTTAACGATCCTGTTCCGTTTCCGGCATTTATTGAGGCAGACCAATTCAACCAAAGACCTCGGATCGCTTCTGGCCGCTCGCAGCGAAGCCTTGCTCCAGCGGGCAGAGCGGCTTAAGACCGAACTCAAAGAAGCCGCCGGGGACCTTTCCGACACCAAAGACCAGAATTTAGCCGACATCCAGCCACTGGTTGGCGAGGGCGACAAAGTAATGGAAGAGCTGGAAGAAGCCACCAAAAAACTGGCCGGCCACTAAAAACGCTTGTGCTAATATTGATGAAGTTGTTGCGGTCTAAATTGGGGGGTCTAGTTGGAGTTCGTCCATCTACATAATCACAGCCATTACAGCCTATTAGACGGCCTGCAAAAAGTGCCGGATATGCTGGATCGAATCAAGGAGCTCGGTATGAAGTCGGTGGCCTTAACCGACCATGGTACGCTGTCTGGCTCAATTGAGTTTTACCAACAAGCCAAAGACAAGGGGCTTAAGCCGATTATTGGCTCCGAGGTTTACGTCGCGCCGCGGGGGCTAGAGGACAAGGCCGGCAAAGCCGACGCCAACCCTTATCACTTAATCCTGCTGGCTAAAAACTACGAAGGTTATCTTAATCTGATGCAGCTAGTAACGACCGCCCATCTCGATGGGTTCTACTACAAACCGCGGATCGACCGCAAGCTGCTGGAAAAGCATCACGAAGGATTAATCTGTTTATCGGCCTGCGCTAGCGGCGAGGTCGCCCGGCATATCTTAAACGGCGACACCAAACAGGCCGAGGAGACCGCCGAGTGGTACTCGAAGTTGTTTGGAGAGGGCAATTACTACCTGGAACTGCAGGACCATGAGGAGTGGGAGCCACAAAAAAGGATCAACGCCGGGCTAATTGAGATCTCCAAAAAAACCGGGTTGCCGATGGTGGTTACGAGCGACTGCCACTACACCCACCAACACGACCGCGAAGCCCACGAGGTTTTGCTTTGCGTCCAAACCGGGAAGACGATGGGCGATACCGACCGGATGGAAATGGAGATGGACTTGCACATCACCGCCCCGGAGGAGATCGCCAAGCGCTGGGCCAAGCACCCTGAGGTGCTCGCCAACACCGTTAAGGTTGCCGAACTGTGCGACATCGAAATTCCCCTCGGCCGGATTTTGATTCCGACCTTCGATGTACCGACTCAGCAAACCGAAAAGGATTATCTTCGCCAACTGGCCTATCAGGGGCTAGCCTGGCGCTACGGTGGCATCCCAAAAGAGGACATCATCCACATCACAGTCGAAAAGGCACGCTCGGCGGTCGCCAAGAGCCTGGTTGAAAGGATGGAGTACGAGCTCGAGGTGATCGGCAAGATGAACTACGACGGCTATTTTTTGATCGTCGCCGACTTTAT
>CAZJNH010000011.1:0-17189 GCA_964547425.1 uncultured Candidatus Saccharibacteria bacterium | reverse complement strand
GGACACCAGGTTTTCATCCTGGCAACCGGAGTTCGACTCTCCGTGGGGTCACCAAGAAAATCCATCTGGCAGCAGGTGGATTTTCTTGGTATATTGGTTATGTTTTGGATATGATGCCAGGTCGGGTTTTCCACCCTGACAATTCCACTAATATCGGAGATTCTGTTCCGGCCTCGTTTAACGTTAGCGAGCCGGCTGTTCCTGTTCCTCCGGCCGAGCCTACGGCTCCGACTCCTCCCCCTCCAATAACGTCACCTCCGGCCTTTTCGACCGATCCGGCACCAACACCGGCTTCGCCCGCTCCTCCAGTAATGCCGACGCCGCCTTTCAGCCCTATTGATCCGGCAGATCCAGTTGTGCCCAAGCCAACTCCTCCTTTACAACAACCGGAACTACCTCGCGGAGGGGGGCTGAAAAAGGTTCTCGGAATGGTAGCTGTCGCCGCCGTGGCCGCGGCTATTGCCGGGGCCGGGGTTTATTTCTGGCAGAACCAAAAGCTAGCCGGTTCGGACAAAACTAAAGCCGCCGATGCCGCCACGATTAGTTCGCTTAACGGCCAAATCGCTTCGCTAAATGAGCAGTTAACCGCCAGTAAAGCTAAGGAGACGGTTGCCGCCACCGACGAGGAACAGATAAAGGCCGTACTCGACGCCGACTGTGAATCCGTCGTAGGGTTAAAGTCATATTCCGTAACCGCTATCAAGATCAAAGAAAACTTCGCTACCGCCAAACACGACTGCACGCCAAATACCGCTAAGAGTCATATTGTTTATACCTCCACGCTAAAAAAGGTCGATAAAATTTGGGTGGTGGTTTACGAGGGCCACTCCCAGCCAATCCCCTCCTCTTCCATAAAAACTAAATACGGCATTCCAGCCAGCCTGTATCAATGAAGCGCTACTTCCAGCTTGGGGCGATCACCCTCGGGTTGAGCGTAGCCTTTATGTCGATCGGTTTTCTAACCAAAGCCAGCGATTTATACTCAGGCTGCACGGATGCGTCGATAGTTTACCCGCCGGCTAACCAAACCGAGCCGCTCAGGTTTAACGTCGGCGATAAAATACATATTCAAGTCCAGGCGGGATCATGTGATTTCAGGATCGATAATCTAATCCTTTATTCGGCCGGACTGGACGGCGGAGCCATTATCTCTTCCACACACCCGGTGGCCGTTAAAGCGTTTAGCCTGACAACCGTTGATTGGCAGCTCAACCAGCCCTTTACTTACAACGCGGGTACCCTACCTTACCTTGAACTTTGGATGACGCGGCGATCTCCGTCCAATAGTGCTTACTATAAAGACGAGGTTTTCAAACAGCCCTTCAATATGACCGTTCAAGGAACCGCTTCGCCGTCGCCATCTGGCCCTAGAGCCGCCGACGTGTCTGGCGGTTCTACCCAGCCGGCCGCAACATTGGCAGCCTGTCCGGCGACCCAATATCTCACTCCCTCTGCCGGCCAAACCGTCTCAGGCCAGCTGGCCATCGATCTCAAAGACAATTCCAACCACAACCTCTGGTTTTTTGATATCACCAGCAGCAACTCGACGCCCCAGCACCAGGAGACCAACCAAGATCACACTACGTGGAACACCGCCGAGGTGCCAAATGGTACTTACCAAATAACCTCCCGAGCTCAATGCTCCGATACGAGCAAGTACCAATCTACTTCCTCGCCTCAGACCATAAGTGTCGTAGTTAATAACGCCGCGGGCCAGCCGGCAAATGGCAACACCGGCTCTTCAAGCACCGTAACGTACGTCACTCCCAGCGGCGAGAGTATTCAGGTTAAGCCTGCGTTGCTAGCCGAGCCGGCCTACCGAAAAGTGATCGCCGTAGCCCAAAGCCAGGCACTCAGTATTACAACCGTCCAGCCGATCGTTGAGAACAAGAAAGTCAGCAAATTCAAGTTTGCCGGTAAGGCTATGGCCAAAACAAAATACTCTCTATTTGTCTTTTCCCAGCCGAAACAGCTTGATTTCACCTCCGACCAAGACGGCAACTGGGAGGTCGAGCTGGACCAGTCACTAACGCCGGGTGACCACGAAGCCTACATCGTATTGAATGACACCAAAGGCAAACCGCTTGAACGATCGAGCGTACTTAATTTCGTTGTCCCAACCGCCGAGGCTGCTGCCCAAGTTGGCGCGCTCAGCGCAAGCGCTACGGCGACTGCGCGAGCCAAGTTGTACGCTGCCTATAGCGGGCTAACCGTTGTGATTGCGATCTTTATCTTCGTCGGCTACGAGGAAACCAAGCGGCGTCTTTCTTCTGGCCGCAAAAAGCCGCCGACACAGCCAACGCCAATCGCGGGAGAATAAAAACTAAATGGGCGGGATTAGAGCTTTTGGCCAAAACCTCGCGGCTTACTTTAAGACGCCGGAAATTGTTTATTCTTTTTCATTAATCGTTCTGATCCCCATCTTGATCACGTTAAACTCTATCCTCGTCATCAATCTGTTTACGACGGTGGTTGACGCTCAGGCCAGAGACAAAGCCGCCGTATCGGCCGAATTACTAAAACGCAGTTTCCCCAATCCGGAACCGGCAACCATCCAGTCGGCCATCGATGAAATCCGCGACTCCACCAACGACGCCAACGGCGACCACTATTTCCAGAGGCTGGATTATCTGACCAAAAAGCCTAACGAAGAGAGCTTTATCTTGGCTGCTTCCAGCGATAAGGGCAGGGTTGGTAAGGTTATTAAACCCGCCGCCGACACCACGGCGACCGGTAAGGAGCAGGCGGAGGACCCGCGCAGCTTCACGCAACTCAACCTTAGCTGGACCGAGCAAAAAGATATCGCGATCGCCGCGAACGAAAATGGCAAAAACGGTTATCAGGTCAGTTTACTGGTCAAAAATCAGCAGACCAAAGCCAGGCAGGGGGTAATATCGGCCTTTGTCTCAACGGCCTATATCGACCATTTGCTGAGTCAGTCTTACATCCGTTCGGCCGAGTTACTGACACTGACGGTCGTAATAATCCTGCTGCTGCTTTTTATCCGTTCGCGGATTTACCGCTACAGTACTTTGTTTAAAAAATTGCAGGAAGTCGACCAGATGAAGGACGAATTCATATCAGTCGCCTCACATGAGCTACGGACGCCACTTACTAGTATTCGCGGAAATCTGTCGATGTTGCTGGAAGAGCATGACCTGGACGAAGCCGAGCGTGCCAAAGTACTTAGTGCGGCCGAAAAATCCAGCGAGCAGCTGACCAATCTGGTAGCCGACTTGCTCGACGTGTCGCGAATTGAACAGGGACGGGTAAAGGTTGAGCCAGTGGTAATTGAGCTTTCACCGGCGATCTCGCAGGTAGTTGAGGATTTACAGCAACAGGCCGCAGCCAAGAAACTTACTTTGAGTTTTGTGGTGCCGGACGAAAAACTGATGGTCACAACCGACAAAGACAAACTGCGTCAGATTTTAGTTAACCTCATCGGCAACGCCATCAAATACACTGTACGGGGTTCGGTCGAGGTATCGGTTGCGACCGAGCAGGATCACGTAGCCGTTACGGTCCGCGACACCGGGGTGGGTATGTCGCCTGAGGCGCGGGCCAATCTGTTTAAGAAGTTCTACCGGATCCGGACCAAAGAAACCCAAAACATTACCGGTACCGGTCTGGGCCTTTGGATCACTAAAAGTTTGGTGGAATTAATGGGCGGCGCCATCTACGTCGACAGTATCGAGGGCTCCGGTACCCAGATCAAATTCACCCTACCCAAAGCCTAGCGGCCCAAACTAGAGACGTAAGTATAAATTGCAATTAAGGCCGAAAAAACCCAGACGCCCCAGCGGTAGCTTTTGTCGGGGTTTTTGGTGAATTTGTGGATTAATTGTTCGACTACTAATAGCGCGGTGAAGCTTACACCGAAGGCGATTAAGGCAGACAAAAATGGCCTCATGCCGCGGGGGCTACAACTTTCTTAGGCAGTTCAAAGCCGAAGGTCGAGCCTTTGCCCTCAACTGTCTCGAAGATAATTTTGCCGCCCTGTTCTTCGACCACCCGCTTGGCTAAATACAAACCGAGGCCGGTACCGTCGGGACGGGCGACCTTGGCGTTGTCGGCTCGATAGAATTTGCTAAACAGCTTGGGCAAGGCGGCTTTGGGTACGCCGATGCCGGTGTCGACTACCTTGAAAATAACGGTCTGCGGGGTTTGTTCGAGCGTGGCCGTAACGCTCCCCTGCTTTGTGTAGTAAATAGCGTTGTCGATAAAGTTCATAATCACCTGCCGCGTCTTGTCGACGTCGAGTTCACAGTTCACCGGCTGGGCAGGTTTTTGGTAGACCAGCTTGATCTGCTTCGACTCCGCGTTCAGTTTGAGTTGCCCGACCTCCTCCTCAACTACGGAACCCAGCTCGACGAGCTTCGGCTCAATTTTGAATTTACCGGTCGACATCCGCGAGACGTTGAGCAGCTCAACGATCATCTTGCCCATCCGGTCGGCGCCGTTCAAGGCGTTTTTCAAAAACTTGTGCTGATCCTCGCTAACGGCTCCGGCGTCGCCTTCCTCCATCATCGAAACGTAGCCTTTGATTGTCGTCAGCGGCGTCCGCAGCTGGTGCGAGGCCATCGAGATAAAGTCGTCCTTGGCTTTGTCGAGTTCCTTCAGTTTGTCGTTGGCGTCGCGTAACTTTTCGGTGGTTTCCTGGATTTGTTCATACAGCAGCGCATTGTCGACGGCGATGCCGATGACGCCGCTTAACCGGTCGATCAGGTTTTTCTTGAAGTCAGACAATTGGTCGGCCGGCAAAACCGTGCCGATATTGATAACGCCAATCGCTTTATCGCGCACAACCAGAGGGCAGATAAAGATCGACTGGACCTTGATCATCTCCTGAATCTTGGCGATTAAAGGCGCTTCGAAGCGGGGCTTTAGGATTTCCGGATAACTTGTAGAGAGTTGAATCTGCTTGGTGGCTATCGCCTGCGCGAAGATGTGGCTAGACACTATCGGAACCGGAACCATCATGACCTGCTCCTTGATCTGCGGGTCGATATCCCCGTTTTGGTCGTGGTAGGCGGTGCCGATCGGGACCAGTTGGTCTTTGCTGAGAATAAAGATTGTGGCCAGATTAAAGTCGGTTTCAGCCACAATGGTCTTACAAATTTCCTCGGCCACTTTCTTCGCGTCGGTAACGGACCCAAGGACGATTTCGTCCATTTTACGGAGCAGGGCTAAGGTTTTGTTACGGTCAGCCAGCTCCAGATTTTTCTTGTACATTTCTTGAGTGACATGCTCAAGATTCTCGGTAACAGGAGCAGTAGCCGGCTGATTTTCGCCCATAGATAAAGCCATAACCGTATTTTACC
Source organism: uncultured Candidatus Saccharibacteria bacterium (assembly GCA_964547425.1). GTDB lineage: Bacteria > Patescibacteriota > Saccharimonadia > UBA4664 > CAZJNH01 > CAZJNH01. The sequence continues at coordinate 11,868 of CAZJNH010000011.1, read as the reverse complement.
TTCTAAACCCGGTCATCGCGAGCAAAGCGTGGCGATCTACTTCAGCAGCGCCGGCATTTGGTCGGCGGGCAACTGCAGCCCACTGACTGCTTCTTTGCAAACCTCTACCGAAGTCTGTCCAAACAGTTTTTGGTACTGTTCGACTAAATGTTCCAAAACTTGAGTCTTGTTGCCTTCAATATGAACGCCGCCGTTAACCTTAAGACCAGCCACTTTCCGCGCCTGTTCCAGGGCAACGGGCCCAATAATCCCCTCTTGCTCGTGAATTATTTTTTCCGCAGCCTGAGCGAAGACGTCCATTATTTGTCCTCTGGTGCAGATGTTTGAGGTTCTGAGCTTAATTTAGCGTACGCCGCACCTATCCCTAGTAATGCGAGTGTCATGAGCAGGTAGGCAACTAGGTACATAAAGTCGTTAATGCCGCCCGCATACCAGGTTTGTCTATTGTTTTGAAACAGGAAAACAAAATCAGCTGCATACTGAACAGCGAGGGCTACCAGGATAAACAAAATTTTATTTTTCATGATACCCCCCAGAACTTTACGAGACAGGAAGTAAGTGAGCAACGCAATTGAGACATAAAATGCTTGACCGAGGGGGTATCCGAAATCAAGCAAAGTCTGGATTAAAGACTGTTTCGGGTCGTAGGCATAAGGTTGGAGTCCGAAAAGGTGGGTATGACCAGCTGCTGCACCCGTAAAAAAGACATAATACGAGATCGCAAGTAGTACTAGCGGCAAAACTACTGCCAAGATTTTGCCTCTAAAAGATCTCAAAGAGACACGGACACCAGCGACCTTACCGAGGTAAAACACTCCTAGGGCGTAGAGGGGGATGCTCCCAAAAAAGCCAACATCTCCCACTGAAGGGTACGGCACTTCAACATGTAATCGTCTTGCGTAGTACGTATATACCACCTGCCCGAACGTTTGAGCTAGCAGGCCGAATGAAAAAAATGATAATGACTTACCGAGCGCACTTTTTAACCCTCCCCATTTTCTCGAAACATATAAACCTATTAGTCCACCAATTAGGGTCATTATCCAGTAGGTGTCGCTAAAAAGCGCGCGGGCTGCACTGTCGACAGGTTGGGTTAGTACCAAATAAACCCACCACCCGGCAAACCCTGTAAAAACGGCTAGGGTAATGATGAGAAGTAATTTGTTTCGTTTGGCGTTCATCTTATACAAGTATGCTTTCGAGTATCCAGATAGTCAATCACGCTTATGTTAGCCAGCCCCACTCTTTAAGTTTGCGCCCATTGCGCACCGAGAAACTTAAACCAATGTCATGTCTGTAGAAAGCTTTAGGGACAATTATCTTCGATGCTATTGAGTATGCCTTTGACCTAGCCTCTCCGATCGTTGTACCGGATGTGGTTACGTAAAGAACATATCCACGATTATCTGAAACGTAGTATGTTCCATCATGACGTTTAGAGATCTCTTCGAAATGAATCGACTTCATATCTTTTTTAGTCAATCCGTCAAAATACGCATCTATGCCCTTCGAGTACAACCCCTTAATCTCGCTCGCATACGGGAACGGTGGAACAGCCAGTAGAACTACAATTCCGTAGCCCTTATTCCACTTGTGGTCATAAGCCTCCCCGCGGGCAATTGCATTCATGAATTCGCCCCAAGGAGAAGTATTAAGTTCACTGTGTAGATGAATTATTGGCGAACCTAGCCTGGGCGTGGCTTCTAGGGGAAATGCTCCATGTTCATTAACGATACAGTTAATGTCTATATCCCCCTTAAATTCAATTTCCTTCAAATATGGCTCGATCTTAGCGAGCGTTTCTTCGTAAAGTTTGATGCTTTCATCATCCGAGTACCATGCTAAAGTCCCCATCTCACTAGTTGTTGGGCCGAGGTCCCCGTCAAACATCCGTTTATACTCAACATTGAACTCGATTGGTCCAACCCAGTCTTTGCCATTAAAATAGCGAGCCACTCCAATCTCGATCCCCTCAACCCTCTTTTGCAAAAAAATCGGGCAAATTTCTACCGCTTTCCGCTGGCTATGATAGCTTTGGAGAACGCTTATTACGTCCCGCCCGTCTTCCATATGCCCTACATAATTCGTACTTTTTGAGGCGTACATATTCTGTTTGATAACCCAGGGGCCTTTGTTCTTCTTGATGTAGGCGATTGCTTCTGGAATATTCTGAAATTTTTCATTCTCGACCGTATCCATCCCGTACTCGGCAAAAATTTGCTGGCCATACTTTCGGTCCGTCTCTAGCAGGTCTGCTCGTTCAGATCCGCCAAATACTGCGTAACCTTGTTTGCGCAGTTTGTCCTGATCCGCACCGAAACCAACATCATCAAAAACGATTAGTCCTTCTTTGCCTACCCATTTAAGCTCTTTTTTCCAATCATTAGTCTTATCTACCATCCCCTCGAGGTTCTCTCGGCGGGCTTTGTCTTTAATGTAGAGTTTTACCTCATGACCTTCTTCTTTGATCAATCGAGCGACGTCGCCGGCCAATAAGTCTTTGGATATAAATAAGACGCGCATACCTGATCAACTATACCAAACAAAGTTATGCTAAGGCATAATACATTTCGACTATGGTTAATTTTGCAGAGATTGCCGGAATCGCCGCGGCCGTAATTTATCTGATTTCCGGTATTCCTTATGTCAAAGAAATCCTCCAGGGCAAAACCAAACCTAACGTTGGTTCTTGGTGGATTTGGGGTATTAACGGCGCGGTTTTGGCCGCCGCCCATTTTGCGGCCGGGGGCCGCGAGTCTTTTTTCCTTCCTCTGGTTTATGCGATCGACCCCTTTGTTATTGCGATTCTCGCCCTGAAGTACGGCCAGATGGATTGGGATTTATTTGATGGCGTTTGTCTTCTAGGTGCAGGGATTAGTATTTTTTTGTGGTGGCAAACTCACAATCCGGTTACTGCCACGTTAATTAGTATCGCGATCGACTCTTTCGCTATGGCACCGACGTTGCGTAAGTGGTGGTGGGAGCCTAAGAGCGAAAGCGCTCTGGCCTGGAGACTGGCCCTGCTTGCGAACTTGGTAAACTTGCTCGCGATCACTCACTGGACCTTTGGGATCGCCGCGTACCCGGTCTATTTGGTGGGGCTGACTTTTGTCGGGACCGTCATGACATTCCGCCAGGAGTGGTAAAATTTGCCAGCTAGGGGTGTTTCAGATAGGATTGGGGTATGGCAGAAAGCACAAGCGTTAAGCACAAAGTAGCGATAATCGAAGACGATCCGGCGATCGTTGAGATGTATAAGCTGAAGCTGGAGAAGGAAGGCTACGAGGTAAAAACCGCGGCCGACGGCAACGAAGGATTAGTGCTAATCGCCGATTACAACCCAGAGATTGTGTTGCTAGACTTAATGATGCCCAACAAAACCGGGATCGAAATGCTAGAAGAATTGCGAGGCAAACCCGGCGGCGACACAGTTAAAGTTATGGTACTCACCAACGTCGGCGACGACGCTACAACTTCGCAGGTCTACCGCTTAGCGCCGATCGACTACATCGTCAAATCCGAAATGACACCGCAACAAGTTTTCGAGCGCGTCAAAAAAGCCCTCGAAAAGGACATGTCCGACCCGCTGGGCGAAAAAAGCAAACTGGTCAGGAAACGCGACCGAATCAGCTAGCTTTGTAGTTTTTGTCGTCCGATTTAACCTTTTTCCAGGTTTCAACCAGATTGTCGACGGCCTGTTGCTCGCTTAGCCCTTTGCCGTCGGCGGTTTCAACCGATTCTTTTAAGTCTTTGACCGTAAGGTTTTTGGCGTCGCCCATATTGTCGTAAGGCATTCCGCAGCCGCATGTTAAGCACATAGTGTCCTCTTTTGTTAGTGGATTAATTGTATAATTACGCCTATGAATAAGCGAGCAAAGATCGCGCTTTCGGTGGTGGTGGCGGCGTATAACGAAGAGGCCTACATTGGCCGCGCCGTTGACTCGCTGTTGGCGCAGGATTTCGCCTTACCCTACGAAATAATCGTCGTCGACAACAACAGTAGCGATGATACGGCCAAGGTGGCGAAATCCCATGGCGCCAAAGTTATTTTTGAGCCAAAGCAGGGCGTTTGCTACGCCCGCCAAACCGGTACCGAAGCGGCCAAGGGCGAGATTGTGGTTTCAACCGACGCCGACACCCAATTTGAGCCGAATTGGCTAAGCCGGATTTACCAAGCCTTTGAGGCTAACCCGCAAGCCGTAGTCGTAGCCGGACCGTGCCGGTTCGTTAACGCGCCTCGCTGGATTTTCGTTTACGGATTTTTGATGCGAATGACGATCAAAATTTACCAAAAGACCGGCTACTTGTGGTACGCCTTCGCCGCCAATCTGGCGTTTCGTAAAGTTGCTTGGCAGCAAATCGGCGGTTACAACGTCAAATTGACCCAAGGCGGCGACGAACTAGACTTAATTAACCGTATGCGAACGAAGGGCCAGGTTACCGCTCTGCCGGACAACTACGTTTACACCTCCAGCCGTCGGTTAAACCGCGGCTTTTTGTATATGCTAGGCGTCACCCTGGCTTTTTACTTCGCCGAATACGGATTGAGCCGGCTAGCCGGCCGGCCGGTTTTAGGCAGCTATAAACCAATCCGTACCGAGAAACCGCGGCGCTGGGTCCGCGCGACCGTCTACGCGCTTTATCTTTTAGCCTTTTTGATCGCCGCCCACGCCGGGCTCGCCAACACCGCCTACGCTCTCTCCCACCCGATCCACGCTATGGGTTCCGGCATACATAAGATCCGGACCATTACCCACCGCGCGCTGTAATCTGATGCTGGGATTTTTGATTGTAGTCATTTTGGCTGGAGCGGTTTACTACCTCTTTTTTTCGCCTAAATCACAGCTTTTCGGCAAGTTTCTATTTCGGGTAAAAACCAGTCAAAACGCTGTGGCGCTAACCTTTGACGACGGGCCGAACGAGCCGTTTACCTCGCAGATAATGCAGGTGTTGGAGCAGCATGGGGCCAAAGGGACTTTTTTTCAGGTCGGCCAAAATATAGAACACTCGCCGGAAACCACCAAACGGTTGGCCGAAAAGGGGCACGAGATCGGCCTGCACTCCTTTAGCCACAGCTTCAGCCAGCTTTTCACCGGTCGAAACCTGGAGCTGGAAATCGATCGCGCCCAGCGAAAAGTAACCGAGTTGACGGGTGAGCCGGCCAAGTACTACCGGCCGCCTTGGCTGTTTCGCCATCCGAAGCTGTTCAAAATTTTGCGCAACCGGGGACTGACTCCAATTTCCGGACTGTTCATTAACAACTGGGAGATTTTTCAGCCCAGCGCAAAGAAAATGGCCAGGTCAGCCCTTAAAAAAGTGAAACCAGGTACGATCTTGATTTTTCACGACGGTTACAACTCCAAAGGCGCGCCGCGCGACCAAACCGTCGCCGCCCTGGATTTGATCATTCGGGAACTGCAACACAAACAAAACTACCGCTTCGTCACCGTCTCGGAGCTGTTAAGCTTATAGAAGTCCGCCCGGTTCTGTGCTAACATTTCACGGCTGTGCGCCTGTAGCTCAGTGGATAGAGCGTCTGGCTTCGGACCAGAAAGTCGGGAGTTCGAATCTCTCCAGGCGCGCCATGGGCCGTTAGCTCAATTGGCAGAGCAGTTGCCTCTTAAGCAATTGGTTCCGAGTTCGAGTCTCGGACGGCCCACCAAGCAATTATTAGCCCAGATCATTCCAGATTGCATTGCTCCTTTATCACGCCTATGCTTAGGATGCATGAAGAAAAGGGGTACTAAAAAAGTGGATCAGGAAGTTGTCGCCGAACCGACCGAGCAACCGGACAAGAAGTCCCCGTTATTTAAGAACCTGAAATTTTCCAAACTCCAGCTTGGGATTTTGACCGCGCTTGTCGCTGCCGTCGGTATCTGGCTAATCTTCAGGTCGCACGCGTCCGGTCCGGCAACTGTGTCGCAAACCAATTTCGCTCCGGGCCATATCCTCGTCTCTTTCAAGCCGGGCGCGGACACCGCGACTCAGCATAAACTGCTTGGCCGCTACGGGTTGGCCGTCAAAAAGGACATTCCGCAAATCGGGACCAAAGTTGTCACCGTCAACCCTAAGGCTCGGGACGCGGTGATAAAAGCCTTGTCTCACAACCCGGCGGTGAAATTCGCCGAAAAAGACTTTACCGCAACCGCCGCCGCGACCCCGAACGATCCCTGCTTTGCTGCCACCAACAGTTTTGCCAACGGCTGTGGTGCTCCGACTGGCCAGTGGCCCCACATCGTAATGAAAAATAAATCAGCTTGGGACATCACCACCGGATCAAGCAGCGTCATTGTAGCTGTGGTCGATTCAGGTATTGACGCCAGTCACCCGGACTTGGCTGGCAAAACCGTAGCCGGCTACAACGTACTTAATGGCTCAAGTACTGCTATTGATATCTCTGGTCACGGCGAATACGTTGCCGGTACCATCGCAGCCAATTCAAACAATTCACAAGGCGTAGCTGGCGTGTGCTGGGCGTGCCGGTTAATGCCCGTCAAAATTACCGATACCGGTTCGGCGACTTACAGCGATATAGCAGCCGGAATCACTTGGGCGACCGATCATGGCGCGCAGGTCATTAACGTTTCATACGGCGGCACGAGCGCGTCTTCGGCGGTCAACTCGGCCGTCACCTACGCCATTAGCCGCAATGTAGTCGTCGTGGCTGCGGCCGGGAACTCGGGTGTTAACACCGTTAATTATCCGGGCGGAAGTCCTGGGGCGATTGCGGTAGCCGCGTCGGACCAAAGTGACAATCTTATGAATTACTCAAACTTCGGCTCGTGGGTTCAGGTCGCGGCACCAACCAGCCAAGTCACGACGTGGCTAAAAGACCCATCTACCCAACTGCCATACGGCTACGGCCCGGTTGGAGGAACATCGATCTCGTCACCTATGGTCGCCGGAACTATAGCCCTAATGCGTTCGGCAAAACCGACGGCAACGGTTGATCAAATCAAACAGGCTCTTTTTTCAACTACCGATCCGCTGTCCGGCAAAACGCAGGCCGGCACCAGTGAAAGTATCCAGTACGGCCGGGCCAATACGCTAAAGGCTATTCAATCTTTGACCGGTGTCACTTTGCCGCCCGCCGACACAACTGCACCAACGGCCAGCATTTCCTCTCCCGCGAGCGGCGCCACGGTTTCGGGTCAAATTTCTATAAACGCCAGCGCCTCGGACAACGTAGGGGTTACCAAGGTTGAGCTTTATCGCAACGGGGCTTTGTACGCCACCAGCACCGCCGCGCCTTACAGCTTTTTCTGGGACACGAACGCCTCCGCGAACGGCAGCTATAGTTTATCCACCAAAGCCTACGACGCGGCCGGGAACGTTGGTACCAGCTCGACGGTAACGGTAACGGTCAGCAATACCGCTGCCGACACAACCGCCCCGACTACTACAGTGACCGCACCGGCTAACGGCTCGACGGTATCCGACAATAATGTCACGGTCAGCGCATCCAGCTCCGACAGCGTTGGAGTGACTAGCACCGAGCTTTACATCGATGGGCTGCTGCGGGGCTCAAGTAATTCCGGTTCGGTGGCTTTCGCCTGGAACACAACCCAGGAAAGTAACGGCAACCATACTATCCTCTCTAAAGCCTATGACGCAGCCGGCAATGTTGGGACCAGCTCGACGGTGAGTGTAACGGTTTCTAATAGCAGCGACACCGTGGCTCCGACTGTGACTATCACGAGTCCCGGCAACAACTCCATCATTACCGGCAACATCAATGTTTCCGCCCAAGCGGCCGACAACGTCGGAGTGACCAAAATGGAGTTACTGATAGACGGCAAGCTCAAAGCCACCTCGACAGCCTCAACTCTTAACTATGCCTGGAACATCAAAGGCCTTAAAAGCGGCTCGCACACGTTGCAAGTAAACACTTACGACGCCGCGGGCAACATCGGAACAACCAGCGTCTCGGTGATCAAATAGTCTGACTAACGGGCAGCTAATTCAGCAATGCGCCTGAACTCGACCTCTTTAACCGGCTGGACCGACAACCTCGGCTCACGGGCTAAAACCATGTTTTCCAGCTTGGGGTCGGACTTGACTTGTTTTAGCGGCACCGGGTTTTTAAACTCCTCGACGAACTTAACATCCACCATCTGCCAAATCGGCTTAGTCTCGGTCGATTTCGGATCGTAGTAATCACTCTTTTTGTCCCAAGCCGTGAAATCCGGATAAGCTTCTTTGGCGACTTTGGCAACACCAACCACGGCTGGGTCTTTGCCGGAGTGATGGATTAAAACCAAATCACCAATCTTCATCGCCATCATATTATTGCGCGCGCCAAAGTTTCGCACCCCATCCCAATGCTCGCTCCCTTTCTTCTTCAAATCCCAGAGACTAAACGTCTCCGGCTCCGTCTTCATCAACCAATACTTCATACTTTGTAATTCTCCTATCTGTTAAGGGTGTAACCCTTAACAGATTAGCTTTTTACATGTTTTTGTAGGAAATTGAGTCAAACTTGTGAATGGTGCGGCTAGGAGGACTTGAACCTCCGACCTCATGCTCCGGAGGCATGCGCTCTATCCACTGAGCTATAGCCGCAAGATACGGACACGCACAATGCGCGCTGTTCAGTTTACCTTAGACTGCGGCGGCGTGGCTATGATTTGGCTTGATGACCGATCCAGCGGTACAAGTAAGCAAAAGAGGTCGCCGAAAACGCACTGGTGCCGCCGCCGAAGCCGCCGCGATTGCTGGAGTGGCCATGAGGATCGGATAGCGAGCTGGCGTGCGCCCTGCCTAAGAAAGCGCCAAATATAACACCGAGCACTAACAGGAACGCCAAGACAATCAACACATACCAGCCGACTATCCCCCAGACCTTCATACGATGAGGCTTGGACAGATGATAGGCTTTTTTTATGGCGTCGATCGGCCCGATATTTTTTTCTTCAATGATTATGAACTGGACCAACGCAATCGTCGGTACCAGTAAAATCAGGGCGATGATGCCCGGGATAATCAATAAGATAAACCCAATAATAATTGGGACCGCTAGTAATAGGTTTGCAACTACCAGCTTCCACAAAGGTGTCCAGCGCCAAACGTAGACTTCTTTGGTGGTCATCGCGCGGCCATCTGCCCGAGCCAAGCCGTAAATCGGAGTGGCTGGAATCAGACAGAGTGTGCTGTATATTAAGCCCGCTACCCCTAAAACGATCAAGATAATACCAGCCCCATGTGGGCCGGCCAGAACTCCAAGCAGTAGAACCGCAGCGGGAATCAAGGCAACCAGAAAAGGTACGATGTTGGTAAAGACGTCGATAATCGACTGTTTTACTATCGCCATCCCGCCTGGCCAGTCACCGGCGATCAGTGAATTGATTTTTGCAGATTGTTTAACGGCCACAGCAAGCAACCTCGTTACTGTTTTAAGTATATGCCTCTCGGTGATGGTGTACAATCGAGGTCGTGATTCCCGACACTATTAAATCGTTAACCATCTTCGGCGGACAGCCGCTGTCCGGCAAAGTTAGGGTCAGCGGCGCTAAAAATGCCGCTACCAAGATGATGATCGCAAGTTTACTCACCGACGAGCCGGTTATCCTAAACAACTGCCCGATGATCGGCGACGTCGAAATTACGGCCGAGATTTGCCAAAAAGTCGGTGCCCAAGTCGAGGTCGCTCCCGGCAAGATCAAACTCCACACTCCCGAAATTACCAACACCACCGTCAAGGAGCTAACCCGCAAAAACCGGCTGTCGGTTCTGGCACTATCCCCGCTCCTGCACCGGGCCGGCGAGGCGGAGTTGCCGGTCGTGGGAGGCGATGATATCGGCTCAAGACCGGTGGATATGCACGTTAAAGCGCTGCAAAAAATGGGCGCCAAAATCGAAGAAACCGCCGATGGTTACCGGGCCAGCGCTAACGGCCTTCGCGGCACCAACATCAGCCTGCGTTACCCAAGTGTTGGCGCCACTGAAAACATAATTTTCGCAGCGGTCCTGGCTACCGGCCGAACGCAGATAAAAGGCGCCGCGATCGAACCGGAGATCATCGATTTAATAAAAATGCTCCAGCAGATGGGGGCCATCATCGAGTTAGGTGCCGACCGCAGTATCATCATCGACGGCGTCAAAAAACTGCGAGGAGTGGAATACGACATTATGCCCGACCGGCTGGAGGCCGCTAGCTTCGCCATGTTGGCGGTAGCAACCGACGGCCAGATTTTAGTCCAGGGAGCCAGGCAAGACGACTTGATCACTTTCCTTAACACGCTTCGGCGAATGGGGGCGGATTATCAGATCGACGATGACGGTATGTTGTTTAAACGGGCCAACAAAAACTTGAAGGCGATTTACGTCGAAACCGATACCCATCCGGGGTTTGCCACCGACTGGCAGCAACCGCTGGTGGTGCTTTTGACTCAAGCGCACGGGTTGTCCAAGGTTCATGAGACGGTTTATGAAGACCGCTTTGGCTACACCGAAACTCTGCGCCAAATGGGCGCCAAGATCGAAATCGTTACCGATTGCCTAGGGGAACTCGAATGCCGCTTTAAAGGCCAGGGCCAAAAACACAGCGCCATCATCGACGGGCCAACAACTCTACATGGCACCACAATTGAAATCCCTGACATCCGGGCTGGGATGGCCCAGGTTATTGCCGCTCTCGTCGCCAACGGTGATTCAACTCTGACCGGGGTTGATCATTTACTGCGAGGCTATGAAGATCTACTGCCAAAGCTAGAGGCCGTTGGCGCCCGGTTCGAAGTTGAGCATTAAGATCCGGCTTCGGCGATAACCTCGTCGGCCGCGTCCATCCGGGAAGCTTTGCGCTGGTAAAAAACTAATCCGACGTTGATCAGCAGTGTCGCCCCTAAGCTAATGGCAAACAGCGGCAGAGAGTTTGAGCCAACGCCGAAGTTATATAGGCCGTGGAGCACTGATACTACCGCCAGCGCCAGCGCAACGTTCCAAAGCGAGCGTTTGTCGAGGGCGAACCGGGCAAAGTAGTAACCGACAATAGCGCTGGTTGCCGGGTGGAAAAACAGCAGTAAGACGATCCGCAAAAGTCCGACGGAGGGATTCAGAATTCGCAGGAAATAGGCGTTCTCGACCATACTGAAAGCCAGCCCCGAGAACGCGAAGTAGATAACCCCGTCGATGTGCTTGGTAAAGTATTTTTTGTCGTTTAAAAAAATAGCCAGCGGTACGAACTTGGCGGCCTCCTCGATGTAGCCAATCGCCATACTGATTCCCAAAAGCGCCGGCAGCGGCAGACTGCCGTCATATATCTGGCGGATAGCTTCAGGCGGTATCACCCTTTTTTCAAGCGCCAGCGCCGCCGCGATCGCCAGCCCGCCAAAACCCAACGCGGCAACAATACTTCTGATCGGTTTTTTTGGCCCGCGTTCGCTCTTAACCAAAAAAACCGACAAAAAAACGGCTAGGGCGAGCATCATAGCGGCTGTCACAATAAGCATTAGCCCAATAATACCAAAATACCGAGGCTTTACCTCGGCATTTTGATGGGGCGAGTAATGGGGCTCGAACCCATGACCTACTGGACCACAACCAGTCGCTCTAACCAACTGAGCTATACCCGCCGCGATATTAATTTGGCGCCCCGGGAGGGATTCGAACCCCCGACCATTGGCTTAGAAGTCCACTGCTCTATCCAACTGAGCTACCGGGGCTCGACCTATGGAGCGGGTGACGGGAATCGAACCCGTATCTCCAGCTTGGAAGGCTAGCATAATAACCGTTATACGACACCCGCGCGACCGCAAATTATACAGCAAAACCGGGCTTTCTTGAAGAAGCCCTACTGGTCGGGGTGACTGGGCTCGAACCAGCGACCTCCTGCTCCCAAAGCAGGCGCGCTACCAACTGCGCCACACCCCG
>CAZJNH010000010.1:0-18380 GCA_964547425.1 uncultured Candidatus Saccharibacteria bacterium | reverse complement strand
GGTGTCTGGTTGGCGTGTTAACCACTACACTACGACCCCTTTAACTATTTAATCTTAGCAATTGGAAGCGGCCCGGGTAAGTCCCCGGGCCGCGAGTTAGCCCTGCGCGATCCGCTCTTTGAGCGTTTTGATCTCGGAGGGAGAGGGATAGGCCACTTGGTAATCAGGGCCCATTATGCCCGTCTTGCCGTCGACCAGTCCCCAGCAATAGCCAAGGCTTTGGCTAACGACATGCTCCAAGAGATGGGTTTTCTTGTGCCCTTGATCCATCCATTGATCGGCGAGCGCCTTTAGAGACAGGTCGATGGTGCAGTCTTCGTCGCGAGCGGTGGTGCAGGCGTACGATCCTTCACAGCCCTTCCCCATACGGTCGGGGTAGTCGAAGCGGATCGTGATCACTGGTTTGAGGTGATAGTGGTTGGTCCGGACTTCCAAATCGCCCACCCAGTCGAACTTGATCCCCGCAGATCGCCAACCGCGCTTGGAGTCGAAGACAGGGGTTATCTCTTCATTGTCGAACTGAGCGTCGTATAGCGCGCCTACTTTCTGTCCGCCAACGAAGTCGATCCAACTTTTTTCGTAATAACCGTCTCCATAGATCCGGCTGACGTCAAAATCCCAAGTCACCAGCTTGTGATGAAATAAGTAACTCGGTACCCAGGGGTAGACCAGGTTCATGACCTCGGGACTGCGGAGCGGTACGGCGGCCAGCAAGATGGCGGCCAGCGAAGTCACCGCGTAGCCGCCGAGCAGCCATCCACTGCGCGACTGCCTAACCTCGGCCTTCGGCTGCCGTTCGTACCCCGATGCCGCGAAGATACCTAGGGCTCCAAGAAGTACGAATAGCACCGCCATCATCCCGTCACCCCACGCCAAAAGTGGTATGAAGCCGACAAGCAGCAGCACCGATCCCACGATGAAGAAGCGCCTGTAGCGGCTCTTCGACCACGGGAGGTGTCCAACGATCCGGCCGCCGTCGAGGAAGTTAAACGGTGCCAGGTTAAAGAGGTTGATCGCCGCGCCCAACGCGGCTCCTCGCCCGATCTGGGCATTGCGCGTAACGATGAACCCAACGAAGATGCCCGCAGACCCAATCAACCCGGCCACCGGCCCCATCAACGCCACGAAAACGTGCGCGTTGGGCGGCTTGTCGGCTCGCTCGTAGACCGTGGCCGCGCCAAGAAACGGAATGAAGTAGATTCCGCGGGTGTTGAACCCGACCGCTTTGGCCGCGAGCAGGTGCCCGTATTCGTGAATAGCGACTACCGCTATTACGAAAGCCGCCGTAGTTCGTCCCATGAGTAGCGATAATGAGACGAACGCGACAGGTATTAACCCGAGCTGAACGACGACGCGTCCGCGTCGCGTGAGATACAAACCTTTCATTGAATCCCCCTCGAGTTGTGAAAGACCCGCTTTTGCCTGCCAGTTAGTATAAGGATTTCACTAGCGAAGGCAACCGGACACTTTAAGATTTGGTCGAATCTGGGGCTGTGGCTTGCAGAGTCCGAGCCCGGCCAACCAGAGAGGGAGCGAGGATGCGGACGAGGAGTGAGCCAACGCCGGCAGCGAGGTAGAATATCCAAATGTATTTGAGGCCTGTGGTTTTGACGTCGGAGCCGATAAACCAGGAGTGGGCCCAGGCCGAAATAAAGACCGCGTAGTTGAGGTAATGCAGCCACCGCCAGGAGATATTGAACTTTGATAGCTTCCAGGCGCCAAAGGCCGTTGTAACCGTTACCAGCATCAAGGCTAGGGCTGCCTCGCCGAACCAGATGTAACCACGCAAGCTGGGGGCGACGAATTGATGTTGCCACAATTCGTTGGCGACTCCGTAAACCAGCAGAATAATCAGCGGATGAATGACGGCAAACAGCAAAGCAAAGAGCCCCTCTAGCCGGTGGAAGGTGTAAATCTTCGGGAAGATCCGCTTCAAGATTTTGATGTTCGGGCCGATGATGACCTGGAATGATACTAAAGAGAAGGCGATAAGACCGAAGACAGGAAAGATAATTTTAGCAAAGGTCTTCGGATCGAGGCTCCACAGAAACGACCAGCGGCTGCGCAGAAAAATATTGATCGGCAGGCCGAGCAGAACCAGATAAAGTGCGATCAGCGGATACTTGAGGCGTTGCATAAACCAAGCATACACTAGTCGATTACCAGATTATTGGCTACAATGGGTCGATAATGGCAGACACACCCAACAAAACTCCCAGGACATTAAGCGACCTGCGCCCGCGCAGCGCAGTGGCTCCAGCGCCAGTAAAGCCAGCCGCCAAACCAGCCCCGAAGGTTGCTCCGGCAGTAGCCAAAGTTGCTGCCGAGACTAAGTCTGCAATAACTCCTGCCGTCAAACCGGCCAAAACCCGCGGAAAACTCTGGAGCCGCGTCTTCGTCGCCTTCATCATACTCATCCTTGCCGCCGCAGTTGCCGGTGCTTACTGGTACTTCTTCAGAACGACTTAGCATAAGCGGTATCCACCAAAACTAACAAAGTTAACACCGCCTTGTTTGTGATAAATGCTAATGATTAACTAGCACTGTCGGCGCCATAATTAGCCCATTAAGAAAGGGCAATAAAGTGTCTCACACAAGGGGTAGAAGGGTTAAATTCGCGGGATCGAGTCACGACAGTGGTGAGGTCTTCTGGATGAGCCTGGAAGAGGCCAAAAAAGCAATCTCGGATAAGTACGAGTACCTGGCCGAGCGTTACGAGCGGCGCAAACCCAAAACCAAACAATAGCCAGTTTTCAAAATAGGATAGGCGAACCGATCCAGCGGTTCGCTTTGTGTTTATAGTCAGATACCTTAATTTCTCCTAAAATGGATTGGTCGCCGAAGTAGCTCAGTGGTAGAGCAGTGCTTTCGTAAAGCAAAGGTCGCGGGTTCAAGTCCCGCCTTCGGCTCCACGCGGGTATAGTACATCGGTAGTATGCGACCTTCCCAAGGTCGAGAGACGGGTTCGACTCCCGTTACCCGCTCCAATTAAGCTATACTTTATACAGATGAAAACCATTAGCGCCTTAACCGGCGGTGTGAGGGGCCGCTTTACCCGGCTGCGACAGCAGCGGTTTTTTAGTGATAAGCTGTCGGTCGGCCTGCTCATAGCCGCGTTGAGCTTAAACCTCATTAATTTGATTATCCTGGCGGTTAAGCTACGGCCGCTGGAGTTTTCGACCAGCATCCCGGTCCACTACTCAAACCTCAATAACGGCTTCGACGTTCTGGGTCCGTGGTACCTCAACTACCGGATTGGGCTATTTGCCTTAGCCGTAACCATAGTTAACAGCTACCTGGCCATCCAAAGCTACAGCAAAAGCCGCATTACCAGCTTCTACCTAATGACCGGGGCGGTAGTGGTCGGTATCTTCTGCGTGATTATCAGCGCAGCCTTTACGGTCATCCTCTAATGAAGCCACAGGAACAAACGTATCGGGAGTTTACCAACAAGCGCTGGTTCGTCCGCCTTATGGAGATATTCCCGGGCCTTCTAACCTGGACGGCGTTGATCTCACCGATTGTGCTTTCTATACTTGACCCCGCGCTCGTTGCCTACTTTATTATTGGCTTCGACCTCTATTGGCTGACTAAGACTTTGCGGTTGAACTACTATTTGATTCGTGGTTACCATCGCCTACACCGCGCCCAGCGAACCGACTGGCTGGCCAAGCTAGATGAGCTGCCAGGGTCTCAAGAGGGGGCAATTGACCCGAAACAGCTTTACCATGCTGTAATTATTGCAACGTTCAATGAGAGTAAAGATATTCTGGAGCCTTCGATTCGCTCTCTAAGTCATGTCAAATACCCACTTGAGCGGATAATTTTGGTCGTGGCTTACGAAGAAAGAGGCGGAGAGCAAGTTGAAGCTACCGTGAAGTCGCTGGTCAAAGAGTACGGCGGCCAGTTTGCCTGGGCAACGGCCGTTAAGCATCCTGACGGTATCATCGGCGAGGTTAAGGGTAAAGGAGCCAACATTACCTTCGCCGGGAGGAAGTTGGCCGCAGAGGTCAAAAGGCGCGGAATCGACCCGGAGAATGTTATTGTAACCACGCTCGACGCCGACCACCGACCGCATCCCGAGTACTTTGCCTACCTATCCTACCTTTACGCCAGCGACCCCGGCCGGATCCACCGTTCCTACCAGCCGATCCCGATGTTTTACAACAACATTTGGGACGCGCCGGCGCCGATGCGGGTGATCGCGACCGGCAGTTCTTTCTGGATGATCGTCGAAAGTATGCGGCCCCATCGCCTCCGCAACTTCGCCGCCCACGCCCAAGGTCTAAAAACGCTTCTTGATACCGACTTTTGGAGCGTCACCACGATCGTCGAGGACGGCCACCAGTACTGGCGGACCTACTTTACTTACGATGGTAACCATAAAGTGATTCCGGTATGGCTACCGATTTACCAGGACGCGGTGCTAGCCAAAACTTATCTCCGGACTTTCCGCGCCCAGTACCTTCAACTGCGGCGGTGGGCGTGGGGGATATCCGATTTTTCCTACGTTATGCGCAACAGTCTGCGTAACCGAAAGATAAAACGGCTGGAGAAGCTGGCTCAGATTGGCCGCCTGGTGGAGGGGCATTTTAGCTGGGCGACGGCGCCGCTCATTTTGTCGTTCGCCGGCTGGCTGCCGCTCCTTTTAAACCCTAGCTTTCAGGACCAAGTTTTGGCCCATCAGCTGCCGAGGATTGCCAGCTGGATTTTGACTTCGACCTTGTTTGGGCTGCTTATTACCGTTTTTATCAGCCTGATTTCTTTGCCGGAGCGCCCACCCAGACACCGGCGGACCAAAATAATCTCTATGGTCGCACAATGGGCGCTCTTACCGATTGTGACGATCTTTTTTAGCGCTTTCGCGGCGATCGATGCCCAAACCCGGTTGATGCTGGGTTGGTATATGGAATTTTATGTCACAGAGAAGTCGACGAAATGACCGATACATTAATTTACATCAAGCCTCTTTTAACCTCGGTAGTGCTGGCCGCCGCGCTAACCCCTCAGGTGAAGAAGCTAGCCTTCCGCCTCGGCGCGGTTGACCATCCTGGAGATGCTCGGCGGATTCATCAGCGCCCGACGGCCCGGCTGGGCGGGCTGGCGATTTATCTCTCTATCGTAATCACAGCGCTGATTTACGGTGACATCAACCGCCAGCTGCTCGGGTTGATCGCGGCGATTACCGTTTTGATGCTAGTCGGGGTGGCCGACGATATTAAGGGATTAAGCGCTACCCACAAGCTGATTTGGCAGATTATCGCGGCCGGGATTGCTCTGGCCGGCGGTATAGGGATCGTTGCGCTCAGCGATCCCTTCGGCGGCATCTTAAACCTGTCATGGGGCCGGTTTTTGGTAAACTTCGGCCCGCTTCACTTCCACGTTATGCCGATCGCTAACACTTTAAGTATTCTTTGGATGGTTGGGATCGTTAATGTTATCAACTTTTTGGACGGGCTCGACGGGCTGGCTACCGGAGTTTCCTCGATCGCCGCCCTGGCGTTATTTGTGCTCTCAATCAAGGTCCACCAGCCCGCGACGGCGATGCTGGCGCTGATCGTCGCCGGCTCATCTCTCGGCTTTTTGCCTTACAACTTCAACCCGGCCAGTATTTTCCTTGGAGACTCCGGCGCATATACGCTCGGGCTGATGCTGGCGATGATCGCGATTTACTCGGGCTCAAAGCTGGCGACGGCCGCATTAGTACTCGGTTTCCCAATCCTAGACGGAGTCTGGACGGTAATTAGGCGTGTTTTAAGGGGAATTTCTCCTTTCGCGGCCGACCGCGGCCACCTCCACCACCTAATGCTCGACGTAGGAATGATGTCGCAGAAAAAAGCGGTCTTAACGCTCTATGGCTTGGCGGCAATATACGGAGCTATCGCTGTCTCATCCAACAGCCGCTTAAAACTGGTGGCGTTCGTTAGCCTGACACTAATTATGGCGCTGATGTTGGCCATATTGGCATCCCGAACCGGTAAGAAGCATAAGCGTTAATTACAAAACCAATTCGGAGGTGATATAATTAGGAAGGTAAAGGGGATAGCCGTGAGCCGTAAGTACCTTCAAGAACTAATCAAAAGCCTCAGGGAGTTTTACAAATGTCCTTCCTGCGGAACGAATTACTATCTCGATGACATTAAGTTTTTGGGTGAGATCGACTCGTACTGCTTCGTTCAGCTGTCCTGCCATGAATGCTCGCTGCCGGTGCTTGCTACTGTGTCCGAAGGCGGCAAAGGAGTATTAAAGGCTCAAAGCGATCTCGGTAAAACCGAAGAAACGCGGTTTATCGATAAGGGGGAGATCACTTCCGACGAGATCGCCGAGTTCCACCGCTTTATTACCGGCTTCCGCGGGTCACTAAAACTGACTAAGTAAATCTAGACGCCCAGGTTAAACTACGCTAGAATAAGGCGTCTATTATTATGAATGAGTTAAGTCTTAAAACTACTTCCCGGTCCGAAACCGGCAAACAAAACCACCGACTGCGTCGGGAGGGTTTGGTGCCGGCGGTTATCTATGGCCGCGGTCAGAAGCCTGCAGCGATTAAGCTGGAGGCCAAAGTACTCGAGGAAGTTTACGCCGATGCTGGTGGTAACAAGATTATCAAGGTCAAAGTCGACGAGGAAACCCCGAAAAACGCGCTTATCCACGACGTCGCGACCGACCCCCTGACCGGCAAAATCATTCACGCCGACCTGTATTTGATCCGGATGGACGAGAAGATCCGCACGGACGTGCCTTTGCACTACGTTGGCGAATCGACGGCGGTTTACCAGCAAGAGGGTACTCTAATGAAGAACCTGGAAACCCTGGAAGTCGAGGCTTTGCCGGCCGATTTGCCCGAGTCGATTGAGGTTGATATCTCGATTTTGGATGACTTTGAGAAGTCGATCCATGTTAAGGATCTGGCTATTCCGTCAGGCGTTGAGCTGTTGGT
Source organism: uncultured Candidatus Saccharibacteria bacterium (assembly GCA_964547425.1). Lineage (GTDB taxonomy): Bacteria > Patescibacteriota > Saccharimonadia > UBA4664 > CAZJNH01 > CAZJNH01. The sequence continues at coordinate 11,440 of CAZJNH010000010.1, read as the reverse complement.
TGACGAAGAGGAGTTAGTTGTCAAAGTTGAGCCGCCCCGCAGTGACGAAGAGCTGGCTGAACTCGATGAGGCTCCGGTTGAAGACATCCCGGCCGAAGAGGGCGAAGAGGCTGGCGAAGGCGAAGAGGGCGCTGAGGGTGAGCCGGCCGCTGAAGGCGAGGCCGCGCCCGAGCCCGAAGCTAAATCCGAGTAACTATAAACTGTATTTTTTGAGCTCGGCTTTAAGCTGGGCGTCGCTCGATAAATCACTCTGGTAAGCCAAAAACCGCACAAAGGCGGCGGTATTAAAGTGCTTTAAAGTCTTCAGCACTACCTCGGCGATTTGCTGCGAGGTCAGTTCGCGCTTTTTGCTGTCGAGCAGCTTGGCTTCAACGGTGTCGGTCACGCCATCGACGGTGGTTTCCTTGGCTTTTATTGATAAAAACGCGCCGTAGATACCCGAATAGAGCTTGGCCCGGGAGTAACGCTCCTTTTTGCCGGACTTCTTGACGACTTTGAGGAAGCTGAGGTCGGGGGCTTCGTAGGTAGTGAAGCTCTCTTTGCACTTCAAGCACTTCCGCCGTCGCCAAATCTGCGTTCCAAACCGCGTTGAACGGGAGTTAAAGACTTCTGTATCGGTCGAACGGCAATATGGGCAAAGCATGACAACATATTGTCACCTAACTATAAAAATTTAAAGTGGAAAAGTCCGCCAAAAGTGGACAAAGGGTCAAAAACTGCCAATATGTGGCGCTATCATTCTTGTTTTACTCGGGTAAATTTGAAATAGAACCTTGAAAAGGAGGCTGTGATGATCGAGCCAATGCGGTACGGCGCAAAGCCGAGTCAGTCCGAACTTGACCCGTATCAACACCCTAGACAGCTGGAGCTGAACTTGCCGGATCCGGTTGTCGCGGCTTACAGCGACCGGTGCTTTGGCGGCAAATGGGTGGTGATCGACCGGCCAGGGTATTTCGGTCGGCATCGCGAGGAGAGACACGAGCAGTTCAACCGCCAGTATGGCCAGTTTGGCTGGCGCTTGGCTTGGCTGGTCGATGATCTCGTGTATAGCTTCGAAATGGCCGTAATGCTCTATGAAGATTCCTATCGCAGATTCTTGACCGCTGAACCGGCTGTTAGGTATCAGTTGGTGAATGAGGCTTCGAACGTCTACGACGATGCGCAGACTAACGTCCTTTCTGGCCTTGACTACGGCGAACAAGAAACAGGCCGCACGCATCTGCAGGATATCGCAATCCGACGGGTGTTAGTCAGCCTTGGCTACTGGTTCAAGGGCGACACGCTGATTCGGATTCGCGACAAGGATGGCTCACATCCGCTCAGCATGGAGCTCTCGCCCGGCAGGGTGCCTTTTTCCCAGCCAGAGTTGATCAAGAAGCCGCAACTTGAGGGTTGGTGGCAGCCGAACAGCGTTGAAAGCTTCTACCAATCCAACAAAGTTCTTCTGGCATCGTTCTTCACTCTCAGTTCCTGGGACTAAAACTAGCCGCCTCTCCTTAACGGGGAGGCGGTAGTTTTTGCTTGACATGTTCGTTTTTTGTTCGATATACTCATCTGTACAGGGCGGTAGTAAATAACAAAGGAGTAGGCCGTGAACAAAGAACACGACACAACCACTACCCAAACCAAAACTCAAAAAACCAAACAACCAATCGAGAATCTGCGGGTTTATCAAGACGCCAGACAGCTTGAGGACAAGGTCCACAAACTGGTCGAGGCCTTGCCGAAGGACCAGTATTACCTTTTGGGTAACGACTTACGGCGAGCCAGCGCCGCTTGCGCTCACCACATTAGCGAGGCGCATCGCGGGTTTAGCTATAGCTTTAAGGCTGAATCGTTCCATGAAGCCCGCAGGCAGGCCGAGGACGCCGTTGGCTACTTGATTCAGTACCAGGATCGCAAGTTCGGTGATACCAAGGAGCTTGTCGAGCAGTACACTGGCGTAATTAAGCAAACCTGGGGTTTGATTAAGTGGCTCAAGACCAAACGTGACGAGCAGCAAGCCAAAGCAGCCGTTAAGGCCGCCGACGAGTTAGTGGCAGCACGAAGTTAACTATGGAGGCTAGAGGTGCTAGAAGGAATTTTGCGTCAGCAACCCGAAGACGGCCGGTGTATCTTCGTGGACATGAATTCCTTCTTCGCCTCGGCTGAGCAGCAGGCTAACCCGAAGCTGCGCGGGCGTCCAGTCGCCGTCTGCCCGTTTGTTAGCGACAAGACGGTTTGCCTGGCGGCTTCGATCGAAGCCAAACGCTACGGTGTAAAAACCGGCACCAAAGTCCGTGATGCCAAGGTGCTATGCCCGGACATAGTCCTTCTGCAGGCTCATCCAAAGCTTTACCGCGAGTACCATCGCCAAATTATGGCTGAGCTGGACAACACGGTTGGCCAGGTCTTTGTCCAAAGCGTGGACGAGGCGATGATTTTGGTCCCCAGTTATTTGCGGCACAGAGCGGCCGATTTAGGGTTGGAGATCAAGGAGCGGATGAGAAAGCTGGGCAGCGAGCTAAGGTGTTCGGTGGGGATTGGTTCGAACTATTTCGTGTCAAAAATGGGTACCAATCTTCATAAGCCGGACGGGTTTGTTGACATAAAAACAACGGATTTAGAAGGTATTTACGCCCTGTTGGATCTAACCGATCTCCACGGCATTGCCTGGCGGATGGCTCGCCGGCTGAAGGCGCTGGGTATTTACACCCCGCTGGAGTTTTATCGGGCGCCGTTTGGCTTGCTCAAACGCGCTTTTGGGGTGAACGGCGAAAGCTGGTACCTGCGGTTGCGCGGTTTTGAGGTCGATTTAAAGCCGACTAAGCGAGGGATGATCGGACATCAGACCACTATTGTGCCTAAGCCGGCCGAAACCAAAGAGCAGGTATTGTCTACGGCTTCCCAGCTGACCTATAGGGCGGCTACCAGACTGCGCCACAGCGGCCTGGCGGCCAAGAGCGTGGTGGTATCGGTAAGGTTTGCGGGCGCCGGCCGCTACGGGTGGGAGGGTCCATCCAAAACGCCTGGCTGGTGGTACCGAATCTACCGCGGCAGCCAGCCTTTCTTTGACTCCGCCACCTTCTTTGCTCACGTTAACCGGTTAATGAGTGAGCTGGTGATGAGTGAGCCGGTCCGGTTCGTCAGTGTTACGGCGGTAGACCTAGTGCCAAGAACCAACTTAAGCCAGCAGCTTTTTGATGACCACGACCGGGAGGAGCGTTTAAGTGAGGCTTTGGATGAAATTAACTTTCGTTATGGCGAAGCCACTATCGCAAGCGGCCGGAATGCGGTGACTAAGCGTATTCATGATGCTATTGGGTTCGGTAACGCAGCCCAAAATGCTATAGAACTGCCAAAATAGAGACTTAACAGGTTAGATAATCGTTGTTCAGATTACAACAGTACTATGCAGGAGTTGCTTGTTGGTAGAACATAAGGCCAAGTTTGATCTGCAAAGCGTCATCAAAGTGTCTTGGATCCAAATTAATCAATTTTTTAGTCTTATCGAGCCTATAAATTAAGGTATTGCGGTGGATATGCAGCTTATCGGCGGCTTCGGTCAGGTTTAGGCCGCTGTCGAGAAAGTTGCGGACCGTTTTAAACAGCTGCTGATCACGGAGTAAGGGGTGCAGGATTTGGTGGGCCAGCTCGGCTTTTCGCTCTTGGGTAATGTTAGCGAGCGTCACAAACATGCCGACCTCTTTGATGTGATAGACCTTGCCGGTATCCCAGACCTTCGAGCCGACCTCTAAAGCAAGCTTAGCGTCCTGATAGCTTTTGCGCAGTCCGCCTAGGTCCGGGTAGTACTGCCCAACACCGAGTGTGACCGACTTAAGTCCTGGCAGATCCTTGACCTTGTCGTAGACGAAGTCGGCTTTTTCGCGAAGGAAACGGATGGTGTTAACCGCGTTTAATCCGTCGCCGCCAATGCCTTTTAAGAGGGCAAAGCGGTCAGGCTCTATGTAAGCGACGACGTTGTGGCCGAAGTTGCGGAAGGATTGGCGGATTTGGACGCTGATCTCATCCGTTGCCTTAGTCAGCTCGGCCCGGCGCTCTTCGCTCGACAGATTTGCCGCGCGCTGGGCCACCCCGGCCTCCAGCCCTTCGGTTTGAATGAGGATTACTGCCTGGGGAGCACGCAAATTCAGCTGCAGAATGTCGGCTTGGCGGTAGACTTCGTCGGGGCTAAGGTTCGGCGAGGTCAAAACCTGCTTGGTAAAGTTGGAGCGCATCGTTTCGGTCGACTGCATTTTGTCGATCAAAAAGTTTTGGTGGACGATAACCTCCGCCAGGCCCGAGAGGAGACTGACGGCCTCTGGAGTGAGGGGGCCTTCTTCCAGCACGACACCGAAGCCGCCCAAGGTCTGATTTTCAAAGACAAACGGACACCAGCGCACCTCGCGGCCGTCATCAAGCAGTGAGGTCTGCTGGCGCCCTTCCTGGATCGATTTGAGCGCTTCGGGGATCATCCGCCCGTTCAAAAACTGGCCGGACAGCACCACCCCGTTGGCGTCGGCCACCAGTATCTCGCGATTCAAAATAGTGCGGGTTTTTTCCCGGATCTCTTCGGCTAGTTCTTTAACTAGCCGCATAGTCGTTCTCCACGAATTTGGTGAATAAAATCGCCAGTTTGATCTGCACCGCGTCGTCAAAGACGCGAGGGTCGAGGCCTAGCAGTTCGCTGATACGGTCCAGGCGATAGACCAGGGTGTTTCGGTGGATGTTGAGGATTTCGGCGGTGCGAGTGAGTGACATATCCAGCTCAAAGAAAGCCTCAAGGGTCTGGATAATTTCGGCGTTTTGGCCTAGTTTCTCCAGCAGTTCGCGGGAGAAGTAGATGTTGCTTTCGTCAACTCCGGATAAGAGAGGCGCCACGACGCCGAAGTCGTCGATGTGGTAAATCCGGTTGCGGTCCCACATTTGGGCTCCGAGCTCGATCGCCGACATCGCCTCGCGGTAGCTGGAGGTAATGCCTTTGATGCCCGGGTGGTAGTTGCCGACGCCGACGGTGGTGGGTGATTTGGTTTCGGACTTGATGATTTCGTAGATCGTATTGATCGATTTTTTGAAGTTATCCAGGCTGGTTTGGAGCTGGCCGCTGCCGTTTTGCAGATCTTTTAGGATGCAGAAGTAGTTACGCCCGAGGTAAACAACTACATTGTCGCGGCTCGAGGTGTAAAAGGACGCCAGAGCGCGGGCGATGCCTTGTTTGTAGCGGCTGATCCGGACCTCACGATCGCTGCCCGGCTCTCCAGTGGCGCTTGCCAGTGACGGGTCGTCGATCTCTATGACGATGGCGATCCGCGGCCGGTCAAGGTCAATCTCAAACAGGCGGGCCTCGGCGGTTACCAGCCGTTCCTCGAGTTGGGGATTGTTCAGCAAATCGTAGATAAATTTGTCGAGCCGCTCTTCTTGTTTGGGGATTTGCTCAATTAAAAGAGCCTGATGGAGCATGAGTTCGGAGATCGAACGAATTAGCGGTGCGATCTCGTCGTGGTTAGGCAGCTGCTGTGAGAGCACGACATAGCCGGCGACACGGCCATTATAGCTAAAGCCGATGGCCCAGGGCTTTGATGAGAGGTCGATCGACTCCTCAACGCTGTTGTCATTGGACGCCATAACGATACCTTGCGGCTCGGTTACACTCAAAGGTTGGCTTACCAGGCCGGTAACCTTCGACTGAATTTTTTCAGCAATATGGCGAGACAGCATATTTCCAAACCTCTTACGCTGTAGAAGCGCACAAAAACTAGCCTTAGCGTAGTCCTTTTTTAGGGAAAACTGCAAGCAATAGCGGCATGGCAGGCTGCTGGGCCAATTACAATTGCCCTAACAGCGGCCTGACAGCCTCTCCCAGATAGGATGCATAGGGTTTGCATACCCTGTGCATAGGTCTTTTCGCCAATTTTGGCCTGGATGTATAGGTAATGCTTAAGCTTTGCCCAGATGTGGCGAAGCGACCTATGCATCACCTAGGCAAAGCATAGCCTTTTTCCTTGACACCATCTGGTAAATTGTTATGCTTAAGTACGAATACTTTTGTTGTGCGGGTAGCTGAGGGAGTTATTACTAGAGGTGGCAGAGCGTCCGAATAAAAAAATTGAACCTGTAAAGGACCCCGAAAAATCGGAGGGGGGTTACGTTGAGGCTGCCGCGTCGCCGATGCCTCGCGGTGACAAGAAACGCCCCACCCGAAAGTCTGCCGCGATGCGGGCCCAGAGCGAAAAAAAGGTCGTCCCGATTGGCCAGGCCGCCCAAGTTCTTGGCGTTTCGATCGACACCGTCCGCCGCTGGGACAAAGCGGGGATCCTGAATTCCAGCCGGCCAGACGGCAAAACCCGCTATTTTAGCCTCGATGAACTAGAACAGATAAAATTCTCCCAGCCGTTAACGATCTCGGAGGCGGCTGAACAGCTGAAGGTCTCAACTACCACATTGCGGCGGCTGGAAGACAAAGGCCTGATCTCTCCAACTCGCTCGGAAAACGGGGAGAGGCTCTATAGCCGCGAAACTCTGGAAAAGTTTTTGCAGTCCGAGTACTTCCTACGTCAAAAAGAGGTACAGGAGGAGGTACTCGAACCGCTGAAAGCCGGAGCCGCGGGCGCAGAAGGTGACGACAAGCTCCACACGGGACACGACCTCGCGACTCATGCCGTCATCGCCGAGAACATGGAGATTGCCGAGGAAAACAAGGAACAGATCGGCGAAAACGCTGAAAAAATCGACCAAAGCCAGGCCAAGCTCCAGCAGCACGATGAGCACATCAGCCAGCTATCTCAGTTCAAAAAAGCTTCTATTCTTACCCTCAAAGTCTTGGGAGGAGCCTTCCTGGCGATCATCGCGCTTTTGACGCTGCTATTTCTGTTGTTCCCGGATTCAACCGCACACTCACTTGGGGTAGCCAAACCATCAGCCGGAGCGAAGAAGTGGACTTATCACCCCCAGTCGCTTTTAGCTCGTCAGTTAAAGCCCTTCACCAAGACCTCGCTCAGCCTCATTGAGGCGGTTAACCCCAGCTATCGTAACCAAATCGCGGCAGTGGATCAGTTCCAAGATGTTAATGAGATCTTCGAGCCGGACAGCCAGGGAAATGTAGTGCCAAAGTACTCCATGAGCTGGCCGGATACGTCTTATATCGTCATACCCGACAAGGGTTTGATAACGAATCTTAACGCGGATCTGCTCCACGGACGAGAACCCGGCTGCAAAGCCGGGAATTTGGCAATTATAGGCAAGTGTAGTGGCATTGGGGGCACCACGATTGTAAAAGAAACAGGCGGTGGAGGTACTACTGTTGTACAATCTACAACGCCTTCCCAATCTGGTGGAAGCTCTTCGGGGGGTGATATTACCGAAGTTATTGCCGGAATCGGCCTAAGTGGCGGCGGTAGTAGCGGATCGGTGACTTTAAACGTCGGTGTAGGCAACGGTTTGAGCGGCGGGGCGGACACAATCGGGCTAGATTTTGATAGCGGATCGGGTCTACAAGCTACCGCCTCCGGTTTATCGCTCGACCGCAGTTGCGGGACTAACGAAATCTTGAAGTGGAACGGTTCGGCCTGGGTTTGCGCGGCCGATAGCGGCACCGGCAGCAGTGATTTCTTCGTCGCCGGTGACTCGGGCACAAACCAGACTATCTCGACCAACGACACTCTTACTATCGCTGGAGGAGCCGGTCTAAGCTCAACGGCCAGCGCGACCGACACTCTCACTCTCAACATTGGTGCTGGCAACGGTGTAAACGTTAACGCCAATGACGTCAGCGTAGCCGTGCAGGCCAACAAAGGTATTGAGGTCGACAGTAACGGAGTTTCCCTAATCGATTGTGCCACCAATCAGGTGCTCAAATACAATGTTTCCAACCAGTGGGCCTGTGCTGCGGACGACAACACCGGCGGCGGCTCGGTTTTTACAGATTCAGCTTTCCGGATCGTCGATAACGCAGACCCTACTAAGCAAATTGCCTTTGAAGCTTCGGGAATTAGTGCTGGCGTGACCCACACGTATACGGCACCAAACGCCGATGGCACACTAATCACCACCGGCAACCTCAATGACATCACCGATGTCGGTGCCGACGCGGTGGATCTCGGCTCAGAAACCGTTGGTAACTATGTTGCGAGTATTACAGCAGGTGGTGGTTTAACAGGTACGGCGACCGGCGAGGGCAGCACACCTACCCTAGATGTTGGTGCCGGCAATGGCATCCAGGTGAACGCCGATGATATCGCAGTCAAGCTCAATCCGACCGGCTCTGGGCTTCAGGCAGACGGTTCCGGTCTATCATTGGTCCGAAGTTGTGCAGCTGGAGAAATTTTGAAGTGGAACGGTACAGGCTGGAACTGCTCCGCTGACAATAGTGGAGCCGCGGGTTCTGTCAGCTTGCAACAGGCTTACGACACAGGCAGTTCCATTAGTACAACCGATAATAGGAATTTAGTCTTCACGCTTTCAGACACCACCACCGACTCAAACTTCAGCGTTAACCTAGAAGCCGACAACGTCTTCTCCGTTGACCGGGTAAGCAACGCCTCCTCTGAGGCGCCCAGCGAGCTATTACGCTTAAGAAATCTCGATGCCGACATTACTATTCCTGATGGACTATTGGTATCGGGTACCGGGCCGATTACCGACGGGGTAGATGTTTCGAGCTCAAACATCACCAACGCCATCAACATTGGAGCTAACAACATCCTAACTAGTGGCGCGACGATTTCTTCAGCCGAGCTTAACCTGCTGGACGGCCATGATGTGGCTTTGGTCGATACTAACGACGCGGTCAATACGGCTATCACCGGTACGGGGACTCTGACCTCGGGCGCGACCGGCGCCGGCTTTACCTTGGACTTCGGCAGCTCAACTCTTTCAGGGGACGTTACCGGGGCAAATATCGATGAGAGTACTTTAGCTAACATCCAAAACTCCAGCCTGGCTAACGACTCCGTCACGATCAACACCTCCGGTCCGCTGACTGGAGGCGGGTCGGTCGCGCTTGGAGGTTCGCTAACGCTTGATTGCCCAAGTTGTATTACGAGCTTCTCCGAGGCCGATACATTGGCTTCGGTCACCGCGCGCGGGAACACTACCGACACCGGCATCGACCTGACCGAAAATGGTAATCTCTCCACCAGTTATGCTCTCAAGTTGATTCGAGTCGATGATGTAACGCCGGCCGGATTCCTGATCGAAGCCACCAACAATGCCGGTGACGCCGATTTGTTTACCGTTGATGCTTCGGGCAATGTAGGAGCGGTCGGCGCTCTCACCGCCGTTGGGGTAGATTCCGGTAATGGCCTTATCCAGGGTACAGGCGGCTTAACGGTGCTTGGCGCCACCAACATTAATACCTCTGGAGCGGCTGCTACCAACATCGGGACTGGCACCAACACTGGGACCGTCACGGTCGGTAACGCCACCTCGACCGCCATAAAACTTGGCAAGTTCACAACCCAAAACGGTATCGCCTATATCTCTGCCACCGACGGAACGTTAGCTGAAACCGCCGCCTCAACCGGTGCCCAGTGTCTAGTGTCGGCTTCGGCCGGAGCAGCGCCAACCTGGGGGAGTTGTACCACCGGTACCGCTGGGGTGGACTCACTCGATGGGCTAACGGGTGACTTAACGATCGCCAACTCATCCGGTTCCGGTACAACGGTAACCATCGATAACGCCGCGGCCGATGGTACGACCAAAGGCATCGCGACCTTTAACTCGACCAACTTCACCGACGATGGTGCCGGTGTGATCAACACCATTCAGAACATTGACTCCACAGCCGCTCCGACCTTCGACGGGTTGACGCTTTCATCGCTGGGAACTGGTGTGGTGCACGCTAACGGTTCGGGAGTCCTGTCGTCCTCGGATGTAGTCTTAGGCAGTGAAACCAGTGGGGATTATGTGGCTACCATTACCGGCGGCGCTGGCTTAACTGGATCCGGAACGGGGGAGGGTTCTGCTCCGACTCTGGCCGTGGCCTCCGCCAACGGCGGCATTGTTGTGAACGCGGATAACATCGCCTTAACCGTTGCACCATCAGCTGATGCATTAAGTTCAACAACGTCGTCCGGCTCCGGACTTGAGGTCTTGGCGAGTGGCCTATCCTTACTTCAGGGCTGCAGTGACACTCAGATTCTCAAGTGGAACGAAACCACCGATGTCTGGGCCTGCGCCGCAGATGGGACTGGTACTGCCTCAAACTCATTTACCACCGTCGCCACACCATCCGGTACCAGCCCAACGGCCGACACACCGACCGACACCTTAACGCTTACAGCTACCGGTACCAACCTCACCATTACCGGTGCCAATGATCCGGAGTCGATCGCCTTCGATATAAATGAGTCCGTTCTGGCCGGCAATGGACTGGGCACTAGCGGGGATAGCCTGACGGTTAATACCGGTAACGGCATTCAAATTTCCTCGGACGCCGTAGCTTTGGGTCCCTTGTCCGCCGACTGGAACCAAACCGGTGCCTTTAACATCGTCTTAAACAACTCCAGTGCTGGTCTAAAGATGCTAGAGAACGGCGCCACCCCGACACTTTACGGCATCTTTGATGTGGCAGACCTGACAACTAGCGACAAGACTTACACCTTCCCGGACACCTCCGGCACGGTCTGTATTTCCGGGGGTACCTGTATCGCCTCGTCGGCATCTAGTGTGGCGTTTAATAATGTAACTGCTGGTACCAACACCAACGCGCTCGTCATCGGCTCCGGCGGCTCGCTAACGACTTCCGGGACGGGGACCATTACTGCAACTGACGTAGTTTGTACCGATTGTGTCGCCCTCAGTACCGAGACGAGTGGAAATTACGTCGCAACAGTCACCGGTGGAGCGGGACTCACTGGCTCTGGTTCAACTGAAGGCTCAACGCCAACCCTTGCGGTCGCTTCAGCCAACGGCGGCATTGTTGTGAACGCGGATGACATTGCTTTGACCTTGGCAGCTTCAGCCGACGGTCTATCTTCCACTACTTCATCAGGCTCCGGGATGGAGATACTCTCGTCGGGACTAACTCTACTCCAGGGATGTTCTGATACTCAGGTGTTAGCCTGGAACGAGACCACCGACACTTGGGCTTGTACTACGGTTAGCACTATTTTACCCGGAGTGACTAATTCCTTCGCCACCATCGCCACCCCCTCCGGCACCAGCCCAACAGCCGACACCCCGACCGACACCTTGACTTTGACCTCGTCTGACGGAGCCTTAACGATCACCGGGGCTAATGACCCGGAGTCAATCGCCTTTGATATTGTCCAGTCCACACTCGCCGGAGCCGGTTTAGTCGCGAACGCGGCAGCCCTGGATGTCGGCGCTGGTAATGGTATTACGGTTAACGCCGACGATGTCGCTGTAAACCAAGCCTTCAACTTCACCTTTACCGGCAACGACACCTTCACGCCAAGTGGGGGGAACGACTTCACTCTAAACCTCGACTCGGATTCACTAG
>CAZJNH010000009.1:0-21175 GCA_964547425.1 uncultured Candidatus Saccharibacteria bacterium | reverse complement strand
CCGGTACGGCCCTAGGGTCCGCGTGAGAACTTCGGAAGAGGTTCGCGACACGCGGGCCTCTTTCTTTTGGATAAGCATAAGCATTTCACGTGTTCGGTAGCGAGCAGCCGCAATCTGTTAAAATTATCGAATGAAGCTTGAGCCAGCGTACGAGCCGGGCAAATACGAGAGTGACATTTACAAGCTCTGGGAGAAGTCCGGGGCTTTTTCGCCGAGCGAAAAAGGGGAGTCGTATTCGATCCTCATGCCCCCGCCCAATGCTAACGATGACCTGCACTTAGGCCACACTTTGACGACAACGATCGAGGACATCCTCATACGCTACAACCGTATGCAGGGAAAGTCGGCACTTTTTTTGCCGGGAGCCGACCACGCCGGGTTTGAAACCCAGGTGGTGTTTGAGCGAAAGCTGGCGGAGAAAGGGAAGTCCCGTTTCGATTATTCCCGGGACGAACTGTACAAAATGATTTGGGATTACGTCCAGGAAAACAAAGGCAAAATGGAGGACCAGCAAAAGCGGATTGGGGCTAGCGCCGATTGGAGCCGCAACACCTTTACCCTCGACCCTCATGTTATCGACCGAACTTACCAAACTTTCAAACAGCTGCACAAAGACAGGCTGCTTTACCGCGGCCCTAGGATCGTCAACTTCTGCACCTTCCACGGCACCTCCTTCTCCGAACTCGAGGTTGAGTACAAGACCGAGAAATCCAAGCTGTACCACATCAACTACCCAATCGAAGGCGAGGATGAATTTATAACGGTTGCTACCACCCGACCCGAAACGATGCTGGGCGACACCGGAGTCGCCGTCCACCCCAAAGACAAACGCTACAAACACTTGGTCGGGAAGCTGGCCAATTTGCCGCTGACCGATCGCTCGATTCCGATCGTCGCCGATGAAGGTGTGGAATCAGACTTTGGTACCGGCGCAGTTAAAGTCACGCCGGCGCACGACGCGCTGGACTTTGAGATAGGGGAGAGGCACAACCTGCCGCAGATTAGCATCATCGGCCAAGACGGCAAGATCACCGAGGAAGCGCCTAAAGCCTATCGCGGCCTGACCGTCGCTGAAGCCCGGAAAAGGGTAGTGGAGGATTTGAAAAAAGTTGGGGCGATGGAAAAGGAAGAGGCCTACACCAACTCCGTCGGCCACTGCTACAAGTGCGGTACCACCATAGAGCCGCTGATCATCGACCAGTGGCTCGTTAGGATGAAACCGCTGGCCGAGAAGGCGATCGCGGCGTTGGAAAAAGGGGAGATCGAAATCGTCCCGAAACGGATGGAGAAGGTGCTGTTCCAGTGGCTGGAAAACATTAAGGACTGGAACATTAGCCGGCAGATTGTTTGGGGCATTCCGATTCCTGCCTACATTTCCGACGATGGCAAAGTGATGATTGACTGGAAGTCCAATACCGGCACAATCAAAGGCCGCGGGCACGTCATCTACCACAAAGATCCGGACACCTTCGACACCTGGTTTTCCTCCGGACAATGGCCGGTTTCGACCCTGCATTATCCCGACTCGCCCGACTTCAAAAAATTCTACCCGACCTCGGTGATGGAAACGGCAGGGGAGATCATTTTCTTCTGGGTCGCTCGGATGATTATGCTCGGCCTCTATATTACCGGCGAAGTGCCCTTTAAGACCGTTTACCTGCACGGACTGGTGACGAATGAGGAAGGCAAAAAAATGAGCAAGTCGAAGGGGACTGGCCTAAACCCAATGCCTTTACTCGAAAAGTATGGAGCCGACGCTTTGCGCATGGGAATAATCGCCAACCGGTCAGCGGCTCAAAACCAAGCTTTTTCCGAGAAAAGGGTAGAGGGATACCGGAATTTCGTGAACAAACTCTGGAACGTATCCCGATTCGTCATCGACAAAGCCGAAGCCGATAAAGTGAAATGGCCGATCATGAAACCGCCGGCTCCCAAATCCCTGGCCGACAAATGGATGTTAGCGAAGTTAGCCGAAGGCAGCGACGCGGTCAAAACAAATCTGGATAAGTATCGCTTCGCTGAGGCACTTGAGTCTCTATACCATATGGTCTGGAACGACTTCGCTGACGTATACATCGAAGCCTCCAAAAAGGAGCTTAACCCTGAACTGCTCGCCTTTTGCCTGCAAATAATCTTGAAGCTGGCCCACCCATTCGCGCCGTTTGTGACCGAAGCCATTTGGCAAAAACTGCCCAGCAACGACCTCGTTCTGATCAACGCCCCCTGGCCCGCCATTCCCAAAGGATTCTTTGGCAAAGAGGTTGAGAAGGGTAAGGCTGAGTTCGAGAAAATGCGACTGAAGCAGGCCGATCCAGGCAAACTAAAGTCTCTCGTCAAAGAACGCGAAGGCAAAGCGAAATTTATCGGCGAACTGGAGAAACGCTTGGCGAACAAAAACTTCGTTAACTCCGCGGCCGACAGTGTCGTTAAGCAAACCAAGGACCGTCTGGGCGCCGAACAAAAGCTGCTAAAGGAACTGGATGAGCAAATCAAAACCCTCGAAAAAGCGGCTAATTAAACTCGGCGCAATTCTGATTGGATTGGTCTTATTTTGGCTGGCCCTAACTCCATACCGTGACGCCCGAGCCCGATCATTGGTGACCCAAGCGGAACAAATCCATGCCACGGATCCGGTTCGGGCAATCGCCATGCTCAGGGAGGCGATCTACATCAAATCAAGCGCCCAGCGCCAATCCGAACTTGAAAGGTGGCAGCTAGTGCCTCAAATCAATGCCAAGCCGGCCGGTGTCAACGCGGTATTGCTGGCAAAACAATTGGTCGGCCTGCGGCTGTATGATTCAGCCGAGCAGGTTTTAACAAACGGCGGCGAACTCAATAGTTCTGGTGTCGCTCTGCTCGCCGAACTGCGCCTTGATCTGAATAAAGACCTTACAGATTCCCAGGTTCGGTTACAAAAAGCCGTTGCCACCGACCCCTCAGATATCCGGCTCCACCAACTACTGGAGAAAACCGACGAAAAATTGGGCAACAAAACAGCCGCTTCAGATGAAGCAGCCAAAATTGATCGGTTAAAGGCCGGGAAGCCCTAACCCTTCGACTTCGCTCAGGACTTCTAGAACTTCAGGCGGCGGGTAACTCTTTCTATAAGATCTGGTTCGCGGTCGATTAGCGGCAGGTGAACGGCCAATGCCTTGGCGACCTCCTCTTCGTGCCCGTCTTCCAGGGCCAGTGACACCCTTGGGGCAAAGCGTTTGACGGGGTCGAGGTCGAGCATGCTCGAGTTGGCGTCCTCGATGATCGAGAAGGACTCAAATTGGCTGAATGGATAGAGCTTGTCACCGATCGAAACCCCGCGTTCGTCGATGCTGTAATCCAGCTCCCGCGGCTTGCGGTTGGCGTAAACCATCAGCGCGGCGCCCATTACCGCTAGTACCGCGATGGTCATCCACTGTTTGATCAAGACCGCAACCGCCGACAAAGCTCCCACCCCCAGCGCTAGCATTAAGTACCAGCCGAACTTTTTGTGGTGGTACTCAAACTCGGAGGCTCGCCAGGCAACCTGGCCGCTCGATTCGGGGCTTTCTTCGACAAAATCGCGCTCGGAAAACTCGTCCATGCCAGTTAATTATGCCCCCGATACCCGCTTAACTCAACATAAGCGTTATAAACTCTTGGTGCGCCCGGCAGGATTTGAACCTGCGACCCCTTGCTCCGCAAGCAAGTACTCTATCCACTGAGCTACGGGCGCGTGTCGACCTATTCTACATGGCGGAGAGGGTGGGATATCGCTCCGCTCTAAACTCCTCGTCAGAATTTGCTTTTACCTATTTTGGCAAATTCTTCCTCGTCGTTACCGAACCCGGTTAAGGGTTCTCATCCCACCTGGCGGAGAGGGTGGGATTCGAACCCACGATACCATTGCTGGCATACCGCTTTTCGAGAGCGGCGCCTTCATCCACTCGGCCACCTCTCCAGATGTGATAAATCGAACCGGATAAGAACTGGCGGAGAGGGAGAGATTCGAACTCTCGCGGGGGATTACTCCCCCCTACAGGTTTAGCAAACCCGCCCCTTCAACCACTTGGGTACCTCTCCAGGATTTATTTGGCGGAGGGGGTGGGATTCGAACCCACGATATCGTTGCCGACATAACAGTTTTCAAGACTGCCGCCTTCAACCACTCGGCCACCCCTCCTGATTTTGAGCCATGTAATTATATGGTTTCAAGCCTTAAGGTTCAATGCTTAGCGACGGCGGCGCCCCAAACGCTTTTGGCGCCGGCTTGCTTTAGGGCTTTGGAGCATTCGCTCATTGTGGCCCCGGTCGTCAGAACATCATCCACCAGCAGCACCCTTGAGTCGCGGATTGGCTTCGGCCGAGCCGGCAAAAACTGGCCTTTCACCTGCTCTAGCCGGGTTCGGCGGCTCTGCCCTACCTGGCTGTTACCCCGCATCCGCAAAAGCAGCTGCCGGTCCGGTAAATCCAGTTGTTTAGCCACCGCTTTGGCAATAATTTTGGCCTGATTGTAACCGCGTTGGCGTTCCCTTCTCGGTACCGCCGGCACCCAGGTAACAACATCAAACTCGTCGGCGTAAAGCCCGGGTACCAATAGCTCCGCCGCCAGCCGGGCCTCCGATCCGGCTCGTTCATATTTGATGGCCGCCACAAACCGGCGCATTAGTTCATCGTAATAAGCGCCGACCGTGACCCCGTCGATGGCGTAGGTTCGTTTGCAGCGGGAGCAGGTGCGGCCGGAGGGACTGAAGCCATTGCAGGCAAAGCAGGCCGGACGCCGGGCTTCGACTAGCCCATCAAGACATACACGGCACAGCAAAGCACCGGTAGCACCGCAGGATAAACAGCGGTGCGGCGCGATGACAGCGATCAACTTTTCCAGGCTCGCTAAAGGCATTTCTCGAAGCCCCCTTCTTGCTTTTGCTAAAAATTTCTGGCTATAATACTTCACAAGGCGCTTGCAAAACAAGGCGGTAGGGCGGCCTTATACCTAAAGATAAGGAGAATTCATGGCCAAAAAAGAAGAAAAAGAAGATATTTTGCAAGACGAATTCTTGGAAGAAGTGGAAGAAACCGAGGACGCCACCCCGGCCGAGGATTGGCTCGGTGAAGAAGTTGAAGGCCAGCTGGCCGTTGACGTTTACCAAACAAAAGGCAGCGTTGTAATCAAGGCTCCGATCGCCGGAGTTAAACCTGAAGACATCGACATAAGCTTGAGTGAGGACGTTCTAACTCTGCGCGGTGAACGCAAAGAGGAAACTGAGGTTGAGCGCGAACACTATTACGTCCAGGAATGCTACTGGGGATCCTTCTCCCGTTCGGTGATCCTGCCGACAGCTACCGTCAGCGACAAAGCCCAAGCGGCTTTGAAGGACGGCGTACTGACTATCACGATTCCGAAGGTCGCCCAGGACAAAGTCAAAAAGATCAAGGTAACTCCAAGCGTCTAGGAGTTATTAGCCTAAAAAAGACCCCAGCTTGGGGTCTTTTTTAGTTGGATCTCGTAGGTGTTAGCCGACCTGGGCGATGACGAACTTCACCGCGGCGTAGGCGAGAATTGCGACGACGATACCGATGATGGCGTAAAGAATGGTGTTCTTGGCGCCTTCAACCGCTTTTTCGTTACCGCTTGAGATAACATACCGCAAACCGCCGATGATCAGCATAATGACGGCGATTGCGCCAACCAGCAAAATCAGAAAGTTGGCTACTTTTTGAAACACACCGCCGGCACCAAACAGGGTCGCGCTGCCCGCTTTGCCGCTGGGAGCTGCGCAGTTGGCACCATTAACTAAAGGGTCACCGCTGGTATCACAGGTAGCAGCCAGCGCGCGGCCAGCCCAAACCAGGGAGGTGGCTTCGGCAATCGTTGTCCAGGCTAGGATCTTAGCTCTCATTTTTTCTCCTTACAAAAGATTATTTCTTGCTCGATAGTAGCATATTTTTGCTAAATCAACACGCTTATGTTTACTTAAAACCAACCGAGAACAAACTTGACGATTGCGGTAGCAACTACGGCCACCACCACGCCAATCAGCGCGTACAGGATCGTGTTCTTGGCGCCTTCAGTAGCCTTTGGGTCGCCGCCCGATAGTGTATACCGCAAACCGCCGATGATCAGCATAATGACGGCGACCGAAAAGATAATGATTATAAATATGCTGACGCCGCGCTGAATGTAGGCCATAAAATCACCCTGCCGAGGGGTCGCCGCCCTGGCGCCGTTTAAGATATTGCTTTTGGCATCGGCCAGTATCATGGCGTACGGGTTATTACGAAGTTAACGATCGCATAGGCCACCATTGCTACCACCGCGCCTATTAAGGCAAACAAGATAGTGTCTTTGGCCTTCCGGGTCGCCTCAGGGTTACCGCCGGATACTACGTACTGGAAAGCGCCCACAAGAACAAAAACTACCGCTAAAATTCCGGCCGCCAGGATCAAAGTATTTACGATATTGTGAACCGCTGTACCAATGTCGGTATGCGGGACGTCGACATTAATCTTGGTGCCGCCGGCCAGAAGGAAGGGCATCAGAATTTACCTACAATAAACGCCACGATTGAGTAGGCGAAGATGATTAATAGAAGGCCAATGACGGCATTGGTGATCGTCCGCTTGGCTCGGGCCAGGCCCTCTGGATTGCCGCTCGAGGTAATGTACATAATACCGGCCACGATTATCATAATTACCGCCGCGATGCCGGCCAGGAAAATAATGATCTGAACGATGTTGCCGGCAATTTTGAAGACAATACTTAAACTATTCTGCGGCAAATCGCCGGTGGTCGGATCGCGGGGAATTCCTTTGTATAGGCTGGGTAAAAAGTCGGCGAGCTGGAAGGCGTAATTGATCATGGAAGAACACTCGACCCTAAGAACTTAAGGATGCCGTACATCATCAGGAACAAGACCAGTCCGATGATGGCTTGGCCTAGCCGCTTTTTGGCGGACTTAACCGAGTCGGGGTTACCGGCCGAAGTAATGTACTGGAATCCGGCGATGACGATGGCAAGGACTACCGCTACACCAATGGCGGCGGCCAATAGATTAATTATCGCCTCCAAATAAACAAAGATTGGATTTGTGCCCCCGCCGCCGATACAGCTTTTACCCGAAATGGCGACGCTTAAGTGGACGCAGTCTGTGGCCGTGGCGGCAAGAAGGAAACTCATCACCGCCGATTGTATCACTTACCCAAGCGCAAGGGGAATGGCTGTGGTAAGATTGTCCATTAACTTTCAATACCGCTTATGTTTGAGATAGAATAGAAATTATGAAGGCTTATGCCCGCATTCTTTTATTGGTTTTGGTTGGGTCAACTTTCTTGTTGCTCCCGAAAAAGGCTTCTGCCTCCGAAGCCTTTAAGTTTACCGACTCGTCCCACATTGAGGCTATTGGCTCCGGAAACTCGCCCTTTCGCAATGGCTACACCTTCACCTGGGACGGCAAAGACAACCTAAACCCTTATTTCACCGGCCCCACTACGACCTACGGCAGCTGTACCAGTGTAAGATACGTTCTCCAGGCTTACACAGAGGGTGGCAAGGACGTCAAAGGCAGTTTAGCGGCGGATCCAAAGTACACCCAGCCAAGTGACTGCAATCCTATGGGGGGAATCAGCCCAACCGTTGGATTCATAATCGACAAAAACGGCGTTGACCCGTTCGCGAAAGGCGGCTCGCTAGAGAAAGCCGACACGACCGCCACCAAGCAGTGCGGCGACATTTCCACCGGCGGCTTTTTGGGGCCGTTTAAAGTCGTCTGGAGCGTAGTTTCCGGTAAGGTGCTTTACGAAGGGGTAATCTGTCCGATTATTACGGGCCTGACTGACGGCGTTACGAGGCTAATATCCGAAGTCTTACAGCCCTTATTGAGAATTCAGCCGCTCTCGAGCGGTACCGACTTATTTAAAGCCTGGGGCAGCATCCGCAACTTGGCCGACATAGGCTTCGTGCTGGCCTTTTTGGTAATTATTTTTGCTAACGTCCTGTCGATAAATCTCGATGCCTACACTATCAAAAAAATGCTGCCGCGCCTGGTTGCTGCCGCGATCCTGGTCCAATTCTCCTTCTTAATCTGTGGGGTCTTTGTGGACATAGGAAACGTCTTGGGAGACGGGGTGGGGGCATTAATAGGGACGTTGGGGGCTGGCGGAGGCAACTCAACTAACATCTTGCTTGGCGTCGGCAGCGCGGTCGGAGCAGGTATCTTCGCGGCGGTCGCGGCCTTTAACTGGGTGCTAATTATCCCACTACTGATCGGCGTAGCCCTCGCGGCAATCGGCTTTTTGCTGACGCTGGGAGTGCGCTACATATTAATTACCGTGCTTATCATTCTCTCGCCTCTCGCCTTGCTGGCCTGGATTTTGCCCAACACCGAACAGTACTTCCGGCAATGGTCACGGACCTTTATGCGGCTAATCCTAATGTACCCGCTGATCATGGCGATAATCGCGGCTGCTA
Source organism: uncultured Candidatus Saccharibacteria bacterium (assembly GCA_964547425.1). Lineage (GTDB taxonomy): Bacteria > Patescibacteriota > Saccharimonadia > UBA4664 > CAZJNH01 > CAZJNH01. Next base: position 12,735 of record CAZJNH010000009.1, on the reverse strand, counting down.
AGCAGGTTCCCAGCCTAATCCCTACCGCCGATACAACCAATGGTATCTCCACGGTAATCGCAACCGTGATGAAGGCCGTGGTATTTGTAGCCGCACTTGGAATGATCCCCTGGACCTTCAAATGGGCTGGGGGAATGATGGAAGTGGCTGCCAGCCGGATCAAGAGCTTTAGCAGCAAGGCCTCCGGCGCCGCTCAAGGCAAACTCAAAGACAGCGACTGGTATAAGAAGCAGGATGCCAAAAACAAACAGTCAGCCGTTACTCGCACTGAGGGTTTTGCAAATAAAATCCGGTTTGGCAATAAGCGCCAAAAAGCCGCTGGCCGATTTGGGATGATGGCGGCACGTTTGGGGGGCGCACCTACTACCGACCTGGCCCGTGAAAGGCAACAGTCGCAGCTCATTAGTGACCCATACAATGAGCTGAAGGATTTGTCCGCTGCCTCAAACCCAAGCAACCTACAGGACGCGCTGAACAGTTGGGCCCACCCTGACCTCAAGAAGCGCAAGGAGGCGGCAGAGCGTCTGCGCCGAAACGCGCCTTCGCTTCAGCCATACACCCGAACCGCTGCAGGCCGGGCAGCTATGATCCGCAAATTGGCCGACGACAACTTGGTGCCTCGTTCGGTAATGCGTGGCATTGCGGCAAACGCGCCGCTCGAGTACGGCATGGCGTTGCGCGCAGCCGGATCATCCTTTAGCAAGAAACCAGCTATGCTGTCTCGTTACGCGGAGGGCGAATTTGACCGCGACGGTGTGGCCCGCCATGCAGGCGAGCTGAAGGCCGAGCCATTGGCAGCCAACATTAAGGGCCTTACTAATGAGTCTTTGAAGCGAGACCATCACCCCGATAACCTTGAAATGGGTGCTGAGGAGCGCGAAGTGGCCGCCGAATACTCCAAGAACCTCGATGCCGAACTGTTTGGTAATGCCTACGAACAAGGCCGCAATATGATGGACGTCACCAGACGAGCGGCTGGACTAAAAATGCTAGGAGCTCAGCGCGATACTGAGTTCAGTAGCGGTAACGGCCAGGCGATCAGAAACGCTGTAGCAGACAAATTCAGCCGTGGCAATAATGACGCCCTTCTCAATAACGAGGAAGTGGTTAACGATGTCGTCTCTAATGAGAATGTCAGAGCAGCTTTCGGGCTTGGCGAAGAAGACGATGTCAAGGCGATGCCTCTGGCCGCTAAACAGCGGATTATCACCCGGGACATCCTAGGTATTGACGGCTACACGCCTAGTGGCAGTGTCGAACCCGAACCGCCAACTCCTCGGGACGAAGAACCCGGCCCGGGCGCGGCACCATTCGTCCCTGATGGTGGATTTCCACCGGCACCAACACCGCCCGCCCCAGAAGCGACGCCGGAACCCACACCGCCCGATATCACTCCTCCCGCAGGCGGTGGGGGAGGTGGCGGCGGCGCGGCTGATACCGATATTATTGATACCGTAGAAACTTCACCCGGCGTGTTTGAACCAGCACCTCCGCCAATCTCGGGTGGAAGCGGGGAGGCAGATGACGGCGGGTCGGTTAGTGTGAGCCGCGTTGGTTCCTCCGGTGAAATCCAGCCAAAACCGCTGCCGCCGGCCAGTTCGGAGCAATACACCTATCACGGCATTATCGATGGCCAATGGAGGGAGATCAGTCATGCTCAGTACGTCACTCTCCGCGACCGAAACCCCAGCAGTGTGGCTAGAACCAGGAGGAGGAATCGCTAGTGGGTGAGTATAAGGTCCCTCAGGACGTTGAGGCAGAAGACAAGATCATCGGGCCGCTGACGATGCGGCAGTTTATTTATGTTGTGATCGGGTTTGCCTGGGGCGCGCTATCGTTTGCTATCTTCCGCCGGGTGCCGCTGTTTTTCGTAGTCTTTGGTTTACCCGTCGCCTTGCTTTTTATTCTCTTGGGGGTTTACAAGCGCCAGGACCAGCCGTTTGAGAAGCTGTTTATAGCCCTTGTTAGCTTCTGGAAAAACCCCCGGAAGCGGCTATGGGAAAAAGAGCCGATCGCCGAGGTTTTCAAGGTAAACCCGGCCCCGCCTAAGGCTGAGCCGATGGTCCGCGACGCGGCCCAGGTTAAGGGCCAGCTGGAAAAAATCGTCCGGGCGATGGAGAGCCGCGAGGGTTCGCTGAAACGGCCTGAACTGCAGGAACGGGGTGAAGAGCAGGAGATCGACGGGAGTGACCGAATTTACCTGCCCGAACATCTCCAGGCCGGCGCGGTGCCTAGGGTGCCTCTTGAGGTTAGCCAAAGCGACGACATGCTGGACGAAAACAGCCCAAGCGCCCACAGCATCGACCAGTTAATCCACGACGGCGCCCAAAAAGCCCGCGAGTCGGCGCTGGCTAAGATGCACAGTACCCGCGGTGTCGCGGGTAAGCCGAAGGAGACTCCGCCGCCCAGCGCCAGTGAGGCCGGGCGTGCTCCAGATGATATACTCAAAAAAACGCTGGCCGGAAGCAACCTGCGGGTCAATCAAATTGCCGAACGGGCCAATCAGCCGGCGAGTGGTGTAATGAAGGAGGGTGAGACGATTAAGCTCGACCAACGGCAGAGGCTGGCCGGATGAAAACGCCGAACGAACCCAGCAGCCGATCCAAAGCCGAAAAGGGTAACAAGAGTACCCAGGAAAGTATCTTAATCTCCGAGATCAAAGACGGGGTCGTCATTTTGCGCGACGGCTCGCTGCGCTCGGTTATTTTGGCATCGGCGATTAACTTCGACCTGATGAGCCAGCAGGAGCAAGACGGCGTTGAGTTGTCGTTCCAAGGGTTCTTGAACTCACTACACTTTCCGATCCAGATTTTGGTCCGCTCCAAACGGCTGGATTTAGACAACTACATCGAAGAGCTACAAAAAAAGCGGGCAGGGCTGGACAATCCGCTGCTGTCCGAGCTGATGGACGACTATATCCAAAACATCGAGGGGCTGATCGAAGAGGTCAACATTATGGACAAGCAATTTTACGTCGTGGTGCCGTTTTTCCCGCCGGTGGTGACTAAGGAGGGCTTGTTCTCGAGCCTAAAGTCAGCTGTGTCGCCCCTCGCTCCGGTGTCGGTCGGAGAAGTTGAGTTTAAACAGTACAAAACCGAGTTGGCCCAGCGCGTCCAGCAAGTCTCTAGCGGGCTAAACCAACTAGGAGTTAGGGCTATTCCGCTGGCCACCCAGGAACTGGTCGACCTTTACTACACCGCCTACAATCCGGATACCGCCGACAACCAAAAGCTGGTCGAAACCCAGGGGGTCCAAACCGCCGCCGTCACGGGCGGAGGCCGCAAACCCACCGGCCATCCTCCAGGAGGTGTCCAGTGAGAAACTCTAAGATCCAAACCCTAAGAGCTAAGTCGCCACTTAGGACTTCGAATTTAGGAATTAGTACTTGGGAGCGAAGCGACTGATGGCGTTGTTTGGTAAAAAAACGAGAGCGCCGAAGATCGACGACAGCGCCTTGCAGGAAATGGAGGAGGCCGAGCTAGTTTACCGCCAGGGTATTTTAACCCTGCGCGACTTGATCGCCCCACCATCACTCGAAGTCGAGTCTTCCTATATCCGCATCGGCCGCCGCTACGCCCGCACCCTTTTCGTCTACGGCTACCCGCGCCAGATCTATATGGGCTGGCTTTCCCCTTTGGTCAACCTCGACGAAGTCATCGACATCTCGATGTTTGTTTATCCGGTCGAATCGCGGATTGTGCTGGAAAACCTTAAACGTAAAGTCGGCCAGCTCGAAGCGAGCTACTCAATCAACCAGGAAAAAGGCCGTGTCCGCGACCCAGGCCTTGAAGCCGCCATCTCCGATGCCGAAGAATTGCGCGACAAACTACAGGTCGGCGAGGAGCGGTTCTTCCGGTATGGCGTTTACGTTACTTTGTACGCCGACACCTTGGACGCTTTAAGCCAAGTCCAGCGCAAGGTCGAAGGGCTGTTTGGTCAATCGCTGATTTACACCAAGCCCTCCACTCTGCAGATGGAGCAGGGCTTTAACTCGACTCTCCCGCTGGCCTCCGACGAACTGCAGGTTTCACGCAATATGAACACAGGCGCGCTATCGACCAGTTTCCCCTTCACCACCGCCGAGCTCTCGCGCAACGAAGGGATCTTGTACGGCCTCAACCGCCACAACAACGGCCTGGTTTTGTTTGACCGTTTTAGTTTGGAAAACGCCAATATGGTAGTGTTCGCCAAATCCGGTGCTGGTAAGTCCTTCGCCGTAAAGCTGGAGGCGCTGCGGTCGCTGATGATGGGTACTGAGGTGCTGATTATCGACCCGGAAAACGAATATGAACTACTGTCAGACGCCGTTGGCGGCAGTTACCTGCGCCTTTCTCTGGCTTCGGATTCCAGAATTAATCCGTTCGATCTGCCGAAAGTAGTCGATCCCGAAGAGGCCGACAACGCCCTGCGGGCCAACATCATTGCCTTACACGGCCTGCTGCGGTTAATGATGGGCGGGGCGGTTACCCAAGCCCAAGCCGCCTCTGGCTCCGCCGCTGTGACGGTCGCGGCGCCTTTAACACCAGCCGAGGACGCTGATCTGGATGTTGCGATCATCAACACCTACGCTAAATTCGGCATCACCAACGACCCGCTAACCCACACCGCTCCGCCGCCGACGATGAACGACCTGCACGATACGCTAAAAGAAATGGGCGGCAACGGGCCCAGCCTGGCCCAACGGCTGCGCAAGTACACCTCAGGTACCTTCTCGGGCATTTTCTCCCAGCAATCCAACGTCGCGCTGGATAACAAATTCGTAGTCTTTAACATCCGCGACCTCGAAGACGAACTGCGGCCGGTCGGGATGTATATTATCTTGAACTACATCTGGAACCGGATCAAAAGCGACAAGCGCAAACGCATGCTGGTCTTGGACGAGGCCTGGCAGTTGATGAAGTACGAAGACAGCGCCAACTTCGTTTTTTCGGTCGCCAAGCGGGCGCGCAAATACTATCTCGGCCTGACCACCATCTCCCAAGACGTCGAAGACTTTTTGTCCTCAAGGATGGGCCGCGCGGTGGTAGCCAACTCCTCGCTCCAGCTGCTGCTCAAGCAGGCTCCTTCGGCCGTTGACCTGGTAGCCGACACCTTTAAGTTAACCAACGAAGAAAAGGCGAGGTTAACCCAATTCCCGGTTGGGGAAGGGCTGTTTTTTGCCGGCCCAAACCACATCATTATGCGGATTCTAGCATCACCCACTGAAACCGAGTTAATCACCACCAATCCGGCGGCGGTCCCACAGGCGCCGGCGGCTCCGGAGAGTTTGCCAACCGAGGAACCTCAACCTAGCCCAGGCGCCTAATGAACCCCGAGCTGGAAGCAGCCAAGATCGCCGTCGGCCACCGCCAACAAATCATCAAGTATGTCGTCGGCGGTTTTGTGGCCCTAATCTCGCTGTTTTTCTTTGTAATTATGATCATCTTCGTCCTGTTTTTCGGCAAAAAAAGTGAAGCCAGCTGTTCTGGCGTGTCAGCGACGGCTATTGGCACCAAACTGGACCAGGCCGAAACCGCCGCCCTACAGGCCAACACTCCGTTTTACCAAAAAGCCGCCGCCAAAACCAAGGTGCCTTGGCAGGTATTCGCCTCAATTCACTACCGCGAAAATAATTTTAAGAAGGAAAATCCGGGCAATGGCCAGGGCATCTTCCAGTTCGTTAACGGCGAAGGCGGCCCTTATCCGCCCGGGCCGGTCAGCGACGAAGAGTTTGAGCGTCAGCTGGAATATTTAGGCGGCGCCTTGCAAAACAACTACGTCCAAGCCAACTACCCGCCACACCGCAAACCGCTGAGTGAAACCGGCGTCGACTCCGAGGAAATCAAAGATACTTTCTTCAGCTACAATGGCCGGGCCAAAGCTTACATTGAGATCGCGGGGCAGCTGGGCTTTGACCCAAACACCCAAGGGTATGAGGGTTCGCCGTATGTGATGAACGACTTCGACGACAAACATAAAGATATGAAAAAAATCGGCACCGATTTTGGCCCAGTTGACACCGTCGACCAACAACTCGGCGCGTTTGTGATCTACAGTATGAGCGCTGGGGCTGGAGCCTGCGGCACCAGCGGTAACGATATCGTCGATGTCGCAAGGACCGAACTGGCCAAAAATATCCATGAATCACCCGATGGCTGTAACTGTGGCCCGGGCATCGATGAATACACCGACAACCATCACGAGTTTTGGTGCGCCGACTTTGTCAGCTGGGTCTACAAACAGGCCGGCGTCCCTTTTACAGGCGGGGATAGCGGCGGCTGGAGAATCGCCGGGGTCAAAAGCATGATCGATTGGTTTAAGGCCAACGCCCAATATTACGACCGTAGCACCAGTTCACCGGCACCGAAGCCAGGTAGCGTCATCTTTTTCTATGAACCCTCCAGCTCAAACACCAGCGACGGCTACCATGTTGGTATAGTTGATCATGTAGATGGAGATAAGGCTATAACCATTGAAGGCAATACAGGCAACTCAGTAGCATCACACACCTATCAATTCGCGAGCGACTCAACGGTCGTAGGATGGGGGAACCTGAAATGAAAAAATGGTTGACTAGTATCGGCGTGGTTTTGGCCCTAGCCCTGGCTGGGTTCGGTTACTACTGGCAGTCCCAGTTTTTTGTTGTTTCAACTTCACCTAAAAACAACGACCAAAAAGCCGCTTCCAGCGGTAGTGTTACCATCACCTTCAACCACGCCCTCGACCCCATTAATGCCCAGCGTTTCGCGATCACACCGGCGGTGTTGGGCAAAGTCAAGGTCGACGGGTCTAAGCTAATTTTTATTCCGAGCGCCAACTTCAAACTTGGCACGAATTACACCGTGACGGTTAAAACCCCCTTGTCGGCTTCCGGTAAAGTCGGAAAAGACGTCCACATAGAGTTCCGCGCGACCTACGTTGACTTCGCTAAACTCTCAAACGAAGATCAACAACGAGACATAAATGGCAGCGGTGGCCCAGAAACCACCCATAAAATACTGCAATACATACCGCACAGCACCTTAGACTACCGGATCGATTACCGGACCGGCACGGACGACTCAATAATTCTTGAGATCACTTTGCTGGCTACCTTTAACCGTCCGGACCAGCGCAGCCTGTATGAGCAAGAGTTGCGCCAATACAAAAAAGAGGCGCTGGACTATTTGCGTTCGAAGGGCGAAGATCCGGGCAAGTACCAGATCGAATACGATCCACCCGAAGCTAAGAGCCTCTAACCTGGATTTGTAGTTTTTTGATTTCCTGGCTAGGACTAGATAGCCTTTTCAAAATTTGCACCTGGCGAAACCTTAGCTCAGACGCCACCGGAGCGCTGGCGGTCACAATCTTCAGTGTGCCTTGGTTAAAACTCAACGCTCTCGCCTGATCCGGATACATTTCGTCCAGCAGTGCCTGGGCTTTTGTTATAACCTCTTCCCGTCCCAAGCCGAGCTCTTGGGCTTTTTTGGCGAAGTAATCGCCGGCTTTTTCAAGCATGCTGCTTCACTTTTTTAGGCCGGCCTATTTCGATTAGGTTATAGTCCTTCAGGCTTTCGCCTAAGGCGCCTTCCTCCGTTGTGGTAATAATCGACTGATACCCTTTGAGTCTTTTGACCAAATACGTCCGCCGCTTCTCATCCAGCTCACTAAAGACGTCGTCAAGCAGCAGGAGAGGCTTCATACCGCTTTTTTCTTCGGTGTAGGCTAACTCGGCCAGCTTTAGGACCAAAACGGCCGTCCGGGTCTCTCCGCGGGAAGCGGTGGAGGTGATTTCGCGGCCGCCAAAGTTTAGTCTGAAGTCTTCGCGGTGCGGGCCAATCGTCGTAAAGCCGGCCGCGAGGTCGGAGGTTAAATTTGAGGCCAATGCCTTCATAAACTCACTGCCGTAATCACCGGAAACGGTTGGCAGATAAGTAATGTTTAACCCGATCGGTTTGCCGGCGATCTGGCCGTAAATCTCATCGCCAATACCGTTAAAGTAGTCGACCAATCCTTGCCTTCGTTGGTAAATCTCCAGCGCCGCCTCGGCCAGCTGCAGATCCCAGGCAAAAATTTGCTCCTTAACACTGCCAATATTGAAGGTTTCAAGCAGTTTATTGCGTTGGCGCAGGATTTTCTTGTACTTGATCAATTCCTTAAGGTAAGCCCGATCCGTCTGGCACAAAATGTAATCCAGATACCGCCGCCTTTTTTCCGGCGCGCCGCTGGCAAGGTTTAAGTCATTTGGTTCAAACAGAACCGCCTGTATGCTGCCTAAATACTCCGTCAAAGTTTGCTTTCGCCCATTCTTTTTGGCCTGTTTTTCTTTACTGCCGTTTTTGTCCTGAAAACTTAACCCATACTCCACACCATCATCTGCAGCGGTGAGTTTATAAAAGTCCTGGCCATAGCGGATTAACTGCTGGTCGGCGGCGCGGAAGGATTTGGTAGCGCAAATTAAAAATACCGCTTCGAGTAAGTTAGTTTTACCGCTGGCATTTGGGCCGACTACTAAATTAACTCCTTTACCCAAATCAAACTTCGACTGGAGGTAGCTGCGGAAATTAACTAATTCAATCTGTTCCACCATGTCTCCACTCTAGCAAACTCTAAGATTCAAACTCTAAGGCCTAAGTAAGTTTCAAGATCCAAGTCTTTGAACTTTAATCTTACTTAGAGTTTAGAACTTAGTTCTTAGGGCTTAGGTTCTCAAAGGCATTATCAAGTGTAAGTACTCGTCTTTTTTGTCTGCCGGGCGGATAACGCAGGGATTCAGCTTGCCACTAATGCTAAGTTTTACCTTCTGGGAGCCTAAAGCGTTTAAAGCGTCTAGCAGATATCTGGCATTGAGTGAGATTTCACCGTCTTCACCAGCTACATCACACTCAGCGGTCGAGGTATTTTCACCTACCTGCGAAGCGCTGGATACGATATTTAATTTACCTTCAGCCTTAATCTCTAACCGCACACTTCCGGCACTTTCTCTGGCAAATAAACTGGCTACCTTGGCTACTCTTACAAATTCGTTGGTTTCGATTTCTACTACCGTAGTTTCGGTTGTCGGAATTATCTGTTTGTAGTTAGGGAATTGGCCTTCGATTAATCTTGATGTTAGCTGTAGATCACCGACCACAAACATAATCTGCCCCTCTCCGATATGGATCGCGACCTCACCATCTACCTCACCTAAAATCCGAGCCAGCTCGTGCATCGCCCGCCCCGGAACAATCAACTCCAACGCCTTTTCGGTTTGCCCGGCCTTAACCTTCATTTTCCGCTCCGCCAAACGATAACTATCGGTGGCTACAGCGGTCAGGGTGTCTTTTTCAAGATGTAAATACACCCCAGCTAGCACCGGCCTGGCTTCATCAAGCGACACCGCCACTGTGACTTGCTCTAAGGTTTCTTTTAGTTCATCAGCCGCTACTGTCATTACCGCTCCGCCATCGATTTGAGGAATTAAAGGAAACTCCTCGGCCGAGATTCCGTTAATCTGTGACTCATAGTGCTGGCTTTTTACCTCCAGGCTCTGGTCTGTAGTTGTTAGCTCGATGTTTTCCGGAGGAAGTGCAGTAATAAACTCAGCAAAAAGCTTAGCTGGAACCGTAATCGAACCCTCTTCAGAAATACTTCCGCCAATCCAGTAATTAATTCCAATCTCTAAATTAGTGGCAGAAACCTTTACTCTTTTGTTGTCTGTGGCTAACAAGACATTAGACAGAACCGGGAGGCTGGTTCTTCCTGAAACCACTCGGCCGACGATATTAAGGGCTTTGGCTAAATTTTCCTGGGTTAGGCTGAGCTTCAAAAGTTTTGCACCCTTCTCCGCCCAGTACTTAATACATTCGTATTTATAAAACTAGTCGTGGTAGTAATAAGCGTTGGGGAAAGTGGGGAAAGACGCTTATTTTCAGATTGATTCCTACCCACGGCGCCGTGCAAAACCATTAGCGTTTAGTGGGTAAAAACCGAGTAACTGCTGTGTATTGTACTGGGAAGTATCCCGCGAGGCAAAATGCAAGTGTGAATTTATAACCCCCATATCCCCAGGCCTAGTAGTAGAGCTTGTCTTTAATTTGGTTGATCTGGCGCCGGATCGATTCATCCTGCTCAAGCAGCCGCTCAATTTTGGTAACCGAGTGCATCGCGGTGGTGTGGTCGCGGCCGCCGGTCGATTTAGCGATCTTCGGGAAGGACATCCCTAATTCTTGGCGCATTAAATACATAGCGATTTGCCGCGGTACCACAATTTCACGGTCGCGTTTTGGCCCCGTGATGTCGTCGGAAGAGAGGTCATAAAAAACCGCGGTTTTTTCCAGAACGGTTTTGGATGACAAACTGCGGGATTTGATCTGGCCGTGGCTGAAGCTGGTGAGAAGGCTGGTTACGATAGCGACGTTTGGCGTAGCGCTATGGAATTCGCAGTGGGCGATCAGGCGTGTCAGCGCGCCTTCTAATTCCCGAATGTTGTTTTGGATGTTTTTGGCTAGGAACTCGACTACCTCGTTGGGCAGCATAAAGCCGATATTGGCGGCCTTCTTTTGTAAAATGGCGGCTCGGGTTTCCAGGTCTGGCGGCTGGATATCAACCATCATGCCGGAGCCGAAGCGCGACTTTAGGCGGTCTTCGAGATTAGGGATGGCTTGCGGCGGTTTGTCGCTCGACATTATGATCTGTTTGTCGGCGTGGTGCAGGGCATTGAAGGTATGGAAAAACTCTTCTTGGGTCCGCTCTTTACCACCCAAGAACTGGATGTCATCAATTATCAAAACGTCGACCTTGCGATACTTCGCGGTAAAAGCTTCGGGGGTTTTACGGCTAACGCTTGAAACAAATTCATTTGTGAAGCCTTCGCTTGTAGCGTATTCAATCTTCTTGCTTGGGTCGCGGCGCAAAATCTCGTTGCCAATAGCTTGAATAAGGTGAGTTTTGCCCAGACCAACGCCGCCGTACACAAACAAGGGATTGTATTTGGTTCCGGGATTTGCGGCGACGGCTTGGGCGGCAGCGTAGGCTAACTGGTTGCTCGAACCGATCACAAAACTGTCGAAATTGTAGCGCGAGTTCATCCCGGTAGCGGCCGCTGGCACTTCAGGCCCGAAATCAGGCTTAACCGCCAGTGATTCAGTCTCAAATGCTGCAGCTTCGGCCGGAGTGAGGGCTGATGCGATCGCCGGGGTTTGGGCGCAAACGGTATACTCAACCGCCTCCACCCGGCCGGCAATTTTGCCTAGAGCGGTTTTAATGTCGCCGTCGTATTTTTTCTCGAGCCATTCTTTAGTGAAAATATTGGGAACCGCCACGACTACCCGACCGGCTTCGTGAGAGAGGATGGAGGTGTTTTTAAACCAAGTCGCGAAGTTTGCCCGGCTAATCTTAACTTCCAACTCCCCGAGCACAGCCTGCCATAGCCCCTTTTGGTCCAAAGTATCTCCTCCTCCGCCAGTGGCGGTCCGCCGAAAAACGGTCTTAAACTAAATTAATCATAAGTGGGATCGGGGTTTTCAACAACCACAAAATTTGGGGTTGTTTTATCCACAGCACCAAGCACCAACAGATTCAAAAATGGTGGATAAACCACCCAAACTCTAAGAACTAAACTCTAAGAACTAAGTAAACTCAAAGACTAAAGATTAAAGACTTTAAGCTCGAATCTTACTTAGAGTTTAGAACTTAGTCCTTAGGTCTTATCTACCATTGAGGAGGTCAATGGCGTTGCCGCGGATGACGAGCTCGGAGACCTCTAGTTTTTGCTGGACGTCATCGTAGAGAGGCTTGCACAGGCTTAACCTAAGTTTTCGGTGAGTTTGGGCGTCGGAGCAGTTGCCTGAAGCGAAATCGCCGGCGGCCGAAGCGACGTACAAAAGCTTGTCGGTTTCGATGCCGTCAACGATCTTGGTGTTGAACCGCAAATTTATGGCCTCCGCCTGGTGCGTATTGAGCGCGTCGTGGCCTAAGACGCTGCCCGGAATTCGAATACCCATCAAATTTGCCAGCGTCGGGAAGATGTCGAGGTGGCTGGCCGGGGTTTTGACGACGCCCTTCAGCTGGCCATCGGGCAAGTGGATTATGAATGGCACTTGGGTGTTTTCAAGGAATGAGGTGCGGTCAAAGCCGTTTTTTAAGCCCAGGAATCTGGCAAAATTAATATCCGTCTCCTTGTCGATAAAGGCGGTGTGGTCACCGTCGAGCGCGATAACCGTTTTGTCGTACAGCCCGGCGGCCTTCATTTTGTTAATAAACTGCCCGAACGCAAAGTCGTAGTAGTGGGCAGACTGTAAATAAGCTTCCTGGATCCAATCCAGCCCGAGTTTTTTGTCGATCTTTAAGGTTTTTAGTTTTGGTGGCAAATCAAATGGCGTGTGTTGGGTTAGAGTGACGAGGTTAGCAAAAAACGGCTGTCGGGTTTGCTTCAGTTTATCGACGGATTGGGCAAAGAACTCCTCATCCGGCAAGCCAAAGCCGATACTCTGGTTGCTGTGAAAACTTTTGGCATCGTAAAAATGTTCGTATCCCAAGGCAGGGTAGGCGGCGGTGCGGTTCCAAAAAGATCCAACGTTGCCATGGAAGGCGTTGGTCGAGTAGCCGGCGGACTTTAGTCCGGTCGCCACGGTTTGGTAGCGGTGGTCGGGGTACTCAAAGAAGATTACCCGATCCTGCAGCGGCAAAAGCGAATTCAGGGTGGTGAATTCAGCATCCACTGTATGCCCCGGCCCGATCACGAAGTAGTAGTGGGAGAAATAAAGGCTGCCAGACGCAAATTTATTCAGGTTAGGG
>CAZJNH010000008.1:0-24283 GCA_964547425.1 uncultured Candidatus Saccharibacteria bacterium | reverse complement strand
AGGTGATCGGCAAGATGAACTACGACGGCTATTTTTTGATCGTCGCCGACTTTATTAACTGGGGCAAAAACCGCGGTATCATCTTTGGTCCTGGGCGGGGGAGCGCGGCCGGCTCGATCGTGTCCTACGCTCTAAACATCACCGACCTTGACCCGATGAAATATGATTTGTTGTTTGAAAGGTTCTTAAACCCTGACCGGATCTCGATGCCTGATATCGACATCGACATGCAAGACACGCGAAGAGGTGAGGTGATCGACTACGTTATCGAAAAGTACGGCCAAGAACGCGTTGCCCAGATCATTACCTTTGGTACTATGGCGGCGCGCAACGCCATCCGCGACACCGGTCGGGCGCTCGGCATGCCGTACGGCGAGGTTGATTTGATTGCCAAGCTGGTGCCGATGCCGATCCAAGGCCGCCACATTCCGCTGGCCAAAAGCATCAAAGATGACCCGGCTTTGAAAAACGAGTACCAAACCAACCAGCGGGCAAAGAAGCTGATTGACCTTGCGATGCGGCTGGAGGGGACGATAAGGTCAAACGGTGTTCACGCGGCGGGAGTAGTGATCGCGCCCGATGCCATCGTCAAGCACACTCCTTTGCAGCGTGCCCAAAAAGGCGGCATCTCAACCCAATACTCAATGGGGCCGGTGGAGGAATTAGGCCTGCTCAAAATGGACTTTTTGGGGTTATCCAACTTAACCATCATCAACAATAGCCTGGAAATTATTCGTAAAGTTTACGACCATAAAATTAATCTGGCCGCCTTGCCGCTCGACGACGCTAAAACCTTTGAACTGCTCTCAACCGGCGACACCACCGGAGTGTTCCAGCTGGAGTCGGCCGGAATGAAGCGCTACTTAAAAGAGCTCAAGCCCAACCAATTCGAGGACATCGTGGCGATGGGCGCCTTGTATCGCCCTGGTCCCCTGGCGGAGATCCCCCGCTTCATTGAGGGCAAACACAACCCGGCCAAGGTTACTTATCCCCACGAATCGCTGAAACCGATCCTCGAAAATACCTACGGTGTATTGGTCTATCAAGAGCAGATCATCGCCATGCTCCAGCTGATCGCCGGCTATACGCCCGGCCAAGCCGACTTGGTCCGTAAAGCCATCGGCAAAAAGAAGCGCGACATTATGAAGGCCGAGGAGCCGAAGTTTATCGAGGGATGTATTAAAAAAGGCTTAACCCAGCAGCAGGCCGAGGGTTTGTGGGCGATGATCCAGCCGTTTGCCGACTACTCTTTTAACAAAGCCCACGCGGCTTGCTACGCCATGATCGCCTATCAAACCGCCTACCTAAAAGCCCACTACCCGGCCGCCTTTATGGCCGCCCTAATGACCAGCGATTACGGCAATATGGATCGGATCGCCATCGAAGTAGCCGAGTGCCGCCGGATGAAGATCGAGGTTTTGCCGCCCGACGTCAACGAAAGCTACGCCGAGTTTTCGATTAGCGCCCGCACTGGGATGATCCGGTTTGGGCTGTCGGCGATCAAAAACGTCGGCCAAGGCGCGATCGAGTCGATTGTCTCGAACCGCAAACAAAACGGGCCGTTTAAGTCGATCGAGGATTTCGCCACCCGCGTCAGCGCCGCCGAAGTTAATCGCAAGGTCTGGGAAAGTTTAATCAAGGCCGGGGCGCTCGACAGCTTGGGTGAGCGGGCCAAGTTGCTGTACAACCTGGACACCCTGATCGGTTACGCGAACAAAGTCCAAAAAAGCGCTATCTCCGGCCAGATCGATATTTTTGGCGCTGCCGGTTCCGAAACCGAAGCGCCGCAGTTGCATTTGGCGCCGCCGGAAGCCGAGGCCGCCAACCGCGAAAAACTGTCCTGGGAGCGCGAACTCCTCGGGCTTTATCTATCGCGCCATCCACTCGACGAATACACGAATTATTTATCGGCGGTTTCCCGGCCGATCAACACCATTACAACTGAGCACGAAGGCCAGGTTGTGTCGGTGGGTGGAATTATTACTACGATGCGCAAGATCGTCACCAAAAATAATTCGATGATGGCGTTTGTGACCATTGAGGACTTTTCCGGCAGCCTTGAACTGATCGTTTTCCCGAAAGCCTACGAGGAGTTTGCGGAGATCTGGCAGCCGGACCAAATTCTTCTCGCAACCGGCAAGGTTTCCAGCAAAGACCGTGACGGCCGGGCGGGGGGCGAGCTTAAATTGATGGTCGATCGGGCAGAGGTTTTGGATCCAAACAAAGCCCAGGCTACGCCACAAGTCGGGGAGGCGATTAACGAAGAAGTTGAATCTAGCGGGCCGCTAACTCTGACACTCGAAACATTCACCGACACCGATCTGCTGGTTAAACTCAAAGAATTGTTGTCAGGCCATCCGGGCGACAGCGAGGTGGTGCTGGTAATCGATGGTGATGACACCAAAAAAATCCGGCTGCCGTTTAAGGTTAGCGTTTCGCCGGAGCTGCTGGATGCTCTCAAGAATCTGCTAGGTGCCAACCGCATCGCCGGTGCCGCCGCCAGCTGAATAAGGTCCGACCTTTTACAGTCCAACGACTCGAGTCATTAGGTTGAATAAGGTCGGACCTTTATATATACTGTCTTGGTTATGCAAACGGCAGTCAAAGAATTTGCGGCCTCCTTTTCGAAACCGACGGTCACCCAGGTTAAATCCGGGGACACCGTGCGGGTTCAGCAGTTGATTCGAGAAGGCGGCAAACAACGTATCCAGGCCTTTACTGGAACGGTTATTCGGACTACCCGGATGAAGGAGCCTACCGCGACAGTTACCGTGCGTTGGATCGCCAGCGGCGTTGGCGTTGAAAAAACTTTTCTATTGCACTCACCGTTAATCAAAAAAGTTGAAGTTACCAAACGCGGCAAAGTTCGCCGGAATTATCTGACTTACCTGCGTGGCCGCAGTGGCCGATCGGCCCGTTTGACCGAGCAAGGCTTTGACCGTGAGGCGGTTAACGTCAAGGAAGAAGAGCCCAAGCCTGAAGTTGTCCAAAAAGCCGAAGATGAACTCGACGCCGAAGTCACCGAAATCAAAGAAGACAGCTCAGTCGAAGTTGAAGAGTCCACAGAGCCGGAAGTGAAGGAAGAGAACAAGGAAGCCGCCGCCGACGAAGCGGACGCGGATCTTAGCACCGAAAACGACGAGCAAAACCTGCCCGCTGAGGAAGTCCAGTCCGGTATCGACAAAACCGAAGATGAAGACACCCGCGCCCAAAAACCTGTCGAATAAAACCAGAAACGAAGAACGGCTCCGGCACATCATCTGTGTACCGGAGCCGTTTTGGTTCTTATGAGCCTTTGCGGCCGTAGAGCTTTTCGGCGACGGCGCGGACTTCGTCTCTGGTGATCTTCTCGTTGCCGATCGCCAGCTGGCCATAAGCCCAGCTGATCCGCTGCTCCCACGTCTCCTCGCCGGTCATCTTGTGAAGCTTCGCCTGTTCGAGCAGCTCTTTGAGCCGCGGGCTGACTTCTAGATTGCTTTGGATCCGTTCTCCCATCTTAACCCCCTAGTCGAGCCGACTGTTTTCTTTGGGAGAGCCGGTCGAGTATTGCGGAAACTTGGCTAACTTCACGTCCGAGTAGAACGTGCCCCTTGATCGGCAGCTCCAGCGCTGCGACATTGACGTGGCCGTCATCGTGCAGCGCGAACTGCAGCCATGCTTCGTTCCAGCCGTGGAAGGTGATGTTGCCCAACCAGGTTCGGCCTGAGGACTGGTTGCAGGGCATTCGCAACATCAGGCTGACTGAGTGGAACTGATGCCCGAACAGCGTCACCAAAACATCATCCACGCTTGCGATCTGAAACTCGGCCTGGAAGTCGACCGCATGGTCGAGCCAGCCATCATCGATCGCGTCGACGAGAGGCATAACGCTTGGACCGAAGCACATCGCCAGTTGGCCGTTGTAGAGGATGCTCAACTGAAATGCCTGAAGCAGCAACGTCCGGCTATCCCTTCGATTTGCCATATCACCCTCCGTAGAGTTCGATCGTGACTTGCTTGCAGCCGGGCTTGGTCAGCTCGTCCTTCGCCTTCTCGAGTGCAACGTCCAGATTCTTGGAGAAGAAAGGATCTCTGAGCCAGCGCGAGCTTACAACGTACTCGACCGGCAGCAACTTTTCCGGCTCGTCGTGACCCGGGCAGGAAGTACCGTGAGCGCACAGGCAAATCCCGTGCAGGTCACAATGGGTACTGCGCTTGCCCGGCGGGCAACTGCATGTGTACTTCTTGGTGTCCGTCATCTCACCCTCCTAGGACTTTGATCCGCGTGGATGCGTGTCGTTGTACTTCGACAACTTTGCTCGAAACTCCGGCCGCGAACCTGCCGTGAAAGTCGAGATGCCCGTGCATCCCAAGATCTGTATGCAGGTGGAGCATCACGGTTTTGTAGGCCTGTATCAAGGCCGCGCATTGCGCGAGGTCGCCGATGATGTTTGTCACGAAACGTTTCCCGGGTTTACTGAATGGATCCATCCCCAAGACCCGGCGCATCTCGTTCTTGACGATCCTCTCGATCTGCTGATCGATTGGGTGGTCCTCGTCGACGCCGTTGTATGGGCATTCGTCGGCCCACAGCCCACAAGTCCCGCACTCAAACGCCATTTCACTCTCCTTATTGTCGACGAACCTGCTCCGCCTCGAACGATGGAAGAATTATACTCCAAAAGAAAACGGTCCGGGTGATACTTCACACCCGGACCGTTTCGTTTAGCCCTTTTCGATCGTGGTTGGCGGTTTGTCGGAGACCCGGTAGGTCACCTCGCCGATCTCGCGGATCTCGTTGGTCAGCCGCTGCGATACCCGGCGGATGAACTCCCACGGCAATTCCGCGAACTGCGCGGTAAAGCCGTTGACGCTCCAAACAGCCCACAGTTCGAGCATGACGCCGGTAGTGGCTTCATCACCCTTAGTGCAGCTGGTGAACGACTGGGTGACGACCGCGCCGGCTTGCCAGACACTTTCGTATAACCCGGCGCTCCGTAGCTCGTCGATGTAGATGCCGTCTGCTTGGCGAGCGATCGCCAACTTCTCGGCTGTCACTTCGCCCTCGATCCGCACCACCAACCCCGGACCGGGGAATGGATGGCGGATAAGCAGCTCCTCCGGCACGCCAACGTCTCGCCCAATCTGCCGGGCGGTGTCTTTGACGCAGTCATCGAGCGGCGTCAGCTCCGGCAAGCTGAAGTCCAGGCCGGTGTTGTGGTGCAGTTTGATCTGCGCCTTGCGCGCGCCGGTCGCAACACCACCACCGCTTTCGGAGATGTCGGTGTACAGCGTTCCCTGGGCGACGAAGCCGGCACCGGTGATGTCCGCCATCTTTTCCAGCACCTCCTTGTAGACGCCGCGCATTGAGACTCGCTTGTCGCGCATGCTCTCCTGGCCTTCCATCACCTTAAGGAACTGGTTGGTGGCGTCGATGATGCGGAGGTCGATCCAGTCCTCGTCGCCGAAGAAGCGCTTAACATACTCTTCGTCGTCCGGCCGGTCGATGCCCTTGATGTAAACGGCGTAGATCTGCTTCGGCACGGCTTGACGCAGTAGGTAGGCGACAACCGAAGAGTCGCTCCCACCGGACAGCGCCAACAGTACTTTCTTGTCGCCGATCTGCTCCCTGAGTTGGCGGATCTTGAGTTCGGCTTCTTCCGCGGCCGGGAAGCTGTCTCGCGCCCCGCAGATCTTGAAACAGAAGTTGGAGAGCATCTGCAGACCGTCGACGGTGTCGCTGACCTCTGGGTGGAATTGCACACCCCAGAGGTAATGGTACCTTGCTGCCGCCACCGGCGCGTTCTCCGTTGAGGCTAGGAGCTGCAGCCTCGCACTCGGCTCGATCATGTCGCCGTGGCTTTGCACTACCTTGGTGCCGCTCATGACATCTTCGAACAGCAAACTTTCCGGCGAGTAGATCGCCAGCTCATGGACGCCAAACTCCTTCTTTTCCGCCTCCCCGACCTTATGTCCAAGGTAGGCCGCCCAAAGTTGGAAGCCCAGGCATATACCCAGGACTGGGATTTCCAACGCGAAGATGGCGGTGTCGAGCGGCACTTCGTAGGCGTGAGCCGAAGCTGGTCCGCCTGAGAGAATTATCCCCTTAGGCCCCAGTCTCGCCACGTCTTCGGCGGTGATGCTCGCCGGATCGGCTACTAGGCAATAAACCCCCAGCCGATCGAGCGCCAGTTTGATCAGGTGGTCGAACTGGCTGCCGAGCGAGAACAGCACGAACACTTCGTTGGTTCGGCGCAGCTCCATCTCGAGGCCGATCTCCGCCATGATTGCCTCGTCGACCTTCGTCAGCGTACTGATCACAATCTATCCTTTCAATGAACCTGCTCCGCCTTTGCGTAGCCGGAGTATATCAAGTTTGCGGTATAATTCCTTCATTCGAGAGCGGACGACGATCCTTGGGGTAAACATGACATCTTGGCAGAGAGTTCGGGTTGGATCGACCAATGCGGTGAAGGTCCAGGCTGTGCGAGAAGCGTTCAATCGGATTTGGCCAGATCAGAAGTGGGATGTCAGTGGCCGGTCGGTCGAGTCTGGCGTTTCCGATCAGCCAATGACAGAGGACGAGACCGTTGCGGGTGCCCGCAATCGAGCCCAAGCGGTTCGGGAGCAGGGCGAGGCCGAGTATTACGTCGGGATCGAAGGTGGATTGAGTCACGCAGCAGGCCATTGGATGGAATGTGGCTGGGTAGTGGTGATCGATGATGCCGGCGCCGACGAAGGGCTTGGGGCATCGCCGAAGATCATGCTGCCGGACAAGTTCTACGAATTACTCCAAACCGGCGCCACCTTGAACGACGCCTGCGAGAAATTCCTGGGAGTCAAAAACGTGGGTGAAAGCATCGGCTACTTTGGCCTGATGACCAATAGCGCGGTCACACGCCAGCGGGCTTATGTCGACGCCGTTTCATTTGCGCTCGCTCGTTTCGTCCACCCAAAACTCTTCGTCTAATCGGCCTCGGAGGTCCCGGACTTCCGGGGCCTCCTTTTTTCTGGTACTCTGCTTGGCAATGAGGAGAACTAGAAAACCTAGCCATAAACACACCTTTGCTTTGATCGAGCGGGGACATGAAGTGGTGGCTGGAGTTGATGAGGTTGGGCGAGGGTCATTAGCCGGGCCGGTCACGGCGGCGGCGGTGATTTTGGAGCCCGGCGTTAAAATCCGGGGAGCCAATGATTCGAAACTACTGGATCCGGCGACCCGCGAGGAATTAGCCGCCAAAATCAAAACTTCAGCGATCGCGGTCGGGGTCGGTTGGGCCAGCCACGAAGAGATTGACCAGTACGGGCTGACTTGGGCGGTCCGCGCCTCCGGAATTCGAGCTTTGGCCGACATGGGCCATCCCTACGACGCCGTACTGCTCGATGGTAACCACAACTATCTCAAAGACCACTGCTATGCCGAGACCGTAGTTAAGGGTGACCAACTTTGCCTCAACGTCGCCTGCGCGTCGATCGTTGCCAAAGTCGCGAGAGACAATTATATGAAACAGATGCACGAAATTTATCCCAAGTTCGGCTGGCTGACCAACGTCGGTTACGCCACGGCGGCGCACCTCGAAGCCATGAAGGCCGATCTCTCACCCTTACACCGCCGTCTCTTCACTCCAGTTGCCCGCCTCAACCAAACCCAACTCGCCGAATTCTATGAGCAAATCGGCGCCCTCGACTAGCACCTAACCTATAAAGTCGGACTTCCTGATCGAGAAGAAGTCCGACTTCTCTTGACAGTTCGTATTTTGTTCGCTAGGATCGGCAAGTAAGTTGGGCGGAGGAGTAGAAAGGTGCCGACCCTCGTTAGGAACTTCCAGTTCGACGATTTTTACCACATCTATAATCGCGGTAATCGCAGGCAGCCAATATTTTTCGATGATCGGGACTATAGTTACTTCTTGCTTGTAGTCTCCCGCAATGCCAAGAAACATGGAATAAAGATCGTCGCGTACTGCCTCATGAAAAACCACTACCACTTTCTCATCCAGCAAAAATCTGATGATACCATGTCAGTTCGAAAATGGATCGGAGGGAGCGCGATGAGCTACGGGCATTATTTCAATACCAAGTATGAGCAGGTAGGACAGATTTTCCAAGGGCGTTATAGGAGTAAGGTTATAGAAAATGACGATCAGCTTTACTGGCTCACTCAGTACATACATTTAAACCCGTCAGAGTTTACCAACCCCGAACGATATCGTTGGTCGAGTATCCAAAACTATGTACAACGAAGACCAAGTGTCGCGGATCCTTCATTTGTCCTAGATTATCTCCAGGGGCGCCCATACCGGCTAAGCGTGAAGTCGGACTTCCTGATCGAGAAGAAGTCCGACTTATTGGTAGGTTATGTCGACTGAGGCGGGGAAGCAGGCTGAGGCGGAAGCTGCCGAGTATTTGTCGCGGTTGGGGCTTGCGATTCTTGATCGGAACTGGCGGAATCGTTGGTGCGAGATTGATATTGTGGCTGAGCAGGACGGGGTGATTCACTTTGTAGAGGTTAAATATCGGGCAAACAATCAGTATGGGAGCGGGTTTGATTATATATCTGAGGAAAAGCAACATCGGTTGCAGCGAGCCGCAGAGATGTGGATGATGAGCCATCGCCGATATGGCGATTACCAAATCGATGCCGTCTCGGTTGTCGGTCAACCCGGACAAGCCACGATCGAGTATCTGTCAAATGCCGTCACAGGCTGAGTTAAAATGTAGTTATGGCCAAACAAATTTTGAGCAAAACCCTAGCTTTCATTGTGATCATCGCGATTATTTTTATCATCGTCGGGGTAGCTGTTTCGCTGAAACATTGATATTTCACGGCCGCCGAGTATAATCAGAAGTACTAACGAATCTGGCTCGCGCCGGATTTTTTGTTCAAAACAGCTAAATAGAAAGAACTAGAACAGACCAAATGGAAGCAAATTTTTATACCACCCTCGAGCAAATCGCCGAAGAAAAGAGCCTGCCGCTCGACATTATTATTGAGACGGTGCAGTCGGCGTTGGCCGCGGCTTACCGCAAAGATTTTGGTGACAAGGACCAGGAAGTTCGCGTTGAGCTCGATCCGCAGTCAGGCGCGGCCCGAGTATTTGTAACTAAAAACGTTGTCGAAGAAGTCGAAAATCCTCATCTGGAATTGACTCTAGAAGACGCCAAGAAAATTAAAAAAACCGCCAAAGTTGGCGGCACCGTTGAGTACGAAGACAAACCGGCCGACTTCGGCCGTGTCGCCGCCCAAACCGCCAAGCAGGTTATCGTCCAGCGGCTGCGCGAAGCCGAGCGCGACATTATTTTGACCGAGTACAAGGACAAAGAAGACACCATTATCAACGGTACCGTCCAGCGGGTCGAGCCGAACATTATTTTCGTCGACCTTGGCCGGACCAGCGGCGTGTTGTTTAGCTCCGAGCAGATCCCCGGCGAACGTTACTACCCTGGACAGCGCCTAAAGTTTTACGTTGTGAGAGTTGAAGAGACCAGCCGCGGACCGCAGATCGTTTTGTCCCGCGCCCATCCCAACATGGTTAAGCTCTTATTTGAGATGGAGGTGCCGGAGATCGCCGCCGGTTCCGTTAACATTGCTGCCATCGCCCGCGAAGCCGGTTTGCGTACCAAAGTCGCCGTAGTTTCCACCGCCGAGGGTGTTGACCCGGTTGGTACTTTCGTTGGCGGCCGCGGCGCCCGGGTGCAAGCGGTAATGGGCGAGCTGGGCGAGGAAAAAATCGACATCATTCTGTTTTCCGAAGATCCCAAAACCTTCATTATTAATGCGCTTTCGCCGACCAAAGTGGTCGACGTGATTCTTGATGAAGACAGTAAAAAAGCCACCGTTAAAGTGCCGGAGGACCAATTAAGCTTGGCGATCGGCAAACAGGGCCAAAACGTCCGGCTAGCCGCCAAATTAAGCGGCTGGAACATCGACATCGTCTCCGCCGACGAATCAAAGATTGAAGCCGTCGCCGAAGCCGCTGAAACTGTGGCAGAAGCTCCGACCGAGAAACCCAAGGCCAAATCGAAGCCAAAAGGTAAGCGCGTAGACCTCGAGGCTGCGTTAATCGAGGCCGTCAATAAACCGGCCACCGAACCGGCATCCGAAGCAGCCGACGAACCAGCCCAAGAAAAAGCTGCCGACAACGCTTAATCGCTTGCATCGCCTGCTACAATCTAAGTAGGAGAAAAAGCCCAATGAGCACCGATTATCGCGACAAATTCGACCGCTTTACGGAGAACGCCAAAAAGAGCCTGGAACACGCCGACGCCATCGCCCAGAATATGGGCTCGAGCTATATTGGCACCGAGCATATTCTTCTAGGCGTTTTGGAGCAGGACAACTCCGTTGGCGCGCGGATTTTGCGCGGCGCCGGGGTGACCGCCGACAAAGCCCAGTTGGTTTTGAGTTTTTCGCATAAACTGACACCCTCCGGCCAACGCAAAGGCCTGTCCGAAACCGCCAAGAAAACCTTAACCTGGTCGATTCGCGTCGCCCAGGAGTTCGGCCAGCCTTACTCTGGCACTGAGCACATCGTTTACGCCATTCTTTGCCAGTCGAATGCCCGCGCCAACGCGTTGTTAACCGAAATCCAGGTTGACCCTAAAATTTTGCGCGGCGAACTGGAAAATTACCTGAGCAACCAGCAGTACTTTTACGCCGACGAAGTGGCCAAACCGGCCGCGGGCAAAAAAACCAAGTCGAAGACTCCGGTCCTCGACCACTTCGGTATCGATTTGACTACCAAGGCCAAAGACAATTTGCTTGACCCGGTGATCGGCCGCGAAGCCGGGATCTCCCGCGTCATCTCAATCCTGAACCGCCGGACCAAAAACAACCCGGTTTTAATTGGTGAGCCTGGAGTCGGCAAAACCGCGATCGTTGAAGGCCTTGCCCAGAAAATCATCGCCGACGAAGTGCCGGAATCTTTGCAGGGCAAGCGGATTATTATGCTCGACTTAGCCTCAGTCATCGCTGGCACCAAATACCGCGGTGAATTTGAGGAGCGCCTCAAGAAAATCCTCGACGAAGCCAAAAACACTCCTGAAGTTATTCTCTTTATCGACGAATTGCACACCGTTGTCGGCGCCGGCGCGGCCGAAGGGGCAATCGATGCCGCCAACATTCTTAAGCCGGCACTTTCCCGCGGTGAAATTCAGACCATTGGCGCTACGACCTTAGACGAGTACCGCAAGTACATCGAAAAGGATTCGGCGCTCGAACGCCGCTTCCAGCCAGTAACGGTTCCGGAAGCCACAGTCGAAGAGACGATTCTGGTTCTGCGCGGTTTGCGCACCCACTACGAGGAGTACCACCGGGTTGAAATTACCGACGAGGCGATTGAACAGGCCGCGAAGTTAGCCAAGCGCTACATAGCCGACCGGTATTTGCCCGACAAAGCTATCGACTTAATCGATGAGGCCGCGTCTTTGGCTCGCATCCGCCGCGGCGGAGTGAGTAAAACCATCCGCAATCTCCAAAAACAGCTGGAAGAGTTAAAGGTTGAAACCGAAGAAGCCGTTGAGGGCCAAGACTTTGAACTGGCCGCCCGGTTAAAGACACGCGCCAGTATTCTGGAACAGCGGATCACCAACCAGCGGCTGCGCGAGGGCATTAACGAAGGCCCGATTAAAATCACCGCCGAAGACATCGCCCAGGTCATTAACCTGATGACCGGTATCCCGGCCACACGCCTGATTAAAACTGAGATGGAAAGCCTGATGAAGCTGGAATCCTTGCTCAAAAAGCGGGTGATCGGCCAGGAAGAGGCGGTCGAAGCGGTTGCTAAATCGATTCGCCGCAGCCGGACCGGCATCTCCGACTCGCGCCGGCCGATCGGTTCCTTTATCTTCCTTGGCCCCACCGGGGTAGGGAAGACCGAGCTTGCACGCGTCTTAAGCCAAGAAATCTTTCACTCCGACGACGCTATGATCAAAATCGATATGTCGGAGTTTATGGAGAAGCACAATGTCGCGCGTTTGGTCGGCGCGCCGGCTGGTTACGTTGGTTTCGAAGAGGGCGGCCAACTAACCGAAGCGGTCCGGCGCAACCCCTATAGCTTGATCCTGTTCGACGAAATCGAGAAGGCTCATCCCGACGTGCACAATATGCTGCTGCAAATTCTGGAGGACGGCTATCTAGCCGACGCCAAAGGCCGCCGGGTCGACTTCCGCAACACGATTATTATCATGACCTCTAACGTCGGCGCCGAAAGCCTCTACAAAGAAGCCGTGATGGGCTTTAAAGCTCAAACCGAAACTGAGCAAAAGGACCTGGAACAGATCCACGAAGGCGTCAAAAGCAAGGTCACTGATGAACTGAAAAAAACCTTCCGCCCCGAGTTTTTGAACCGCATAGACCGGGTCGTGGTGTTCCGCTCGCTGTCCAAACTCGACATCAAACAAATCCTGGAGCTACAGTTGGCCGAGCTGGGCGTGCGGCTCAAGGAACAGGAAATTAGCCTCAAGGTTGCGCCATCGGCTAAGGAATATCTCATTGAACAGGGCTATGACGTCGACCAAGGCGCCCGGCCGATGCGCCGCGCCATTCAGGACCTCATCGAAGACCCGCTGGCCACCAGCTTACTTCGCGGGGACTTTAAGCATGGCTCCGTCATCGCCGTCACTCGCAAAGGCGACAAACTCGAGCTAGCGTCCACCAGCAAAAAACCCCTCAAAACTAAATAGTTTTGACAGTTCGGTTTTTGTTCGTATAATAGGTTTATGCCCAAAACGGTGACGCAGTTTGTCTGTAACGTTTGTAACGAAGCTCACTCGAAGTGGAGCGGCCGTTGCGCGTTTTGCGGCAGTTGGAACAGTTTAGAGGAACAACAAAGCACCCGTAAGCCGGCTCGCGCATCCGTAGCTGCTGCGGCGATTAGCGATTTTAATATTGAAGCCAAACAGAGGATGAGTACCGGCGGAGCCGAGCTCGATGAGGTTTTGGGCGGGGGCGTGGTCCCGGGCTCGCTGGTATTATTGGCTGGCGATCCAGGTGTTGGCAAATCGACTTTGATCCTTCAGGTTGCCGAGCAAATCGCCCGTAAAGCCAAGGTTCTTTACGTTAGCGCCGAAGAGTCGCCGTCGCAGCTGAAGATGCGGGCCGACCGGCTCGGGTTAGGCAAAGCTCAACTTGAAATCGTTACCGCCACAGAAGCCGAGGCCATTGCGGATTTAATCGACCGAGGAAGTTATCAGTTGGCGGTCATCGACTCGATCCAAATGCTAAGCTCGGACAATGCTAGCGGTAATCCGGGCAGTATTTCTCAAATCACCGCCTCAAGCCAGATTCTGCAGAAGGCCGCCAAATCCAAACACTGTGCCACGGTCTTTATCGGCCACGTTACCAAGGACGGACAGATTGCCGGGCCGAAAATTCTGGAACACTTAGTCGATGTTGTATTGCAGCTAGAGGGGGAGCACTACGGCCACTTCAGGGTTCTGCGCTCGAGCAAGAATCGCTTTGGTGCGGTCGGGGAGACGGCAATCTTTGAAATGGATACCGGCGGTATGGTACCGGTCAAAAACCCGTCGGAGGCGATGCTAGCCGAGCGCCAGGTCGCGCCCGGATCAGTAGTTTTCGTAACCATGGAAGGTAACCGTCCTCTGCTCGTCGAAGTTCAGGCATTAGTATCGCCCAGTGTTTTTGGTTATCCTAAGCGAACGGCCGCCGGTTTTGATTTGAACCGCCTCAACTTGCTCGCGGCGGTGCTGACTCGCCGGGCAGGAGTCAATTTGAGCGCCTCTGACATCTATGTTAATATCGTCGGTGGACTTAAGGTCACCGAGCCCGCAGCCGATTTAGCAATTATTCTCGCCATCGCGTCAGCTTATAAGAATCAGTCCCTGGCGGACAACTTGGCGGTGTTTGGAGAGGTCGGGCTGTCCGGCGAAATTCGTTCAGTTAGCGGTGCAATGGCCAGGCTCAAAGAGGCCACCAAGCTGGGGTTTAGGAAAGTTATCGCCCCATCAAGCACTACAGGATCAGGAATTATCCCGGTTAAAACTGCGGAACAAGCAATTCGGGAAGCTCTTAAGCCCAGATAACATTAATTAAATAGAACGGAGAATTTTATTCTTTTTGTAATTATCACTTTGGCGGCCGTGGGGGTGATTTTCGCCTTAACAAAACTGGTCCGGCTCTCGCTCCAAACCTTAATACTAGGTGTTGCCGGAGCCACCCTTGGCTTACTGATGGGCGGGCTACTAAGTATCCCCCTAAGCAAACTGCCCTCGCCTTACGGCCAAATCCTGCCGATAGCACTGTCGGTTATTATCACCATCGTTATGATCGGTGTGTTCATTAACCAGCGCGAAGTCATTACTGAGCTTCTACCCTTCCTCCACGAAAAACGCCGCAAAGGCGCAACAGCTGCCGTAACGGCGCCGCCCGCGGTTGGCCAGCAGATCCTGGTTGATACCTCAGTGATTATCGACGGCCGGATCGCCGACATCGCTGAAACCGGGTTCGTTCGAGGCAAACTACTGGTTCCCCGCTTTGTCCTGGCCGAACTGCAAAACATTGCCGACTCCGACGACAACCTGCGCCGCAGCCGCGGCCGCCGCGGGCTTGAGATGCTTAATAACATCAAGGCCAACAGTGGGGTTGAGTTCGAAGTTATCGAAATGGACGCGCCGGAAATCAAAGAGGTCGACGCTAAGCTGGTCCATTTGGCCAAGCAGTTGGGCACCGACATTCTAACCACCGACTACAACCTCAACCGTGTCGCCAAGATCGAAGGCGTGATGGTACTAAACATCAACGAGTTAGCCAACGCCATTCGGCCGGTGGTTTTGCCGGGAGAGTTAATGACAGTCAAAATCGTTCAAGCCGGAAAAGAAAAACACCAAGGTGTGGGTTATCTACCCGACGGCACCATGATCGTAGTGGAAAAAGGTGACCGATTGATCAGCAAAGAGGTCAAAGTCGAAGTCACTCGCGTTTTCCAGACCGTCGCCGGCAAAATGATCTTCGCGGCTTTAACCAACGGCTCAAGCAATCATTCAGGTAATCACGACAAGAAACCTCTAAGGGACAAAGAAGCTGATCACAGCGCTGCGCGCCGCTAAGGTACCACTGCTGTTGGCTTCGACATACCACTGGTAGGTTCCGGGCGGGAAAGGCCCGGAGACATTGTGATGGTTTACACCGATGGCGCCGATCGACGTGTAAGAGCCACTGCCGCGGCGATAGTAGAGCGTGTAATCGGTAGCTCCTGGTAAGTCACTCCAGGTAAAGTTGATGGAGACCGCGCTTTGGTGGCTGCCCTCGGATGGGGTGTTGCCCTCAAAAGTGCCGGCGTCGGTAACAGTGACATCGACGGTGTCGGTTGCCTCGTAATAGCCGCTGTCGGTGACCTTGGCTTTAAACTGGTGTCCGCCGTTTTCAGTAATATGGGTAGCGAAGGTGTAGTTGGTTGAACCGTTAATCGATTGAGTCGAAATAATCTGGTCGTCCAGGTAAACCGTTAGGGTCTTTGGTGTAAACTTGCCGGCGCTAACGATGTTTTGCAGTTTGAAGTACCCCATGCCAAGGTCGGTGGCCGTCAGGTCGACTTGTGGTTTGGCATCGTCGCACGAGTGGACATCGTCCTTGGTAGTCGGCAAAACTCCGCCGTTTTTGTACCCCAGCCGTCTGGCCAGAGCCTGGACCGGTGCTTCCCAGCGCGGATAGGCTGGGTCTTTGGCCGGAATTTCGGCGTGAATTTCGGTAGCGTAAACCGTTTGTTTGGCTGCGTCCGGCGTGCAGGCAGTGGCTAATTTGCCCGAGACCTTATCGATCACCGCGCTATGGCTTTGGGTAAAGTTCGTCGGTTTGTACCACGACGGGAACCAGTCGGTGCGCAGGTTTTTGGCGCCGGGCGCCGGCAGTTTTCCGGTGTTGCCGTCCAGCTTAATTCTTTTAAGCCCGGTCGGGCGGACAAAGTCTTCGTGGGGTTTGCCCGCTAAGGCCTTTGCCATATACTCCTTCAAGATCGGCGCCGAAATGTCGGCCGCGGCGCTCGACATTGGTTTGTTGTCGTTGTTTCCGGTCCAGACCGCCCCGACTAGGCTTGGGGTATAGCCCATCGTCCAGGCGTCGCGGAAATTCTCCGTCGTGCCGGTTTTGATAGCCACCTTTCGGCCGTCGGGCATACACAGCAAACAGCCGAAAACGTAAGCGCGGGAGGGGTTGTCGCTTAGAATGTCGCTGATCAACCAGGCAACTTGAGGATCGATAACCTTCTGCGGCTCCTTATCCTTGTACTCTTCCAGGGTCTTGCCGCTGGGGTCGGTAATTTTTAGAACCGTGGTTTGCTCGTGGTGCATCCCGCCGTTAGCGAAGCTCTCGTAGGCGTTGGCCATTTCCGTCACCTTTACGTCCGCCGAACCCAGCACCAGGCTCAACCCGTATTGGTCTGGGCTGTTAAGCGTTGAAATACCCATACTTTTGGCGGTCGCGATCGTTTTGTCGATCCCTGCAATATACAAGGTCTTAACCGCCGGCACGTTTAGCGAGCCGCCGAGCGATTGCCGGATCGAGCGGACGCCGTAATTACAGAAACAGAAGTTATGGGGTTTATACCCGCCGCCGAAGTCGGTTGGTACGTCGTATAGCGTACTTCCGGCGCCATAGTTTTGGCCAAAGGCGGTGGCATACGCAAACGGTTTAAACGAAGATCCGGGTTGCCTGCCCCCAGTGGCAACGTTATAAGCCCCGAACTTGGGGTCGTTAAAGTCGTAACTGCCCACCATCGCCAGCATTTGTCCGTTTTTAGGATCCGTTGAAACCATCGCGGCGTTACTGCCGCCGAAGGCCCTTACCCCGCCCATGCCGTCCGCTATCGACTGTTCGGCGATTTTTTGTTTTTTCAGATCGAGCGTCGTTATCACCTTGAGCCCGCCTTCGGTAACCGCTTTTGCCCCGTATTTGGCCTCCAACTGTTCTTCAACGTAGAACACAAAATGCGGAGCGATGATGTTGGCGAAGTAATTCGGCGTGCGCCTAACCGAGTGAGCCAGGTCGTCGAGAGATTTGAGTTTGGCGGCATTGGCCTGTTTTTGGGTGATGTAGTGCTGTTCGGCCATCAAGTCCAAAATTAAGTTTTGCCGGGCAACCAGCCGGTCTTTGTGGGTACCATATGGTGAGTAAAAGGTCGGCGCGCGGGGAATCGCCGCCAGGATTGAGGCCTGTTTCAGCGTAAGTTTTTTGGCGTCTACATCGAAGTAAGTCTTGGCCGCTGCCTGGATGCCGTAGGCGTTGGTGCCATAAGGAATTTCATTTAGATACAGCGACAAAATGTCGTCTTTGCGGTAAAACTGCTCAAGGATTACCGACAGAATCAACTCGCGGACCTTTCGGGTATAGGACCGTTCCGGCGATAATAAAGCGTTTTTGACGTACTGCTGGGTAATAGTTGAGCCGCCGCCGGCGTTTGGATTGCGGAACAGCACCCCGGTAAAGGCCCGGCCAATGCCGAAGACGCTAAACGCTCCGTGTTTATAGAAGTTCTTGTCTTCGACGGCGATGGTGGCTTCCTTGAGATTGGCCGGGATCTGGTCGAACTTCACTACGCTGCGGTTTTTGTTGCCGAACACTTCATACAGGACGGTTTGCCCGGTCCGGTCGTAAAACCGAGTTGTTTGCTGTCCGATCCGGGCGTTGATTTTGCCCGGGCTAGGCAGGTCTCGGGCGATAAATAAGACCAAAAGAAAAATCAGCAGCAGGCCATGACCGCTGAGCCGGAACACCCGCCACAAGCCGGCTTTAGATAGCCAGTAGCCTTTGAAGTTTCGGGGCCGGAAAGAACTCAAGAACTGTTTGAACCGGCCGCCCGAAGCCCTTCTTCTGTAAGGAATTGGTCGCATAAAAACACTAACATTATAACTTATGCTAGGCTTAACCGTATGAAACAAGAGTTGCAGCAGGTTGCCGTTTCACCGCTGTCGATTACCTTCTACGAAGGTGTCATCGAGCAGGATTTACTCGACGAAGTCATCGACCTAGCCCGTCCGCTCAAAGGCAAGCGGGTAGTCATGCTCAACGCTACCGGTTATGGAGGCGGTGTGGCGGAGATCTTTAAAAGCTTTATTCCGCTCTTGCACTCACTCGAAATAAAGGTTGATTGGTACGCCCTGCCGGCCGATGCCGATTTTTTCGTCATCACCAAGGCGCTGCACAACTCGCTTCAGGGCGCGCCCTATGATTTTAACGACGAAGCCAAACAGATCTATCTCAACTACAACCGCAAAGTCGCGAAGATGCTGGAAAAAATCAAAGCCGATATTTATGAAATCCACGACCCACAGCCCCTAGCGGTCATCGATTATGCCAAACTCGCCCACACTATCTGGCGCTGCCACATCGACACTACCTCTCCTAACCAGAAAGTCTGGGATACTTTAGCGCCCTACATCGACAAGTATGATGAGCTGATCTTCACCCTGCCGGAGTTCGCTCACTCCGGATTGACCCACAGTTCGATCAATTTCTTTACGCCGACGATCGACCCGTTGTCGGTCAAAAACGTTTTGCTCGATAAAACCGCCTCCCGGGCGATCGTGCGGGCCTTCGGTGTTGACGTTACCCGGCCGCTAGTGACCCAAGTTTCGCGGTTCGATCCCTGGAAGGACCCCAAAGGTGTGATCGAGGCTTACCGCACGGCCAAAAAACAGATCAAAGGATTACAGCTGGCGTTGGTTGGCTCGATGGCGCACGACGATCCGGAGGGCACCGAAATATTTTTGGAACTGGAAAAATACTCTGCCAAAGACCCGGACATTCATTTATTAAGCAACTTGGGTGGAGTGGGAGAAATCGAAGTGAATGCTTTCCAAACCTACTCTGACGTGTTGGTTCAAAAGTCGTTACGCGAGGGCTTTGGCTTAACGGTCGCCGAGGGAATGTGGAAGAAAAAAGCCGTCATCGGCGGCGCCGTCGGGGGGATCATGGCTCAGATAAAGGACGGTGAAACCGGCTACTTAGTCAACTCAGTCGAACAATGCGCAGACAGAATCGTTGAGGTAATGAAGGGTGGTAAGCAAGTTGACCAGATCGGCCAAAAAGCCCATGAATACGTTCGCCGCCACTTCACGCACCCCCGGTTGATCCGGGACCACCTGGGGCTCTGGCGCAAGATGCTTAAGGTATAGCAACGCTCCTTATGCTAAACTTTACCTGGTATGGATGAACTATTTACTCGGGGCGTAGACGAAATTATCGACCAAGTCGCGCTGGAAAAACTGCTCAAAGGCAGTAAAAAACTGCGTTTAAAGTTAGGGGTCGACCCGTCAGCCGCTGATTTGCATCTGGGGCACACCGTGGTGCTGCGCAAATTGAGGCAGCTCCAAGACCTCGGCCATACGGTAATTTTCTTGATTGGTGACTTTACCGCCAAAATCGGCGACCCGTCCGGCCGCAACGTTACCCGGCCGGTGTTATCTGAAAAAGATATCGATACCAACGCCAAAACCTACCTCGACCAAGTCGGTAAGATTCTCGATGTTAAAAAAGCCGAAGTCCGCCGCAACAGTGAATGGCTGTCAAAGCTAAAGTTTGATGATTTACTTAAACTCGCGGGCAACTTTACGGTCGCTCAGCTGATCGAGCGCGATGATTTTAGAACCCGCTTGGCCGACAAAAAAGAACTCGGGCTGCACGAACTGCTTTACCCGGTGATGCAGGCTTATGACTCAGTTGAACTTAAAGCCGACGTCGAATTTGGCGGCTCCGACCAGCGGTTTAACATACTGGCCGGCCGCTCGCTAATGAAAAAGTTGGGATTAAAACCCCAACAGGTGTTTCTGACCAAGCTTTTGATCGGCACCGACGGCAAGCAGAAAATGAGTAAGTCCTTGGGTAATTACATAGCAGTTACCGACAAGCCGGGCGATATGTTTGGCAAAGTAATGAGTATTCCGGATGAGTTGATCGCCGAATACTATGAGCTTTGCACCGATATTTCCAAGGACGTTGTCGACGAAACCGTCAAAACCATCGCCGAAGGCGCTAACCCGCGCGACGTTAAAGCTTCGCTGGCTAGAGAGATTGTCACGATTTACTGCGGCAAGGAAGCTGCCCAGTCAGCTATCGAAAGTTTCGATCGGACGTTTAAGGACAAATTAGGGCCGAGCGAGGATCTGATTGAAGATCGAGTTATTCTTTCCAAGGACTTGCTCGATGTCCTCGCTGAGGCCGAAGGCTCGAAATCCGCTGGGCGGCGGCTAATTGCGCAAGGGGGCGTGAGGGTTAACGATGTAAAGGTTGATCCTGAAAACGTGCCGTCGGTTGCGGCTGGTGACCTTATTCAAATCGGCAAACGCCGTTTTCTGCGCTTAGTCAAAAAATGACGCTCGATAACCCAATTACCGACATTAAAGGCGTGGGTGCGACCTTGGCTGACCGCCTGGCTCGTCTGGGCATTAGTACTGTGCGCGAGTTATTACTGCACTTTCCGCGGCGGTACGAAGATTTTTCAAAAGTCATTCCGATTAAGTCGATGCAGCCGGGCCCGGTGACGTTCAAAGGTAAGATCGACCAAATTGCCTCGCGCCGTTCGCACCGCAATCGCCGTTTGAGCCTGACAGAAGCCATTATTAGCGATGACACCGGCACCATTAAGGCTATTTGGTTTAACCAGCCATATCTGGCGAAGACTTTTCCGGAAGGCAGCGAAGTGTTGGTTGCCGGCAGCCTGGAGTTTAAAAACAACGATCTGGCCCTGCGCTCACCCGCAATTGAGTCGGTTGGTGGCGACCCAAGAGATACGGCCCGAATCGTGCCGGTTTATCCGGAAACGGAAGGCATAACTTCTAAGCAGTTGCGGGGAATGGTGATGCAGGTGTTGTCTTTGGCTGACCAACTCGAGGAGACCTTGCCGCCGGATATCTTGGTGAAAGCTAATTTAGTGCCGCTTCCCACAGCGGTCGGCCAGATCCATTTTCCCGATAGCCAGGAAGATTTAGCAAGCGCCCGCCGGCGTTTGGCGTTCGAAGAGCTCTGGTACCTCATCCTGACTGGGTTGGTGATCAAGGCGGAGATTAAAACCGAAGCTGCGCCGGTGATTAAGTTTGACGCAGATTTAGCGCACAAATACGTTGACGCCCTCGATTTTAAGCTGACCGATCACCAGCGGGCGTCGGCTTGGCAGATTTTGCAGGATATGGAGTTGGATCGGCCGATGAACCGCCTGTTGGAAGGTGATGTCGGCAGCGGTAAAACCGTGGTGGCGCTGATGGCGGCGGTGATGGCGATCCAGGCAGGGTATCAGGCGGCGCTAATGGTACCGACCGAAGTCCTGGCCCGCCAGCACGCGCGCAAGATCGCTCCAATCCTTGAGAAGTTAGGCTTAAAATCTGCCACTATACTTGGCCGCCAACCGGCCGCCGAGAAAAAAACTTCAACGGACGCGGCTTC
Source organism: uncultured Candidatus Saccharibacteria bacterium (assembly GCA_964547425.1). Classification (GTDB taxonomy): domain Bacteria; phylum Patescibacteriota; class Saccharimonadia; order UBA4664; family CAZJNH01; genus CAZJNH01. The sequence goes on along the minus strand of CAZJNH010000008.1, from coordinate 2,913 downwards.
CAATGGATCGGCCGATTTGATTATCGGTACACATGCTCTGTTGGGTACCGAGATTAAGTTCAAAAATCTGGGATTAGTGATTATCGACGAGCAGCACCGGTTCGGCGTCGCCCAGCGCCAGGAGTTAAAAACCAAAGCAGCCAAGATGCCGCACTTGTTGTCGATGACCGCCACGCCGATTCCGCGCAGTTTGGCGCTGACGGTTTACGGAGACCTGGACCTCTCGATTATTAGTGAACTTCCGCCCGGCCGCCAACCGATTAAAACGCAGGTCATTCCGCAGGGAGGGAGAGATAAAATCTACCGCGAGATTGACCAGCAAATCGGTCAGGGGAGACAGGTTTACGTTATTTGCCCGCTTATCGAAGAGTCCGACAAACTTGGATTTAAAAGTGCCACCGCGGAGGCTGACCGGCTTAAAAAAACCGTCTTTAAACATCGCCGAATTGGTTTAGTTCATGGGCGGTTAAGTTCCGCCGAAAAGGATACTGTGATGAATGATTTCGCAAATGGCCAGATCGACATTCTGGTCTCAACTACCGTTATCGAAGTTGGTATCGACGTGCCAAACGCTACCGTAATGCTGATCGAAGGTGCCGACCGCTTTGGCCTGGCCAGCCTGCACCAGCTGCGCGGCCGAGTCGGGCGAGGCGCCCATCACTCTTTTTGCTACCTGATTGCGGAAGGTTATACGCCAGGCTCGGCGGAGCGCCTAAAGGCGATGGAGCGAACCAACGACGGCTTCCGCCTTGCCCAAATCGATCTGGAACTGCGCGGGCCGGGTCAGATTTACGGGCTGGCCCAGCACGGTATTTTGGACCTCCAGGTGGCCGATATCACCGACACTAAGCTGTTGGCCGAAGTTAAACTGCTGGCCACAGACTTTGCCAAAGAGCCTAGCATTTTGTTAAAATACCCGCAGATGCTAAAACGCATTAACAACCTAAAAGCCGTCACCACCCTAGACTGATGTATGCCGGAATAATCAGTAAAAAACGCTCCATCAAGAAACTGGGCATTCATCAGCGCTTCGATACCGCGGCTTACAGAATGATTTCAGGCTATCTGAAGCCAGGCACATTTCCGACTTTGTCGGAGATTTTGCATTTTGAAGGAGTCAATGGCCCCGATGGCTTGAAGGTCAAGGATTCCTGGGTCGAGGACTGCAATCATCTGTACGATCCAAAAGCGGGCGAGGGCGACGTGCCGCGCCGGATCAACTCGCACTACAACCGGCTGGTACATTGCCTAAAAGACGGCGACCTCACTCGCGCGAGCTTTGAGGCCAGCTGGCTGGCGCACTTTATTACCGACGGCCTGACACCAGCTCATCATCATCCCCTCGATAAGCTAAAAGCTGAACTGTTTGGCCCCAATTCGAGCGCCGGACTGCTTAAGCGCCATTTCCAGTACTTTGGCAAAAAAGGCAGCATGAGCACCCATGCCAACTTCGAGGTCGGCACGATTGCGGCCTTGCTGTTGTTCCCGCTCAGAATGCACCTGGATTCCGATAAACTGGCGCAGGCTAGGCGTTTGGGTCTGCTCGAGTTTTTCCGGCAGGAAGCCCTGGATATTGATGAGCACAAACTCTACGACAAATTCTGCCTTAAGGGCTGGACGTCGGATATCGCCCGGTCTGTACGCAATGTTATCGCGCCACAAGTTACCCAAGTCATTGGAGTCGTTTGGCTGCTGGCACATCTGGAGGCCAGCCAGTCCGCCGTGCCGGTGCCAAAACTGGCACACGCTGCCGGCTAATGAGAGTTATCGCTGGACGGTGGAAAGGGAGGGTTTTAAAAGGCCCGACCAGCCGTTCGGTGCGCCCGATTAACGACAAAGTCCGCGGTGCGCTGTTTAATATCGCAGGCGATTTAACCGGCAAGACGGTGCTGGACGTTTATTCGGGTACCGGCGCGGTTGCCCTTGAATCGTTGAGCCGAGGCGCCTTGCTGGTTGAGGCTATCGAGTCCAGTCGTCCGGCCGCCAAAGTTATCGAAGCGAACGCCAAAATCGTCGGAGCAGGCGAGAGGCTGGATTTGATTATTTGTGAGGTCGAAAAATGGCTCGATTGGCCGATTAACCCGCCAGAACCTCGTTATGACCTGATCGTCGCCGACCCACCCTACGCCAGCCTGGATCCGAAAGTTTTGTCTCGCCTTGCCCAATTCCTCAAACCGCATGGGGTTTTGGCCGTCTCCCACGCCGGCAAACTCGAGCCGCCCAAACTCGCCGGTCTCGAACTCATCCAATCCAAACGCTACGGCGACTCCGCCCTCTCCTTCTACAAAACCTTGTAATCCCCCAATCTGAAAAGGGTTACACCCTTAACAGATTGGCGAAATACAAGTTTTATTGGGAAATTGACTCAAATAAGTGCATGGTGGACGTCCGAGGACACTATTTGAACCGCTCTGACCAGCGGAAACGCGGCTGGTCGCGTGAATTTTGGGACCTTTTGGCCGAAAAACGGCTCTTAATAGAACTCCTGGAGCTGCTCGGCTGGCCCAAACGCCGATCCAAATACCTCGAGCTCCTCAACGACCCGGACTACGAATGGTCGGTCGACCCCGAAGAATGAAGAACCCTCCCCGCGCATTCGGGGAGGGTCGACTCGAACTGTGCTTAGGCGTTTCGTCTCTCGACGACGAAGCCGGCCTCTGCTAGGGCTTCCAAGGCGATGGTTGCCATCGAACGCTCATGCACGCACTTCCGAAGCTCTCGGTCTTCGGGCAGTCGCTGTTGGAGCGCTCGCACGATCACTGCCTTCGGGCCTGGGTAGGCACGGTCGAGGAGGTCGTTGGCCTTGGTCCTCATTCCTGCTGCCGTGACCCCCTCATCCCATGCAACTCGCCTGAGGGCAGCTACCGCCGTGATGGCGGGTTCGCCCTGAAGCAAGAGTTTCGGATCCTCGCC
>CAZJNH010000007.1:0-70733 GCA_964547425.1 uncultured Candidatus Saccharibacteria bacterium | reverse complement strand
CTTCCATGGTAAGGAAGGGGTCGCGAGTTCAATCCTCGCCTTGGGCTCCATTAAAGTAAAGGATTTTGGCATGGCACAGAAAAAACTGTATCGCTCAACGACCGACCGTAAGGTCACTGGTTTAATTGCTGGTTTGGCGGAGTATTTCGACGCGGACGTTAATTTGCTTCGATTAATTGTGGTTATTTTGATCGTTTTCAGCGGTATAATTCCTGGATTGTTCGTTTACCTGGTCGGTGCGGCGTTTGTGCCCGTAAAACCAGATAAGAAAGCCAAGGATGCCTAAACAAAACCGTCCTTACTTCCAACTTGAATGCACCAGCTGTCATCGCCGTAACTACACTTCGGAGAAAAATCCGAAGATCACGACGAACCGCTTGGAGTTGAATAAATACTGCCCATTCGAGAAAAAGGTTACGCTACACAAAGAAACCAAATAGAATAGAGGGTGCGAAGGGGCATCGTATAACGGCCATTATGGTGGTCTCCAAAACCACAGATCGAGGTTCGATTCCTCGTGCCCCTGCCAGAAGTTTGCTATCCTGAAATTATAGGAGGGGTCAAGTATCGAGGGGATGGGTGAAAAATGCGGAGTCGTCGGTATTTACGGCTGGGACCTGGAAGCCGCTCGATTAGTGCATCCGGCCTTATGGGCGCTGCAGCACCGCGGACAGGAAAGTTCTGGCATTGCCGCTTCAGATGGGCATAACCTACGAATTCATCACGGAGCCGGGCTAGTCGCCCAAGTTTATAGTGATGAGTCTCTGGAATACTTAACTGGTCCGATCGCGATCGGCCACAACCGATATTCAACCTCCGGTTCGTCCGGAGCCAGCCACGTCCAACCGATCATCCGCCTGGACAAGCGGCTGGCTCTAGCCCACAACGGAAATCTACCATCAACCGCCAAGCTGGCGGCTTTTTTAGCTGAAAAAGGCTTTGAGACTTCCGGCAACGACACCGAAATGATGGCCGACGCAATCAAGTACTACCGCCTGCAAGGAATGTCGCTCGAGGACGCCGTAGAAAAAGCCTTCCCGCTGTTCACCGGCGCGTTTGCCTGCGTCATTATGGACCAAACCAAGCTGGTAGCGATCCGCGACAGCAAAGGAATTAGACCGCTATCAATCGGCGTCCTGGCCGGCGGTTTTGCGATAGCTTCCGAAACCTGCGCACTGGATACTATTGGCGCGGCATACCTGCGGGACGTAAAGCCCGGGGAGATGGTTGTGGTGGACCAAAGAGGGCTGACAAGCCGGCAACTGGCACCAGGTGACCAGAAACTAGATATATTTGAATTCGTGTACTTTGCTCGGCCGGACAGTATTTTGCTCGGCCAAAGCGTTAACGAAGTAAGGCGACGGTTTGGACAACTACTCGCAAAGGAGGCCAAAGTTAAGGCCGATATAGTTATCCCGGTGCCCGACTCGGCCATCCCGGCAGCTATCGGTTACGCCGAGGCTAGCGGCATCAAGTTTGACCATGGCTTAATCAAAAACCGCTATATTCACCGCACCTTCATTCGCCCGGAACAACACCAGCGGGAAGGAGATATTCGGATGAAACTCAATCCGTTGCCCAGGGTTTTGTCCGGCAAGCGGGTCGCGGTGGTCGATGACTCAATCGTGCGAGGCAATACCACCAAGAAGCTGGTGGGAATGTTGCGGCAGGCCGGTGCAAAGTCGGTGCACGTATTAATCAGCTCCTCACCCGTCAAATACCCGGATTTTTACGGCATTGACACACCTAACCAAAAAAAATTAATTGCCTCCCGGATGAGCGTTAAGCAGATCGAAAAATACATCGGTGCCGACAGCCTCAACTTTCTGTCCTACGACGGCATGGTCAAAGCGGTGGGGGTTCCAGAAAACATGCTCTCAACTTCGTGTTTCAGCGGTGTTTACCCGATCGACATCAAAGAGCGGGCAAAGGAAGTGCTAGAGCCGGTCGCTTAAAGGCTTGCTACAATAGAGAAGTTAATTGGACTTATGATGCGGCCAATCTGGAAAGGCTCACTTAGTTTCGGGTTAGTTAACGTTCCGGTCAGGCTTTACAGCGCGACGGCTGGAACTGAGTTGAGCTTCGACATGCTCGACAAAGAAACGCTGTCGCCAATTCATTACGTCAGGGTGCGAAAAAGCGACGGCAAGGAAGTGGCCTACGAGGATATCGTAAAGGGCTACGAGTATGAAAAAGGGGATTATGTAGTCTTAACCGACGCAGATTTCGAAACAGCCGACGTGAAAAAAACCCATAGCATCAATGTCGTTGATTTCGTTAAGGCCGATGAGATCGACGATATTTATTTCGACAAACCCTATTACCTGGAACCGGAAAAAGGCGCCGAAAAGCCCTACGTTTTGCTGCGCGAGGCGTTAGAGCGATCTGGTAAGGTTGGCATCGCCAAGTTTGTCCTGCAAAGTAAAGAACACCTGGCAGCGCTTAAGCCGAGCGGCAAAGCACTGATCCTTGACCAGATGCGCTATAAGGACGACATCAGACCCAAAGATGAGTTGAGCCTGCCCGACACCGAGGTCAGCAAAAAAGAGGTCGATATGGCCCTGGCTTTAATCGATCAGCTGTCCGGGCCGTTTAAGCCGGAACAGTTTCACGACACCTACAAAGAAGATCTGGAGAAAATAATCGAAACGAAAGCCAAAGGCAAGCCCGTTAAGGTCGGTCGATCTGCACCGCCGGCGGATACCGAGGTTAAGGATTTGATGGTGATGTTAAAGGCCAGCCTGGAAAAGCACAAAGAGCGAGAAAAAGCGAAAGCCAGGGGTTAATTTGCCTCTCAAGGAATACTCAAAAAAGCGCAGTTTCGATAAAACTCCTGAGCCGGCTGGCAAGGTGGTTAAAGGTAAAGGAGCCTTGCGGTTCGTCGTCCAAAAACACGACGCGTCGCAGCTGCATTACGATTTTCGGCTGGAGATGGATGGCGTGCTGAAGAGCTGGGCGGTGCCAAAGGGGCCTTCATTGGTTTCCCACCTGAAACATCTAGCGATGATGGTCGAGGACCACCCTTATGAGTACCGCAACTTTGAGGGCGTGATACCGGAAGGGGAGTACGGGGCGGGAAGCGTCATTATTTGGGATGAAGGGACTTATCACTCTGAAAATGCGATCGATCGAGCTGGATCGGAAAAGGAGCTTGCCGAAGGGCTAAAGGCTGGGCATCTAGTGTTTGTGCTTGAAGGCAAGAAGATAAAAGGACTGTTTGCTCTAGTCAGATTTAAGACCGCTGGCGAGCATGCTTGGCTACTATTTAAAAAAGATGATCGTTATACCTCGACGGCCGATATCACCAAGAAAGACCGCTCAGTTCGCAGTAACCTCAAAGTCGAGGAGGTTGCCGAACAAGCGAGCGGCCAGATCGATACACCAAAGTCCAAGCTTCCGCACAACGTTAAGCCAATGCTTTGTACCCTAGTCGAGGATGCTTTTGACGATCCTGATTGGATATTCGAAATTAAATGGGACGGTTATCGGACTATTGCCGAGATAAACAAAGGCAAAGTAGATCTATACTCTCGGAACTTGCAGCCTTTCAACGCTAAATTCCCGCCGGTCGTGAAGGCGCTTGAGAAGGTTATGCACGCGGCGGTTTTGGATGGAGAAGTGGTCGCGCTCGATGAATCGGGCAGAGCCAGCTTTGGGCTGCTACAGGATTACGCCAAAACGCCATCCGGGAGTCTGGTTTATTACGTTTTTGATATTTTGCATCTCGATGGACACGACCTGACCGGGTTACCTCTGCTTAAACGCAAGGAAATCCTGAAAAATATGCTGCCAAAATCGCCGCACATTAAATTGTCGGAACATATTGAAAAAGACGGCAAGGCCTTCTTTGAGGCGGCCAACGGCCAATCGCTAGAAGGGGTAGTTGCTAAACGCAAATCGAGTACTTATCAATTTGGGAAACGCGGAGCGGATTGGCTGAAGATTAAGACTCACTTGAGCCAGGAGGCGGTGATCGCCGGATTTACTGAGCCAAAGGGCGCAAGGGAGTTGTTTGGTGCACTGATTCTGGGGGTTTACGAGAAAGAGGAGCTAATCTACATCGGCCATACCGGTGGCGGTTTCGATGGTACAAGCCTGAAAGCTGTTTACGCCAAGCTCGAGCCGCTTGTCACCGACTCATCTCCCTTTAAAGCTCCTGTGAAAACCAACGCCAAGGCGACGTGGGTTAAACCTAAACTGGTTTGTGAGGTTAAATTCCAGGAGTGGACTAGCGAGGGACAAATGCGGCAGCCGATTTTCCTCGGGATGCGTCCAGACAAAAAGCCGGAGCAAGTTAAACGGGAGCTTCCCAAATGACCAGTTTGAGTCAATTTTTACAAAACATGTATTTTCCTAACCTGTTAAGGGTTACACCCTTAGCTTTTGCTGGTAGAAATGGGTAGAGATAAGGTGGTAGAAATTGAGGGAAAAGAGGTTAACTTTACGAACCTCGACAAAGTTTATTGGCCGAAGGAAGGCTACACTAAAAGCGACTTGTTGAAGTACTACCAGTCGATGGCGGAGGCGATTTTGCCGTACTTAAAGGACCGGCCGGAGAGCTTAAACCGCCATCCTCACGGTATCGACGGCGAGAGTTTTTATCAGAAAAACGTTGAAAAGCATCCAGATTGGGCTAAGACTTTTGAGGATAAGTCGGAAGAAGGCAAAACGGTCCATTATTTACTGTGCCAAGACAAAGCCACTCTCGCGTATATGGCAAATCTTGGCTGTATTGAGATTAACCCCTGGAATTCGAGAATCCAGAAACCAGATAACCCAGATTTTCTGATTATCGATCTCGATCCTGAGGCGATCGGTTTCGAAAAAGTCGTTGAAGCGGCGCAAGTCGTTCGGCGAGTTCTGGAAAAAATCGGCGCAACTGGACATCCCAAAACTTCCGGCAAAACTGGGATCCACATCTACATTCCGCTGGGCGCAAAATACGACTACGAACAGTGCCGGCAGTTTGGGCAGTTAATCGCTACAGTCGCGCATCAAAACGCGCCGGATTTCACCAGCATTGAACGTAAACCGGCCAAACGGCAGAAAAAAGTCTATCTTGATTACCTACAAAACAGCCGTGGGCAAACCTTAGCCGCGCCCTATAGCATTCGCCCGGTCGAAGGCGCCTGGGCATCAACGCCCCTTAAATGGGAAGAAGTAACCAAAAAACTACACCCATCCCAGTTCACCATGAAAAACCTCCAACAGCGCGTCGACAAAGTCGGTGACCTATGGGCCCCCGTCCTCGGCAAACCCATCAACCTCAAGTCCTGCCTCACCCAACTCCAAAAAAGCTTGTAAACCGCTAACCTGAAAAGGGTTACACCCTTAACAGATAAGGAAATTACAAGGTTTGGGGAAATTGAGTCAAATTTGGGATTATGAGATGCCGGCGCAGGCGATTTTTATGGCTTCGGAGTAGGTCGGGAAGGCGTGGACTAACTCAGCAACTTCGGAGGCGGTGGCGCGAAGCTTGATAGCTAAAGCTAGTTCGTGAATTAATTCGCCGGCTCGGGGCGAGACGATGCTGGCGCCGATAATAACGCCTCGCTTGTCGGTGATAACCTTTACGAAGCCGTCGAATTCATTACTAGTATTGGCGCGCCCGACAATAGCGGTCGGAGTGATGCCTTTTTTTATTGTGATGCCTCGTTTTTTGGCTTCATCTTCACTAAAACCAACGCTGGCTACCTCCGGACGAATAAATATGCAGCGGGGAATAGAGGTATAGGTAGGCTTAACCTGGCGCCGATTAAACGCGTTATGGACCGCCATCCGGCTTTGATATGCCGCAACGTGCGTAAACTGCATCCCTCCAGAGTTGTCACCGGCCACAAACACCCGCGAGTTGGTGGTTTGGAGCTTGTCGTTGGTCCTGATTTTACCGTCATCAACTTTGATCCCGGCTGCCTCTTCGCCGAAGCCTAAGTTCGCTTGTTTACCGGCGGCGACTAGAATTTCATCGGACGCTACCTTACCACCTTTGTAATACGCGATTTTTCGCCCGGCCTTACGTTCGATCTTATTAACCTTGCAGCCCAGGAGCACATCAATGCCGCGGTTGCCGAATAGCTCGGCTATTAGCTGGCCGACCTCCGGCTCTTCTCTTGGCAACAACCGCGCCGCGGCTTCGGTAATTGTGACCTTAACTCCCAAGTCGGCGTATAACTGGGCGAATTCGCACCCGATCGGCCCGCCTCCCAAAATTAGGATCGATTTTGGCAATGATTTGATCTCGGCCGCTTGCTTAAAGTTGATAAAGCCAGTCTGCTTCAGCCCATTGATCTGCGGGATCAGCGGATCAGCCCCGGTGGCGACTAAAAATCGCTTTGCTGAGTAGGTTTTGCCGCCTGACTCAACCGTATCGGCGGACACAAATTTAGCGCGCCCTTTTATTAACTTAATGCCTTCGTCGGTAAAAACCGCGTCACCCTGCGCGGCACCGGTGCGCGAAACAACCTTGTTGCGCCAAGCGCGCAAGCCCCGTTGGCTGACCGTGACTTTCGATGCGCTAACACCAAAGGTGCCGGCGTTCTTTGCTGATTGGTATACCTCCGCCGCTTGCAGTAGGGCCTTAGTCGGGACACAAGCCCAGTTGGGGCACTCACCGCCCAATACTTTGTCCTTTTCGAACAAAGCTACGCTTTTTCCTAAACCTCTGGCGTAGCTGGCACCGACCGCGCCGCCGGCGCCGCTGCCAATGACGATTAAATCAAAATCGGTCTGTTCAAACACAAAAATGCCTTTGTCTATCTGGGAAAACTATATCATATATAATAAGCTTAAGAATTATGGCCAAACCAGCCAAACACATCAGCCACTATCGGCGCCATAGCAGCATTAGTTATCCATCACGCATCTCGCTGCGGCTGTACTCACATGTCTTGATCCCAGGCGTGGTCCTTGTTCTGGCCGCGATTGTTGTCCGTTCCTACGCCGGGCAATATAATCTATCACAAATTCCTTGGTCACATCTGTTTAGCGCGCTCGGCATTTCATTTGGCCGGCTGATTATTGCCTACATTCTTTCACTAGCCTTGGCTATACCGTTAGCTTTGGCCATCAACGCCAACGCTTTGACTGAAAAAATTCTGCTACCAACCTTTGACATCATTCAATCGATTCCAGTCCTGGCCTTTTTCCCGGTTTTACTAGTGTTTTTCATCCGTTTCCATCAGTTGGCAGCCGCGGCCATATTTATTATTTTCATCAACATGCTTGGCAACATCGTCTTTAGTGTCGTCGGCGGTATCCGCGAAATTCCGGGCGACATAAAAGCTGCCTCGTACATATTCCACATCCGCCGCGGCGCTTACTTGAGGCGAGTATTAATCCCTGCCATTTTTCCTTACATAGTCACCGGTTCACTCCTCGCCTGGGCCGAAGGTTGGAATATTTTAATCGTCGCTGAGGTCCTGCATACCTATATCCCTGGCGGCGGTTCCTCGCTCGACCTGTCGGGGATCGGCAGCACTCTGGTTCACGCTTCGGCGGCTGGCCAAAGCGGACTTTTCATTGCGGCGATCGCCGTGATGGTACTGGCTATCGGCGTGATGAATCTGTTTGTCTGGCAAAAACTACTGCGTTTGGCGGAGAAGTATCGCTTTGAATAGTCCGATCCGTCTGGAAAACATTACCAAACGGTTTCCGGGGGAGTCTAAACCGGCCCTCCACAATGCCTCGCTGACGATCGAGCCAGGGGAGTTTGTGGTAATCGTCGGTCCGTCAGGAAGCGGAAAATCTACTCTAATCGAAATCATCTGCGGACTGGTAAAACCGGATTCCGGACATATTGAATCTCCGGCGAGCGTTGCTATGGTGTTCCAGTCCGGCGCGCTGTTCCCATGGTTAACGGCGTCTCAAAACATCGAGATCGCTTTAACCGCTAAACAGATGGACGCACGAGCGGTTAAAACTGAAACTCGGCAAGCCTTAACCCTGGTCGGACTTGAACACTTTGGCGACAGGTTACCGAGAGACCTATCTGGCGGGCAGCGTCAGCGGGTCGGCCTAGCCCGAGCTTTAGCCGTTGAACCCGACTTATTGATTTTGGACGAGCCGTTCTCGGCGCTCGACATTCAAACAACAGAACTGCTTCACCGCGACCTGCTCAAAATCTGGCAGGAAACCAAAAAGACCATTTTAATGGTCTCTCACTCGATCGAGGAGGCCGTCACCTTGGCGGACCGGGTGGCAGTGTTAAAGGCCGGGCAGATTACTCACGAGTTTAAGGTCGACATTAAGCGCCCGAGAAGGGAACAGCAGCTGGAATTCATTCACGACGTGCAAAAAATCCGGCGAGAGCTGCTAGACTAACCGTCTTGTTTGGCTCGTTTGGCGCCTAGAGCTCGGAGGTGATCCTCGACGTTTTTGAGAGACTTGCGGTGCAAATCCACTCCTCGTTCGGCCAGGGCGCCCAATTCTAGGTCGTTTTGCGATTCGGCGCTGCCCATGATCAAAAACCAGTGCACGATCGCCGCCCCCTCAAAAAAACCTAGCCACTCCAGGATTTCGGTTGGGTTGTCCCATTCATCACCAACGTAGGTTTCGCGAAGGGTTCGCAATTTTTCGGCGGTCTTGTCAGCTTTTACTCGGGTAATTTCGCCGGCTTGCTCGCCAATTATTGCCGCCAATTGAGCCAGATGTGTCTTATAGCGGTCAACTTTATCCTGCCCAATCTCGTCGATAAAGGTTCGGCCGGCCTTATTGACCGTTTCCTGGCCGACTAAACAAAAAGCCAGCACTTCGCCGAACTTCTTGGCCATAAATTCATTGTTTGCGTAGCGCCTTAGCGGGCTCACGGCACTAGCCTTTGCATGTCGCGCGGGAAGAGCGTGGCCTCCTTGACACTGTTTAGGCCGATCAGCTTCTGGACCAAACGCTCAAGACCCAGCCCAAACCCGCCGTGGGGAGGCAGGCCATACTTAAAGGCTTGCAGATAATATTTATATCCCGGATGGTTCGGGTCGCCGCCTAGCCCTTCTAGCTGCCCGATCAGGGTGTCGTACCGATGCTCACGCTGCGACCCAGTTGCAATCTCGCTGCCGCGGAATATTAAATCTGAGCGAACCACCAGCTTTGGGTCGGCCTGGTTTTTGCGATGGTAAAACTTCATTCCGTCGATCGGCCAGTCGGTCACAAAAACCGCCTCAGAGCCAAGATTTTTGGCAGCGTGTTCCGAGACCCAGCGCTCTTCGGCCGGAGAAAGGTCCTTTTCTTTGATGGTGTCTTCACCGGTAGCCTTCGAATAGCCGTGGTGAATTTCGGCCATCGTCATCTTAGGCAGCTTTTTGGCCAGCTTTGGCTTCTCGGCGCCAAGGCTTTTTAACTCCTCTGCCTGGTGTTTCCAGACTAGATCAACCACGAAGTGCAGCAGTTCACCCATAATATCCTCGACGTCAGCATAACTTTCGATAAAGCCTATCTCGGCGTCAACCGAGGTAAATTCGCTCATATGGCGGGTGGTCATACTCGGTTCGGCGCGGTAGGCGGGAGCGATCTCATAGACTCTTTCGTAGGCGCCAACAAGCATTTGTTTATAAAACTGAGGGGACTGAGCAAGCGTAGCGAGTCCGCGGTCAAAGTATTCCAGCTTAAAGACCTCGGCGCCGCCCTCGGTCGCTTCGGCCAGAATCTTGGGAGTTCTAATCTCAACAAATTGACGCTCGGAGAAAAACCAGCGGATAGCATTAGAAACCCCGCCGGCAACCTTAAAGATGTTCTGCTCGGTGGGGTTGCGCAGGTTTAGGGAGCGATATTCAAAGAGGGTATCGAGGTTGTCCGGCTTGTGGTCGATCGGTTTGTCGATCTCAATTGGGGGCGCTTCATCGACCGGCACCTCGACCGTTATTTTCGGTTCATGGATTTCGGCGCCGATTTTTGCTCTTGGTTCGGCTTTCACTTTGCCCTTAACGGTCAGAACCGTGCCGATCTGCATTCCCTGAAGTTTGGTCTGCTCCTTTTCGTTGGAGACAACCACCTGGACGAGCCCGCCCCGGTCGCGCACGATCAGGAACATTAACGCGCCCATAGCCCGCTTCTTGTGCAACCAGCCCTGAACGGTAACCGATTTACCGGTCTGTTTTTTGATGTCGGACGAGAGTGTACGCATCTGGATTTATTTTACCAGATTGCCCGGTTAGTGTTGACAGATCAACCTTCTTATGCTAAAATGTTGCCTTGTTCAACTCAAGAGAGTTGCAAGATCCCCCGAGGAAAGGGTGCAAATGATCATCACGATCAAGATCAGCGAAGGCAAGATCCGGTTCGCCCGGTATGTCTGGGGCCTCCTGCGCATCGTGCCGGCGGCGGTTCTGTCCGCTATCGTTCTCGACAAGAGCTACGTTGCGGTCGATCACGCGAACCTCGCCTGGTACAACCCGAACTGGATTCCGCCGGTGATGATGGTGGCCGCCAGCTCGCTGTCTCTTATCACCTGTTTCGTCTACCTGGCCTGGGCCCACCGCCTCCGAGAAGCCGGTTTCAAAGACTGGTTGATCGAACTCCTGGTAAGACACGACCTCGCCGACGTCGAGATCGCCACCTAGCTACCACCCAACTCGGGGAGACTCCGCACCACACACGGTGCGGAGTTTTCCGTTTATGCTGTAAAATAAAGCTAATGGTACGAAACAGCAAACACGATTCAGTTATTATTGGAACAATGCACAAAATAACTGGGGATAAGTAGGCACCGGCTGTGGCTGACAAAGGCCATATTCACCGGGTTAAGCACGGAAAAGGGTTTAAATACGAGACCTCCGGCGGTGGCGCGGTTAAAGACTCAAAGGTCTTGGAATACATCGAAGGGCTGGCGATTCCGCCTGCCTGGACGGAAGTCGAGATTTCGTCTCACCCTCACTCGAAGATACTGGTTACCGGCTATGACGACGCCGGCCGAAAGCAGTATATCTACAACCCGACCTACCGCGCGCATCAGGAAAAAGAGAAGTTCGACCGCATATTGGCGTTTGCCAACGGCCTGCCAATGATGCGTAAGGTAACCGGCCAGCATCTTAGAGTAAAGGAGCTGAACCGCGAAAAGGTTTTGGCCTGCATGGTGCGGCTAATCGATGCCGCCTATTTTCGAGTGGGTAACGAAGTTTACGAGAAGGAAAACCAAACCTACGGATTAACAACTTTGCGCCACAAGCACCTGCAAATAGAGGGCGACCGCTTGATTTTCCATTACGTTGGAAAAAGCCATAAGGATAACGAACGGGAGGTGATCGATAAGACATTGGCGCGGGTAGTGTCCGAACTCGACGAACTGCCTGGTTACCATATATTCAAGTACTACCATGACGACGGGGAGCTTAGGGACGTTCATAGTGATGATCTTAACGACTACATCAAGGAAGTCATGGGGTACGATTTCTCCGCAAAGGACTTCCGTACCTGGGCAGGGACATTGATTGCCGCCGTCGCCTTGGCTGAGCTGGGCATCGCCGCCTCCGAAACCGCTGCCAAACGAAACATTACTCAAGCCGTTAAAACCGTCTCCGAGAAGCTGGGCAATACTCCGGCTATCGCCAGGGCGTCATACATCGATCCCCGGGTAATTGATTTCTATCTAGATGGACAAACTATTTCATCCTATTTGCGCGAAATCGACCGGCTGCTAAAGCTCCCCGAACATGAGCTTTTGGGCGAAGCCGAGGTCGCCGTCCTAAAACTCTTGAAACAGCGCCTCAAACACGCTAGAATTGACTCCTGAAGCCGCCCGGCTTTTTTAGGTTGAGGAAAAATGTTCAATAAAGTCACCGATTACTTTAAGAGCTCGTTCGCTGAGCTATCAAAGGTTACCTGGCCCAACCGCCAGCAGATTATTAGCCTAACGATAATCGTTATCGTTTTTTCCTTAGTCGTCTCAACCTTCATCGGCGCGGTTGACTGGGGATTCGCTCGCGTAATTCAAAAGGTCGTTTTCCATGGCTAAAAAAGTTGAAACAGCTGAAGAAGCTCCGGCTGTACCGGCGAAGGATCCTAACAAGGACCAAAGCTGGTACGTCATCCATACCTATTCGGGGTACGAAGACCGAGTCGCCGAAAACCTGCGCCAACGGATTGAGACGATGGGAATGGCCAACAAGATCTTTGACGTTATCGTGCCAAAGGAAAACCAGATTGAAATCAAAAACGGACGCCGAAAAATCGTTGAGAAACGCATTTTTCCAGGTTATGTATTGGTCCAAATGTCGGTGGACGAGGACTCCTGGTACGTCGTTCGCAACACCCCAAACGTTACCGGCTTCGTCGGTTCGGGCACTACACCGATCCCGATGGACGCCGACGAGGTTCGCCATATTCAGAAAAGAATGGGCGTTGAAGAACCGAAGTACAAGATCGATTTCTCGATTGGAGAGTCGGTTAACATCACCGACGGTCCATTCAAGGGCTTTGACGGCCAAGTTAACGAGATTGACGAGAACAAAGGCAAAATTAAAGTGCTGGTTAACATGTTTGGCCGGGAAACACCGGTTGAGCTCGATAGCCTGCAGGTAAAGAAATTATAGACATGGCAAAAGAAGTAAAAAAAATTAAAGCTAAGGTAAAGTTCAGGGTAATGGCCGGCAAAGCCACGCCCGCACCTCCGGTTGGTTCCTCTTTGGGCCAGCACGGCGTTAACATGATGGACTTCATTAACCCTTTTAACGACCAGACCAAGGGGCTGGGTGACAATCTGGTGCCGGTTGAGATTACGATCTATGAAGACCGGAGCTTTGATTTTATTACCAAAACCCCACCGACGGCCGATCTAATCCGCAAAGCCGCTCGAATCGAAAAGGGGAGCGGTGTGCCGCACAAAGAAAAGGTCGCCAAGCTGACTAAAGGGCAGATTAATGAGATTGCCCAAGTGAAGATGCCGGATTTGAACGCAAAAAACCCCGACGCGGCTTTTAAAGTGATTGCCGGAACCGCCCGTTCTATGGGCGTTGAAGTTGAAGGTGGAACTAAGTAATGGCAGCGAAAAGGGCCGTTTCACCAGCCGAAGACAATACCGAGCAAGCCATCATTCCCGCTGAAGCCAAACCGGAGAAAAAGAAGGTCTCAACTTCCGAAAAAGCTAAGGCTAGTGAGGCTAAAAAAACCATTTCCACTTCGGAAAAAGCCAAGGCGGCAGCCGAGAAGGCCGTCAAAACGCCTTTCGACAAACGCGGCAAAAACTACCGCAAAGTCGTTGAGTTAATCGACAAAGCCGAAGCTTACGAGCTAGCGGCTGGAATTGATTTAGTCAAAAAGACCGCAACTACCAAGTTCGATTCGAGTATCGACATTCACGTTAATCTTGGCGTTGACCCACAGCAATCCGACCAGATCGTCCGGACCAGCGTCGTACTTCCCGGCGGCAGCGCCAAAACCCCGACCGTAAAGATCGTGAAATCTGGCGCCGAAGGTGAGAAAGCCATCGCCGAAATCGAAAAAGGCAAAATCGACTTCGATATCTTAATCACCACCCCAGATATGATGCCAAAACTGGCTAAAGTGGCAAAGGTACTCGGTCCCAAAGGTTTAATGCCTAACCCCAAGAGCGGCACCGTCACGGCAGACCTCGCAAAGGCTGAAAAAGAAATCAAAAGTGGCAAAGTAGAGCTTCGCATCGACAAACAAGCAATCGTCCACCAGTCGGTCGGCAAAGTTAGCTTTGCCGACAAAAATCTCGCCGACAACGTTAAAGCAGTCGTTGCCGCCCTCCAAACCGCCAAACCGGCCGGCTCCAAAGGCACTTATATCCTCAACATTTCACTCGCTAGCACAATGGGCCCATCGGTCAAACTCGACGCCCACAAACTCCTCGCCGACCTCCACAAATAACCTATTTGACTCAAAAATTTCTCAAAACATGTAATTTCCTAATCTGTTAAGGGTGTAACCCTTTTCAGATAGGCGAAATACAAGGTTTTTGGTTTGCGGATAAGTTTCAAAGAATTTAGAATGGGCGACAAGGCGGCAGTGAGCCGCTTTGTTCTTTTTTAGTCGACCCTAAGGAGCTGTGTTGAAGACCCAGCGGACGTTAGTCTTGATTAAGCCCGACGCTGTAGCCGCCGGGATGACACGCGAGATCGTAATGAGATTTGCCGAAGCAGGCCTTCTGGTAGTTAGGTCAAAGAAGGTGCTGGCGGCTCTCGAAAAGATCGAGTCGCATTATGCCGAGCATGAAGACAAGCCCTTCTTCGACGACCTCGTCGGGTTCATGATCCGTGAACCGCTATACGCCGTCGAGCTCCAGGGTGAATACGCCGTGAAGAGGGCGAGAGACCTGATCGGAGCAACGGATCCCAAGAAGGCGGAATCAGGAACCATCCGCGGGGATCTATGCGACGACACTAGTGGAGGGCCACGGAATCTCGTTCACGCCTCCGACTCGGCAGCAGCTGCGCAACGCGAAATTGAACTGTGGTTCGGTAAATACAAACACACCGTCAAGATGTGGGTGCTACCGGGCGGCCGTCTGCCGATCCGCAAAACCGAGGGCTCTGCTGCTCTGGACGGTCATACCCGTGCGATCGTGCACAAGGAGATCATGGATCCCAAGGATCCACGCTGGCGCAAGACGATGTTTGATTTCAAGCACCGTCCCGACGATCCGCGAGTCCTTGGCCACGTTGTGCCGGTACCCAATCCCGACGGTGAAGGTTTCAGCTGGTCGTACCGCCTGCCGCCAAAAGAGAAGGTCCTAGTCGGTGTTGGGTTCGCGACCTCCTTCCCTAAGCATATGGTCTACTGGCTGACCCCACGCAGCGGCCTGTCGACCGTTTTCGCCCTCACCAATAGCAACGCACCGGGTACGGTTGACTCCGACTATCGCGGGGAGGCCGGCGTCGACCTGATCAACCACGGTGTCGACCCGTTCGATGTCATGCAACACGACCGGATTATCCAAGTAATGTTCGAGCCGGTTAAGCACCCGGAGATCATAGTCGTTGACGACTATGATGAGCTTGGTGAGACTGAAAGGGCGGCCGGAGGTTTCGGTTCAACAGGCTTTCGAGCCTAACTCTGTGGCCGGGGATGAAGACGTCCCCGGCCACGCAACTTTTATCTGGAAGCACTTTAGGTATAATCAGAGGGCATTATGGCTGTATTTAGCGACCAAGAAATTAAGGCAGCCCTCAAGACAGGGCACATCGTCATCCATCCGCTTGTGGATGAAAATATCCGCGGCTCAAGCGTTGACGTTACTTTGGGTGAATGGTTTTTCCTAACCGAAAGCCCCAACAACTACGACTACTACAACCCGTTCGATGAGGCTCAAGTTAACCGTTACTTCGGCAAGGCTCTGCGGGCAATTCCCCACGAAGACTGGTGTAAGAAATACGGCCATCAGCTGTTTAAGGGCATCGGCAAAAAGCATCCGATTATTGTCTTACGCCCCGGGGAAAGAATCTTGGCGCACACCCACGAATTTATAGGCATCAATCCTCCCGGCACTACCGAAATGCGCGCCCGCTCCAGCTGGGGCCGCAACGGCATTTCCAGCTGTTTCGACGCGGGCTGGGGTGACCCTGGCTACATCAACCGATGGACGATGGAGGTCTACAACCTCAACCAGCACAAAAGCGTGCCGCTCCCGGTCGGGGAGCGCGTCGCACAGATTATTTTTCACCAAACCGGGGAGGTGAAACGCCATTACGGCAAAACCGGCAAGTACCAAACCAGCGGCGAAATTAAAGCCATTATCAAAAGTTGGAAGCCTGAGCAAATGTTGCCCCGGGCTTACACCGACAAACGTTCCACCCCAAAACCTCTTTAGGTTTTATGTGCTAATCTAGTCTGGAATAGGGGCGGTAGTTCGCAACTTCACAAGGGGGTAATTAATGTCGCGCGGCCGCTATATCGTGCTGGAAGGCACCGACGGTGCCGGCAAGACTGAGCAGGTCAAACGAGTCATCGCGGCGCTTGAGCGCAGAGGGAAGCGAGCGGTGTCGGTCTACGAACCCGGCGGCAATACGCTGATGGGTGATGAGATCCGACGAATCCTCAAGGCCAACTCAATACCAAGACAGGCGCTGACGAACGTCATGTTGTTCAACGCCGCGCGGGTGGAAGCCTTGACCACCATCAAGCGCCACGTCGATGCTGGAGAATGGGTGGTGTGCGACCGCAACCGCCTGTCGACCTTCGTGTACCAAAGCTTCGCGGAGGGGATCGATCGAACCCTGATCAAGCTCGTCGACGAAGAGCTTCACGAGTACGTCGGCATCCTGCCCGACCTCGAGCTGGTGCTGATAGTGCCATGGGATGTAGCTAAAGATCGCATGGCCAAGCGCAATGAGGAGGCTGACTACTTCGAGTCCAGCCTCGAACTTCAGCGCCTGATCCTCGGCTACGAGTACGAAGCTCACCGCCGCGATCTGCCGAAGATCGAAGCGAGTGGCACGATCGAAGAAGTCTTCGAGCTGGTCTGGCAACACATCGAACCACTACTTGAGGAGGCGAAGTGAGCAACCCATACTTGAAGGAGGATGGTGACCACCTCGTTGTAACGGAGGAGGGTCATAAGTATCTTTCAGAGATCGTGACCAGCCCAACATCACAGGTGTACGCGTTCAACCAAAACGCTTCACCGATGATGGTGGCGGCAGCCATGGCTCGCCTCTCAAGGCGTGGTAGCGACCTTCGCGAGATCATTCTCGAAGAGTTCGCCTCGACCGAAGAGGACAAGGTTGAGGGCTTACTGCGCCGAGTCATCACCGCTTATGGCGACGACTCCGTCCAGCAGCTGGCTGGCCTGCAGTTCGTCGTCGAAGACGCGTCGAACCTACTGACCAAGGCGTTGGAGTGGGGAAGGCCGGGTTCGTACCTCGAGCAGTCGACCCGCTACATCTTCTTCGATCAGCAGGACGCCAAGGGCAACTTCAAGTACTACACACCACCGAACCTCGGTGAGTTGACCGCGGACTACAACGAGTCGATTGATACCATCTTCAAGCTTTACTCGAAGATGGTACGTGAGTTGGCTGAATATGTCCGCCGGAAGCACCCACAAGGCGACGAGAAGCGAGTGGCCTGGATGGGAGCGACACGCGCCCAGGCCTGCGACGCGATCCGGCCGGTGCTGCCGGTTGCGACCAAGTCGACGGTGGGGATATTCGGCTCCGCCCAAATGGTCGATTACTTGATCATGCGGCTGCTGGGCGACGATCTCGTCGAGTTCCGGGCCGTCGGACAGCAGATCCTCGAAGCCGCTCGGCAGGTGATCGGTGTGTTCCTTGAACGTACCGACATGCCTGACCGGGGTGGGGCAATCACCGCCTACAAGGCCACCACCAAGCGCAATTTGCGCGAGCTGGCAAAAGCCTGGCTGCCAGAGGAACGCACCAACGCGGCGGAAGTGATACTGCTCGACCGTTGGCCGAAGGACGAGTTGGACCTCGTGCCGGAGTTGCTGTTCGAGGCGAGTGACAAACCTCTCGACCAGATCCGAGCCGCGGTCGCCGGCTGGACAGACGATCGGCGCGAAGAGGTCATTCGGGCCTACATCGGCGAACGGCTGAATAGGCGGCATAAGCCGGGGCGAGGGATCGAGAAGGCGCACTACGAGTGGCAGATCACAGCCGACTACGGCACCTTCCGCGACATCCAGCGCCACCGGATGGTCGACGCGTTCGAGTGGCAGCGGCTGACGCCGTACTATGGGTACGAGATCCCGGAGCTGGTCAAAGAAGCCGGCCTGGCGACCGACTTCAAGCTCTGTTTCGACGTCTCGCACGACCTTTACTGGCGGCTCTTTGCCGCTGGGTTCGAGGCCGAGGCGCAGTACGCGACACTGTTGGGAAACCGGATGCCATACCGGTTCATCACCAACCTGCGTTCGCTGTTCCATATGGTGGAGCTTCGGACGCAGCCGGCTGGACATCCAGGCTACAGGCGGATTTTCCAGAAGATGCACCGCTTGGTGGCCGACGTTCATCCGATCTTCGCCAGCCTGATGATGGTTAACTTCGAAGAAAGTCCGGAGTTGACGCGGATGGCCGCTGAGCGAGCGACACAGTTCAAGCTCGAGCAGCTGACGCCGTAACAAGTTTCATTGGAGCCCCGACCGATAAGGTCGTGGGCTCCTCTTAGTTATTGACGCGTCCAGATTGATTTGATAACATTTCTTGGTCGCCAAAGACAGTAGCCGTCGCAAGACTTAATTTGCTACCGAGGCTAACAACATCGCGTTTCGCGAAACCTTGTATGTCTTTGGCAATTGCCAAGGATTTTTTAATGGCCAAATCACGCGAGCAAAAAGAGCAGTCGGTCACCCAGCTAGTCGAGGATCTCGGCAAAATTAAGCTGGCTGTTTTAACCGACTACCGTGGATTAACCGTGGCGGAGCTCGACGAACTGCGCGATCAGCTTTCAGCCGAAGCGATCCCTTACCGGGTCACCAAAAACACTCTTTTGAAGTTGGCTGCTAAACAAACCGGCGCCCTAAAAGAGATGGACGCGGATGCGTTCCAGGGCCCCCTGGCCATTGCGTTTGGTTATGACGATGAAGTAGCGGCCGCTCGGCTGATCTACAACTTCGGTAAAACCCACGAAGCGCTGGAAATTACCGGCGCCCTGACCGGTGACGGCGAATATCTAGAGCCGGCTCAAGTTAAAGCCTTAGCCGTATTGCCGACCAAGGACCAATTGCTTGGCCAGCTGGTAGCAACCATTTCCGCGCCGATCCAAGGCTTCAACCGCGTACTATCCGGCAATTTAAGTGGATTAATTAACGTCTTAAAGGCCACAACGGCCAAATAATAGAAAGGAATCATTATGGCAGACGACGAGAAGAAAGTAGAAGAGACTAAAGAGGAAGTAACTGAAGCCGTAGAAGAGGCTAAGGAAGCCGCCGAAGTGGCTGAAGAAAAAGCCGAAGACACTCCTGCCGAAGCCGCGGCTGAAGTTGCGGAAGAGAAGGTTGAGGAAGTCGCTGAAGCCGTCGAAAAGCACGAAGCTGCGGAAGCTAAGGCCGAGAAGGTTGAAGAGAAGAAAGCCGACAAGCCAAAGGGCGAAGTTCCGGCTAAATTCAAAGACTTAGTTAAAGATATCGAAAAACTGACCGTGCTCGAACTCTCCGAACTAGTTAAAGTACTAGAAGACCACTTTGGTGTGTCTGCCGCGCCTGTTGCTATGGCTGCCGGCCCGGCCGCCGCTGGTGGCGGTGAAGAGGCCGCTGAAGAGAAGAGCGCCTACACTGTAGTGCTCTCTGCCTCTGGCGACCAGAAGATCAACGTCATCAAAGCTGTTCGGGAAATTACCGGACTAGGGTTAGCTGAATCCAAAGCCTTAGTTGATGGCGCGCCTAAGACCGTCAAGGAAAACCTGCCCAAGGCCGAGGCCGACGAAGCCAAAGCCAAGCTTGAAGCCGCCGGCGCCACCGTCGAACTCAAGTAAAAACCCCGTAGCGAAAAAGGTGCAACCCTATACAATCCCAGGCAACTTAGCTTGAGACGAAAGAGGGTTGTTCCTTTTTCAGATTGACGAGGTGTTTGCTTTTTGTTTTACCAGTGGTTATGATTGGCGCAACAATTGGAAGTTGTAAAAATACATTTATATAAGCTTGTCTATCGACTCGCTTAGGAAGTTGAATAAAAATGTCCGAAGTTGCCGACAAACAGTTAAAAACGCTCAAAAAACTGATCGAAACCGCCGAAACAAACCTCAAAGGCGCGAAGGAATTATTGGTGAGTTTAGTGGGGGAGACTCCGTCGACCCCAAAGGCCGTTGAAGCCCCAGCGACCGGCAAAGTTATTGAAGGCGCCTTTGACGGGCAAAACATGATTGGGCCTGATGGCAAACTTTACCCGGTGCCGGCAAACTACGCGTCGAAATCGAAATTAGTCCAAGGTGACATCTTGAAGCTGACAATAGCCGATGATGGCACCTTTATTTATAAACAAATTGGCCCGGTCGACCGCAAGAAGATGATCGGTACTCTAATCCTAAAAGACAGCCAATACTTCGTTGATGCCGAAGGCAAGCAGTACCGCGTACTCTTTGCCAGCGTCACCTACTTTAAGGCCCAACCCGGCCAACAACTGACGATCGTCGTCCCGCAAGGCGAAGAGTCTGAGTGGGCCGCTATCGAAGCCGCCATCGCGTAATCATCATGAAAAAATCTCATAAAAAAGAGTGGTATAAGAGGCCTTGGGGGATAACCGCTGCAATACTTTTTCTCCCGTTTTTCGCGGTCTGGTATGCGTGGGCGGAGTCAAAATGGAATACCGCGGTCAAAGTTGCCGTTACAGTAGTGAGTAGTCTATTTGTAGTAGCGGCCTTTGCATCCGGAGGCATTCAGCCATCGAGTAATCCAACTACCTCTACCTCGGCTCCATTAACGACTGCTGCGCCTAAAGCCACCGCACCTGCACCTCGGCCGAAACCAAAAGTATATCGAGGTAGCGGTGACGATGTGGTAAAAATACAAAAACCGGATGGGGCAGCTATCATCACATTTAAGTGTCCGACGTGCACCGACAATACAGCGGTCCAAACTAATGGAGCTGAGTCTCTGATCGTCAATACAATTGGCCCCTACTCTGGAAGCCACATTATCGACATGAATGACGGTAGCGCCACCTCCAAAGTAACCATTACTGCCTCCGGCGCGTGGGTGCTTACAGTGAGTGACCTCAGCAGTGCAATAAGAGTTGGGGGAAAGACAGTAAAGGGAAACGGAGACGCTGTATTGCATATTATTGGCACTACATCAGAGGCTACGATTACTAATCTTGGAGATGCTAACTTTAGCGTCAATGTTTACTCTGATAGTGGAAACTCGGATTTACCTGTCAACACTATCGGCTCATATAAAGGTACTGTGCCCCTGGAAGGACCTGGATATGTCCAGATCGAATCTAATGGGAGCTGGACCATTACCGCCAGAGAGTAGGGAACCACCGGTATTCTAGTGGTAGGTTATTGTGCGACACAGCAATCTGTGCTACTCTAACCGTTAACACTTTGGAGGGTGTTGATGTGTCTAGAATAAAACTGAATAAGCGCCAGTACTCCAGAAGACAGCTCAGGCAAAAGCCGAGCCTATACTTCGATGTTGGAATGCCATTGGTATCTGAAGTCGCGACTCGGTACGGCTACGACTCGGTTGTACCAAGCGAGCGGAGAGGCAATAACGCGCAAGATGAATCCCACTTATATCAGGCAAGGAAAGAGAAAAGGATTTTTGTCACTAAGGACAAGAAACGACTAATAAAGGAAGCTACCCAAGGGAGGCTCCTGAACTCCCCCGGCATAGTCTGTATTCATACGGCTAGTCAAGACCAGGAAGATATCGCTGCCGGTTTGGCGATTGTTCTGGGCTTATTCAAGACCCCCGAGAGTTTTTACGAGGCGGGCATTTTAATTACACACGGGACACTAATTATTTATGACGCGGACGGTAAGGCACGCCGACCCCTTAGCTAGCGATTGAATGTTCTTGTTTTGTTCGGTATTATGAATACGTGGGAGTTATCCGCAGGGCAGGGGCGGATGTCCACAACATTCTTTGGTTATTCCCCGAAAACAATGAATATTTGGGATGCCGTTTAGGCTATACTTAGTTTCGAGCTAATGCATAAGCATTACGGGAGAGGGGAAAATTGTCACAGCTCGCGCTTTATCGGAAGTACCGCAGCCGAACCTTTGACGAGGTAGTCGGCCAGCCGCACGTGGTCACAACCCTGGCATCAGCCATCAAAAAAGGCCGGGTTAGCCACGCTTATTTATTTACCGGCCCGCGCGGAGTGGGGAAGACCTCCGTCGCAAGAATTCTGGCCCAGGCAATTAATTGCACCGGCAAAGACACCAAACCCTGCGGTAAATGCCGCAACTGTCTGGAACAAGGTAGCCATTTAGACATCATCGAAATCGACGCGGCCTCAAATCGCGGCATCGAAGAAATCCGCGAGCTGCGCGACAAGATCCACCTGGCGCCTTCAATGGGCCAGTACAAAATCTACATTATCGACGAAGTCCACATGCTCACCAAAGAGGCCTTCAACGCCATCTTAAAAACTCTCGAGGAACCACCGGCCCACGCCATTTTTATCCTCGCCACCACCGAATCACACAAACTGCCGGCCACCGTTATTTCCCGCACCCAGCGCTTTAATTTCCGGCCTTTATCGGTCGGTGAAATCACTAGCCAACTAAAGAAAGTCGCCTCCGATGAGCAGATCAAAGCCGACGACGGTGCGATAACCTTGCTGGCTCAAGCCGGCAGCGGCAGCTTGCGTGACAGTTTAAGTTTGCTCGACCAAGTTTCGAGTCTCGAAGGTAAGACCATCGACACACAGTCGGTCCGCGGTTTGCTAGGCTGGAGCGACAGCGAGAGCCTGGATGAGCTGGTCCTTGCTATTGCCACCGGCGAAACTGCAACGGCCCTAAACGGCTTCGACCGCTTAATCACTCAGGGCAGCCCTCCCGGCCAAATCATCAACCAACTGTGCGACCGCCTGCGGCACATTCTATTGATCGGCGCGGGAGTCCAGCTAAACCATGAAGACAAAGTAGCCGAGCAGGTACTTAAGTACTGGGACGTAACCCAAATCGCCCTTACCCTCGACGCCTTAATCACCGCCGGCAAATCACCCCGGCCCAGCCTAGCCCTCGAGGCCGCCATCGCCCGTTTTTCAACGCTAAAGCGTACTCCGGAGAGGTCTTTGCCCGAGGCGACGCATGTTGCAGCGTCGACCGGGGAGCCGAGCGGCAAGACCTCTGAAGGAGTGAGCGAGCCAGAAGCATCGAAAAAACCAGCCGAACCTATCCCGGAATCCAAGCCGGCCGCGAAGCCAGTACGAGCCGATGTACCAGCGGGTGTGGTTCCCAATCAAGCCTACGAACTCATCAAGCAGTCGAACCACTCCTTATACGCCCTCGTTCGTACCTGCGACTTAACGATGAGCGGCGATGAAGTTTTAATTAGCTGCCGCTTTAATTTCCACTTTGACCGCTTAAAGGAACCAAAAAACCTGGCCGTAGTTGAGCAGGCTTTGTCCGAAGCCACCGGCCGCCAAATCCGGGTCATCATCGAGCACAACCCGGCCGCCAGCGCGCCGGCCGAAAAGACCACCGAACTAATCTCATCCGCGCTAGAAATCTTAGGGGGAGAGGTCGTCAATGAATAAGCTCTCGACCACTTTGAAGGCCGAAATGCTAGCCAAGGCGCCGCCGCAAAACACCGAGGCCGAGGCCGGACTGCTCGGTTCGATCATGGTCGACGGGGAGGCGATCGACAAAATCGCCGACCAAGTTAGCGCCGAAGACTTTTACGTCGAAAAAAACCGGCTGATCTTTAACGCCATGCTCGAACTTTATGAGAAGAGAGACCCGCTCGACATCCTGACTCTGTCCAACAAGCTGGAGTCTAGTGGCGATTTGGCCAAAGTTGGCGGAGCCGGCTACTTAAGTGAGTTGGTTGAGGGAGTACCAACCGCCGCGCATGTCGTCCACTACGCCGGCATCGTCGCCCACAAAGCTACCCTGCGCCGGTTAATAGGCGCGGCGACCAATATAGTCGGGATGGGCTACGACGAAAATAGCCCCTTGGAAAACCTCCTCGACCAAGCGGAGCAAACCTTGTTTTCGGTCTCCCAGAAAAACCTGCGCCAAAACTTTATTCCGATTTCTACGGTGCTGGCCGAATCGTTCGACCGCTTGGACGATCTCCATAAAGACAAGGGCAGCTTGCGCGGCATCCCGACCGGCTTCAAAGCCATAGACAACATCTTGGCCGGACTCCAGCGCTCCGACCTGGTTGTTTTGGCCGCCCGGCCGAGTATGGGTAAAACCTCGTTAGCCCTAAATATCGCCACCAATATCGCCGTCAAAGATGGCATTCCTGTTGGAGTGTTTTCTCTGGAAATGAGTAAAGAGCAGTTAATCGACCGACTACTAGCATCGGAATCGGCCATCGACTCCTGGAAACTGCGTACCGGTAACCTCGAAGACAGCGACTTTCCCAAACTGAACCACGCCATGGCCCAGCTGTCCGAAGCACCTATATTTATCGACGACAGTGCGGTAACTAACGTTATGGAAATGAGAACAAAAGCTCGCCGGTTAATGAGTGAACACCCTCTCGGTTTAATCGTTGTCGACTACTTGCAGCTGATGAGCGGCCGCTCTACCGGCAGTGAAAACCGCGTCCAGGAAGTTTCGGAGATTTCCCGCGGTCTTAAGTCGCTAGCTAGAGAGTTAAACGTTCCAGTGCTGGCGCTGTCCCAGCTTTCCCGAACCGTTGAAACCCGTACGCCGCAGATTCCGCAACTGGCGGACTTGCGAGAATCGGGTTCGATCGAGCAAGACGCCGACGTCGTGATGTTTATTTACCGGGAAGACTACTACAACCCCGACACCGACAAACCCAACATCGCCGACATTTTAATCAAGAAGCACCGTAACGGCCCGACTGGGCAAATTCAACTGTACTGGCACCCGGAACAACTGCTGTTCCGTTCGCTCGACAAGTCAAAAACCGGCAAGCCGGCTTAGCCAATTTACAAGGCGCCAGGTAGAGGTTATGCTTAAACTGAAGAGGGAAGATGGCTAAAAAGTTATCGGAAGCAAGCAGGGTCGGCCGGTTCGGTTTGGTCGGTGTGATGAACACCGCGATCGACGTGACGATTTATAATATCGTTTCTTCAGGGCGAATTGGTTTGTCGTTAGTGCAGGCGACGTATGTTTCCAGCACAGTCGCGATGATCTTCAGTTTCTTCGCCAACCGCGGTTTTGTCTTCAAGAGCCGGGATAAAGCTCAGGGCAAACAAGCGGTTTTTTTCTTTGTGGTTACCGCCGTTTCGGTCTGGGTGCTGCAGCCTCTGATTATCCACTTGCTGACTCAGACCTGGCTAACCCCTCTAAACCTTGGGGTCAAGCTGGCCGACGCCTTAACGATAACCAAGCACTTAAGCGCCGACTTCTTGCGTAAGAACGGCGCCAAGGCCGCAGCCATTTTGGTCGGATTAGTCTGGAACTACACTCTCTATAAGAAGGTAGTCTTTAAGAAGTGAAGCTGAAATCCCGGCTCAAAACGGCAAGCGCTAACCGGCGCTGGCTGATCATTGCCCTGAGCTTTATTGGGCTGACCATATACCTGCGGTTCTGGCATCTTACCCAAATCCCACCCGGCACCCATATACTGGAGGCGGAGTTAGGGCTCAAGGCATTAGCGACTAAGTTATTACCGCCACTCAAGGATTCACAACAACTACTAACGATCTGGGCGGCCAAACTGGCTTTCCACGTCGAGCATAACCGCCTGCTCGGCCTAAGGCTTGTAGCCGCCAAGTTCAGCCTACTTGGCGTGGTGTTTTTCTATCTTTGGATCAAACAACTGTTTGGCAGCCGAACTGCTTTATTCGGCATTGTCCTGGCGGCGATTACTCCGTGGGCGCTTCATCTTGGCCGTTTCGGCGCTGGCTATAGCTTGGCTTTGGCATTCATGGCGGCCAGCCTTTGCCTTATCACATGGGCCTGGCATCGCCCGTCGATGCCAAAGATCGTTCTCGCCCTTGCCGTTACCGCGCTAGGGCTCTACAGCCACCCAATCTACAATTGGTACTTGCTAGCGCTAGTCATTGCCGGACTAATGGTGGCGCCAAGGTTTCTGCTCGAAAAACGCCGTGGGCACTCCCACAACTACGCCATCGGCGGTTTGGTCCTGCTACTCCTCGCGGCACCCGCGGCGCCGGCTGTATTAAGCTACATCGGCAGTAACTTTAAGCAGCCAGTAGCTCAATTAACGCGCCAGCTAGTCCCGGTTCTGTCGATGTTTAACCTCCACACACCTCAAGGTTTTGAATTCAACTTAGCGACTTTGCCGCTGCTCAACGCTTTTACCGGGTTAATGTTGGTACTGGGAATCCTGGCGAGTATTGGCCAGATCAAACTGCGTAACCATCGCGTGGTGCTCTGGTTGTTTTTGGTGGCCTTGATACCGGCACTAGTCCTGCCCGCGAGCGCCAACTTGGCCGATCGAACCGCGACATTGCTGTGGCCGAGTTTGGCGCTAAGCGCTATCGGCATCGAATACTTACTCACCCAATGGCTTCGGACCTTCCCTCAAAACAGTGCCGCTAGGCAGATCGGCATGCTAATGCTAGGGGTGCTGCTCGTGCTCTCGGCTCGGCAAGGTTACAACCAGTACTTTTTGGCCTGGCCGGCTTCGACTGAAACCAAGCTGGCGTATCACTACCCAACCATTCAAGCGACCAACTTTGCCAACTCGGATCAATTTGCGGGCGAGAAGTATCTGGTAGGCAATCAAACGGAGTTTAAGATTATCCAATTTATGAAAGCTGATAATTTTTCGGTTCGCCTCATTGAACCTGCCGCTATC
Source organism: uncultured Candidatus Saccharibacteria bacterium (assembly GCA_964547425.1). Taxonomy (GTDB): domain Bacteria; phylum Patescibacteriota; class Saccharimonadia; order UBA4664; family CAZJNH01; genus CAZJNH01. Next base: position 44,410 of record CAZJNH010000007.1, on the reverse strand, counting down.
AAAACTATGCCGAAATCCAAAGCCTCCCGCCAGTTTATTCTGCTCGAGGACAACAAAGACGAAGCCCTAAAGCTAATCGGCAAACGCTTTCCGGGCGGTAAACTTGTCCCTAGTATCCATGGCGGCCAGGAGCTGTTTTTGGTCTACACAGCCAAACCATCGTGAGCACCGTCGACCTGAGCATCGTCATTCCGGCCTACCACGAGGCCGAAGTGATTGGCCAATCCCTGGAGAGGCTATCCGTCTTCCTCGCCGAGCGCCCGAATTACGGTTCGGTCGAGATTATCGTCGTTGTACCTCATAGCACCGACGGCACCGCGGAAGCAGCTCAATCAAAAGCCAGTCTGTTCAACAGCTTCCGGCTAATCGATGCCGGGCCCAGGGTCGGCAAGGGCAGAGACGTTAGAATCGGAATGTTGGCGGCGAAAGGGAAATACCGGCTTTTTATGGATGCTGACTTGGCGACGCCACTGCGGCATTTAGATGACACTAAACGGTTAATCGAGCAGGATGCTAAGGTCATCATCGCCGTCCGAAACCTCTGGCGAATCCATAAAACCTTTAGCCGCAAGCTGGTTTCCAAGGTTGCCAACCTGGTCGTCCAAATCGTTGTCTTACCGGGCATCCGCGACAGCCAGTGCGGTTTCAAGGCCTTCGAAGCCGGAGCCACCGAAGCCATATTTCGCCGCCAGACGATGACGAGCTGGAGCTTTGATGTCGAAATCCTGGCGATCGCTAAATCCCTCAAGTATAAGATCCATTACTTCGACGCGCCGGACTGGAAGGATCCCAAAGCCGAAACCGGCGGCCTCGCCGGCGAATCGGCCTTAAAGATCGCCATAAAGCAGGCGGTTGACCCGGTAAAGGTCCGCTGGAATCTTATTCGCGGCCGCTACAAACAGCCAACCTTCCTCGACAAGATTAGCTAAAGTTTGTAGACGTAGATCGAATAGCCGATTTTAGCTATCGGAGTTTTCTCGCGCAAGTAAGTGTAGCCCATATCGCCACGTTTGGGTGCGTAGTACAAATCATTCATCAGGAAGGTTTCGGATACAGCAATATATCTAGTTTTGGGAACGCCGTTTTGAGCGTGCCATTCGACGTATTTAGATTTAGTGCAATCATACCCAGTTGAATCCTTGATTAACGCTCCAGCGGCATCGAACTTCCTTGAGCAGAAATAGTACTTGGGCTCGCCGCCGCCAAAGTAATCGACGGAAATCTTATCGATATCGGGATTTGAGTCAACGTAAGTTTTGAGCCGTTTCAGGTCTTGGCCCCAATCGACGCTTGAGTCGGTGACATATTTATAAGCATTTCCTGGCCCGCCGATCAGTTCGTTAAAGTAAGCGACGTAGTGCGGGAAGATCATTATGTTTTCAACTAGGTACCACAGTAAAAGCCCGGCGAAACCAGCGATCACTAATGTCCGCGGCAGTCTGGTTTTCAAGTAATCGAAGAGCCGGACGGTTTGGCGGGCTACCAGAACGATGATCAGAGGGATGATCGGCATCAAATGGCGGATGCCGAGGTTTAGATTGCCGTTAATTGAATACGCGGCGTAAAACAGTACAAAACCAAAGAACGTCAGTTCTATCACGTGATCGCGGGAGTAGTCCCGGAATTTTTGCCAAACATGCAGGGGCTTGCGGCGCAGGTATAGCCAAACTCCCGACAGCAAACTTAGTCCAACAAGGATAAGTAGCGGAATCGGTGTTTTAATAGCGTATGTTACAGGGAAGTAGTCCTTAAAGCTCTGGTTAGTGACCTGGCCGCGGAAGTAAGTGGTATTGCCACCGGACACGCGGTTAAACACCATCAAAACACCTAGGGTGTACTGAACCAGTGGCTTCGCGCCTGGCAGATTGTTGTACTTGGTTAGTGAGGGGACAAGGGCTTTTTGGAATCCGTCGGGCAGCGACACCGTAATTAAATGGTCCTGTACCGCGTCTGGCATATGCAGAGTTTGAGGTACGTAAAACGCCCAGATTAGAGCAAAACCAACGGCGAAAATGCCAACTAACCCCAAGCCGTAGCGCCAAAACCGCTGCCAGAATTTTTTAGGCTCCTCGGCGGTGAAGATCCAAATTAGGGCGATCAGTCCAAAGAACGGGATCAACAAAACGCCGGAGAACTTTGCTAGTTGAGCCGCGGCGAATAAGCCAGCCGCGATGAAGAAGTTCTTAGGTTTTGGTTCTTTTAGCCAGCGGACAAAACCAGCCAGAGCAAAGAACCCAAACGCCGCGATACCGAGATCGGTCGTCACCAGCCGTGAGTGTGCCATGATGTTTGGTTCGAAGGCGTACAGAAATGTTGCCAGGACCGCGGCGCGGGGGCCCCAGTGTTTCTTACAAAACCTGTAGATCATCCAGCCGAAGAAAACCGCCAGCAGCAGGATCGGCACCCGCGCCCAGAATAAAATCTGGTCGGCGTTGTTGCCGTCGTGGAACAAAAAATGCCAGCCAGTTTCCCATTGCCCGTTAGCGTCGGTTGTCCAAGCGGGAATATTCAAAGGGAACACGACCGGCAGGAATTGCAACGGAATTGCGGCTAGATCTTTGATTAGCGGCGGGTGTTCTGGATTTAAGCGGTAGTCCTGGTAGTGCAGATAACTGTAGCCGGATGGGATGTGCGCGACCTCGTCCACAATCGCGGAGTCGCCCCGCATACTTAGAAGGCCAAGCACCAGCATGGAGGCGAGGAATAAGCCGGCTAAAACCCGGCCGCGGTACTCCCAAATTGTGTTGACCTTTTGCCTCACCATATAAGCATAACCATTGTACTATCGTCAGACAGATTAAGGCAATGTAAAATAAGGATGAACAACAGGAGGCACAATGTTCGAAGGTATCAAGCAAAAAGGCGCGCAGCTAAAGTTAGCTAAAGACTTGGCCAAGGAGAAGATTGAGGTCGAGGCTGGCGACGGGGCGGTTAAACTCGAAGCCAACGCCGCGATGCAAATCACCAAGGTCACGATTAACGAAGACAAAGCCAAAGACGCCGGCAACTCTCAGCTCGAAAAATGGCTCGAGTCGGGCTTTAACCAAATTATCCGCCGCAGCGTTGAGGCTATGGCAGAAGTGGCCAAATCCAGCGGTATTGATATGGGAGCCGGTCAGTAGCGGCGAATGCAACTAATTCCGCCTTCAGTTCAGCGTCTAATTGACGAGCTAGCCCGTTTGCCCGGCGTCGGCCCTCGAACCGCCGAACGGCTAACTTTTCATTTGGTGCGTTCTGAAGGGGATGACGCCTCCAGCCTGGGTGAAGCCTTGCTCGATCTAAAGCAATCACTCAAACACTGCCAGATCTGCTTCAACTTAACCGACAGCGAGCAGTGCCCGATCTGCGCTAGCTCCGACCGCCACGATGACGTCATCGCCGTGGTCGAAGAACCGCTTGATGTTGTGGCGATCGAAAAAACCGGGCTGTTCCGCGGCCGCTACCATGTGCTAGGCGGCGTCATCTCACCGATCGATGGCATTGGGCCCGACCAGTTGCAAGTTAAAACCTTACTCGACCGGCTGGGCAGCGGACAGGTCAAAGAAATTATCCTAGCCACCAACCCTTCAACCGAAGGCGAGGCAACTGCTATGTATATCCGCCGGGCGATCGGCGACAAACCAATCGCCATTACCCGCTTAGCCCGCGGCTTGCCCGTTGGCGGCGACCTGGAGTACGCTGATCAGATAACCTTAGGACGCGCCCTACAGGGCCGGCAAAAATTTGAGTAATCTCAAAACCCAAATCAAAAAACTCGAAGAGTTAATAGCTAATACTAAGACTGTCTTAATATTGCAGCCGGAAAAACCCGACACCGACAGCCTCTCGTCCAGCCTGGCACTAGAAGCTTTCTTGGAAAATCTCGGCAAGAAAGTCGTCATGTACTGCCAAGACGAAATTCCGGGCTACATCCGCGTACTCGACGGCTGGGACCGGGTGACCGATACCTTTCCGAAAGAATTTGACCTAACGATCCTCGTCGATACCGGCGGACCGAATATGATTTTGAGAACGTTGGAAAAACATCAAGCGGCTCTAACCAAACGGCCATTCGCGATCATCGACCACCATCTTACCCGCGAAGCCATGCCGTTCCCGGCGGACGAGATCATCGACCCCAGTTGCGCGGCTAACACCGAACTTATCTATGGCATCAGCCAGGAGCTCGGCTGGAAGGTTACACCGGAAATTGCCTCTAGCCTAGTTTCGGGAATCCTGGCCGATACCGCCGGTTTCACGAATACTAATTCCACCGCCGCGGCCGTCAGAACGGTAGCCGATTTAGTTGATGCCGGTGCCGATTTGCATGAACTATACGCCCGCAAACGTGCCGCGGACGCGCTTTCTCCAGATTTATTACACTATAAAGGACAGCTGCTTGAAAGAGTCGAATTTGTCGCTGAGGGCAAAGTGGCCGTTAACTGGGCGACACCTGCTGAGCTAAAAGAGTTTTCGGAAATGCATGACCCCGCCGATTTGGTTAATAAAGAAGCTTTGTTTAGCCAAAACGTACTAGTATCGGCATTTTTGCGGGATTACGGTGGTAAGATCAAGATTTCATTACGCTCCGAGATCGATGGGGTAGATAAGGTCGCACAGTCGATGGGAGGTGGAGGGCACACCCGCGCCGCCGGAATCCGGGTTGATGATCAAAAACTTGAGGATGTAAAAAAGATAATCACCGCTAAACTGACTAAACTAGTTGAAGAACATGAAGCTTTACAACACGCTTAGCCGAAAAGCTGAGGAGCTCCAGCCGCTTGATCCGCCAAAAGTTACTATATATACCTGCGGGCCGACGGTTTACCAGGAGCCCCACATCGGCAACTGGCGCACCTTTATCTTTTATGACACCCTCCATCGCTCCTTAAAGTACTTCGGTCTCAAAGTTAATCACATCTTAAATATCACCGATGTTGGCCATTTAACCAGCGACGCCGACGAAGGGGAGGACAAGTTAGAACTCGAGGCCAAAAAAGAACGCAAAACGGCCTGGGAAGTAGCTGGGGAAAATAGCGAAAAGTTTGAACAAGGCCTGGAACGTCTCAATATTGTGCGACCCACTAAATTACCAAAAGCAACCGATCACATCGAAGAACAAATCGAGCTAATCAAGCAGTTAGAGGAGAGGGGATATACCTACCAAATCGGTGACGGCATTTACTTTGACACCGCCAAATTCAAAGACTACGGCAAGCTAGCCGGTATAAAAGTTGACGAACAGCTGGCCGGGGCGCGAGTAGAGCATAACCCAGAAAAAAAACATCACACCGACTTTGCCTTATGGAAATTTTCGCCTAAAACTGGAAAACGAGACATGGAGTGGGACAGTCCTTGGGGCAAAGGCTTCCCGGGCTGGCACCTGGAGTGCTCCGCTATGGCAATTAAGTATCTCGGTGAAACCATCGACATCCACGCCGGCGGAGTCGACCACATTGGCGTCCATCATCCAAACGAAATCGCCCAATCCGAAGCGGCCACCGGCAAACCCTTCGCCAAAATCTGGGTCCACGCCCAACATATGATGGTCGACGGCCAGAAAATGAGTAAGTCGATTGGCAATATTTTTAAACTTGATGATATTGAGGAGCAAGTCAGCCTGCTGGCATTCCGGCTACTTATGCTTTCGTCACACTATCGCAGCCAGCAGAACTTCACCTGGAAAGCGTTAAAAGGTGCCCAGAATAATTTGCTCGATATTTATGGATGGGCTGACCTGAAGTTCCAGGACAAGGGGAGCGATTTGGATTTATCAACCATCGAGGCGGCGATCAAAGACGACCTAAACACCCCTGAGGCATTGGCTGAGCTAAACAAGTTCATCAACAAGGGCAAGGTTCCAAACGAAAAAACACTCTCGAGGCTCGATGAGCTATTTGGTCTTAAATTAACCGGCCGCAAAGATATTACCGACAATCAAAAAACGACTATCACTGAGCGCGAATCGGCCAGGCAGGACAAAGACTTTGACCAGGCCGATAAAATAAGACGCCGGCTAATAAAAGACGGGATAGCCGTAGAGGATACCGACCGCGGCCCGCGCTGGCGCCGCACCAAAATCTAATCTCTTGGATGGCGGACGAAATAATCTTTGGCGAGGATAATAATACTTGCGGCCGCCGGGATTGCTAGCAGCGCGCCCAGCAGTCCAGCTAGCGACGCGCCGAGAATCGCCGAAACCAGTACGGTCAGCGGCGACATTTTGACGGTCCGGGAATAAACCAGCGGCTGCAGGAAGTGATTCTCAACCTGCTGATAGACGACAAAGAATATTGCCATTATCAGAGCGGTCGAAAAGTTGGTGTAAAGCAGTGTCAAACCGCAGACAACGACGGCGGCTAAGGTCGCCCCGACCAGCGGAATCAGGTCAAAAATACCGACCACAATGCCCAGCGGAATAGCGAAACGCATTCCGACCGCGGTTAAAGCAATCGAGGCGGCGACCGTGGCAACTAAACTAGTCAGGAGGTTGCCGGAGACGTAGCCGGTTACAGCTTTATACATTTGCGCCGCCAGCTTCTGGCGGTGTTCGCGAAGTTTGGGTGGATGAAGTTTCCAGAAGCTACTAATCAGGTCGGGTCCTTCGACAACCATAAAAAAGGTCAGAACCAGAACAGTTAATGTAGCGATCAAGCTAGACGCGATACTGCGCGCGACGTCGGCAAAAGAACCGGATAGCGAGGAAACCTTGGATATAACTTGGTTTTGATTGTTTTTGATTGCCCCAACCAAATCATGCTGGCGAGCGAATTGAGCAAGCGGACTGCTCGAGGTCTGAAGCCGGTCGGCGAGGCTGGGCAAAGCTCTAACCAAGGACTGGGTCTGATCAACCAACGGAGGTATCAGCGTCACTATCATAAAGACAACTACTCCGAGAGCTGCCACAAAAACCGCGCCCGCGGCCAAACCGCGCTTTTTTTTCGGCATGTACCTCGACAGCCAAGCGACGGCTGGGTTAAGAGCCAATGCCAAGAAAAAAGCCGATACCAGCCAAATAAGCTCACGGTGCATCCTCATTACAACAAACGCCAACCCGACGAAGGCCGAGATCATTAGCAGGAATCGAAAGATCGTTCGATTGGATAGATTGTTAATATCCATTAGCTACATTAGACAATAATTTTAGTAATCAAGCAAGGTCAAGAGGTATAATTAGAGTATGTGCAGAAACATTAAGGTCCTATACAACTTCGATCCGCCGGCAAGCCACGCGGAGATCCACGAAGCTTCCTTGCAGTTTGTGAGGAAAATATCCGGATACAGGGAACCCTCGGACGCCAATCAAAAAGCGTTCGACCGGGCCGTCGCCGATATTTCACAGGCCTCATCGAAGCTTCTGGGTTCTCTTATAACCACGACCAATCCGCGCGACCGTAAGGTTGAGGCAGCCAAAGCCCACGCGCGGGCAATAAAGCGGTTCGGCAGCTAAGCTTTAGCCCGATCAAAGGCTGCTTTGAGTTTCGGGCCGTCCAGCTTAACCATCGGCATCATCTCCGCGGTTATGGCTTTTTTCTGCTCGGCCGTCGCGCTTATGTCGCTCATCATCTCACTAAGTATTTTTGGCGTAATTTGCCAGGTGGTACCAAACTTGTCGGTGATCCAGCCGCACTGTTGGGTCTTGCCGCCGTCGAGCAATTTTTCCCAGACTTTATCTAGCTCCTCTTGAGTATCAAGTTCCACCAGTAACGACATGTTCCCGCCCGGCTTAAAAACGTTCGAAGGACCGTCCAGACACATCATCCTTAGGCCATAAACTTCGAACACTCCGGTCAAAACCTTACCTTTTAGTGCATCTTCGCCGGGGATACCCATTCCGCTTTCGTAGCGCTCGATCTGTTGAATCTTCGAATTAGGGAAAGTTTCTACGTAAAAATTCATTGCCTCTTCGGCATTTCCTTCAAACCAAATGAATGGAATTACTTTCTGCATTGTTACCTCCTTAAAGTTTTAGCAAACCCAGGACGCTATGCACCACAAACGCCGGCCAGACCAACGCTTTGAGTATACCGACTACGCCACCCCAAAAACCGACCGAATGCTGCACGAAATATACCGCGGCGCCAATAAAGGTTATGAAATAACCGCCAAACGGGCCGCCCTTATGAATCTCTGTGATCTTGCCTTTTGCCATAACTCACTCCTTTAATTACCCCTAAAGTAAAGCACGAGCGGTCAAGCATTCATATGTCGGTTTTAACAATCTATCTGGGAGCGATGCGGTAAACGTGGTCGTCGCCGCGACGGACGGTGCCGCGGCCATCGCGGTTGGAGGTCAGAATGTAGAGCGCGCCATCGGGCCCCTGTTCGACATCCCGCACCCGGCCGACGTTAATGTCGGGGATTTTCTTATCGACAATAATCTTGGCCCGGTTCTTGGTGTCGAATATTACCCGGTAGACACCTGAACCTTTTAGGGCGGCGAACAGCAGGTTGTTTTTGAATTGAGGTAAAACGTCGGAAGTATAAAAGGTGGCGCCAGACGGCGCGATGGCCGGAGTAAACACCAAAAGCGGCGTTACGAAGCGTTTGTCGGTTTCATTATGGCTAACGATCGGCCAGCCGTAGTTGTGGCCTTTAATGATAATGTTAACTTCATCTCCGCCAGGGGCACCATCAACTCCGGCGGTCGGGCCGTGCTCGGTTTCGTAAAGCTGGTTGGTACCGGGCTGCCAAGCGATTCCCTGAGGATTGCGATGGCCCAGCGTCCAAACTGGGGAGTGGGCGAAAGGGTTGTCGGACGGAATCGAGCCGTTACCGTTAACGCGCAAGATTTTCCCGCCGAGTGAGCCCAAATTCTGGGGGTTACTGCGATTGGTAGCATCTCCGGTCGTGACGTACAGCTTATGGTCTTTGGGGCCAAACCCCAATCGGCAACCGGCGTGGTTGAGCGCCGCCGGAATCCCGTCGATGACGATATGTTGGGGCCCGGCTGAGCTACCATGGTCAACGAATCTGACTACCCGGTCGATCAAAGAGCCACCTCGGGAGTAGGCGTAACAGGCATAAAGCAATTTGTTGACAGAGTAGTCTGGATCGAGCGCCAGGCCCATCAAGCCTTCTTCGGATTGGTCGGAAACTCCAAAAGTGACAAGAGGATGAGACTGCAAATGTCCGGACCTAATAATTCGAATCGCCCCTGAGCGTTCGCTAACCAAAAAGCGATCCTTAGAAGGAAATACGATGCTCCACGGCACAAACAGGCCGCCGGCGATAGGCTTAACGCTATACGCGACCGAAGCTGGACGAGCGACATTACTTGATTGGCTGGGCGCTTGGGCCGCTTTCTTGGGAGATTGGCGCTTAGAGGGCCACAAAAAAACCGCCAGAACAATAAGTACAAGCACTACTACAGCAGCTAGATCTTTTTGGCGCTCCGTAGGTTGAAACTTCATCCTCATTATTGTACCTTAATGCTAATGCTTAGTTGAGGGGATGCTTGCTCCGCAAACCGAAGTTTAAATTACTAATGCGGATGTTCAGGCCCAGCCCTATATGGGCTCCTGTGGCCTTATTTGTCGTTTCCGCCGCCATTTTTGTCGGCCGAACCCAACTGCCGTTTAAGGCAACCATCCTCAATCGGGACTCGGTGGCGATTGAGGGCCCGGTCAAAGTCAGATTCAACCAGGATATCGCGCCGAGCTATACCGCCACTATTTCTCCCCAAATACCGGGGCAGTGGGAGCAAAAACACACGCCGCTCGGAGTATATGAAGCGGTATTTGTGCCCGACACTAAATTCAAAGTTGCTTACTCCTACACGATCCACTTAACCGGTCTGAAACGGGCGGTGACCAAAGCGCCTTTGCCCGATATAGACCAAGCCTTTACCACCGAGATTTCGGCCGGGATCAGAAGTATTTCCCCGGCTAACAACTCCAAAGACGTTTCGACGACCACCAAGCTAACAATTGTACAGTCAGATGCCGAAAGATATCCCCGCAAATTGGTCGCGACGTTAACTCCTAAAGCAGAGCTCAAGCAAATTTCGGCCGGGCAGACCTTGGAGTGGGAGCCGGTCGCGCCGCTCAAACAAGGCACCCTATACACCTTTGCCGTCGAAGACCCGACGTTGCCAGCAGGAAGACGCCTGGTGGTAGGCTCGAAGTTCACCACCGTAACACCACCCGTCATCCTCAGGGCCCGGCATGGCGATCATTTCACCCGCGGTCAAACCGTCGATATCACCTTCGACCAGGCGATGGAGCAAACCTCCGATGGATTTAAGTTTGATTTTGCCGGTAAAGGCAGCTGGGCGAGCAATCGCACTTACCGTTACGTGCCGGATTCCGTTTCTCCAGGTAAAACCTACACCTACACCGTCAAAAAGGGCATCAAGTCTAAACTCGGGGGAGTTTTTGAGGCCACCCGAAAGTTCCAGTTCGCTACCAACGGTGCGGTCACCGCCAGTTTTTACCCCGGCGGCACGGTTTCGTTAAACACACCAATGCACATCACCTTCGACCAGCCAGTCTCACACGTTTCAGCCGAACACCGTTTCGGCACTAGCCCCAAACTATCCGGGCATATTAGCTGGTCGGGGAACACTATGACTTTTAGCCCCTCAGGGGAAGGCTACCAAACTGGCTATACCTTCCAGCTAAACCCGGGCGTCGCGCCGGAGTGGGGACTACCCAGCACCCGGGTTCTCAGCGGCTCCTACACCACAATCGCACAGGTCAAAATGCTTAATGTCCCTCTTTATAAACAACCTTACGGGCGCAGTTGCGAACTAACCTCGCTAAGGATGCTTTTGGCCTACCGTGGCATCCAAACCTCGGAGATGACGATCGTCGGCAAAATTGGTTACCATCCGCGGGCTCGCAATATGTCGACCAACACTTGGGACAATCCTCATTCAACCTTCGTCGGCTATATTGATACCTTCGACTGGAAAGTTGGCTATGGCGTCTTCTCTGAACCGATCGCGGCCGCAGCCCGAAGCTATGGCCGCGGCGCCACTTCATACTACGGGGTCTCAGCGGCATTCATCGCGGCTCAGGTTTACGCCGGAAATCCAGTCGAGGTCTGGGGCCACATTGGCGCCGACGGACCAGACTCCTGGAACACTTCATCAGGAGTCGTCAGAACCACTACCGCGATGCACGCCCGGGTGGTTTACGGCGTCGTCGGCAGCAAGTCGAACCCCTCAGGCTTTTGGGTCAACGACGCGTGGTACGGCAGTAAATCCTACTGGTCGGCCGGCGCGCTCCTTGGCAACATGAACGCCGTTCCCGGCGTCAGCAACCAAGCCGTCGTCGTCCGTTAAGCCTTCTGGCTCTTCTTTGATATGTAATCTTTTCGAAGTTTAAGGGCCGGTTTTTCGATAAAGTTATACGCCAAAGCGGCGGCCAGCAACGAAGCAGGGAAATAAATAAAGCTTGACGACAATATCCCTCCCAGTAAATGGTGAGCCGGCCAGTTGATGGCGACTCGAGGCTGCAGCGTTTTTATGATTGGATAGTGCAAAACGTAAATAGAGTAGCTGACAACGCCAACCCAGCTGAAAAGCTTTAGCCAGCGGATTTTGCGATGACGCACCAGCCCGACGAAATAGATGCCGATGGCCACCCAGGCCAATCCTTCCAGCGTTGGCCAAACGACCTGCCAATATGAGTCGCCATACTTCCAACCGGTAGCCATATACAGCCACAACAAACCGGCCAGCACAACCACGGAAGCGAATAGTCCCAGCGCCATTTTCAGTTTCGGTTTGACCGTTTCCGAGCTTAACCAGCCGCGCGAGTTAACGTACCAGGCCGCTACCATGCCTATTAAGAACTGGTCCAAGCGTCCGATTAGGGTCAAATAAACTGGATCGTGGAGACTTGAACCATGTAGCTTGATTCCAAGTCGGATCGCCACCATTAAACCAATCAACCCAATTAGGTATTTCACACCCTTGCGTTTTAGCAGATTGATCAGCAGCGGGAAAATAGCGTAAAACTGCAGCTCAACAGCAATCGCCCACAGCACAATATCGAACTTGCCATAGCTGGCACCATAATTACCGATGCCCACTAAGTTCATTAGCAACTTAGTGATCGGCAGATGGTTAGACTGGAAGTGCAGCGCCAGCAAGTTCACCAAAATAAACAGCGGATAGATACGCAGCACACGATTCACGTAGAAATTCTTCCAATCGGCCTTTGGTGAGTTAAGGGCGCCGTAGGTAAAAACGAAGCCGCTTAAAACAAAAAACATCGTCACCGCCGTAAAACCGTTAATTACAAACAACTCAAGAACGTTGCTCGAGATCGGGATCCCTGCCGGGTTAACGCCAAAGAAAAAAGGAGCGACCGCCTGGCCAGCCACCGCGTGGAAATAAAACACCATTAAGGCGCCAATTCCTCTTAATTGGTCGAGCTCAGGAATGTAGCGGATGTTCGAACTGCGGATACCGTTTCCCCGTTAGATCGGCTTCCATTATATAATAAGCCTAAGCAATTTAACCCTTGTGAGAAAAACCGATGGCTGAACCTGATCCTACTATCCCGGAAGTGCCGGAAATACCCGAAATACCAGAAGTATCCGAAGTGCTGGAGCCTCAGCGGGAGGGGCGGCGCTTTAGCCGTTGGCATTTAGCCTGGCTGGGGATAATCCCGGTGATTGCCCTAGGCCTATGGTGGTTCCGCAAACCTGTCGCCAAAGTAACGAACCAGGTTAAAACCGAAATAAAGGTTAAAACTCCCGTCTCCGAACCCGTCGGCGGCCGACTTACAAAAATAACCCCCGTCGGAAGTCTAAGCGCAACCCAAGTTAACTACCAGTCTCGTTACATCTACTATGACGGGGCGTTGCAACCGGCCCGGTTTGGCGTTCGACAGTTTAACATTACCTACACTAGCGTCGACGCCAGAAATGGTCGTCAAATTAGCGTCACCGGCCGGCTTTACTTGCCGCAAAACGCCAGTAAGCGGCCACTTATCGCATTTGGCCCGGGAACTACCGGCGTAGGCCCGCAGTGCGCGCCGACTCTGGAGCGTCTTAGCCACAAAAACTGGGGTAGTTATGATTCGGTGCTGACCTTTTACGCTGGGCAGGGCTACGCCGTTGCCATGACCGACTACGCCTCCCGTACCGGCGCCGGGGTTATCTCACCATATTTTGTTGGTGAAAGCGAAGGCCGGGTAATGCTGGATCTGGTTCGTGCGGCTCAAAAATTCCGATTTGAACCAGAGTTCCGAGGACCCGCGGTCGGCAAGGAGATCTTTTTGTCCGGTTACTCCCAAGGCGGGCACGCCGCGCTGTGGGCAGAAAAACTCCAGCCCAAATACGCTCCCGAAATCAAAACGGCCGGCATCTTACTGTTCGCGCCGGCCACCGATATGCTCAAGACCTTTTACGACAGCGCCGCCGGGGCCACTACCAACTGGCTGCCACCTTATCTATTCGCCGCCTACGAGGATTATTACGGTGTCAGTACGCCGGCGCGGGCGATCTTTACGCCAAAATACTCGCCAACGGTTGAACGTGACGCCCGCAAGTACTGCATCAACGACGTCGAGCCATTTGCCAGCAGCGGGATAGAGTACTTTGGAACCCCCGGCACGTTGGGCAAATTGTACACCCCAGCATTTTTGCAAGGCATGAAAAGTAAAGACCTGTCTGGCGCGGCGCCCAATTTAGCTAAATTAATGGTGAATAACTTGGCCGGCGAGCCGGTGGACGTGCCGGTTCTGTTAATATCGGGACGCAAGGACCAAGTAATCTTAAAAAGCGCGCAGACCGAACTAGCCCACCGCATATGCCGAGGAGGGGAGACTAATTTTCGTTGGGAGCTCTCAAACGAGAACCACTATTCTAGAATGTTTAACGTCTCGCGAGGACAAGTGTTGGGCTGGCTTAGCGAGATCGTTCAAGGGCGACCGCCGGCCTCAGAGTGTTCGTCATATGCGTCATAAAGCATTAGCATTTTCGGGCGATTGGCAATAAAATTAAAGAGTTAGATAATACAAGGGTCAAATGGCAAAGAGAAAACGAGTAAGCGCCAAAAAAGCGGCGATCGCCGAGGAGCGCAAGTTAATTTTTGAAACGTACCACCTCGTCTATTACGCGCTAGGGATCATTGAAGCCTTCCTGGTTTTTAGAATGGTGCTTCAGTTGTCCGGAGCGAACCCAAACAGCGGCTTTGTTTCCTTTATCTATGCGATCAGCGGCATCTTAGTGACACCTTTTCGGTCAATTTTTCACATCTCCACCGCCACTGGCGTCGAAACCATCTCGGTTTTTGAACCAGCAATCCTAATCGCGATGGCCGTTTACGCGCTAGCCGGTTGGGGACTTGCCAAACTGTTCGCCATCATCACCGCCGGCGACTTGATCGAAAAAAGTTAACTAGTCGAACAAGAAGCTCTCAACCATAACTTTGTACTTAGAGTCGTACGAAGCTTTTTGCTCGCCCATGCCTTCAACGTAACTGAGCTCAACCACGTCGTGACCGCGGCCGAGCAGAACATAAACATGGTCCTCGCCGTTGGCGGCGCCAGTGCAGTCCAGCCTTTTAGCCGACTGCCCAGCGAGTGTGGCGTTTGAGCTTTTGCATGGCCCAGCCGGTTCTTTGTAGTTGTTCATAATTTCCTCGGCGCGCATCGTGACCGTTTTGTTTGTGAAGTAAGTAGCTTTGAGCCAGCCAGGCCCCGGCTCGCCAGTAGGAACTTTGCCGAATGTCACCATACTCGGATCGGAATTGGTTACCTCCCAGACCGACGGGTACTGAATGCAGTACTTGTAGGTCGAATTCCGGAAAACTTTATAGTTAGCTACCGCCGTTTCTTGGTCGGTACAGGTTTTGGCTTGAGCTGGAGTTTTAGTAGCGGTTTTGATTGAGTTATCGGTGACACATTTGGCCACCATGTTCACGGTTTTAATATGCTGGCCTTTGGCGCAAGCTATCGAGGAGGAGCCCTTGCTAGCGGTATCAATGGGGTTGGTTACGCTCTTCCAGATGCCCCCATTGGCGCTAGCAATATATACGGCCGCCGCGGTAAGTATCGCGGCCGCGGCCCCGGTCAACAGTTTATTTTTGCGCAGAAATATGCGGGCGGTCGGCCATGGAGACTCATTCTCAGTAATCTTGTCCAGCACTCCATCGGAATTGAAGTCGCCAACGGCTACATTTGATCCTCTGGTCTTGCGGCGTTTACTGCCTCTGTGAGTATGAGGCCCAACGAAGCCGCCATAGACCAGCATGGCAGCAACGGCTAACAAGGCAACTGACAATCCGGCTAGCCCAGCATGGGCCTTCCACCACGGGGTGGGGGCAGCGGCCCGACAGACGACAACGTCATCAATAAACGCAAAGCCGGTGTCTTGGTAGTGGCGGATCACAACCCTGTCATAAACTTGGTCGGCCGTGATCGTGCCACTAATTAAGCCCCACTCGTGGCCGTCAGGGGAGCCGCCACTCTGAAAATGATTTGGAATGATGGCTTGTATCGGCGCGCTCTCGGCATGCGTTGTAGAATTGCGCAATCTCATCTCGATAGCCACAGGCACAGCTGTAACGCTCCCAACGTTAGCAACGTAGACAGGTAAATCATTAGAAACATTTGAAACCCGAGCGCTCAAAACATATTTGGTCCCCATCACAGTCGGGGCAGACAACGTTCCCACCAAGCCCGGGCGCGGCTGAAACAGGCTGCCGGCGGTGAGCCCACCGGTGGTTGTAAAGCTTTGCAGCACAGCCTCATTGTCGCCATCGTAGACGGGCCAACCATTAGGGGCGAATTGGGTAGTATTGTAGCCATTCGCTGCGAGCACAACCGACATTTGCGAATAGAAACTTAACGTAGTCCAGCCGGAAACTGCTCCGGGAGTATTGCGAATGATATATGGGGTAGAATTTCCGGCGTGGGCGTCCTCAAAGCTAGGGTTTAAAACCAAGTTGTCGCTGTAGTTGTTCGTTGGACAGCCGCGCGAGACCAAAGTATCGGCGGCCAACACATTTTTCGGCACAGCTAAAGGCGCTACGGTGAGCCCAATAACCGCCAGTACCGCTAGTAGCCTAATACAAAGTAATTTAAAGCCGTTTTGCTTCATGAAGCCAGTATGCGCTCCTAAGCGAGCAATAGATATAGGTGTAAGTCCAAAAGAGCCTAGGTTCGTTTGCGATGCAAACAGCCGACCCAGCAACACGGCCGGCGCATGCCCTGAACCAACTCTTCCGGCACTCGTCTGACATGGTCTTTTCGGGTTTCAACCTTTTTCACCGACTCCACCCAGCAAATCCACTCATTGCGCGCCAGCGGAGTAATGTCCTCCCATTCAGCTAAGGCATCGGGATCGGCCAGCAGCGCGCCGCGCAAGTCGGCCGGCAGTTTGTGAACTACTCCTTCAGAAATCGTCTTTGTTGACATAGACTTATTTTATATGAAAAAAGAGCGACTCTACGCATTGCCATTTGCCGAGGTGTACCCGCACTACGTTAGGAAATTAGAGACCAAAGGGCGCACCAAAGCGGAACTGGATGAAATTATTCGCTGGTTAACTCGGTACAGCCAGCCAGAGCTAGAAGATCACCTGAAAAAAGGAACCGATTTTAAAAACTTCTATGGAAAAGCCAAGCTGAATCCGGCGCGGAAATTGATTACCGGTGTGATTTGTGGCGTTAGGGTGGAGGACATCGAAGATCATCTTATGCAAGAAATCCGTTACCTCGATAAATTAGTCGACGAGCTGGCCAAAGGTAAACCTATGGAAAAGATTCTCCGGAAGTGATACTAAGGAGATAGTTGCCAACCGGCTGGAACCTTCAAAGGGGAGTTAATGAACACTCACGAGCTGACGATCGACACGTACAATCGGTCGGCTCGCAGTCTGGCCGAGTATTTCCAGGGCATTGGGCCGCGAGTGGACGACATCGAGCTGGCGCTCGAACTGGCTGGTGATCCCAAGCTAGCGCGGACGGTCGAAGTTGGATGCGGCGCCGGCCGAGACGCGGTCGAGATCGTAAAGCGGGTCGGGTGGTACGAAGGGTTCGACCCATCTGCCAAGATGCTGGAGCTGGCCCGTAAGCAAGTTCCAGGTAGCAACTTCATCCTGGCCGACGCCTTGAGCTACCGTTACCCCGACAACCTGGACATCATCTTCGCCTTCGCCTCGCTACTGCACGTCGACGACGCCGATCTGTCGATCGTCCTGCAAAAGTTCGCCCGCGTCTTGCGCCAAGGTGGAATCGCGCTGATTTCACTCAAGGAACGCAATGACTACTCGGCCGAGCTGAAGCAAGACGACTACGGTGAGCGGATGTTCTACTACTACACCGCCGAACTAGTCACCGAACTCGCCGAACCGTTGGAGCTGGTGTACGAAGACCACCAGCAAATCGGCAGTGGCAACTGGTTCACTTTGGCCTTACGAAGGGAGCAGGAGAAACCATGAGTTACTGGGCCCGCCGAGCGGCGGAGATACGGAAACTGCATCGGGAACTGATGGACAAAGGCGTCGACATTCGAGGTCTTTGGGATGGTCAGGATCTTAAGCGGCTAGCCGAGAAAGAACGACGGGGCCAGCCAGTCCCGCTCCTCAAGTGGCGCCGCAAGAAAGAAGGCCTGGCATGATCGAGTTCCGGCTCTTCAGGAGACTTCTGCGATGGATCGGGATCGGTAGGTCGACTGCGGTGGAGATTCACTCCGCCGAAGGCAACATCCGCGAAGTCTTGCCGCCGCTGCCAGATCCCGAGCCGCCGGACTCCGAGCCAAGTATCTTCGGCAAAGAGCTCCCAGCGGCCCGATTGGGAACGATCGAAGACGCGCTCGGCGAAAAAGGCACGGAGATCCTCAAGCGGCTCCGCGAGAGCGAACGGAGAAGTTTGCGGTCACATCCGCGCTACTATCTGTAGCGAACACAACAACCCTCACCGGGTCACCGGGGAGGGTTGTTCTTTTTGGCTCGCAAAAATTCTGGCACTTGCCGTATACTTGGAGCAACATGGAAGCTTCTAAATTAATCGACAAGCAGATCGCCGGTGCTGCGAGCTGGCGCGGTGATTTACTGGCAAAATTACGCCAGATTATCCATCAGGCTGATCCCGAAATCGTCGAGGAGTGGAAGTGGGGCACGGCTGTATTTACTCACGGCGGCAACGTCTGTGCCATTGCTGCGTTTAAAGACCACGTTAAGATCAACTTTTTTAAGGGCTCCCAGCTAAGCGATCCACACAAACTGATCAATGCCGGCCTAGAATCGAAAAACAACAAAGCCATCGACTTCAAAGAGAATGACCGTATCAACGAGCCCGCTTTAATTGAACTGATCAAAGAGGCGGTAGCATTAAATAAATAATTTCTGGCTGGGGCGGTAGGATTCGAACCTACGAATGCATGGACCAAAACCATGTGCCTTACCGCTTGGCTACGCCCCAATAAACTAAAGTATTTTACTCAATTACTACTCTCGGTTCAATTCTACCAAGCTATCAAGCTAGCAAACAGACCAGTTGAGTGCTAGCATAAGCGTAATCTTGTGAAGAGGATGGCTACAATTAAAGCGTACTTTCGCAGAGTTCAGTCTATGAGTCGCCCGCAACAAATTGCGTTCGCGCTGGTTTTTGCGGTTTTCGGCATTGTTGTTCTGGTAAAAGTTTTTGCCGCGACTACAACCAGTACCTACACCGGCAAACTCACCGCCACAAACACCGCGGATACGTACTATATGTCGGTGACGGCTTCCGGCACCGCAACCGCAACATTTACTTATGGCGGCACTTTAGCTCCGAGGGTCAGGATCTTTAATCCCAGCGGCGTTTTAGTGGCAAGCGGCACCGGTCGCAGCCCAATCATAGCCTCCGCTCCAGTTAGCCTGGGAAAATATAAGGTGGTGGTCAGCCGGGTTTCCGGAGCCGGCAACTATACCGTGGGCTTGACTTATCCGGTGCCCGACGACACCACGCCGCCGGTGGTCAGCTTTACCAATCCTGCTAACGGCAGCTCTTTGAGCGGTGCCGTCAGTGTAACCGGTGCCGCCTCCGACAACGCGGCCGTTTCTAAAACAGAGGTCTCGATCGACGGCGCGGCTTACCAAGTAGCCACCGGTACTGCTAGCTGGAGCTATAGCTGGAATACCGCTACGGGGCCAAACGGCAGCCACACCTTGATCGCCAGAGCCGTCGACACCAACGGCAACATTACAACCAGCTCAGTGACCGTTAGCGTTAACAACCCCGTAGTTGATACAACACCGCCAACGGCGCCGGGCAACCTGTCGGGAACGACCCCCAATCCAAATCAGGTTAATCTGACCTGGACGGCGTCAAGCGACCAAGACAACCCGGCCTCGGATTTACGTTATCGGGTCTATCGAAACTCAACTCTGATTGCCACCACAGCCGCGGGCGCGACTTCATACCTGGGCTCTGGGCTATTGGCTTCCACAACCTACAGCTTTAACGTCATAGCAATCGATCCGGCTAACAATACCTCAACGTCATCAAATGCTATCAGCCTAAAGACCCAAGACGCTCCAGTAGGTGACACCACTTTGCCAACTGTAACTATTACCAACCCGACACCGAATAGCGTTCTAACCAACACCGTCACTATTACCGGCACCGCCTCCGACAACGTTGGGGTAGCTAAGGTTGAAGTTTTCTTTAATAACACTTGGCACTTGGCGACAGGTACCACCAATTGGAGTTATGACTGGGACACGAAGCCGTTTGCAAACGGTACCTACTATGGACTGGCGGTCAGGGCGACGGACACCAGTGGTAACGGCACTCCGGCCGCGGTGACAGTCTCGATTAAAAACGCCGCCAGCGCAGCTCCCACAGTTAGCATTACGAGCCCAGCCACTAATTCAACTCTCGGGGGTGTAACCAAAATTACCGGCACCGCCTCGGCCGACGTCACCAGATTCGCCTTGGTCGTCTCCGGAAACAATACCCCGCTGTTCTCGCTAGGCGTCAAAGGTACCACTTACTGGACCTCGGCGCTTAACTCAATCTCGCTGCCACCCGGTAACTACACCTTAGCGATGACGGCCTATAACTCCACCTACTCGGCAACGACCTCGATTAATTTTTCGATAGCCGTTGCTTACGCCGAGCCAACGGTTACGGTTAATTCCCCAGGTTCCGGCGCCACAGTTTCCGGTACCTTCACCGCCTCTGGAACGGCCAGTTCACCGGTTGGTATCCAGTCGGTTACCGCATATATGTACCAGCCAGCTAATGTATACCCCTCGGATCTAATTTACCCTGTAACCGGTACTACCAGCTGGTCGGCCGCTATCGACACCAGCAAACTAATTAACGGCGACTACAAACTGATAGTTGTAGCGCACGACGGGTATGGCTACAACCAGGTCAAAAACATTCCCATTACTATAAAGAACAATACCGGCACCGGTAACCCGAAAGTCGCCATCAGCTCACCGCTCAACGGTACCAACGTCTCAGGCACTATCACCCTCAAGGGTACTGCCAGTGGATTGAACCTCAATTTTCTGGCTGCAACTGATTCAGCTTCTCGTGGCTGGCGACGCATAACTGGCGTGAATAACTGGACCGACACTGTCGATACCACCAAGATGTCTAACGGCTCACAAAAAATCTATGTTTACGCCGACGATATTCAAAACGGATTGCAGTATACCGCCAACGCGGTGGTCACCGTCTATGTGAACAATCCCAGCCCAACGGTCAGTATTAATTCACCGGCATCGGGAGCAGTTGTGAATGGCAATTTAACGATTACTGGTTCGGCTTCCGACGGCACCGGCGGCGGACTAGACAAGGTTATGGTCGGCATCGACAGCGATACACCTCGAATCGCCAGCGGCGTCGGTGACTGGTCGATTAGCTACAACTCTTATGGTCTGACCTATGGCAATCACACCGTCAACGCGGTCGCTTATAGTAAAAACGGCACACCATCTGTGGCCGCGACCCGGACGGTTTCGGTCCAAAACGGTTCGATTCCCACCCCGACCACGAAATGCTCAATCGGTGGCAACACTTTGCCGCTCTACGACCAGTACGTTTCAACCGACGGCAAAATTACGGTTCAGATCTGTACTACCGAAGGGGCTTGGACGGCCGAAGAGGCTTACAACGCGTTTAGATCGGTCGCTATACACCCGGGTATGAAGGGCATCGACGACCTAAGTACCTTTGACCACATATCTTTTGCGATGCAGCCCAGCAGTGCTCCCTACAACGGTATGTTGTCCTCTACCTACAACTTCCAGAACAAAGGCGCTTATGGGGTCCAATACACTCCGGTTGATGGAACCTTTTATGT
This sequence comes from uncultured Candidatus Saccharibacteria bacterium, assembly GCA_964547425.1. Classification (GTDB taxonomy): domain Bacteria; phylum Patescibacteriota; class Saccharimonadia; order UBA4664; family CAZJNH01; genus CAZJNH01. Next base: position 23,171 of record CAZJNH010000007.1, on the reverse strand, counting down.
TGGGGCGGGTTCCGGTAGCAGAGATCCCGTCGATCTGATGAGCCATGAATATCTGCATCTGTGGTCCTTTGGCGGCGAGCTGTCTAACCCGGTCAACTGGACTGGATCTTATACGGGCATTGGCCAGCCCTACGGTTACCCATCGCTCGACAATTTGACTCGTATCGCCGGCGCCAACGGCGACCCAATCCTGAAATCCGACTACATCAAACTTGACGGCAACGACGTTTTCGCCGAGACAGCCGGGTCTCAGCTGAATTGCGGGCCGCTACCGTGCGGAATTGGAAGCCCTGGTACGAACGGCTTGCCAGTGCCGGGCGATACCCCTGGCTGGCTTGATTACATTAAAACCAAATGGTGGCAGTATTGATGAGTATTTCCTGGCGTAAAGTAGCGATCCTGGCCGGTCTGCTAGTCGCGTTAGCGGTAGTTGTGCTAATCCTTGTCAGAACGAAAACCGCTCAGGGTCTTAGCGGTAACGTCACAGTACAGAATTGCCAAACCGGCGGCGATAAACGCTGCGCGACGTACGCTATTTTTGTAACTGCCTATAACAGGGAACAAAAGGTCGCCGAAGCCAAAATCGACAAAAACGGCCAATATAACCTCCAACTCAAACCTGGGTCTTACCAAGTTGGACTACGGTCAAATCCAACTGGCGTCATAGCTTCGCCCAGAACCGTGGAAGTAAAAGCCGGTCAGTTTTTGCGCCTAGACTTTATGGTCGCTTTCCCTGAACCTGAGTTCGCTCAGCCGAAGAGTCCTAAAGGTTTACCGGATCCGAAAACCCTCAAGTACCACTAGCTGGGTGTAAAATAGAGACTGCTAAGTAAAGGAGCAGTTATGGGCAAACCAAATCCAGTAGTGCATTTTGAGATGGGCTACAAAGATCGGGACCGGATGGTTAAGTTTTACGAAACGGCCTTTGGCTGGAAAACCGAGAAATTCGGCGCGGACATGGGTAATTACGTTGTGGCTCAAACCACCGAAACCGACAAGAACGGCATGATCAAAACTCCAGGCAACATCAACGGCGGCTTTTACGAGAAAACCGATAGCCCCGACAGCCTGGCGCCTTCGGTAGTGATAGCCGTCGATGATATCAAAGAAGCAATGAAGGAAGTTAAAGCTGCTGGCGGCAAGATTATGGGCGCTATGAACGAGAAAAGGGAAATAAGGATGGAACCGATGATGATTCCCGGCGTAGGCCTATGGATGTCGGCCAAGGACACCGAAGACAATCGTTTCTCAATCCTCCAACCGCTACCACGCCAAGGGGAGTAATATCCAAATCTTCCAGCTGAAATGACACCCAAATATTTACACTCCGCGCTCGATGCCGCCCGAGACGCTATGTTGGCGTACGGTGATGAGCTGAGGGCAGGCTACGGCAAAATCGCTCACGAAACTAAGGCCCACGCCGCCGATCTGGTAACCGAACTCGACAGGAAAGTTGAGCAAGGCTTGGCTGAAGCATTGCGCGCGTTTGATTCGACAATCGGTTTCCGTGGCGAAGAGTTTGGTGTCCAGTCAAAATCCGACACCACCTGGCTATCTGATCCCATCGACGGCACGACCCATTTCGTCAGAGGTATGCCATTTTGCACCAGTATGTTGGCTCTGATCGATGAAGGCGAGGCGGTTTTATCGATTATTTATGATTTCATTGGCGAGCAGGTTTACTGGGCGATCAAAGGCGAAGGCGCCTACTGCGGTGAGACAAAACTCAAAGTCAGTGATCGGCCGCTGTCGAATTCGATCATTGGATTCGAAAGCAATCAAGGCATACCGGCCAACTTAAAGTTGCGACAACAGCTGCGTGAAAGAACCAACTTCCTCCAGACTTTGAGCGCCGGCTTTGAATTCGCCGCGATCGCTTCGGGCAAAATCGAAGGCCGGATCGCCAAGGATCCATACGGCAAAGACTGGGATTTCGCGCCAGGCACGCTTCTGATCAAAGAGGCCGGCGGGATCGTCACTAACCTTGGCAAGAAAACCTACGACTATACCAATCATGACTTTCTCGCGCTTAATCCAGTCGTCTACAAAGAACTGACCGAGGGACCTGACGCCATACTCTGATATAATCTGGGGGCTTTCGAGAGCGAGAGGACCTTACGATGACTGAATGCAACGGCTGTGGGTCGTGCTGCGATCCGGTCTGGCTGCCGTACACCCAAGAGACGGCCAAGTTTCTGGGCGGCATGCCGGATGATAACCGGCGCTGGATACTCGAAGACTTAACGCCGATGTCAAAGACTCAGGCCAAGCTGCGCGAGCCTGAGCTGGTCAGACAGATCCAGAAGATCCGGAGTCTGGCCAAGAGCGCTGGCGGAAACATCGCTGTGTATTACTACAGCTGTAAGAACTTCGATACGGAGACTCGCCAGTGCTTGATCTACGACAACCGGCCGACGGTTTGCCGGAGGTATCCGTGGCTGACGGGTAAGCCAATCCCAGGCACCCCTTTGCCGCCGGCATGCTCGTTCCGCGCTGACATCGGTCTACCGGTCGTTGAGATCTCCCGTCGAAGGCGCCAACAATCCTGAGCTATGATTGAAAAAACTGGCTCGAAACATTTGTTACTTGTGTTCGTATTTTGTTCGTGTTATTATGTTTGGAGTAGTTTGAAAATCTGGCCGACTAGTAGGGAGGCAGCATGCTCTACGAAGCACACGTAACGGTTGAGGGGGAGGATGTTGAGTCTTGGCAGAAGTTTTGCCGGAACCACAACATCAAGCCGGTGTTCATTCGGCTATCACGCGGGAAGTACCCGACGCAGCTGATGTGCACGGCGGCACATAACGGCGACGAAGCGTCTGCCGACGACATGGTGGGGCAGTTGATGAACGACGCCGAACGCGACGGCTTTAACTGCTTGCGGGCCAAGTTGGAGCGGCCGCTGGTGGCAGAGTGCCCGGACGGTATGGAGTACGCCGAGTGCCACATCAAGCTGCTGCTGGATGGGGAAGTGGCGGAGATCGCGGAGCCCGAAGTCTTTCTGTCCGAAAGCCTGCTCGGCGTGGAATCACCACTGCGCAAGTGGTACTTCACCGCCAGAACCTACGGGCTCGACGCTCAAAAGTCCGAGCACCGGTTCCAGGAGGTTCTGCGGCAGCTGCAGCCGTCGATGACGGTTGTCAGGATGGAAACCGAGGCAGTGGTGTACGACACCAACCCGGATCTCGACCGCGGCTGGGCGCACTAGTACGGCGCAGAATCGGCCTGGAGGAGTAAATTCTCTGGGCCATTCGCGTCGACTGGTCTCGACTTGGCAAAGGGTAAGAATTATGTCATAATTGGCCGATGTCTAACGCGACCCAGGCGACTCAAGATCCGAGCAAGATTCGCAACATCGCCATTATTGCTCACGTTGACCACGGCAAAACCACACTTGTCGACGGGCTATTAAAGCAATCCAAAACCTTCCGAGACAACCAGGCCGAGATGGCCCAGTCGTTAATTATGGACAGCGGCGACCAGGAAAAGGAGCGGGGGATTACCATCACCGCCAAGATCACCGCCGTTCAGCACGGCGAGTACCGAATTAATATCATCGATACTCCTGGCCATGCCGACTTTAGCGGTGAGGTCGAGAGGACTCTGGGTATGGCCGACGGTTGTCTGTTGATAGTCGACGCTCAAGAGGGGCCAATGCCGCAAACCAAATTCGTTTTGACCCAGGCATTAGCTCGCGGCCTTAAGCCAATCGTCGTAATCAATAAGATCGACAAACCCGGCAAACGAGTCGACGAGGTTGAAAACGAACTTGCCGATTTGTTCCTTGAGCTCGCCACCCACGAAGACCAACTGCATTATCCGGTGTATTACGCTATCAGCCGCGAAGGCAAAGCTTGGAATAAACTGCCCGACACTATTGAAGCCGATGGCGATCTTGAAGTTATCTTCGACGCTATCAGCAATGAGATCCCGGCGCCGCAAGTCGACCCCGAGCAGCCACTGCAAATGCTGGTTACGGCCTTGTCTTACGACAGCTTCAAAGGCAAATACGCCGTTGGGCGGGTCAGCCGCGGCCGGGTTAAGGTCGGCGATCCGGTTATCGTCTGCAAAAAAGACGGTGGGTTCGCCAAGGCTAAAGTTGAAGGCGCGTTCATGAGCCACGGTGTTGCCAGATTCCCGGTGGACGGGGGAGTAGCCGGCGATATCATCCAGCTTACAGGAATGGGTGATATTCAAATCGGCGAGACTATCGCCGACCCAACAACTCCGGAGGCCTTGCCGGTGTTGGCCGTCGAAGAGCCGACCTTGCAGATTTACGTTGGCCCAAACACCAGCCCGTTTAAGGGACAGGAAGGGGAGCAAGTTACCGGTAACCAAATCAAAGCCCGGCTTTATCAGGAACTTGAGACCAACATTGGGTTGCGCGTTGAAAGCGGCGGACTAGGCTTTTTGGTGTCCGGGCGGGGCGAGCTTCATCTGAGTGTTTTAATCGAAACTATGCGCCGCGAAGGCTTTGAGCTCGAAGTCGGCCGGCCTCAAGTTATTACCAAACAGATCGATAGGGTTGAACAAGAACCGCTGGAAGAATTAATCATCGAGGTTCCAGCCGAGTACATTGGCCAGGTCCAAACCGAACTGTCACGCCGCAAGGCCAAGTTAACAGAGCAATTCGTTAGCCCAAAAGGTGTGACGAAGCTGGTTTATGAACTGCCGACCCGAGCGTTACTGGGTCTGCGAAATATTCTCTTAACCCAAACCAAGGGCACAATCATCATGAACTCCGTCATGCTAGGCTATCAGCCGCTCGGCCAGCCGCTGTCGCAGCTGCGTAATGGCGCTCTGATTGCCCACGAATCAGGGGTAACGACTCCGTACGCTCTGCAAAACGCCGAATCGCGCGGCGTAACCTTCGTTGGTCCGGCCATAAAAGTTTACGCCGGGCAGATCGTTGGGCTAAACAGCCGCATCGAAGACATCGAAATCAACGTTTGCAAAGAAAAGCATTTAACCAACATGCGTTCGTCTTCGAGCGATGGGGTGGTCCAGCTGACTCCACCAACCGTTTTTAGCCTAGAGGAGTGCCTCGACTTTATCGAAAACGACGAGCTTCTCGAAGTCACTCCAAAGTCACTGCGCCTGCGCAAACGCGAACTAGCTGCCAGCCTCCGCAAAAAAGCCAACAAGTAATAGCAGAAAACGCCTGTGCTAAAATCAGGATATGAAAGGCGAGCAGGCTAAAGGCAAGATCCGGCTAGCGATAATGCTATACGCCGGGCTCGGGACTCTGGCGGTGAATCTTTTACCGGCCATTCTTAGCGGCAGCACCCTAACCTCAAACACGCGCCCGGTTTTATATCTAACTGCTTTCAGCTTAATCGGATTAACCGGACTCGCGCTTTGGATAACCAAAGACGCTCTGGAACTCGACACCAAATGGTGGAGATACGCGTTTGCATACAGCTCGCTAATCGTCTTGATTAAGTTTGTCGTTTCACCAGCCGGCTTCATCGGCAGATCCAATGCGTCATTTACTCAGCTACTACTGACCGCCGGTTTCGTGATGCTGCTTTACTTGCTCGGCTTCTGGCTGGTGTATGCCTATTTCACAAAACAGTTGCCAATCAAACCTAAAAACAGCGGGGGTAAGCTGGCCGGCGAGGAGCAAAAATTAATCTTCACTTCGGTCGCGTTTTTGGTCATAAACTTTGCCCGGCTGATCGTCCAAAGACTGCCGTTGCCTGGAATAAGCGGTGGGAGTAACTACTTAAAGGCTATTTATGGTTACCAGGGGCTCGCTTTGTCAGCCTTGGTTTTTCTGGCGGTCTTAACGGCCGTTGAGGCCTTCGACCAAGTCAAAAGCAACCACACCCAATTAAAGGGTTTTCTCTGGGTAGGCGTTGAGCTGATCATCATCAACCACATTCTGTGGGCGATCTTTATGAGCAGGCTAGCCTAATGTTCGGCCTCGGCTATTCGGTATTCAGTCCGGGCATATTGGTGTTATACATTCCGGTAATTTTAAGTGCAGTTATTATTTTCAGGGACTTCAATCGGGATAACAAGATTTGGGGCGCCATTATCGGAGCCTCGCTATTGACGGGGGTCGCCCCTTTAGTTGCTTTAGTATATTTATTTTTTGCCCGGAAAAGACTTAACGCCGAAGCCAAGGCGGCTCGGTTGCCCGCAAATCAGTTGGCTACCACCGACCACGCACCGGCCGTTCAAAGCCAACCGTTAGCGCCCGCGGATGCCGCGTTACTCAAGAGGCGCGTCGTAGGGGCAGTCGTACTAAGCTCCTTGGCAACGATAGTCTTAGTCTTGAGCGGTTTGGCGGCCGCAGGAGTGGTATTGATTCTTGTATTGTTTACCTTTGCCATCTCGGCAGGCGTAAGTAGCGGCATAAGCGGCGGTTTCGGCAGCTCAAAATGAAGATTAGGGCCTGGTTGGGGGTGGCCTTACGGATGTTGCGGTTTCGAACCGTTGCAATGATGTGGCTGTTTTTGGCGGTTGGCGAAGCCAGCACCAGAGCCCAGTCATCACCATCGGTAAGAATTATTCTGCCAATGCTTACGATCGCTGTCCTTTATGTCTACGCCACGAGCGTCAATGACCTGGCTGACGAAAAAATTGATCAGATTAATCTGCAGGGAAGCGCGGAACGTCCTTTGCTTGATGGCAGCACGACCAGACACAGCCTGCTGGACTTAGCGATCATAGCGGCGATCGTCGCGACAGCCTTGGCCGCCTTATCTGGGACCCAATACTTAATACTTACCCTTGCCGTTCTGGTGTTTAACCTTTGCTATTCGTTGCCGCCCATACGATTGTCTGGCCGGGCCGTAGCGCCTTTATTTTTAGCGAGCTGCTTCACGCTAGTGCCATTCACTATGGGTGTGTGGGTCAATACCTCCGTATTTAGTTCTCGGGTTTGGCTACTCGCAGGAATGGTAGGAATCAGCTTTATTGGCCGAATCATCCTGAAAGATTTTAGGGATTTTATCGGTGACCGGATTCACGGCAAAAACACCTTCTTGGTGCGTTTTGGACGCGTTCCAACGATTAGCGTTGCAATTGCGGCCTGGGCCGCGGGCGATGTCCTGTTTTTTCTGCTTTTTAGTAATTGGGTGTTGGTGCTTTACGTCCAGCTATTTATAGCAATCATGATCTTGACGCTTTGGAAACTCGGCCGTGAGAGAAATCTTTCCAGGCAACTATTTCTAGTGACTATGGCCGGCCGGCTTGGAAACGCTGTAGGGATAATGGTTCTTGCGGCGCTAGTGCCACACATCGGGTCGGTCGGTTTCGGACGGGAAAGTCTGATTTACTCTCTCGTTGCGTCCGTTGGCGCCTACACTTGCTACTGCGTGTTTGGGATGTCTGCAGCCGCGTCGCCCTTGAATATGGCTCGCCTCCGGTTAGAATAGCCTGGATGAAAGGAGCGCTATGGCGACTGGAGAATATCTTGACTGGTCCGCCCGAGTGCTCGGGATCATTGGACCTTCAGGGAGCGGTAAATCCAGTGTGGTGCATATCCTGAACCGGCGCGGGCTAATCGACATCACGCCGACCTGGACCACGCGGCCTCCTCGGCACAATGAGCTAGAGGAGGGAATAGAACATCGATTCGTGTCCGAGGATCGCTACGACGAGCTCGAGCGGGAAGACTACTTCATCAACACCGAGGTACTGTTTGGTCTGCCGTACCGTTATGGCATGCCGAGGATTCTAGTGCCGTCTCCCGATAAAGCGCCGACCGTTATGCTGCGAGTGATGGTGCTCGATAAGATGGACCGGTTTTACCCAAACAATCTGATCTATCAGATCGAGGATCGGCTGCCGGAGATAGAGCGGAGACTGCGGGAGCGAGAAGCTAAGGGCGAAAACACCGGCACCCGCATCCAGCAGTATCGGCAAGAGCTCGAAGCCGGGCGTAAAAAAGCCAACCGGGTGTTCACCAACACTCGCACGCTCGAGAAACTAGCCGACGAGGTTGCGGCGGCGATCGCCGAAGACTTCGGCTTAAATTAAGGGCTGGGACGAAAGTCCTAGCCCTTAAACGTTGAAACGAAACAGCATAACATCGCCGTCATTGACGATGTAGTCTTTGCCTTCACTACGTACTTTGCCGCGTGATTTTGCTTCGGCCCAAGTTCTCGCGTCCACCAGTTCTTGCCAATTGATAGTTTCGGCGCGAATAAATCCTTTTTCGAAATCGGTATGGATCACACCAGCCGCTTGAGGAGCGGTCGCGCCTTTACGAACAGTCCAAGCCCGAACCTCCGGCTCGCCGGCGGTAAAGTAGCTAATTAATCCAAGTGCCTTATATCCGGCCCGAGCGAGCTGGCCTAGTCCAGAATCTAATTGTCCATATTCAGCCAACAACTCTTTGGCTTGCTCGTCAGACAAATCCTGCAGTTCAGACTCTACTTTGGCACACAAGAAGACGGCCGGAGCGGGGGTTACTATAGATTCGAGTTCTTTTTTGAGGGCTTGGTCCGAGAGTTGCGACTCATCAAGATTAAACACAATAACGAAAGGCTTAGCGGTCAGCAAGCCAAAGTCTTTGATCTCTTCGCGCTCTTCGTCGGTCAAAAACGAGCCAGCTAATTTGCCTGCGTCTAGTTCGGCTCTGATCCGTTCCAGTAATTTCTGGTCGCCGTCTTTCTTGGCCAAACGAGCGTCGATGACCGCCAGGTCAGACAAGATTAATTCGGAGTTGATGGTTTCGATATCGGACTTAGGGTCAATTTTATTCTCGACGTGTGTGACATTAGTATCCTTGAAGGCTCGCACCACCTGGCAGATTGCGTCGGTGCCGCGGATATGGCCGAGAAATTGATTGCCCAAACCCTGGCCTTCGGCAGCGCCTTTAACCAGCCCGGCAATGTCAACGAAGGTGACCGTCGCCGGCACTTTGTTTTTTGGTTGAAAAACCTCCACTAGCTTATCCAGCCGCTCGTCCGGAACCGGCACAATGCCGGTATTGGGATCAATAGTGGCGAACGGATAGTTGGCGGCCAGCACATCGTTTTTGGTTAAAGCGTTAAACAAAGTCGATTTACCAACGTTCGGTAGTCCGACGATACCAATCTGTAAACTCATTGCCCAATCATATCAATCGGCCGACGCGGTGTATACTTGAGCCATGAAAAAACTTATCTCTTTAGCTACACTTCTAGCCCCGTTCGCAATCATTACCTTGATCTTCGGGACGGTCTACGGTGCGGTCCAACAAGACCAGCGCAGTGCTGCCAACGATCCTCAAATCCAGATAGCGGAAGACGGTGCGCGAACTTTAAGCCTGGGCCGTTCACCCTCGAGTCTTGTCGCCGGGCAGCCGATAGTCCAGCCGGATTTAAGTTTAGCTCCGTTTTATATAGTCTTTGACGATCAGCAGCTGAAACCGATTGCCAGCAACGTGATATTAAACGGAGAGGTACCGATTCCGCCCAGAGGAGTGTTTGAAAATGGCACAAATCACGGGAAAGAACTGCGATTCACTTGGCAGCCGACGGGCAGCGACCGATTCGCCGCAGTGCTTGTCCCTTACTCGTCCGACGATCCTCAGAAATCTGGTGGCTTTGTGCTTGTTGCCCGGTCGCTCAAAGAAGTTGAACAGCGCGAACAAAAGACCCAGCTAATCACACTAATCGGCTGGGCTTTAAGTATGTTTGTGACAGCGGTTTATCTGCTGGTCCGCCCAAAACGCCACGCTTAAATAGCTAAAGGGGCCCTTTTGGGGGCCCCTTATGCCTTGCTGGCAGGCAGGTGCTACAGTCTAGTGCCGGGACTTCTGTCGATGCCGCTGCTTTCGCGGCGGAGTTGGGTCAAGCCCGGGTCCGTAAAGGCTCGGCGGATCGTAGATGGTGACGAAAGCCGCTTGCGCCTTTGAGTGCCTAGCGGCAACGCGTTTGAGGAAATCCTCGATCTCCTCACCCGAATTCATCTGCCTCTGAGCTAAACGGATGAACCGTCCCGTCTCCTGCAGATCCTCGGCCGCGCTCTGAACCAAACGTTCGACTTCGAGCGAAAGCTCCAGCAGGCCAGGTGACGGATGATCCTCCAGTACGTCCTGTTCGGTGTCCAACAGAGTCATTGATGCCTCCCCTCGAGTACAACACCAGCGACAGATTGTAGCAGTTATGGCTATTTTGTGCAAAGGTCTAGGTGACGAAAAATTAGTTGTGATTTTGCCTAGTTTTTGTGAAAGGTGGGTGGCGTTCCAAAAAAGCATAGGTTTTTATTTTCGACTCTTGGCATAACTGCTAATGTACCAAGCCGGACGCCCCCGTAAGCTATGGGGCAACATAAGGAGGGCGCGATGGAAACCGAATTCGAAAGCGAGATTTGGCGGGAGAAAAAGCTTGAAGAAGTTTTGCTCTCCGACTCTGATCCCGTGACGAAGGTCAAACAAATTACCGGCTTAGGGTTTGACGAGGATGACGCCGAAGAGGTCGTCCGCCGCTACCAGGTCGGCCAAAAAATGCCGGTTTACTATGAGCAGCTCGAATTTAGCGACGACGACGAACTCGAACTAGAGTAGGTTCCTGCCTTATACTGTCCATATGCGTTTTGGTATGCATCTATCGACCGCCGGCGATCTGGCAGGTACCCCCACCAGGGCAAAAGCAATGGGCGCCGACGTACTGCAAATTTTCGCCGGCAGCCCGCGAACTTGGCGGCAAACGGTTTACTCGGAGGAAAAAGCCGCCGGTTTTCGTGATGCCTGCAAAAAAGAGGGGATGGAAGCCTTTATTCACATGCTTTATCTGGTCGCGTACGGTACAGCTAACGATGAGCTAAGGCAAAAATCTATTACCGCTATGCGAGACATGTTGGGCGTGGCCGATCAGTTAGGTGTTACGGGAGTTGTTACCCATATGGGGTCGCACAGCGGGCTGGAGTTTAGTGAAGCGGCAACAAAAGTCGCGGACGCTTTAAACCAAGCCCTCGAAGGCGGCAAAAACAGTTACTTAATCCTAGAAAACGCCGCCGGACAAGGCAGTGTGATCGGCGATACCTTCGAGGAACTCGCCGAAATTTACGAAAAGATGGGTAAGCCAAAGCGGGTCAAATTCTGCCTCGACACCTGCCATCTGTTTGCAAGTGGCTACGACGTCAGAACTACCGACGAGTGGGATAAATTGCTGGAAAAGTTTGACAAGCTAATAGGGCTCGAGCAGCTGGTCTGTTTGCATCTCAATGACTCGAAAGGTGAATTGAATAGCCATCTCGACCGGCACGAGAACATCGGCGACGGCAAAATCGGCAAAACGGGCTTCGCGGCGCTAGTTAACCATCCAAAGATGAAGGACATGCCCGGAATGATGGAAGTTCCCGGACTCGACGACAACGGGCCGGACAAAGCCAACTTGGACAGGCTCAAGGCCCTAGTTAAGTAGTGGATTTTCTACGCCAAGACAAGGATCCGCTGTTTCCTAATTTGCTCTGGACGCGACCGGTCGGTGGTCGTTTTGCCGGCAGATTACTGTTGGTCGGTGGGCATAGCCAGGAATTTAACGCGATCCAGAATGTCTATGCCGCCGCCGAAGCCGCCGAGATTGGGGAGTGCCGGGTAGTTCTGCCGGACAGTTTAAGGAAATTTTTGCCGGGTGAATCGTTCACTTTTGTGCCCTCGACCCACGCCGGGTCGATCGCCAAAGACTCGACCGCCCAGATCGTCAGCCTAGTTGAGGACGCAGACGCCGTAGCGATCGGCGCCAGCTTATCCAGCAACAGTGAAACCGCTACCGTCATCGAATCAATTTTAACTAAGGCCGCTAAACCTGCCATCGTCTTCGACGAAGCGTTTGACTTGATGAAATTCCATCCGCAACTGCTCGTAGGGCACAACCGGATGGTCATCGCCACGATGCCAGACCTGTTTAAGCTGGCAAAGTACCTCAAACTTCATATCAACATCAAAGAATCGAGCCTTATCGGCAAGATCGACATCATCAAAACTCTGGCTCACGAAACTGGAGCTCAATTTCTAGTCTACGGACCCGAGCTGATTGTGGCGGCCGGCCAGCAAATCAGCGTCACTCCGTGGCAGCCGGTGCCAGCAACGGTAGTCTTTGGAGTAGCGAGCGTAATCTGGCTGCAAAACCTGCGCAAACCTTTCGAGGGGCTGACGACAGCCGCTTATTTAATCGCCAAAGCCTCGCGCGAACTGCCAGAAGAACGCCTAACCCAACCCGAACTCCTCAAGCTAATCTCCAAAACTATCCGGCAAGCCTCCGACCAGTTCTAAAAATTTGAGTCAAAAAAAACAAAAAACTTGTATTTCGCTAACCTGTTAAGGGTGTAACCCTTTCCAGAGGAGACAGTTACAAGTTGGAGAATGACAGATGGTGGGCGAGGTGGGGGTCGAACCCACATGGTATTGCTACCGCAGGATTTTGAGTCCTGTGCGTCTGCCAGTTCCGCCACTCGCCCTTATTTAGCATTGTAACTCTTGATAAGAAAGCGCTAATGTTGTATAGTATTACACCATTTCCACTTTTGCAACCTAGTATACTTAGACAGGAAGTATTATGAGTAATTCAGCCGACGAAGCCCTACACATTCCCAAATCCCACAGCACTCGGCCCGATCTAGCAGCCGAGGCGAGGGCTCGTATTGCGGCGTTAACCGACAGCCATTTGCAGGGGGATCATCCTTTATTGAAAGATTCTTCACCTGTCAGCGCGACCGAGGTGCCACCAGAACCCCCAACCAAAAAAGTCGAGACCGATTTACCCGGCAAAAAACTGACCAGCCAGATCCCGCCCGCCGGCATGCCCGCCGAATGGGTAAGTAACAACCGCAAAATCCGTCCGTTACCTTCAAAAGCCCGGCCGATCGTTTCCGCCGTGGCTTCATTTCTGCTGCTGCTGGTTGTGTTCAAATCCGAAATCATCATTAGCCAGATCAAATACTGGACCACCAAAGCCCAGCCGGTCGCCCAAACCACGCCGGCCGCCAAAACCGCCGTCGTTGGCCCAGCGTCTCTGATCCAAATACCGAAAATTAAAGTGAACGCGCCGGTAGTGTACCAACCGAGCATTAATGAAGCCGCGGTACTTAAGTCGCTTCAAAACGGGGTAGTGCACTACGGCACGACGCCAAACCCGGGCGAGCCAGGCAACTCGGTGATCGTCGGCCACTCTTCGAACGACTGGTGGCAGCCAGGCCACTATAAATTCGTTTTCGTCCTGCTCGACAAAATGGTTGTAGGCGACAAATTCAGCATCAACTACAAATCCCGCCACTATATCTACCAGGTTACTAAAACTAAGATCGTCCAGCCCACCGACCTAACTGTCCTAAGACAAACCACCGAACCGACAGTAACATTAATCACCTGTACGCCGCCTGGCACCAGCTGGCGACGGCTGGTTGTTTCGGCCAAGCAAATTAGCCCGACTCCGCAAACGTATCACAGCCCGCCGGTTGAGCAGGCCGGGATCGACCTAACAAAAATCCGCCTCCCAGGCAGCGCTCCAGGATTCCTATCTCAAATCGGACAGTTTTTCAGCAACCTCGGTTCCGGTATCAAACACATTTTTACTTAAGCAATTCGTAAACCACGCTGGTAGCGGCCTTGTCCTTGCTTAGGCCAATGAGATTAGCTCGGTCGGGAGAGCTAAAAACCGTTCCCTGTAATCCGCCGGGTAAGAGAGTAAGGTTGCCGCCATCGAATTCAACGATCTCCGGCTGGCCGTTAACGGTGGCAAGTAAATGGAAATCGTCATACCAGCCCAAGTTATCGATCGAATGCTTGGACAATTTAAAGTCATAATGGCGAGTCTTTTCCAGATCATAAGCCACAACACTACCCGCACCATACGCCGCTAAAAAGCGTCCGTTTGGGCTGGCAACTATCTTATCAACGCCTTTGCCGATTACCGTCGCGACGGGATGGCCGCTAAAAAAGTCCTGATAAATCGTTGCAGTTCGGGCTCTGGCCGGGACGACCACCAGGTAATCCTTGTCCTTGTGATTCTCCTCTAAAATTTCATAACTATCACTTTTAGCCAAAGCCTGGATCAGCTCCGTTTTGTGTCCCGACCGGTCAAGGCTAAACAAAGACTGGCCCAGCGGGGTAGTCTGGACGAAAAACACCCGGCCTCCGCCAAAACCTAACGAGCTAACATTGCTGGCCAGAACCGCCGAAGCCGTCCTTTCGGCTAGATTTAGGCGGTGCAAGTTGGACTCCGGGCTAATCCAGTACAGCTCGTCCCGGTTGGCCGGGTTAAATTTCAGCTGCCTAAAGTCCTGGTTGAATAAATCGGTTAAATCTTCGGCCGGGGCGGTACCTACCGCATCAAGCACTAGAAAGTGGGCCCGTTTTTTGTAAGTAGTCGCTAGCAGCAGCCTAGATCCGTCATCGGACCATGACACTGAGGTTAAAGTTTCACCTGCCCGCGCGGCATAATAGCGCTTACTCATCCGGCTGATAGCATCCATCAAGTAGACCGCCGGCTTTTTCCCGCTGGACAAATACGCCAGCCGCTTGCGGTTGGGGCTATCGGCTAAGCCATAGGCTGCCACCGCTAGTTTAGTTGGTTCAGTGGTAATCGTAGTCGGAAATAACACGACGTACTGGGCGAAGGTCACTTCACTGGGGATCAAAGTCAGAGTTTTGGTCCAGGTCCTAAAACCATCCTTAACCACGGAAAAAGTGTAGTCACCGGACTCAATTGTCGAGCGGTAGGGAGTGCTGTGATGCGCGTCCAGCCCGTTAATTAATACTTTGCCGCCACTGGGGGAGGACTCTAAAATCACCAGGCCGTTCAGTATAAACCGGTGGTTTTTAAAGTCGTAGCTATAGCCCTTGCCGTACGCCACCAGTCCGACCGTGGCGCCAATAATAACCAAACCCCCAACGATATAGCTGGCTGCGACCAGCGCTCGGCGTAACATAATTTAAAGTTTATACTACTGCTGTATGTTTGGCCGAAGAATCGGTATCGACCTCGGTACCGCCAATGTATTGGTTTATGTCCCCAAACGCGGCATCGTCATCAACGAGCCAAGCGTCGTGGCTATTAACCGTGAAAATAATCGCATAGTAGCCGTGGGCGATGACGCCAAGGAAATGCTTGGCCGCACGCCGGACAACATCACCGCCTACCGGCCGCTGCGCGATGGTGTCATTGCCGATTTTCACGTTACCCAAGCTATGATCCGGCACTACATCAATAAAGTCAGCCAGGGGATGAAACTGCGCCGTCCTGACGTGATGGTTTGCGTCCCGGCCGGAGCTACCTCTACCGAACGCCGCGCCGTTATCGATGCTACCTTAGCCGCCGGCGCCAGAGCCGCCTACATTATTAAAGAACCCGTCGCAGCCGCCATTGGCGCCGGGGTCCCGATCGCTTCAGCCGCCGGGAATATGGTAGTTGATATTGGCGGGGGAACGACCGAGATTGCCATTTTGTCACTCGGTGGAGTGGTCGCCCAGTCAAGCGCGCGGGTTGGCGGCAACAAACTCGATACGGCCATCGCCGACTTTATCCGCCGCCGATACGGCTTGGCGGTAGGGGACCGGACCGCCGAAGTAATTAAAAAAGAGCTGGGCAGTGCCATGCCAATCGCCAAGGATCCAACAATGGAAATCCGCGGGCGAGACACGATAGCGGGTTTGCCCAAAACCATTACCATCCACTCCAACGAGATCACAAAAGCCATAGAGCCGGAATTGGAAAAAATTATCCTGGCCATCCGGGCGGTGCTTGAACAAACCCCGCCGGAGTTGTCGAGTGACATCATCGACCGCGGCATGATCTTGACCGGTGGCGGAGCTTTGCTCAAAAATCTCGACCGTTTGCTAACCAAAGTTACCGGGGTACCCTGCACCGTGGCCGAGGACCCGATTCTGTGCGTCGCCAAGGGCACCGGCATCGCGCTCGACAACCTGGAAGAGTACAAACGCAGCCTGGCGGGAGTGAAATAGTGTCCCACCAAAAACTGCTGGGGTGGGGGAGCGTAACTCTGCTGGCGGTAATGCCGTTTCACGCCTTTTTGTCGGTCTGGGCCGGCCATCTGTTCGGCCATATGGAGCTGTTCCAGTCATGGAAGGAGCTTTTAATTGGCTTAATGGGATTAGTTGCCATCGTGTATTTTTATCAGAACCCAAAAAAGTTCAAAGATCACTTCGGCCCGCTCTGGATATTGATCGCCGCCTACGCCGCCGTTAGCCTGCTCGTAACCGCGGCGTTCGCTAACGGCAGCCGATCGGCGATCCTGCGCGGCGCCAAAACCGACTTGGTTTTTTTGCTCGCCTTTGTGTTGGCGAGTCTAGTGACAGGCAAGTACTTTAAACGCCTTGGCCAAAAAGTTCTTCTGGCCTCGACCGCAGCCGTGAGCTTATTTGCGATCGCTGAAAATTTTTTCCTGCCGGCAAATTTTTTGGTCCGGTTCGGCTACGGCCCGTCTACCGTTCCGCCATCGCTGCCATATGGCAATCTCCATCGCTTTCCGTCAACTCTCGGGGGTCCCAACCAGCTTGGCGCGTTTTTGATTTTGCCGATCGCGCTGACCATGAAGCTTGCTTACCGGCAGAAAAAAATCTGGCAGTTCGCACTTTTGGGTGCAGAACTGCTGGCTTTGTTTTTTACCGACTCCCGCAGCGCCTGGATCGGCGCCGCTACCGCGATCATAATCGTGCTGCTAATCGAGGTGCCGCGACGCTACAGGGTCAAAATTGGAGTTGCGATATTAGCTGTGTTGCTTGTCGGCGCCTGGCAAATTAGCCGGTCCGGGAGTTCGCTCTTAATTAGGAGCCAAGGCGCAAAAGGCGGACCCGACAGCCAGCATCTGCGTGCGGTTATCGAAGGAACGAAAAAGGTGATCAAGCACCCGCTAGGGCTCGGCCTCGGGGCGGCCGGCCCGGCTTCATTCTCGTCAGCGCACCCAATTATCACAGAGAATTACTATCTGCAGCTGGCCCTCGAAGTTGGGATGCTGGGCCTAATATTATTCCTGGCCATTAATTACGTCTTGGGCAAACAACTGTTAGCCTGGAAAGACAAACCCGGCCTGGCCGGACCCTTACTGGCGGCGCTCATAGGTGTGAGTATCGTAAACTTATTCCTCCACGGCTGGGCGGACAGTTCTACGGCTTTAACTTACTGGACATTAGCCGGGCTAACGGTTGGCGGGGCGGAGGTTAAAAGTGTCTAGGCAAACAAAGTTTCCGAAATTCGGCCTGCTTGGTGTTGAAATCGACGCGATTACAGTCAAGCAAGCTACCGACTACATAGCGGCCATAGCCAAGAATCCGAAAACACCGCCGGCCTATATCGTTAAGCCGTACGTCGAGTTTATGGAAACGGCCCTTAAGAATTCAGAAATCGCCGAGTTGCTGAATGGGGCCGAGCTGTGCGTACCGGATGGAGTCGCGATTGTTTGGGGCGCGAATTATGTGTACGCCGGAAACCACAACCCAACTAGACTGTTTGCCACGCTTACCAAAATAGTCCTCAATCCTAAAAGTTTACTTACACCACTTCCTGAGGTGTTCCGCGGCATTAACTTCACTCAAGTACTGCTAAACGAGTGCGCCAAACAAAAGCTGTCAGTATTCTTGGTCGGTTCACCCAAACGCAGCAACATAACCCAAACCGCCTCTTACCTCAAAGCCTTCTGGCCAGAGCTAAACATCGCCGGGCACTTCACTGGCCATCTCAATCCTGAACTCGAAGAAGAACTAATTAAAACCCTCCTAACCTCTAAACCAGACGTTATTTTGGTCGGCATCGGTTTCCCAAAACAGGAACAGCTGATGGCCAAACTCGCCGCCAAAATCAATCACGGCGTATTGATAGGGGAGGGCGGGAGTTTCGACTACGCCCAGCTCGGCGGGCGGCTGCCCAGAGCTCCACACTTTTTACAAAAAATCGGGCTCGAGTGGCTGTGGCGGCTGATAATGGAGCCTTGGCGGCTGAAACGGCAACTAGTAATCGTCCGCTACATCCATCACATTTATCGCTTCGCCAAAACCGCTAAATAGCTAGGGTTTCTTGAGGCGCTTATGGTATACTAAGCGCAAGAATTATGGGCAACGGAGGGTGCGCAAATTGCGGAGGCCAGCAGTCCGTCACGATTGGCGGTAAGGATTTTTGTGCCAATTGCGGCTTGCCGATGGTCAAATCCGCCGCCACCGAAACTCCGCCGCCTGCCGCGCCATCACCGGCTCCAACTCCAACTCCAACTCCCGCCCCCGCACCAGCCCCGCCACCAACACCGGCTCCTCCAGCACCGATTAAGACCGCTCCTACCGCCAACCGGCCAGTAATTTCTGATCTTCGGCGCAACGCACCCTCTGGCCCCGGCGGACAGGTACTCGACTTGCGCGCTAACCAGGCTCCAAAACCAGCACCTGTCGCGCCCCCCGTGCCGGTAGCTGCTGTGGTTAATCCATTGCCGACACCCAGGATTGATTTAGTAGCACCGTCTCTCAAGACTCAGCAGCGAGCTACGGCCGCCCAAGCCACCGCTCAGAGTAGCCAAGTCTCAAAGTTCGCCCCGGTAGCTGTTCCGGCCGCAGCCGCAGCCGCGGAGGCTCCCGTGGTTACCGCTGTACCGAGCTTGCCAAACCAAGCCGCAACCGCCCACGAAGCTATGCAAAAGCTGATCCAAGCGATCCCTGGAGCCGAATTAAACCTGCCCTCAAAAGACATCGCGCCAACGGCTCTTTCCACCGAGGTCAAATACAAACCGGCCAAAACCACCTTAGCTTTGGCTTCGATCGTTCTGGCTTCAATGGGCGCTTACATTTGGTTCACCAACTACCCGAAGATGGCGGTCAAACTGGCCGGCAGCCGGGCCGGGCTCGAGGCTACGTACCCGTCATTTTTGCCTTCCAGCTATAAATTGACCGGCGCCGTTGCCTACGCCTCTGGTGAGGTAACCTACAAACTGGCTTCACCATCGGCCGACAGCCCGCTATCGATTACCCAGCGCCAAACCGGCTGGGACTCCAGGTCACTGCTCGAAAACTTCGTCAAACAACAAAACACCGACCCCATCACCGTTAACTCACAGGGATTGACGATATACTTTTACGGCAATAAGGCTGCGTGGGTTAATCACGGTATCTGGTATACACTGGAAGGTACCGAAAGATTAAACCAGGAGCAGATCTTAAAGATCGCGTATAGCCTGTGAACCAAGCCAGCTGGGAACGGTTGGCGGACGCGGTGGACATCAAATTCGGGATTTCAGACCACGGCCACTTAGAGCGTCCGCTGGAAGACCGGCCTGATCTTAAAGAACAGGTCGACTTTATTGAATTTACCAAACAAGGCACCGAGTACCGGCTTGAGCGCGTGACTAAGCCGGCCATCAAGGAACGAAAATCCTTCTATAATCGGACCGCCGGTTCGTCTACGCGTTTCGAAAACATTTACGACGAGACCGATTTAACCAGCAAGATTGACTGTTTTAATCGCGAAAGCGGGGAGTGGCAGCCGATCGACGTTGAGGCGTTGAGCCTGGAATGAGCGCCAAGGTTCGAGTTCGGTTTGCGCCCAGTCCGACCGGGTACTTAAACCTCGGCGGCGCGCGCTCGGCGTTGTTTAACTGGCTGTTTGCCAAAAACCAAGGCGGGGAGTTCTTGCTGCGTATCGAAGACACTGATCGCGGCCGGCTGGTCAAAGACGCCGAAACCCAAATCGTCGAAAGTCTCGGCTGGTTGGGAATCAAAGCAGACGAGACCCCCGAACGTCAATCGGACCGATTGAAAATATATGAGCAGCACGCCAAGCAGCTCAAAGACAGCGGCCAGCTTTATCCGTGCTGGTGCTCACCGGAGCGCTTAGCAGAACTGCGTTTGGCCGCTCAAAAAAAGCAGCAACCCTTTAAGTATGACCGTCACTGCCTGGTGAATCCGGGCGATCCGGCTAAACCTCATGTTCTTCGGTTTAAGATCCCTGACGATGCCGCCACGGTCAGCTGGTCTGACGCCGTTAAAGGCAAGATCGATGTGCCGGCCGATTCGCTGGACGACTTTGTGGCGATCAAATCCGACGGTTACCCGACCTATCATTTCGCCAGCGTAGTCGACGACCATGATATGAATATCAGCCATGTCCTGCGGGCCGATGAGTGGCTGGCCTCGACACCCAAGCATTTATTGCTTTACCAAGCCTTCAGCTGGGAACCGCCGATCTTCGCGCATTTGCCGGCGGTACTGGGCAGCGGCGGCGGCAAAAAATTGAGCAAGCGCGAAGGCGCCAGGTCCCTAATCGAGTACCGCGATGAAGGCTACTTGCCGGAAGCGGTGATTAACTTTCTGGCGCTACTCGGCTGGAATCCGGGCGAGGGCAGCACCAAAGAAATCTTCAGCGTTGATGAACTCATTAAGGCTTTTTCCTTGGAACACATTCAGCCGAGTCCGGCGGTACTGGATCCCGAACGGCTAGACTGGATGAACGGACTCTACATTCGCCAACTATCTATCGACGATCTAGAAAAACGGGCCAAGGACTTTTGGCCAAAAGAGGCGAGCAAGCATCCCGAGCCTTACAAAACACAGATTCTCGAGCTGCTCCACGATCGGCTAAAATTCCTGGCCGAACTTGAGCCATTAAGCTACTTTTTCTTCGTTGAACCAACTCCGGATCCAAAATTGCTCACTAAGGATCTGGACGCCAAAACCGCGGGCGATTATTTAGAACAAGCGGCAGCCGTGATCAAAAACAGCGATGGCTCGGCCGATGACCTCGAACAGAAATTCAGGACCTTAGCTGAGAAACTCCAGGTTAAAACCGGCATTTTATTCGGGCTTATTCGGGCGGCGGTAACCGGGACCAAAGTGGCGCCACCTCTGTTCGATACTCTGGCCGTCCTTGGCAAAGACGCGGTATTAAAACGCCTCGAAGCTGCAAATAAAACGGTTATGGTTTGACAAGCAAGCGTGAAACACCTACACTGCTAGAGAAAATTAACAGGTAGGAGTTTTAGATGGCAGCTATCGAAGGTTACTGTGTAAAGTGCAAAGCAAAACGCGAAATTAGTGACCCGCAACAGGTTACCCTGAAAAACGGCAAACCGGCCGTTAAGGGCAAGTGCCCGGTCTGCGGTACCGGTATGTTCCGCATCGGCGCAACCGTCTAAGTAAGTTTTCGCAAAACAATGCAGGCCCTTCGGGGCCTGTTTGTTATTATGGTTAAGTATGGCAGACGATTCATTAATTCCCAATCCATTGCCTAATCCGATTCCTAACCCTCTGTTCAAACCACGGCACCTAGGAAAGTGGATTAAGGCTCACCCCAAAAAAGCGGCCTTAATCGGGCTTGTTATCCTGCTGGCGCTTGGCTTGGCAGGCTATTTGGCCGGGAGGTATTTACACCGCTCACCTACGACCGAACTGACGGTTAATCATCCTCCGAAACCAAAGACTAAACCTTCGCCGCTAACCGGGGTCGAGGTGGCGCCGGAGTTGGCCGATCGGCCGATTAGGGCTGTAGTGGTCGAAAATCATCCCGATGCCCGTCCGCAATCCGGACTGTCTCAAGCCGGGGTAGTCTACGAGGCTCTGGCCGAAGGTGGGATTACTCGCTTTTTAACCTTCTACCTCGACGGTAAACCGCCGGTCATTGGGCCCGTCAGGTCACTAAGGCCTTATTTTGAAAGCTGGACGCTGGAGTTCGGCGCACCGATCGCGCACGTTGGCGGTGACGCCGATGCCATTGCCAAGATTGGACCCCTTCACATCAAGGATATGAACGAATTCTACAACGGCGGCTATTTCTATCGGTCAAGGGATCGCATCGCTCCGCACAACGCCTACACCACAACCAAGTTGATGGATGCCTTGCTAAAGCTTCGCGGCTGGAACAAACCGGCGACGTTTACGCCTTCGCCGCGTAAAGACGATGATCCGCCAAAAGCTCCAGCTACCGCCCGGCGCCCGGTAATCAACGTCCGGTATTCCTACAGCGACTTCGACGTCAAATTTGTTTACAATCCGGCCGGCAACGACTACAAACGCTTCCTGGCCGGCGTCCCGCACATCGACCGTAACACCGGCAAACAGATCCGGGTCAAAAACGTCATCGTCGAGTATATGCCAACGACCTACGGCCACAGCCGGGCGGGGGAGAAGGAAACCTTTATGCAAACCGTTGGCAAAGGCACGGCGATTGTTTTCCGCGACGGTGGAGCGGTGGTTGGAACCTGGAGTAAAGCGTCTAACAATTCCCGTACCAAATTACTCGATCCAAACGGCAAGGAAATTCCCCTAGACCGCGGCAACAGCTGGTACTGCATCGTTCCACCAACCGGCTCCGTCGGCTACTAGACTCCGGGTAGTGCTTATGGTAAAGTAGGCTCGAAAAGTCAATGAAAACCAAAACTAAAAAAAGTTTAAAAAAGCACTTAAAAAAACTGCGCGCTCCGGCAAGACATGCCGCTAGGGTCAAACGAAGCGCCACTAAGTTAGCGAATAAGAAAGTCGTCAAGAAAAAGACCGGGCAACGATTGCTGCGGGCTTTTTTTATTCTAGTAGCCTCGGTTTTAACCGGATCGCTGGCGTTTACGATTACTACCACTAAGCCGACAGTTGAAATCCAAGTCCGGACCAACGTTGCCAAAGCCGTTGAACAGATCAAACCAGCGCCGTTCGTAAATTCGCCTGAGCAGGTGGGAATCGCGTCTTGGTATGCTTTAGGTTTACCAGCGCCAGACGCTTTAACCTGCGCCTCAACTCATTTCCCGCGGGGAACCTACTTGCTGGTTACCAGCCTGCGCAATAGCCGAAGCGTTATTTGCTTAGTCAACGACTACGGGCCAACCGCTGGCACAAAACGGGTGATTGATCTGTCGCGCGGAAGTTTCCGCGTGATCGAGGATCTTAGCCGAGGCACTGTGCCGGTGGAGGTTAGGAAGATCAACCCGCCATCGCAAAGCCTCAGGCTGCCGTTCCCGGAGAACTTCACTGCCGCCGTTGGCTACAGTCTTTGCTCAACCAGCTTCACCGCCCAATTCTGCGACACCAACCGCCAAAACACCGACTTCAAATAATTGCATGGTGACCCCACCGGGACTCGAACCCGGGTTACCAGGATGAGAACCTGGCGTCCTAACCGCTAGACGATGGGGCCTTAAAGCCCAAGAATTTTAGCATCTATCAGGTTGTCGTGTCTATGAGTAGCGGTTATACTGGAATCAAGCATAAGGAGTTTGGTGGACCGCTCTCGTCAAAGTTTGGAACTACTAGC
>CAZJNH010000006.1:0-73259 GCA_964547425.1 uncultured Candidatus Saccharibacteria bacterium | reverse complement strand
CAGCTACCGCCGTGATGGCGGGTTCGCCCTGAAGCAAGAGTTTCGGATCCTCGCCTCTGGGACGATCTCTGTGGATCGTTCGAGCCAGGCGCTTCAGGCTGAGTCGCTTGAGGAATCGCTCATGCGCTAGCCCGTAGTCGATCGCGAACCACAGGGTGTCGAGGTCACTTGCGCCGACGATGTTGAAGGTAAAGCTGTCTCTCGAAAGCTTCGCTTCCGACATATCCAGCAAGCTCATGTCGTGCTCCTTGCCTTGTCGTATGCGGCGAGAGCTTCAGATGCGGCTACATGAAGCCGCTTCTGGGTCTCGAACGATTCACTGCATTCGATCGCGTCGAGTAGCTCGCGCAGTGGTTCCGCCAGATCAATTTCCGCGAGCCCCTCGGCCTCTGCGATCGCTTCGTCGAAAGCCTTCTCGGCAAGATCCCTGGCGAGATACGGGTCATTGCGGGTATTGCGACGTTCCTCTGCCTCGCGCTTGAGACGAGGAATCGTTCCTTCTCTCGACTTGGCAGACCGGCCCGGTTCTGCCCTCCGTTCGAAAGCACTGTCACCAAGCATCACGTCGTCCCAAAAGCTGCTCATCCGATGCCTTTCGCTCGACCAGCCCAATCACGCACGCGTGACTGAACAGGCCGAACGAAAGGAGTTCGAAAAGAACGCGCAGATTTGCGCTACGGGGAATTGTGAACTTCTAGAAGCAGATCATCAAGCGTAAGAACTTAATGAAGGCTGACGTTGTGTTTGCCTAACAGCTTCGCCAGGGATTTGCTCGAGGTTCCGTATGAGTACGTCGCCATCGACAGAGCCAAGAAGCTTTTTTCTGAGTAATGCTTGGGCTGAAACCCTAGTGGCAATTCGTGCTCATTAAGATTGAAGTAAGAGACACGAAAACCATTCACAACCCCAATGGCCTTGCCTGTTTCGCTGTCAAAGATTGGACCGCCACTATTCCCCGGATTGAAAGGAATAGTGAAATTGTACGAACTAATCCCTCGTGAGTCATAGTACCGAGCGTTGACGACCCCCTGATCCACGCGCATTACTACATCCCCAACGTTTGGCTGCATCAGGTCCTGGTTACGGAATGTGATGCTCGACAGTGGATAGCCGATTACCCCGACTCTCCGGCCTAGCGGGACAAAGTTCTTCTCGATCTTTATGTAGTCGTCTTTCTCAAACATCTTCGTTCCTTGATGCTCATAAAAACTGTCAGGGAGGTAGAGAACTGCTAGATCCTCGTCTGGATATAGGTGGAGTGTTTCACCGAGCACGGTCAGAGCGACGAAGATCTTCGCCTGGTCGTCATCATCGTGATAGATGAGCAGGTATCTGTCACCGTCTAAGTGCTTGGTTTTCGGATCTGGATTATTAGGATCCTCGAACACATGACTGGCTGATAAGAGTCGATTTGGTGATGCAAGGAAAGCAGTCCCGAGAGGTATCCAGTCGGTTTGAGCCCCATGTTGACGGCCCCGCGCAACCATAAACACCTTTTGCTTGACGCTGGCTACGCTATCTTCGAATTTGCTGTGAGTTTTAGTCTCTTCCACTACAATCCACCATTAGCACTCTCATTGTGAGAGTGCTAATGCTTGGTGTCAAGACTTTCGTAAACCTTGAATTCGTATTCCTTTAAGGCAACGAGCTCTAAGTCTTTGCCAACATCGTCGAGCTTGCCGGCGAACACGTTTGAATAATGCGGAATGACCTTGATCGGCAGTAAACCCAAGCCTTCGAGAACTCCGTCGGCACTCTTGCTGTAGGAGTATTTGCCAATCACGTTTGCGCCAGCCGATTCGCCTGCGATCGTTTTGCCGGCTAGAAGCGAGGGCAAATTCGGAAATCTTTTCAATGCCTCTAGCAACTTGGAGGTTGTGCCGCCGTGGAAATAGATCGCATCGGCGTCTTTCACTTGGTCTTCGAACTGGTCCGGGTCCGCCGTCACAAAACTTAGTTTCCGTCCGCTGTCTGCCTTCTCGAATTCGGACTTGACCTTGTTGATAGCCGCAGTAATTCGGTCAGGATCTTTAGCGAAAGCGCACAGCAAGATCGTTGCGCGGTCTGGGAGGTCGCGCAGAATTTCCGCGTAGAAAGCGTGATTATCTTCATCGGTTTTGCCGGCAGTAAACCCGCCGTGCAGGACGAATTTGGACTTCATTCGCTGTGTTTAATTCCTCTCTGTTGATTTAGGACCTTCGTAGGAATAGAACCGTTTTCTATCTGTTGGGAGCTTTAGCGCGTTTGAAACGTAAGAACTTTCAAGACCCTTAGCACTAGAACTTTCAACAGATAGAAAGTTGCAGTTAGACTGCAAATTGGTGGGCGAGAGAGGACTTGAACCTCCACGGGTTTTACCCCACTAGGTCCTAAACCTAGCGTGTCTGCCATTTCACCACTCGCCCGCGACTGACTATTCTATCTTACTATCAAGCAAACGAAAAACCCTCCCCGGTTCGTTCCGGGGAGGGGCGTCTGATGGTGCTGTTACCGACGAGGCTTTTCTTTGCGACTGGCCGGCTTGGTTTTGCCGCGGCGGCACTTGTTGTTGCTGCAGCCCCCGCCAACTTTCTCGGGTTTGCCGCACTCTTTGCAGAAAATCCCAAGCTTTTGCATACTGCCTCCTCACTCGCAGGTTGGTTCGGGGAGTCCGGTCCAATCGCCTAAGCGGATTTCCCGAACCGCGAACAGAGTTCGGGTGCGCGGAAACGCTTCGAACTCCTCCGTCTTGCCGGAAATCTTAGGCACGATCTCCCGCTCGAACCATTCGTAGCTTTCCCAGAGGCCAATGTTGGAGTATCGCCAACACTTATTGTGAGGCGACCTCAGGTCATCGACCGGGAAGTCGAAGTTGTCGGCCGGAATTGGTTCGCACAGAAACTCACCGTGCAAACCAGTTTTGTCTCCGATCGTGGCGATCTTGCGCCACCATTCCCGCCCGGCGTCTACGGCCTTTTGGTTTGGCTTGTAGAAGTAGTTGATAACGGCGATGAGCATTTTCACCTCACATGTCGAAGAACTCGGACTTATGTTTTACTCGCAATCGAAAAATTATACAAGAGAGGCGTTATAACCGCGTCTGACATGATTGACACCGACCGTCACGTGTGTTACGCTCGTGCTTATCCCAAGGCGAAAGGAGAGCTTTTACTAGGTTTAGATGGAGCATCTCCCTCTGGAGGTAACCGTGACAACACAAGTCTTGTTTGGTGTGATGTGTGGCTGCGACCGACCGGCCGATGTCATCCGCAAATTTGACCGGAATAACGTGGAGCGCATCCCCGTTATGGCCAGTTGCGGAGACTGCACACCTTTCCCTCTTACGCCGGAGCAGCAGATCATCGCTGCCACAGCGTTGGGCCTCGCACTCCCGGTCAAAGACCAGGATTACGTGATCGACTTCACGGATGCCCAGATCGCCAGCCAGCTGAACGGCTTCGGCCGCGTCCATGAGACGGTCAGCCAGCAGATGCGGTATTACTAGATCTCGACTTGCGGGGAGCGGGTCGAGGTTCGAAAAAGAGCCGGCCACATCGATGATGGCCGGCTCTTTACTATTACCGCGCTTATGCTGGCAGCATAAGTGATTTTTTGCTAAAATTGCCGTTCGTAATTAGAGTTTTCAATGCCATCATCGATCAAAACTAAAGATGAAACCGAAGTTATTATCCAGGTTAGTTGTCCTGAATCCGAGCTAAGGCCGGTAGTTAAGCAGGTTTTTGAAAAACTTCGCCCTAAGGTCAAGGCCGCCGGGTTTCGCCCGGGAAAAGCGCCGGACTCTATTGTTGAGCGCGAGCTAGGCAACAACTACGTTCAGCAGGAGGTAATCGAAGCAGCGACGGTTGCCAGCTACTCCAAGGCGATCCAGGATCTTGGTCTTCAGGTTGTCGCGCATCCTGAGGTCACACTTCAGAAATTCGTGCCTTATTCCGAGCTGGAATACACCGCTAAAGTCGAGGTCCTGCCGGAAGTAAAGCTGCCGAACTACAAAAAAATCAACCTCAAACGCCCGCAAGTTAGCGTTGATAATAAGGAGGTCGATCAGGTAATTGAGGACTTGCGTTACCGACAAGCCTCGCGAATGGTCAAAAAAGGCGGCGCCGAGCAGGGCGACGAGGTTACTATGGACTTCAAAGGCAGCCAAAACGGCCAGGAACTTACGCAAGCCTCCGCCCAGAACTTCAGCGCCCGCTTGGGCGCGGGTCGGCTAGTACCTGGATTTGAGGAGCATTTGCTTGGCAAGACCGCCGACTCCGAAACCGAGTTTGACATTAAAATGCCGGAGAACTATCACGACCAACAAGTTGCTGGCAAAACTCTGCATTTCGCGGTCAAAGTTAACGCCGTTTGGCAGATTAACCTGCCGGAGGTCGACGCCGAATTTATTGCCGCCATTAGCCCGTTTAAAGACGAAAAAGAGCTGCGCGCCGATGTGCATTCTAAGCTGAAGGCCCAAAAGGACGACGAAGCTGGCTATCAGTACGAACGCGAAGTTTTGGATGAACTATTAAAGCAAAGCAACTTCAAGGTGCCTCCTGGATTAACGCATCAACAGCAGCACAAACTGCTGGACGAGTTTCGCCAGCAAATCGAAGGCCGCGGCTTGGGCTGGGAAGAGTATTTGAAACTTTCGAGTAAATCCGAAGAGGTGATCGAGCAGGAATTACGGCCGGAGGCCGAACGACGGGTTAGGCTGGCAATTCTACTCAGTGAAATCGCCCGAAGCGAGGGTTTAACGCTTAGCGCCAAGGATTTGGACGCCGAGATCGCCAAACTCAAGGCGCAGTACACCGACATCAAGATCCAGCAGGAGCTCGACACCCCCGACGGCCGCGAAAGCGTTTACAACCATTTAATGAGCCAAAAAGTAATAAATCGTATAATTGAGTATGTAGAAGGTAAGAAATGAGCAATCAAAAGAGCCAAATCCTAATTCCGACCGTTATCGAAAAATCCAGTATGGGTGAGCGCGCCTATGACATTTATTCACGCTTACTCAAAGACCGGATTATCTTCCTCGGCACGCCGATAGACCAAACCGTGGCCAATCTGGTAATTGCCCAGATGCTATTCCTCGAAAGCGAGGATCCTAAAAAAGACATCAAACTCTATATCAACTCCCCGGGCGGTGAAGTTTACGCGGGACTGGCGATATACGACACGATGAATCTGATTAAGCCCGACGTTTCAACTATTGTCGTCGGTATGGCAATGAGTATGGCAGCAGTCCTGCTCGCTTCTGGCGCCAAAGGTAAACGGCTGGCACTACCTAACTCTAAGGTGATGATTCACCAGGGCTCCGCCGGTTTCGAAGGTGCTCCGGCTGACATCGAAATCACCGCCCGCGAAGTTCTAGCCATGCGCAAAAAACTCGACGAAATCCTAGCCCAACACACCTCTAAACCGCTCGAGCAGGTTACCAAAGATACCGACCGCGACTACTATATGAGCGCCGACGAATCCAAAGCCTACGGTATCGTCGATTCGATCATCTCCAAACAGTAAAAACTTAGCTGAAGCGACAATTTTTGTGACAGGTGCGCTAAATTATTTCGTCAAAAGCACTTGACAGTCCGCCGCGAATCCGTAAAATTGACTTCAGAGGATGCTTAAATCATACGCTAGGGCGTTTATGCCCTGGTCTTACGTGTTTTAGAAACACCTCGGCGATTATCTAACAACAAAATATAAGATTTAAGCGGGGGTTCACATTGCCCAAATTCGCGGCCGAGCGTAAGTTTTTTGGGACGGCATCCGAAGCGTTGCCGCTGCCCAATCTGACCGAGATCCAAACTAAATCCTACGAGTGGTTCATCACCGAGGGCCTAACCGAGCTTTTTGCCGAAATCTCACCGATCGAAGATTTCACCGGCAAGAACCTGGCTTTGGCGTTCAAAGATTTTCATTTTGAGGAACCAAAGTACGATCAGCAAACCGCCAAAGACCGTAACGCCTCTTATGAGGCGCCGCTCAAGGCCAAGGTTGAATTAATCATCAAAGAAACCGGCGAAGTCAAAAAGCAGGAGGTTTTCCTCGGCGACTACCCCTGGATGACCGAGCGCGGAACCTTCATTATTAACGGTGTTGAGCGCGTAGTTGTTTCTCAATTAGTCCGCTCACCGGGGGTATTCTTTACCGTCGACGGCACTAGTGGTGTTGACTTGTTTGGCGCCAAAGTTATACCGAGCCGTGGCGCCTGGCTGGAGCTTGAGACCAGCTCGGCCGGTGTTATGTCGGTAAAAATCGATCGCAAACGCAAACTTCCGGTCACTACATTACTGCGCGCCTTTGGTTACAGTACCGACCAAGAGATTCTCGAACTATTCAAAGAAGTCGATACCGAAGAGACTTCGTTAATCAAAAACACTCTCGAAAAAGACCCGGCCTCGACCATGGCCGAGGCTCTAATGGAGGTTTACCGCCGGATTCGCCCGGGAGATCTGGCGACCGTCGAAAACTCCAAAGCTTTAATTGAAAGCATGTTTTTTGACTTTAAGCGCTACGACTTTTCTAAGGTTGGCCGCTACAAGATCAACAAACGCCTTAGCCTAAACGTTCCTAACGACGCCGACCACCGCGTCCTGCGCCGCGAGGACTTGGTCGCTATCGTCTCCGAGATTATCAAACTCTCCAACGGTATCGGCCAGGCAGATGACATCGACAACCTGGCTAACCGCCGCCTAAAGACCGTCGGCGAGCTGATCCAAAGCCGCTTTCGCATCGGACTCGTCCGCATGGAGCGGATCGTCAAAGATCGGATGAGTGTGTATGAGCTCGAAACCGTTACCCCCGGCCAGTTAATCAACGTCCGGCCGATCGTTGCCAGCGTCCGCGAATTCTTCGCCAGCTCCCAATTGAGTCAGTTTATGGACCAGGTTAATCCTCTATCGGAAATCGCCCACAAACGCCGCCTAAACGCTATGGGACCAGGTGGTCTGTCGCGCGAGCGGGCCGGCTTTGAGGTTCGTGACGTCCACAAAACCCACTACGGCCGGATGTGCCCGATTGAAACTCCTGAAGGACCGAACATCGGCTTGGTCTCCAACCTGGCCTGCTACGCCAAGATCAACGAATATGGCTTTATCGAAACCCCCTACCGGAAAGTAATCAACCAAGTCGAAGCCAAAAAGGCAGTTGGCCACATCGCTCGCTCGACTATCCGCGACGACAAAGGCAAAGAAATCGTCTCGCCCGGTGACAAAATCACCCAAGCTCACGTCACCCGACTCGACAAACTCGCCAAACCAGTGCCGGTGAAAGCCAAGGTTTCAAACGAAATTGTCTATCTTGACGCTTCCGACGAGGAAAACATCGTCATCGCCCAGGCCGGTACGCCTTATGACGAAAGCGGCTACTTCACCCAGCTCCGGGTTTCCGCCCGGCGCAGCGGTGAAGCCGAAGAAGAGGACCCTAACAACGTTCAGTATATGGACGTCTCTTCCCGCCAGATCGTTTCGGTTTCGACTTCATTAATTCCTTTCCTTGAGCACGACAACCCCAAGCGAGCCTTAATGGGCGCCAACATGCAGAAGCAGGCCGTGCCACTGATTGTGCCGGATTCACCTGTAGTTGGGACCGGTATCGAAAAAATGCTGGCCGACAACTCCGGCCAGGTTATTCGCGCTGAGGCCGACGGTAAAGTCGACAAAGCCACCGCCGATGAAGTGGTTGTGACCTACAAAACCGGCACTAAATCCTACAAAACCGAAACCTTCGTCCGGACCAACCAGCAAACCGCCGTCCACCAAAAGGTAGTGGCCGACAGCGGCCAAAACGTCAAAAAAGGCGATGTCTTAATCGACGGCATGTCGACCCAGAACGGTGAATTGGCTCTAGGCCAAAACGTTTTGGCGGCCTTTATGAACTGGGGCGGCTACAACTTTGAAGACGCTATCGTTATCTCCCGCCGTTTGGTTTCGAACGATACCTTCACCTCGATCCACATCGAAACCTACCCGGTTGATGTTCGCGACACCAAACTGGGGCCAGAGGTGATTACCCGCGATATTCCGAACGTATCCGAAGACTCACTCAAAGACCTCGATGAAACCGGCGTCGTGCGCATTGGCGCCGAAGTCTCGGCCGGTGACATTTTGGTTGGCAAAATTACACCTAAAGGCGAGCAGGAACTATCCAGTGAAGAAAAACTGCTCCGCGCTATCTTCGGCGAAAAAGCCCGCGATGTTAAAGACACCTCGCTGCGCATGCCCAACGGCGAGCGCGGCAAAGTGGTTGGCGTTAAGGTACTTTCCCGCGAAAAAGGCGACGAGCTGCCGGCCGGCGTAATCGAACAGCTGTCGGTTTCGGTCGCCCAAATGCGCAAAGTCGCCGTTGGTGACAAAATGGCCGGCCGCCACGGCAACAAGGGCGTAATTGCCCGGATTCTGCCGATGGAAGACATGCCATATCTGGAAGACGGCACACCGATTGATATTATTTTGAACCCGCTCGGCGTTGGCGCCCGGATGAACATCGGCCAAATCTTTGAAACCCACCTCGGTTGGGCCGCTCAAGCCTTGGGCTACAAGGTGGCTTCGCCGGTGTTTGACGGTGTCACCATCGAGCAAATTAAAGGCGAAATGAAAAAAGCCGGCTTGCCCGAAGACGGCAAGGTCCAGCTTTACGATGGCCTGTCCGGCGAACCTTTCCAGGAAAAAACCACCGTCGGTATTAAATACATGCTCAAACTCCAGCATATGGTTGACGACAAGATTCATGCCCGCTCAACCGGCCCGTACGCTATGGTCACCCAGCAGCCGCTGGGTGGTAAGGCCCAAATGGGCGGCCAGCGCTTCGGCGAAATGGAGGTCTGGGCGCTTGAGGCATACGGCGCGTCTTACACCTTGCAGGAAATCTTAACGATCAAATCCGACGACGTCGTGGGACGGTCCAAAGCCTACGAATCGATTATCAAAAACGAGCCTATCCGCGGCCCGCGCATTCCCGAATCCTTCAATGTGTTAGTGAAGGAACTGCAAAGTTTGACCCTGGGGGTTGAACTGGTCAAACCCGATGCTCCCGAAGGTGAAGTCGACGCGGAACACGTAATCGCCTCCCAGCTTGAGGAGGACGTCACCGATCTCGGAGAAGAAAAATTAGTTCAAGGCGAAGCGGTGGTAGCCGATATGCCGCTGGTTGATCTAGCCAGTGAGGATGAAGTCCAACCCGCGGCCGCCGAAGCGGAGGTGAAAGAGTAATGTTAAACCTACACGACCAACCAACTTCAGAGTTTGACGGTGTCCGCCTGGCACTCGCCTCGCCGGACCATATCCTCGACTGGAGCCACGGCGAAGTCACTAAACCTGAAACCATCAACTACCGCACCCAAAAGCCGGAAAAAGATGGCTTATTCTGTGAAAGGATTTTCGGCCCGACCAAGGACTGGGAGTGCTACTGCGGTAAGTACAAGCGGATCCGTTATAAGGACGTAGTTTGTGACAAGTGTGGCGTCAAAGTCACCCGCAGTATCGTTCGCCGAGAGCGCATGGGCCACATCGGCCTGGCCGTTCCGGTAACCCACATCTGGTTCCTGCGCGGTACGCCTTCTTCTATCGGTACTATCCTCAACATGACCATTCGCGACCTTGAGCGCGTGGTTTACTTCGCCAACTACATTGTCACCGAAGTTAACGACGACAAACGCAAAGAGGTCCTGGCCGAGCTGGAAAAAGATTACGTTACCCGCCAGGACGACATCAAAAAGAAGCACGGCAAAGAGGCCGCCGATCCGGCCGCCCGCGACCAGGAGTTGGCCGATCTTGAGGCAAACTACAGCGCCGCCCGGGGCGAGATCGACACCTTGGCCCGTTTGCAGCTACTTTCTGAATCCAAATACCGCGACTTGAACTTAAAGTACGGCGACCTGTTCCGCGCCTCAATCGGCGCCGAAGCCGTCTTGCAGCTATTGACCGAAATTGACCTGGACAAACTGATCGCCGAACTGCAGGAAGAGGAAAAAGACGCCCAAGGCCAGCGCCAGCGCAAAATCTTAAAGCGCCTGAAAATGCTCGAAGGCATGAAATCGGCCGAAATCCGTCCCGAGTGGATGATCGTTTCGCAGCTGCCGGTAATTCCGCCCGACCTGCGCCCGATGGTGCAGCTGGCCGGCGGCCGTTTTGCCGCGTCCGACTTAAACGACCTTTACCGCCGAGTCATCAACCGTAATAACCGTCTCAAGCGCCTAATCGAACTGGATGCACCTGAGGTGATTAAACGTAACGAGAAGCGGATGCTCCAAGAAGCGGTTGATGCCTTAATCGACAACAACGCACGCCGCGAACGCGCCGTATCTGCTTCAACCGGCGGCCGCCGCAAGCTGCGCAGTCTTTCTGACATGCTAAAAGGCAAGCAGGGCCGTTTCCGCCAAAACCTGCTGGGTAAACGCGTCGACTACTCCGGCCGCTCGGTAATTGTATCCGGTCCGGAGCTCAAACTTTACCAATGTGGACTGCCCAAGATGATGGCGCTTGAACTATTCAAGCCGTTCATCATTGGCCGATTAATCGACGGCGGCTTCGCCCACAACGTCAGAAGCGCCTCAAGAATGATCGAACGCGGCCGCAACGAAGTGTGGGACACCTTGGAAGAGATCATCAAGGACAAATATGTCTTACTTAACCGTGCCCCAACCCTTCACCGTCTCGGTATCCAGGCCTTCCAGCCGGTGCTAATCGAAGGTAAAGCTATTCAGCTGCACCCGCTGGTTTGTTACGCCTTTAACGCCGACTTTGACGGTGACCAAATGGCGGTCCACGTACCGCTTTCGGAAGCCGCCCAAAAAGAGGCCCGCGAGATAATGCTAGCCACCCATAACCTGCTGAAGCCCGCTAGTGGTGAACCAGTCATCAACCCATCCAAAGACATGGTCTTGGGTGCCTACTATCTGACCTACGAAAAATATCAGGAAGAAAAGCCGGTTAAATACTTTAACGCGCCGTCGGAAGCGATTTACGCCTACGACTCCCGTGTCATTAAACTGCAAAACCGGATCGAAGTTGAAATCGAGGGTGAACGAGTCGTTACCACCGCCGGCCGGATCCTCTTTAATGAAATTCTGCCCGAAGGCTTCGGTTACCGCAACCAGGCGATGAACAAAAAGGCCTTGCAACAGTTGGTGGCCGAAGTTTTCGTGCGCTTTGGTGCGCCGGCGACCGCCCAGGTGGTTGACGACATCAAGGGCCTCGGTTTCCGCTACGCTACCAAGTCAGGGCTTTCAATTAGCCTCGACGACTTTACTACTCCGGCCGACAAAGCCAAGATCCTGGCCGACAGCGAGGACAAGGCGATCGAAGTTTCCCTGCAATACCAGCAAGGTTTAATTACCGACGAGGAACGCTACCAGCGCACCGTTGATCTGTGGCAGGAAGCTAACCGCAAGGTCCGTGAATCCCTCGAAGATACCTTGAAGCACCAAACCAATTCGACCTCGGTCATTATTGACTCCGCCGCCCACGGTGACATCGAGCAGGTGAACCAGATCGCCGGAATGTTGGGCCTCGTGTCCGACCCGTCCGGAAAAGTAATTGAGCTGCCGATTAAATCCAACTACAAAGAAGGTTTCTCGGTGCTGGAGTACTTCAACTCGACCCACGGTGCCCGTAAGGGTCTAACCGACACCGCCCTAAAAACCGCCGAGTCAGGGTATTTGACCCGCCGGTTGGTTGACGTCGCCCAAGACGTTATCGTCACCGTTGCTGACTGCGGCGACAAAAAAGGCGCCACGCTTTCCCGGGCCGAATCCGAAAGCATCGGCGAATCCTTTGCCTACCGCTTGGCCGGCCGAGTAGCTGGTTCCGAGGTCAAAGATGCTAAAGGCAAGGTAATCGTCAAACGCAACCAGTTAATTACCGATGATATTGCCGCTAACATTGAAGGCTCCGGCGTCGACCAAGTCAAAGTCCGTAACGTTTTGTCTTGCCAGGCCGTTTGGGGCGTTTGCCAACTCTGCTACGGAGTTGACCTCGCCCGCGGGCAAGGCGTCCGCTTGGGCGAGCCGGTTGGTGTTATCGCCGCCCAATCAATCGGTGAGCCGGGAACCCAGCTAACTATGAAAACCTTCCACAAAGGCGGCGTCGCCGGTGAGGATATCACCTCCGGTCTGCCTCGGGTTGAGGAAATCTTTGAAGCCCGCGCGCCGAAGGGACAAGCGGTCCTAGCCGAAATCGACGGCGTGATTCAGGTTACCCAGTTAACCGGCAAACACCTGATTCGCATCGTCCCGCCGGATCTAAAGGTTACCGAATACGAACTCGATGGCCACAAAGCGACCGTTAAAACAGGTGATACCGTGATGCCCAAAGACATTATCGCCGAGGGCGAGGGCAAGCCGATTAAGGCTAAAGCCGAAGGCCGGGTTGAAGTTAAAAAAGACAAGATCTTGCTGTTCCACGAAGGTGAAAACGTTAAGGAATACAGTGTCCCAGGATTCTTCGACCTCGAAGTCAAAGACGGCGATTTGGTCAAAAAGGGCCAGCGCCTAACCGAAGGTTCGATTAACCTGCAGGAAATGCTGACGCTCCTAGGCGAAGCCGCGGTCCAGCGCTACATCGTAGCCGAGGTCCAGTCGATCTACTCTTCGCAGGGCCAAGCCATCGCCGACAAACACATCGAGATCATCATTCGCCAGATGTTCTCGCGAGTCCAAATCGAAGAGCCCGGTGACAGCCTGTTTGTGACCGGCGACATCGTTTCAAAAATCGGTGTCATCGAAGACAACCGTGAGCTAGAGGAGGCCGGCAAAGCGCCAGCTACCTACCACCAGCTGCTGCTATCGATTACCAAGATTGCGACCTCAAGTGACTCGTTCCTTTCCGCCGCCAGTTTCCAGGACACTACAAGAGTGTTAATCAGCGCTGCCATCCGCGGCAAAACCGACAAACTGCGCGGCCTAAAAGAGAACGTGATCATCGGCCGATTGATCCCTGTAGGGACCGGGTTTAAAGAGCCGGTGGCCGAGGAAGCGGCTAAACCGTTGAAAAAAGCCGCTAAATCTGTAAAATAGACAGCCGTTATGCCAACTATTAACCAGTTAGTCAAAAAAGGGCGCAAGCCGCTCAAGAAAAAGAACAAGGTTCCGGCCTTGGGGCGGACCTACAACGCGCTCAAAAACCGCTCCTACGCCCAACCGGCGCCATTGAAGCGGGGAGTGTGCGTGAAGGTGTTTACCCAAACGCCCAAGAAGCCGAACTCGGCTCTGCGCAAAGTTGCCCGTGTCCGGTTGACTAACGGCATGGAAGTCACCGCCTATATTCCCGGTGTTGGCCACAACCTGCAGGAACACTCCGTAGTGATGATTCGCGGCGGCCGGGTGCCCGACCTTCCTGGTGTTCGTTATCATATCGTCCGCGGTCACTTAGACGCCGGCGGAGTAGCCAACCGTAAGCAAGGCCGCAGTTTATATGGGACTAAGAAACCGTAATGCCACGCAAGAAGACAAAATCATTTAAGCGTACCATCGCCCCGGACATCGTCTACCAAAACGTTTTGGTGTCTAAGATGATCAACAAGCTAATGGAAGATGGTAAAAAACGTGTCGCGGAGAATTTGATGTATGGCGCGCTCGAAAACGTCAAAGAAAAGACCAAAAAAGATCCGCTCGAAGTTTTTGAGACCGCAATTAAAAACGTTTCGCCATTACTCCAGGTACGGACCCGCCGAATCGGTGGAGCTAACTACCAGATTCCGGTTGAAGTCCGTGGCGATCGCCGGACCCATTACGCTATGGTGTGGATTTTGGACTCCGCCCGGGGAATGAAGGGCCGCTCGTTCGATCTGCGTTTGGCCGATGAAATTATGAACGCCTACAACAACCAGGGCGACTCGATTAAGAAAAAAGACGACACCCATCGCATGGCCGAAGCGAATAAGGCATTTGCGCATTTTGCTCGTTACTAGCAAAGCGACTTAAGCCCCTCGAACCGCCAACCAGGCGGTTTTTTGGTATTCTAGGAAGGTTATGCTTTTGACCGCAGACATCAAATTAAAGAAATTGGGACACCGCATTCTGTTTCGCGATCTTAAGTTCGTCATTAATCCTGGCGAAAAACTGGCAATTGTTGGCCGTAATGGTGTGGGTAAAACGACTCTATTCAACATGCTGACTGGAATGGATAAGGAATTTGAAGGTGAGATTCGTCACCGCCGTGGTTTACAGATGGCTGCTACCAAGCAGGAACACTTTCCGGTCGAAAACCAAACGGCCATTGATTACATTCTCGATAATCTGCCCGACTATCGACAGCTTCAGACGGTCATTGAGCATCACCCCGCGAAGATGAGTTCTGATGTTAAAAAGATCGCCGAGTACACGGAGGCGGTCGAGGAGTTTACGCGGTTGGGTTACTACGACATCCAGGCCAAGGCTTTGCGGGCGCTCGAGGCGTATCAGATTGATGCCAAACTAGCCGCCGGTGACTTTGCGACGCTGTCGGGCGGACAGAAACGGTTCGTGGATTTAGTTAGGGTTGAGCTGTCGGAAGCTGACTTAGCCTTAACCGACGAGCCGACCAACCATATGGACTACGCCGCCAAGGCTACTTTCATCGATTGGCTCAAATCAACAAAACGCGCCGTTGCGGTGATAACCCACGATCGGGACGTCCTGGGCGAAGTCGACCGCATACTCGAAATTCGCGACCAGACGATTTACTCGTTCCCTGGTAACTACGACGCGTACCTCGAGCAAAACAGCAGTATCACCGTCGGGCAAATCAACGATTACGAAGTGGCCCAGCGGACGATTCGCCGTCTGGAAATTCAAATTAAAGCTGCCCGCGCCAAAAAACCTTCATGGCACGGCACCGCCGACAAGAAAAACCCGTTCGTCGCGATCGAAGAGCGGCTTACTAAACAGGTCAATAAGCTCAAAGAGGAGGTGGCTAAGCCATCGTTTTGGATCGATCGCGAATCGGTGGAGGAGCTCCGCGACGACGTGGTCGAAAAATACGATAAGTACAAAGCCAAAAACATCAAAATCGGCGCTAAGGATGGCGTATCGACCGTTGCTAAGCTACTCGAGGTCAAAGACTTGTCGCTAGGCTTCGATCACGCGCTATTTGATGGCGTAAACTTCAGCATGTCCGGTGGCGATCGGATCCAGATCAAGGGCCGTAATGGTGTAGGCAAAACCACTTTGGTCCGGGCGATCATCGCATCGATCGAAGAGCGCGAACTGGACAGTAAAGCCTATGGCGGCTGGATTCACCCTGAAAAACGCATCAACCTGGGTGTTTATCACCAGGAAGTCGAGACTGGATTACTCAAGAAAAAGCTAGGCGAAGCGGTCGCTGAAATTTTAGACCGGCACAACCAGCCGGTTACGGATACGCGGGTGCGCCAATTGCTAGCCCAATACCTGTTCGATCCGGTGGCAGACTACCCCAAGCCAGTCTCAATGCTTTCCGGTGGCGAAAAAGCACGGCTGCAACTCATCGGCATGTTAGCCAGCCGACCAAACTTGCTAATCTTAGACGAGCCGACGAACCACTTAGACTTACCGTCAATTGAAGAACTAGAAAACGCCCTGGTCGACTACCACGGCGCCATCATATTCATCTCCCACGACAGCTACTTCGCCCGCTACCTCGGCGGCCAAACCCTCGAAATTCCCTAAATTTGACTCAAAAATCCAAAACCTTGTAATTTGCCAATCTGTTAAGGGTGTAACCCTTTTCAGGTTAGCGAACTACAAGGTTCAAAAAAAGGGAAAAGCCCGGGGGTGTATTCCCCGGGCTTTTTTTTGGTACCAGGCTAGATCGTGGGAATTCTAGCCTTAACTTCTTTCGGCAGACTGACAGGGAGTTCGGTGGTTCGTTCCCACCCGTCGGCCGTTTTTTCTTTGACGACCTTCGTTAGACCGATTACCTCGATTCCCAGACCGTGCTGCGGGCATTGCTTATGCTTCCGGAGGCTGCCGATTTCTCTTAGTTTCGGCTGGAGTCGTGTGGCGGCCGCTCGAGCTTCACGGTCATTCTTAGCCTCGACGACCTCCTTGCGCTTCCAGACTGGATGCTTGTCCATAAGCCGCTGGTAGTTGTAGCAGTCGTAGTGGACGAAGTCCCCGATCTCAACCCGGTAAGTTATCGTCCGCTCAACTCGCTGCTCGTTCAGTGTGGCGGGAAAGCTGCGAGATCTGGCCTCGGCAATCCTCGCCGCTGCCGCGGTTTTTTGTGCGGCAATGCGGGCGGCTCGTTGTTCCTCATCTTGCCGGGCGAGCTCTTTATACTGCTCTTGCGTCGCGTTTGGACCGATCCGGCTACAATACTCGCAGCTCCGGTAATACCGATCGTGTCGGCAGGTCTCGTTCGCTCCGTACTCTCCGTCGTAGCTCATCGCGCCCCCTAGTTCCAGCAACCTATTCCGGCTGGTACTTCACACCGAAAGTCTTTACTTAGGTCCTGCGGCTGCTTCCACGCAAGACCCGGCAGATGGTTTTCTCGGAACTCTGCTTCTGCGTGACCCCGGAGTCCATAAGCCTGTCCAGCAATTCGGTGGGTTAGCTTTGGCCGCCAACCGCAGCTACACCATGCCCGGAAGAATCCAGGGCAGTTGTATAGTCTCCCGTGCTCATCGTAGACAGGCCCAAACAAAAGTACATGTGCCTCCACGTCAATTCGCCTCCTTGGCTGGTTTAGATAGCCAAGTACCCGCAAACCCACCTTTTACCCAGCAATTTTTTTCCTGGTCCCAGGCAATAGCGCCCCATTCGATCGCTTGATCGATGAGATGGTGGTACGGTCCAGATATGGCTCCCGAAGCCGAACCGATCCGGTAATAATCGATTGCGTTTTCGACATCTTTCAGCCCGGCGGCTATCAGCTCTCGCTCCGTCAGTTTCGGGTTATCGCTGACCGCTGCCACGAAATTGCGGAAGATCTGATATATCATGTCAATTTGCTCCTTTCGGTTTTCTCGGAGAAAAACCTGTGGATAACTTAACTATAATTTGAGTCAAAATAATTTCTAGTCGAGAAAAATTGAGTCAAATAATATTTTCTAATCTGTTATGCTAATGCTATGCACGACCTGCGCAAGACCATCCTCAAAAAACTGATTTTAAACCCCACTCAGCGCTACGCCGACTTAAAACCCAAGGATGTAGAGGGTAACCTGTTTACGTATCACCTAAGCGCTCTGATGAGCTCTGATATGGTCGCCAAGCGCCCGGACGGGCTCTACGAGCTGACATCCGCCGGCAAACTCTACGCCGACCGCTTGAGTATGGAAACGCTAAATGTACGGTCGCAGCCCAAAATCGTAACGCTACTGGTACTCCGTAACGCTTACGGCGAGTACCTACTCTATAAACGCAAAAAGCAGCCGATGATCAACCGGGTCGGTTTTCCGTACGGCAAACTGCACTTGGGAGAAACGCTAGCCGCCGCCGCCGAACGCGAGCTGAAGGAAAAAACCGGCCTCGAGGCGACCCTAAGCCACCGCGGCGACGGCTACATTACCGTTAACGAAAAAGGCGAGCCGATCAGCCAAATCCTGTTTCATTTGTTCGTTGGAACCGAGCCGCAAGGCCAGCTGGTGACCAAATCCGGGGCAGGGGAGAACTTTTGGGCTAGACTACATTATCTAGACGCAGCCGATTTAATGCCCGGGGTCACCGACATCGCCAAAACGCTCGAGAACAACCCAATGTCGCGCTTTTTCGCCGAATTTAACTACGACCTAGACCTCTCGACCCCGGATATCTTGGAGGTCTAAGTTTTGCCGGTTATGATTAAACTATGAAATATAAACAGCTTGATAATAATAAAGTGTTGCTCCGCCTGGACCCTGGTGACGACTACCATCATTCGATCGAGCAGGTCTTTGGCGAACAGGAGTGGAAAGCTGGCTTTATTTGGGGGTTGGGGTCGCTTGAAAACCCGGTGCTAGCGCACTACAAGATCTCCGACAAGAAATACTCCGAAAAGCCAATGGCCGGGATTTTTGAATTGACCTCGCTTAATGGAACCGCTGGCCAACTGGACGGCAATCTTTCGATTCATCTTCACGCCACGATGTCCGACGAAGAAATGAAGGCCTACGGCGGCCACTTGGTCCAGGGTAAATGCTCCGCCACCGCGGAACTGGTAATCTACGACTCCGGCACGGCTCTCAACAAAAAACTGTCTGAAGAATCCGGCTTGAACATCTGGGATTTCTAGCCCATAATTCTTATGCCAACCGTGTGGGTTGGGGTTCAAGCAAGGGGAAGACATGACTCTGCAGGCAGTGAAGTTGCGCAAGCAATTGAAACTGCAGCGTTCGGTGCGGGGCATCGTCATCGTCGATCGGCAACTGCTTTTGGTCGCCGAACAAGGGGGTAAGTTCAAACCGCCGGGAGGTCGTCGTGAACACGGCGAATCTTCGGAAGCTGGGCTCATGCGGGAGCTGCTAGAGGAAGTGGCCTGCCGGCCGGCTTTCTACGAGCGGTACGGCCAGATCCGCGACGAGCGGAAGCTCACCGACTACTTTCTGGTCGAGCTGATCGGCACACCTGTGCCCAGTAGTGAGATCGTCGATCTCGTCTGGAGTTCTCGCCCGGAGACTCTTGGCAACATTTCGTGTAAGACGCTCGAGCTGGTCGAACAGCTTTACGACGACGACCTACTCTAGAGCGCACCACCGACGGGGTTTGCTAACACAGCAGGCCCCGTCACTTATTTGTTATAATTTCTCTGCGGCAAGCAGCCGCGTTTTTTGGCTCTTTCACAGGGGGGCGAATATGCGCATTGGCCTAGACTTTGACGGAGTTATTTCGGACGCTGGCAAACTGAAGTCGGATGGGGCGCTGAGGCTTTACGGTCTCGATATACCGCCCGAAAAGTTCAAACGCGAGTTGGTGGTCGGCGAAGGCCACCTAACCGAGGAGCAGTACTCCGAGTTACAGCGGATCATCTACGGCACGGAGGAAGTTGGCTTTCTGATGGAGCTCGTCGAGGAATTCAAGCTCCATCTCGACAAGCTCCTCGAGGACGGTCATACCGTCATCGTGATCACTTCTCGAACTGAGGAGTCGCTCGAGGTCGCACGCAAATGGGCAAGGATGCAAGATCTGCATCTGGAGTTCGTAGGAACCGGCAAAGATTTGTCGAAAGCCGCTGCCGCAAGCAGAGCCGGCTGTAATGTCTTTGTCGACGACGATCTGGACAAGCTGGAGCCTCTCGCCGGCGCTGTGCCTTATCTCTTCCACTTTGGCTGGGGATACAACGAACACATCGACGCCAGCCATGTTGCGCTTCGCGTTAATTCTTGGAAGGAGCTGTACGAGCAGATTGCGATGATCGGCTAGAATTGGCGGGGTCCGCAAGGACCCCGCTGTTTCATTTAGTATTGATACATCAAGCGTAATCCGATAAACTACTTGAGTTGTCTCGACCGAGATATTTTTATTTGACCGGGAGTTAGTTACACCAAGTGGCAAGGGAATATTCGCTCGAAAAAACCCGAAACATCGGGATCATCGCCCATATCGACGCCGGTAAAACTACAGTTACCGAGCGGGTTTTGTATTACACCGGCAAAACCCACAAAATCGGCGAAGTCCACGAGGGAGAAGCCACGATGGACTGGATGGAACAGGAGCAAGAACGCGGCATCACCATTACCTCCGCCGCCACGACTTGCTTCTGGAAAGACCACCGGATCAACATTATCGACACGCCTGGCCACGTCGACTTTACAGTTGAGGTAGAGCGCTCATTGCGCGTGCTAGATGGCGGCGTAACCGTATTTGACGGCGTCGCCGGAGTTGAGCCCCAATCCGAGACCGTTTGGCGCCAGGCCGACAAATACCATGTTCCCCGCATCTGTTTTGTAAACAAAATGGACCGTACCGGAGCCGACTTTTACGCCGACCTCAAAAGTATCCACGACCGGCTCAACAAAAACGCCGTGGCGATTCAGTTGCCGATCGGCGCCGAAGCCAGCTACAAAGGCATCATCGACCTGATCAAAATGGAAGCTGTCGTTTATAAAGATGAAATGGGCAAGGAGTTCGCCTCCGAACCGATTCCTGACGATATGAAAGCCAAAGCCGACGAATACCGCGCCACGATGATTGAGAGAATCGCTGAAACCGACGAGGCTTTGACCGAGAAGTTCCTCGAAGGCGGCGAGATCTCTGAAGACGAGCTGACCACCGCGCTACGCAAAGCCGTGATCTCCAACCAACTTTATCCGGTCTTAAACGGCTCCGCGCTCAAAAACAAAGGTGTCCAGCAATTACTAGACGCTGTGAACGCTTATTTGCCGAGCCCGCTCGACGTGCCGCCGATGATTGGGACTGATCCCAAGACGGGTGACGAAATTACCCGCAAACCTTCGGACGAGGAGCCGTTTAGCGCGCTGGCCTTCAAAATCGCCGCCGACCCGTTCGTCGGCAAGCTAGCCTTCTTCCGCGTCTACTCCGGTACCATGAAGTCTGGGTCCTATGTTTTGAACTCATCCACCGGCGAAAAAGAGCGTATTGGCCGGATCGTCCGGCTCCACGCCAACTCCCGCGAGGAAGTTAGTGAAGTTTACGCTGGAGATATCGCCGCCGCCGTAGGCCTAAAATCCACCTTCACCGGCCATACGCTGTGTGACCCAGACCACCCGATTATTTTGGAATCCATCACCTTCCCCGAGCCGGTTATCTCCGTCGCCATCGAGCCGAAAACCAAGGCCGACCAGGAGAAAATGGGTGTCGCCTTGCAGCGTTTGGGTGAAGAAGACCCAACCTTCCGCATTAGCTCCAACCAGGAAACGGGCCAAACCATCATCTCCGGTATGGGCGAGCTACACCTCGACATTATCGTCGACCGGATGAAGCGCGAGTTTAAAGTCGAAGCCAACGTCGGTAAGCCTCAAGTGGCCTACCGCGAAACCATTCGCAAAACCGTCCAGCAAGAAGGCAAATACATTCGCCAATCCGGCGGCCGAGGCCAGTACGGCCATGTCTTTATTGAGATCTCCCCGCAGGAGCCGGGCGAAGGCTTTGAGTTCGAAAATGCCATCGTCGGCGGCGCTATTCCTCGCGAGTACATTAAGCCGGTCGAAGAGGGCGTCAAAGAAGCGATGAACAACGGTGTTATCGCCGGCTATCCGGTGGTCGACATGAAGGTGAAGTTATACGACGGCTCCTTCCACGAAGTTGACTCGAGTGAAATGGCCTTCAAGATTGCCGGCTCGATGGCACTTCAAGAAGGCGTGCGCAAAGCCAGTCCGGTGATTCTTGAGCCAATTATGAAAGTCGAAGTTGTGACCCCCGAAGAGTTTATGGGTGACGTTATTGGCGACCTCAACGCCAAGCGTGGCCGGATTGACAAAATGGAGGACCGTGCCGGCGCCAAAGTCGTGGACGCGTTCGTGCCG
Source organism: uncultured Candidatus Saccharibacteria bacterium (assembly GCA_964547425.1). Lineage (GTDB taxonomy): Bacteria > Patescibacteriota > Saccharimonadia > UBA4664 > CAZJNH01 > CAZJNH01. The sequence goes on along the minus strand of CAZJNH010000006.1, from coordinate 51,914 downwards.
CTGGGTGAAATGTTTGGCTATACCACAACTCTTCGTTCCATGACCCAGGGTCGTGCAAGCAACACCATGGAATTTGACCACTACGACGCCGTCCCGCAGAACGTCGCCGACGAAATCTCCGGCAAATACACCGCCGCCCGCGCCGAAGGCCGATAACTATCCAGGGTCTAACCCTATACAATCTAAGCAATCCATTTTGAGACGAAAAAGGGTTAGACCCTATTCAGGTTAATCGTTATAATCTAGCCACTCTTTGACAGGTCAGGAGGTACTTTGAAGGCCAACCGCTACGAGCAGTTGATGAGTGCGTTTACCGGCCCGGTTTTTCGCCGATGGCACATTGCCATAACCGGTCCGGAGGGGCAGATCCGGCTGCTAATCAGCTGCTGGACGCTGGGCGGCGCCATTCGGACGCTGCAGCGGCAAGACATCTGGCCGCACCCGATCACAATGGACGAGCTGCGGGAGTCGCGGCTGCGCTGGGTGATCGTGCACGAGACGATGCTGGTCCGTAATCCAGGACCGGCGTTCGACGAGCTGATGTACCGGTTGATGGCGTTCTTCGAACTCATCGAACCGGGCGCGTTCAGCAAAAAGGCGGCGGTATGAGGCGCAAGTGGCAGATAGTCGTGATCGTTTGGGGCAAAAAGGGACACCGGCCCGACAGTTTGCAGGCCAAAAGCCGGCACTGGTCTGAGAAACGGGCTGATCGTAGAGTCGAAAAGCTACGCGCCAAGACCAACGACGAGCCTGGTACTACGACCGAGTACCACGTACTACAAAGGCGTTAATTCGAGGCGGTCGGGACGCTTAATCCCGGCCGCCTTTTTCTTTGTGTGTCTGCACAAAGACGATCAGTAGCCAACAGGTATAATCCAGATAGTTATTAACCGAGGGTTTCCTGATGAAAAAATTGATTTCCAGACTAATCGCAGCCGTTTTGGTAAGTGCAATCATTTCGCCGGCGCTAGCCTTGGCCGCGCCAAGTCTGGTTTACGTCGATAAAGCGCACTGTGGCTTAGCCCAAGACGGCACGCCGGCTCACCCGTACTGCACTATCCAGGACGGAGTTAACGCCGTCGCCACCGGCGGCACGGTCAAGGTTCTGGCAGCTACCTACAACGAGGACGTGAGTGTTAACAAACAGGTACTTTTAATGGGCCCGCAGCAAAACGATGCCCGCGGCCGCAATGTTCCGGCTAGCCAGGAGGCGGTGGTTGATGGCACCACCAACGACTTCATAATTAACGCTGCGAACGTCAGTATCTTGGGCTTTACGATTCAGGGAGCCAGCGTCGGAGTTAACCTGATCAGCGGTGCTTCCGGTGCCTTAATCAGCCGCAATATCATCCAGGGTAACGCCGAAGGTATTTACCTGGGCGGCGACGGGGTCAAACAGCAAATCGTCCAGCTTAACAATATCCGCAACAACAATGCCACAGGACCGGCTAGCGGCAGCGGTATCTACACCGACCAGGTTCAAAACGCCTTCGTCGACACCAACGCATTTAGCGGCAACGATAGCGCCGATTTTACCTCAACAGGCTTCTCGGGAGTGACCAGCAACGTTCGGTTTAGCCGAAACACCTCAAACAACTCCGGCAGTATGGCCAACTGGTACAACACCGACAACAGCGTGATCGACAGTAACAACGCTACCAACGGCAGCTTTGGCTTCATGATCTTTCTGGGAGGCGCTAACGATAACGTCCAAATCACCCGCAACCAGCTCCACGACAACACGCAATGGGGCGGACTGGGCGTGCGCAATCTTGGAGGAGGACCCAACACCGCGCTATTTATCGACAGCAACACTATCCTCCGAAACGCCTACGAAGGGATTTTGCTGGCCGCTGGCTCGGTGGGTGGTAGCGCCAACCAGGTTAACCGCAACCAGTCGGACAACAACCAGGCCGACGGCATTCACCTGGAATCAGGCGTAACCGGCGTCAAGTTAGACTTAAACCGGATGCACGGCAACACAATACTTGATGCCCAAGACGATTCGACCGGCAACTCATGGACACGCAACTACTGCACGACCAGCTCGCCAGCCGGCCTCTGCGCCTTCCCGTAAGCCAAACATAACTGTTACAATCAAATTGACCGAAGCAGTCGAGGACAGGAGGAGGCAGGCAATGGTTCTACTCTTGTTACTCGGAGTTGCCTCTGTAGTTGCCTTCATCGTCTTGGCCGTTGTTCAGTCGTTCAGGAGCGTTTCTGATTCCGGCTTGGACTGGGACGACGATGACGTTGAAGATTTCACCCTCGAAGAGAGGGCCAGCTTCGACGGAATCATCGCCGCTAGTTATTCGGAAGAGTTCTGATGTACCACGAAAGGGATCGGGATAGGATCGAGCGGGAGCTACGTCTGCAGCAACGATTGCGTTGCTGGCTGGAACCGGTCGAAACCGACCAGGAACTGCTTGGCAGGCTCGTTAGGCTCCGGTACGAAGCAGGCCACGAAGAGTTCAGGACACTAATGGAAGAGGGCCTTGCTGCCCAATAGGGCGGCCGCAAGCCAGCGGTCGCCTATTCATTTGGGCAAAACACCAAGTCTTAGCCGGATGTTTGGAACTATAACTAAAGATCTTAAATTGTGGTGCTGGTAATCTCGCAGAGCAATAAAGGCGGAGGCGATATGAACAAACGTCACAGAAGGATAATTGAACGCCGGGACGAGGAGTTCCACGAGGCAATTCCAGCTTCTCAAACCAGCTTTGTCGAGACGGCGGTGGTTGATGAAATGTCGTTTCTGGCTTCGCTGTTACTCTGGGTAGCCGGAGTAGTCGAAACCGTCCTATTGGTCCGGTTGCTTTTACGGCTTTTCGCGGCCAATCCGCAAAATGGCTTTGTGTCTTTTATCTACCAAGTTACGCGTCCACTTATTAGCCCGTTTTTCGGAGCCGTAGGAGTTCAGCTTAACACCGGCCCCGGCTCGTTCGAGACCACCACGGCAGTGGCGATGGTTGTTTATGGCATACTCGCGTTCCTCGTAGTTGCCCTAATCGATGCGATCATGAGGCGCCGAGTATAGTTCATTTACCACTTCACCCAAAAAGACCCCGAATTCGGGGTCTTTTTGGTATTGTTCCACCCTTAGGCTCTCGATTTCTCAAGAACCTGAGGGTGTCCCCGAACCGTACTGGCTCGGGGCACCTTGTTGCTAGGCCGTCGCGCCGGCATCTTCGGTGACCATCCTGGGGTCGATCTGGCAGGTGTGCCAGCCACTGCTGGTTTTGCGCTCGAAGTGACCGGTAGTCAGGCAGAGCTTGGTCTTTTCGACCACGAACTCGCCGTTCGAGTCGAAGACTACCTGGATCTCAGGTAGCACCTCGTCGAGTAGTGACAGGGTGTTGTAGCCCTCCCACTTAACTACTGGCTCGTCGGCCGGCCGGCGTTCGAGTTGTGTAGTCTCGATGTAGCGGAAGGTGAGACTGTTGACTCGGGCGATCTGCTCGGCCTCGTCCCATTCCTCGGCGTAACACCAGCTGTCCGCCGCCGGTCCTTTGCGGAGCGTGACGGGCCAGAAAACCAGCTCGTCGCCGATCTGAGGCTCTCGAGAGGGCCGACTGTACGAATCCAGCTGAGGCGCCTCGCAGGCGCTCTTGTCTACGATCCTCAGCCCAACCTGGCAGCCGCGGCCGAAGTGAAAGAACACCTTCTGGCGGCGACCGTCGATCTGCGCCTGGAGAAAGCCGTAATTGCTTCGCTCCCGGCGGTCGTAGTGCACCACTTTGCCTCGGTACATATGCCCTCCCTGTTCGTGCAACAAGGTATTTGAAACTAAAAGAACGATGGAATTATTATCCACCCATAAACTTTCAACTTCGTGAAAACTTGAGGGTGGCCCCGACGTCGTTGTCGGGGCTTGCTCCCTTGATGCCGTTAGGCGTTCTGCCGGTTCTCCGGTTCTTCGACCGTGACTTGCCAGCTAAGGCCGCCGGCTACCGCCAAAGAAACGTAGCCGATTAGCCATCTCTGCCACCAGACCAGCGCGTCAGCGCCGAAGATGGACCAGAGGAGGCCGACGATACCCGCAACCACGATCAGGTTGACGAGAATCATCAAAGGCGTCCAGCGAGCGCCAAAGCGCTCTTGCATCTAACGTCACTCCCTTCAGAGTGATTCATCAAGGTACTTCGGTGGAGATTTTCCACCCTTAGGCTCTCGATTTCTCAAGAACCTAAGGGTGGAGGGGAGCGTTCATCTCCCCTCAGGCCGAGGCAGGCGCCTCAAGGCCGTCACCCTTGTTTCGCGCTCTAGGCGCTCTCGTCCTCAAACAGGTCAGGATCGGCTTCTCGCCAACGGCGGAAGAACTCGTGGTTCGCCCGCTGGAGGTTTTCGACGAGGACTCTGACGTCCTCGGGCTCCAGCCAGACGCGCCGGTCGGCGACCTGCATGAAGACCCCGGCACCTTCGAAGTGCTCGTTGCCGATGGTCTCTCGGTCGGCGGGCTGGACGTCGATCCAGTTGAGAGGGCCATTGAAGGCCACAATCGCAACGTCCGACATGCCGCCGCCGATCTGAACGCCGTTTTGCATCAGCTTGTGCTGGCGCAATTGCTGCTCCTTTCGATCGTGAAACAAGGGTATTTGAATTTCTTGGGACGCCAATCTGTTGATTGGATCGCACTAGTATACCAAAGCATAAGGGTTTTGTCAAGACAAATCGTGTCGATCCGTGACTAGACTGGCTTGCCTGTTCGCTTCTTGTTCGATATAATTATGACATCGGGCGGGCTAAACTAATACGAAAGCGAGGGAAACGTGTCTCTGACCAACCAAGACCTACAAGCCATTAAGGAAGTCGTTCATGATCCGCTTGAAAAGCAGATTGAAGGTCTGGCTGCAGCGGTAAATAATTCGTTTGAGGAGTATGACGCGAAACACGAGGAGCGTTTCGACAAAATCGACGCCAGATTTACTGAGATAGACCAGCGTTTCGATAGGATTGACTCGCGATTCACTGAAGTCGACGAGCGATTCGACAATATCGACGGCAACCTGAACGTCATAAAAAGTAAGCTGAAGATCTCAAGCGACGATTACGGGGACCATGAGAAGCGAATTAAGTTCATCGAGAAAAAGCTAGAAATTAGAAATTGAAAGGAGACTCATGACAGTTACCAAGTGTGACATCTGCAAGAAGACCATCAAACGGGATGCCTCGATCAGCCTAGGTGTGGGTTTTGGGGCCTATGATATTTGCCTGGATTGTGGTAAACCCTTGATTGAATTCATGAGTAAGAACAAACTGCTGAATTTGAAAGAATTATCCGAATTGGAGCCATAACCATGCAAAAGCTGGCGACCAGAATCTTTATAGGGTCTTCGGTCGCGTTTGGGGTTTTTGGGCTAATAATGGTTATAACCTGACCCCATCACGACGATAATTCGATCTTCACGCGACTGGTAATGGCCTCGGTTTTCATTATTCTGCCTTCATTCGCCCTGAGCTTCGCCGCCAAATACCTCGACGGCCGTAAGTAAAAAGAAGGAGCCCGCAACTGCGGCTCCAGCTTTTGAAGCTTGATGCGGGCTCTAGCTCGGTGCGATCGTACAGAGGCTCTAGTGGTACTGTGCGTACCACTCGTCGATGTCCTTGGCTGACCAACGCCAGCCCGGCCGCTCCCAAGGCGGAAGCTTCTTGTTGTGCTTTCGGGCGATCACGTTGTGAACGCCTGCCTGGCACTCGACCGCGATCATCCCCATCTCGGTGATGACCGCGAAACCGAAGAAAAGGAGGAGGTACGGCAGCGTTGCCTGACGTTCGAAGTGACCCTTTTCGACACCCAGTGCCAGGAGGATGGTACCCATCCAGGCAGTCATGCTGATCAACATCAGACCGACCGCCGTTTGCCCAAAGTGCTGCTTGAGTTTCACTCGTGCTCCTTTCGCCAAGACAATAACGAAAAGCTGCCGCATATTATAAAACTCTTGTCAGATGCTGTCTAGGTACAAAAAGAAGGAGCCCGCAACTGCGGCTCCAACTTTTGAAGCTTGTTGCGGGCTCTAGCTCGGTGCGATCGTACCGAGGCGCTTTTGGGTGTTGTATGACCCGATGAGCGGTTGATCGCCGAGCGTGGCATGGAACACCCAGGCCGATCCGAAGTTGTTGGCGCGCCCGATCTGGTCGATGTAGACCAGGATCTCGACTTCGGCGCCAACCTCTCCCGGCTTGCAGTACGTAATCACGAGTTTGACCTTGCGGTTCTCCTCGCTCAAACGGAGGGCATCGAACAGCTCCTCGCGAGAGGGGCCGGAGACGATGGCGTAGCTCCACGGGCCTCTGCGAAGAGGCATCGTGCTGCGAAGCGTTGCGGCAGTCATACGACTGCTCCTTTCTGAACAATCCCGAATGGGCGTCGGAATCTTCGCCGTTTCCGCCTAGGCGGACACCAGTTCATACGAACTGGAATTGAGCAATAACTATACACAAACATAAGCCTTTTGTCAAGGCTTGAATAAGGTTCGACCCTTTTTCGTCTCAAGGTGAATTACTTGGGTTGTATAGGGTCGAACCTTGATTGAGGGGCGAGTTGGCGCTAAAAGGGTTTACAGATAGGCTCTCCTTGCTTATAATTCTTAAAGTCTAATTACGGGCGACCGTTTTTTAATTTGCCCGAAATACTAACGAATTATTAGGAGAGAACCAGCATCATGGCCGAGACATACACTCGCACAAAACCCCATATCAACGTAGGCACCATTGGTCACGTCGACCACGGCAAAACTACCTTAACCGCCGCTATTACTACGGTACTCGCCAAGTCGGGTCAGGCAACAGCCACCAGCTACGCCGAAATCGACAAGGCTCCGGAGGAAAAAGCCCGCGGTATTACTATTGCCACCTCCCACCAGGAGTACGAGTCCGACAAACGCCACTACGCCCACGTCGACTGCCCTGGCCACGCCGACTACGTTAAGAACATGATTACCGGCGCCGCCCAGATGGACGCCGCTATCCTAGTTGTTTCGGCTGCCGACGGCCCGATGCCCCAAACTCGCGAGCACATTCTCCTCGCCCGCCAGGTTGGTGTGCCTCACATCGTAGTTTTCATGAACAAAATGGACATGGCCGACCCTGAACTAGCCGAACTGGTTGAGGTTGAAATTCGCGAACTGCTCTCCAAATACGAGTACGACGGCGACAAAGCCGCCATCATCAAGGGTTCCGCCCTAAAGGCTCTTGAAGGCGACGCCGAGTATGAGAAGAGTATCCACGAACTGGTTGCGGCTCTAGATGAACTGCCCGAGCCAACCCGCGACGTCGACAAGCCTTTTCTAATGCCGATCGAAGACGTTTTCTCGATCAAAGGTCGTGGTACTGTTGCCACCGGCCGGATTGAGCGCGGCAAAGTGGCCGTTAACGACGAAGTTGAAATCGTTGGTATTCGCGCCACCAAGAAAACCGTCGTTACCGGTGTAGAAATGTTCCGCAAATTACTCCCCGACGCGCAAGCCGGCGACAACGTTGGCGTACTGCTCCGCGGAGTTGAGCGCGACGACATCGAGCGCGGCCAGGTGCTTGCAAAGCCCGGTTCGATTACTCCTCACACCGAATTTGAAGGCGAAATCTACGTTCTGAAAAAGGATGAAGGCGGACGCCACACCCCGTTCTTCAAAGGCTACAAGCCCCAGTTTTACATTCGCACCACCGACGTCACCGGCGAAGTTGAACTGCCAGAAGGAACTGAAATGATTATGCCGGGAGACAACGTATCGGTTAAAGTTAAACTGATCTCCCCGATCGCTATGGAAGACGGCCTACGCTTCGCCATCCGCGAAGGCGGCAAAACCGTAGGAGCTGGCGTAGTCTCTAAGATCATCAAATAATTAGGAGCTAGATACCTCCTCGCACCTTACTCAATATGGCAGAAGATAAGAAGCCCGAAACCACCAAAGAAGAGCCCAAGCAGCGCATCAGGATCCGCCTGAAGGCCTACGATAACAAAATTATCGACCAGTCGGCCAAGCAGATTCTAGATACCGCTATTCGCAATGGCTCCAAGGTGGCCGGGCCGATTCCGTTGCCCACCGAGAAACAGAAGTTCACGGTATTGCGCAGCCCGCACATCTACAAAGACAGCCGGGAGCAGTTCGAGCAACGCACCCACAAACGTTTGATCGACGTCACCGAGTTCAACCAAAAAACCATCGACTCCCTAATGGCCCTAAACCTCCCGGCGGGTGTGGATATTGAGATAAAGACAATAATGTAGCCACAAAAAGCCCTTAACTGGGCTTTTTGCTAAAAGTGCAAAAAATGACACAACAAGATTTAGATATCGAGCTAAAGAAGATCATCAGCCAGTATGCAGGATCATTTTCCGATAAAGCGTACGGCGAAGAAAACAATGACCACGATTTGCTAATGGATATTTTCAATATAACTCCTGAGATAAAACGAGAGAACAGGCAGTACTGGGGCAGAGAGCTAGGTATGTGCTGGCAATTACTCATCGATAGGTTGTGCGAATTGAAGTGTGCAGATTATTTGCCGGCAATTAAAGTAGAAGCAGACGAACCAACCGATATGTTCGTAGGCAAAGATGCCATTGACACTAAGTACCGTATAGGATCTGGGGATTCTGGTACGCTTAAGAAATTCAAACAATACGGAGCAATGCTCAAGGGGCAGGGGTTTCGTCCCGTATTACTTATCTTAAGAGAAGATAATCTGCCCGCAGCACTTGGTGCTTGTCGTGTTGGTGGCTGGACACTTTACGTTGGACCCGACGCCTTTGCTTATATAAAAGAGAAAACTAGCTTCGATTTAGAGCAATATCTAAAAAAGCTTAAGGGGAGCTTTACGGTTCAGAGGTGAGCTCGTTGCTGCCATCTTATTTACACGCTCTTTTGCGATTTCGCAATATTCAGGATTAATTTCATACCCTAAGTAGGAGATACCGCTCTCTATAGCCGCGACTGCTGTTGTACCCGAACCCATAAAGGGATCCAGTACGATGGCGCCTTTATGGGCTGGAATAATAAGATCGATAAGCTGCTTAATTAAATCAGCCGGCTTAACCGTGCAGTGGACATTAAAGCTATCCTTCTTGTCTCGCTTAATTCCTTCGAAAATATTCGACTTGAATCCAAAAGCGTCCTCGGCGTGAAGAAGACCGACCCCGTACTTCTTGACGGTTTCCATGTAGTTATTCTCCAGAGGCTTTTGAAGCATTGCTATAGCCTCCCACTCATTGCGTAAACAGCTGTGCCAACCATTCCACCCTCTAGCTCTTGAGGCGTCTTCCTTAGCTATTTTTTTAGCGTAGTTTAGGCCTTTAGGTATTCCAGAATGCCTTCTCCACACGAGGGTATCTCGGGCATAGAAGCCAGCTTCCTCGAGCGCAACCTGAACGTGTGCAATCGTGCGGGAGCTATTAAAAACCAGGATATATGCCCCAGGTTTTAACACCCTTAACACCTGTTCACCCCACTGTCGAGTCCACTTCCTATAGTCATTGATGTTCTCGGCATTCTTTTGGTACCACCTCTCATTCCGTACACCACCTGCCAGACCGCTACCGTACGGAATGTTCTTAACTAAGGTAGTAGAGTCCTTGGCCTTAGCTGCCCTTCTTTTTATTTCTTCTGCATCCCATTTATGACCAATAAACTCGTAGTTATAAGGAGGGTCAGCAATACAGCCGTCAATTGAGTTCGCAGGGATTGTAGCCAGCCCTTCCACACAATCCTCGCACAGTATTTGATTATCTATATTACTCCTCATGGATCTTATGCTTATCTTATCATAATAGAACAAAATACGAACGTCAAGATTTAAGAAAACCGTCTCAGGACATAATCCGTCAGTGGTAATCCTTGCTTGCGGTTAAATAGGCGACTTGTCCGAAGTTTTTATCTCGGCACGAGGTGCTTCAAGCTTCACATTAGCGATTGAGTTACGCGCCGAGGTCTCTGTCTTGAAGCCTTCACCGGAAATAGCAATTATTTTCTGGTTGCCATCTCGGAGTCTCCAGCCGATGTCCCTATCGGCGCGTCGGTATAGCCAAAAAACACTCATCTTTACCCTCCTTGAGCAATTAGTTAGTATGGAGAAGACGAAAAAAATCGTCAGCGTAAATCGTCGTATCTGAGGCTCAAATTCTCGTGCGGCGATTTACTTTTATCCTAGTCGCCGTTTGTAAACTGGTCAATAGTTATACGTCAAGAACTACAATTTTAGCTAACTCTATCCAGCCCGTTGTATATACATAGATAGTGTGGTATATATCTTCTATGAGTGAAGAAGAGATTGATCGAAAAGAGCTTTATACACCCCAAGCAAGACGGGAGCGCTTTGTTCGAGTTGCCGAGAAACGTACGAATAGGATTCTAAATGACCTGAGACTGTTAGGTAATACCGGCAATAAAACACTATACAGCTACGACGAGGCTGACGTTGAAAAGATTTTCGCAACGATAGAAAAACGCATCACAGAAGTTAAGACTAAGTTTCGATCAAGGAAATTTAAGGATGAATTCAAACTATGAATAGCCCAGCCAAATATAAGCTTAGTCCGTCGGACTTTAAGTTTCTCTGGGAAGACTGTAAACACTGTTACTACCAGAAAGTTGTAAATGCCCTAACCACTCCAAGCACGCCTTTCCCGTCAATCTTTACGAAGATGAACAGTCAGCTCCAGACGATGGCTTTGCAGCACAATTTAAGTGACATAATTTCTGAATTGCCGTCTGGGAAGTTCGACTCTCAAGAAGGTTTTTTAAAATCAAAGCCAATACCCAACAAGCTAGACTGCTACCTAAATGGCAGATTCGACCTTTTGACTAAGTTCGATGACGGAACGTATGGCGTACTGGATTTGAAGATCACCGATCCTAGCGCGGAAAGTCTAGCTAAATACGACAGGCAGCTACACGCCTATAAATTTGCACATGAGAATCCTGCGGTAGGCGAGCCTAAACAGATTTCGAGGATGGGGCTTTTGGTAATCCAACCGCAAGATGTTCGATACCACAAAGGATATGCATTCTTTAGGTCAAAGCCGATTTTCCGCGAGGTAATAGCTGATATGCCAGCATTCTACGGTTTCATTGACGAAATATCTGAGGTTCTGGGCGGTGAGTTACCTCTTGAGTCGAGCACTTGCGGGTATTGCATCTACCGAGCCAAGTTTAAAACAGCCACGCTCAGTTAGCTAAAACAGTCTACCGGATTTTTGGTTGATGAGTCGCATTAGGTCGCTGCCGTAGTCTTTTAGTTTCTTGGGACCGATTCCCGAAACTAGCAGCATGTCGGCTTCGGATTGGGGGCGTTCGGCGCTTAAAGCGATTAAGGTTTTATCGTCCAGGATCATGTAGGCTGGTAACTTCTGTTTTTTGGCCTGGTCCGTGCGCCAGGTGCGCAAGTCTTCGAAGAGGGCTTTGTCGTACTCGGCGTAGTCTTGGGCCAGATTAGTTTTAACTTGCTGATGCATTTGTGTCAGCTCTTTTTCATTTATGCCCGACAAGCTGTCGACTACTTTGGTGGACTGAGCGCGTAGGCTGGCGTCGAACTCGGTAATTTCTGGGCTAACCCGCAGAGCCATTTGATTGATGCCGCGAAGGTAGAGGCCGGAGAGTTGGCGCAAGCGAGACAGCGCGACATAACCCATACCGGGCGTAAAGGCGCGGGAGAGGTCGACTTCGGCGGCGTCGAGGCTCATACCCTGGCTTTTGTGCACGGTAATCGCCCACGCGAGGCGCAGCGGATATTGTGCGACCTCCGCCAATATGCGGTCGCCGTCTTCGATAGCCCAGGTTTTTTGAGTCATTTTGATTTTTTTACCGCCCGCGAGTCGTATAACCGGCTGGCCATCGTCAAAGCCGATTACTTCGGCGCGGGTGCCGTTCATATAACCCTCGGCTGGGTTGTTGGCTACACATAAAACCTGGGCACCGACTTTGAGTTCTAATTTTTCCGGCGCCAAGCAGCTCTTTTGCAGCTGCTCCACCAAATGAGCAGAGCCGTGAGTTTGCATTTGAAATATTTTTGATTCGTCTTCGATTAGAGCTAAGCGCTTGGCGTTTAATGAGTCAACGTCGACGTTGTGGGAGTAAAGGCGAGTAATATCCTCATCTTCATTGGTTTGTTCCAGCCGTTCTTCCAGCAGCTTCATAGCATCGTCGCTCAATTCGCCGGAGCGGATTTGGCGCAACAGAGATAGCATCGATTCGTCCTCCTCTTGCCGGTGCTGCTCGGAGAGGTAGCAGACCTTGAGGTTTAAGTCCTTCCAGGCTGGGGAGAAGTGCGCGAAGTCGATGTCTTGCTGGCCGCGCGTAACCGGTGGCAGCTGGAAGAGATCGCCGCACAAAATGACCTGCAACCCGCCAAACGGTTTGTCGCTGTGCTTCATTGCCTGGCAAACGCGGTTAATCATCCCCAGCCTGGCTCCGTCGAGCATCGAGATCTCATCGATTATTAGTACCCGGGTTTTTTTGAACCGGGCCTGAAGTTGTTTGCGGTTTTGCAGCCGTTCCAAGTGCGCGTCGCTAATTTCGTCATGAACGGCTATCCCGCTCCAGCTATGGATGGTCATGCCGCCGATGTGGGTCGCCGCAATGCCGGTCGAGGCCGTCACGCCAACACCAATACCTTCGCGTTTGCAGAAAGCGATGAATTTATTGAGAGTATAAGTTTTGCCCGAACCCGGCTCGCCGGTTAGAAAAACGTTGTGCCCCAACTTCATTACATCTAGCGCCTGCGCTTGAGTCATTGAGATATCTTAGCACAACCGTTCGTTTGTTGTTCGGTTTAAATGCAAGAGCCCCAACGCTCTTGCATTGAGGCTCTATCTACATTTCCGCTCGGTTAAGATACTTGCCGTAGCGGTGATCGAAGCTTGGTCTTCTTTGCACAGCTTTGTGGTGCTCGATCTCGGCCAACGCCAGACCGATGTAGTTGATCGCCTCGAACGGTAGTGGCTTCGTCAGCAAGTGGCGAAGCTCGCCGGCCGCTGAGTCCCGGATCATGTCTTCCTCTTCGTCAGATAGGCGCTCGGCTTTGCTCTTTATCAGCCAAAACCAGCCTTTCCTCGAAGTAAGGTCGAAGTAACCGACCAAATGGTCAAAGCCCTCGAGGTCAGTATGCCCGGTTAGGAAGTACGCGCTGTTGCCGCGATAGCCATCCTGGACCAGGCCGGAGATCATGGCGTCAAGTTGGCGCTTGTTGCCCGATTCGTCTTGAATCGTGAACTGCAACCAGCTCGATCTCCAGTGCATGTCGCCGCCGTTGTGGTGGTGCAAAACCAGATCCCAACGCGGCGGGCCCTGCACTATCTGCAAAAACTTCACTTCCTGAGCCATAGAAGGCTCACCTCCCAAGGTACGCACCCGCCAGAGGGCGGCAGGCAACCCCTTACTCATTCGAGCGACCGACTCAAGAAAGCCGGAATTAGAGAGAGATTATAATGGATAAGTGAAAGATATACCACAGATTGGATTTGGGACTTGGCAGATGGCGGACGCCGAGGCGCAGCAAGCCGTGGAATGGGCGCTTGAGGCCGGCTACCGGCACATCGACACGGCCTACATTTACAAAAACGAGACCGGAGTAGGGGAGGGGATCCGCCGGTCCGGCCTTGATCGCGATAAGCTTTGGGTGACAACGAAACTATTCCCGACCCAGTTCTTGAATCCGGCGCATGCCCTTAAAGACAGCCTTAAGCGGCTGAAACTGGAGTATGTCGATTTGTACCTGGTTCATTGGCCGCCGCCGGTTGGGCCGGGGCACCACATTTGGCGGGTGATGGAGCAGTTGCAATCAAGGGGCCTGGCCAAGAACATTGGCGTCAGCAACTATGGCCTCAAACGGCTGCCGGCGCTGCTGGGAAAAGCCAAGGTTAAGCCGTTTGCTAACCAAATTGAAGTTACGCCGTATCGCTATAACCAAGAACTGATTAAATTTTGCCAGGATCAAGGAATTATAGTTGAAGCTTACAGTCCGCTGACTCGCTGCCATCGTCTCAATGACAAAATCCTGATTGATATCGCTACCAGGCATAAAAAGTCACCGGCTCAGGTTTTGCTGCGGTGGAATATTCAACACAATCTGGTGACGCTACCGAAATCGAGGCATGAAGCCAGAATCAAAGAAAACTTCGATATCTTCGACTTCAAACTCTCGACCGAAGATATGCGAATTCTCGACAACCTCAACGAAGACAAATCCTACCTCCTCGACTAGCTTCAAAAGCGGTATAATCAGGCAGCTAAGTTTGCGTACGTTGAAATATGAGAGGGGGTGTAGAGATTGGCGCTGCGCGAGCACGACGTTGAACCTGGGTTTACGTTCGACATGGTTGGACTGTATCTGCGCGATGTCAAAAACGGTCCGCCGCTGTTGACGCCTGATCAAGAGATCAAGCTAGCGCAGCGGATCGAAGCTGGTGGAGCAGATGGCGTGCGGGCACGGACCGAGTTCATCGAAGCCAATGTCCGGCTGGTGACCAAGATCGCCCGCCGATACTTCAACCGCGGGATGTCCTACCTCGACCTGGTCCAGGAAGGTAACCTCGGCTTGATGAAGGCGGTCGAGAAGTTCGACTGGCGCAAAGGCTTCCGTTTCTCGACTTATGCGACATGGTGGGTCCGCCAAACCATCGGCCGGGCGATATCGGATAAGGGCGAATCGATTCGGTTGCCGTCGCACCTTTTCGCCGAGGTAAATCGTTTTCGGGTAGCGCGCAGCCAGCTGGAGACCAAGCTGAATCGCGAGCCAACCGACGACGAGCTGGCGGCGAAACTTGAAACAACGCGGGAAAAAGTTGATCGCTTGCGGGAGCTGGCCGACAGATACATCGGTTCGCTTGACCGAGCCATCGACGAAGACGGCGATTTGGCGTACGTCAACACTATCCCCGATTGGAGCAGTTCTCCGAACCCGGATCGAGTGGCCTACTCGCAGATGCTGTCTTGTTTGCCAGAAGTGCTAACCGAGCAGGAGGCTGACATCATCTGCTTGCGTTTCGGTCTGCTCGACGACGACCCTCAAACGCTTGAAGCGATTGGGCAAATGCTCAACCTGACGCGCGAACGGATTCGCCAAATCGAGAAACAAGCCTTCGGCAAACTCCGTCCGTACCTACAGGAGATCTACGAGCTTGGTCCCGACATACATCGCCCCTGACGAAAAGTCTTTGACTTTATCGTCGGGGGCTTTTCGTTTGGAATTTTGCACAATGCAATCCTACAGGGGGAGGGCTTAACTAAACTCATAAATGAATGGAGTTCTGTTATGTTTAAGAAACTAGCTCTTTCGATGGTAGCGTTTGCGATTCCACTAGGGGTAATGGCTATTCCAGCAATGGCTAACGCTGCGCCGGAAGTACCGCCTGCGGTTTACTGTGCCAACCTCAAGGCCCAACTAGCCACGGCACAATCCCAGCTAACAAGCGTTAACCGGCTTATCATCGGCTACCAAAATACGATCAATACCCTACAAACCTCACGCCAAACTCTTATCAATAAAGGACTAGGCGAATCTGCATCGGCCGCTAGCCTGACGACTCAGATTAATTACTACCAGAACCTGCTAAACGGCCTGTACTCGCAACAGAATTCATTGCAGTGGCAAGTCTTCTGCCTAGGGCTCCAGTACTACTACCAGTGCGGTGGCCCACCTCCATTCCTGCCGTAATCTGACGCAGCCAACCATCCGAAAAGGGTGCAACCCTATACAACCCGTTTAACTAAAGACTAGACGAGGGAGGGTTGTTCCCTTTTCATTTAGTTAAGCGCTAGCGTTACAATTAAGTTATGAAGAAATGGCTAGTGATTTCCCTTGCCGTATTTGCCGTCATCGCGCTGGCCGCCGGCTGGCTGGGCTATCGCTATTTTCACAAGCCCAAACCGATTCCGGCACAAACTGCTCAAGACGTCCCAACCCCGCCCGTCGTCCAATCAGCTGAACCGGCAGCTGGTGTTCCGGTGGTACCGCTCAAGACCGGTCTGATAGTTAAGCAATCCGGCGAGGCGAAGTCTTCGTGGACGCTAAATGCCTTGGGAGATATTATTATTGGCCGGGTCGTATATCAAAAAGTGCAGCAGCATGGCGTGTTGTACCCGTTTTTGAAGATGGCAAAGCAAGTAAAGGACGCCGATCTAACCACCGCGGACCAAGAAGCAGCTATTTCGGATGCCCACACGATTTTGTGTAACACCTGTATGCAGTTCGCTTCGCCGGACAGGGTGGCCGACGGGCTAACCTACGCCGGGATCGACGCGATGAACCTGGCCAACAACCACAGCTTTAACGCTGGAGCTGATGCATTTGTCGACACCATGAATGCACTGAAAAAGCGAGGAATTAAATACTTCGGCGGCGGGCACAATTTTACCGAGGCACACACGCCATTAATTATGTCCGTTAAGGGAGTTAAAGTGGCGATGCTCGGATATGACACTATCGTTGGCGGATCCGACGCCACGGCGACTTCACCTGGCATGGCGATGGTCGGGATCGCGCCGTGGTTTCCGTTCAACGAAAGCCAGGTTCGCCAAATGGAAGCCGATATCAAAGCCGCTAAGGCCAAGGCCGATGCGGTGCTGGTCTACTATCATTGGGGAACGGAGTACACGCATGTTGCCAACGAGGAACAGCGAACGGTGGCGCATCGCGCTCTCGATGCCGGCGCAACAATAGTGATCGGTTCTCATCCGCATACCGTACAGGGAGTTGAGTGGTATCACGGAAAATTGGCCCTATACAGTCTAGGCAACTTTGTCTTCGACCAGGAATGGTCGCGCCAGACAAAGCAAGGAACATTTTTAAAAGCTAAATTCGAAGGCGGAAAACTTCTATCGGCCGAACTCGTTCCATATCGAATTGATGATTATTCCCAACCCGGTCCGGTTAAGCCCGACGAAGCCGCCGAAATCTTACACAACGTTTTCACCCACAGCTGGTGGCCAAAAGCTTAAGTTCGATCGTTGTTCGCCTATAAGGTATAATGTGAGGCATGGATAGTCTATTTGCGACGGATGCTTATCGGCCATTAGCTGACCGGGTTCGGCCTAAATCGCTCGATGAATTTATTGGTCAGGATCACATCACCGGTGCCAATCAATTTTTGCGTACGGTAATTGAGAAAAAACAGCCGGTGTCGATGATATTGTGGGGTCCGCCGGGAACAGGGAAAACGACTTTGGCCCGCATCATCGCCTCGTCCAGCGGATACGCATTTGAAGAAGTTTCGGCGGTCACCACCGGCATCGCGGAAGTCAAAAAACTGATCGAAGCCGCCCGCGAACGCCAGCAGATTGGCAAAAAGACGATATTGTTTGTCGATGAAATCCATCGCTTCAACAAAGCCCAACAAGACGCCTTTTTGCCGCACGTCGAGGCGGGAACAATCATCTTAATCGGCGCCACTACCGAAAACCCCAGCTTTGAAGTCATAGGTCCATTGTTGTCCCGCAGTCGAGTGGTCGTATTGCACAACCTCAAAGACGATCAAATTGAAAGGATCATTACCGATGCGTCCAAGGAGCTAAAGGCAGTCATTAAACCTGACGCCAAATCACTGCTAGCCAAACTCTCAGCCGGCGACGCCCGCGTTGCTCTAAATGGGTTGGAGGCCGCTGCCGGGATTACTGACGGAGCTATCACTATTGAGACGGTCAAACAAGCGATGCAAAAAACAGGCTTAAAGTACGACAAAAAAGGGGATTGGCACTACGACTGGATCTCAGCGTTTATCAAAAGTATGCGCGGATCGGATGCCGACGCGGCGCTGTTTTATATGGCAAGAATGCTGGAGTCGGGCGAAGACCCCAAGTTTATTGCCCGCCGGATTGTGATCTTTGCTTCGGAAGACATTGGGCTGGCCGATCCGCGGGCGCTTGAGCAGGCCACGGCTTGTTTCTTGGCGGTGGAACGGGTTGGACTCCCGGAATGCCAGTTGATACTAGCTCAAGCCACTATTTATATGGCCGAAGCGCCCAAAAGCCGAGCAGTTGCTAATTCGCTTGGCACCGCCAACTCCGCGGTGCGGGATAATCCGACCGCCCAGGTTCCTCTGCATCTGCGAAACGCGCCAACCAAGTTGATGAAGGAGCTGGATTACGGCAAGGATTATAAATGGGAGGCCAATTTCCAGCACGCAAAAGGCTTTTTGCCGGACGAGATAAAAGGTAAAAAACTCCGCCAAAAGGACTAGCCATCTCACCAACCTATCCCAAGTCGTCACTGCGGAGCAGTATTCTATTTATCGGAAAGTCCTCGTTCCGTTTGGTCTAGGTTGGCTCGTGTCACATTTAGACGAAAGAGGGAGAGACCTTATACAAACCAAACTGCTAAACTAAAGCTATGTCGGACAAGCGAAGTTATTATTTGGCAGGCACAATCGGATCGGTTGCTGGCGGGTACGCTCCGGTTCTATTTGGCGTCAGCGGCTTCTCGCCTTGGACGCTATTAACCGGAGCGATCGGCGCAATATTGGGAATCTGGCTAGTTTATAAATTTTTACACGGATAGGAGTAGGTATGAAGCAAATCGCGAATTACATTTCGGCTGCGAAGGTGTTTGATGGCTATGTTTCTCAAATAACCGACGAGCAATGGGACTCCCCGACTCCAGACGAAGGTTGGTCCGTCCGAGACTTGGTTAATCACGTCACAAGTGAAGATTTATGGGTAAAAGCGTTGCTGGACGGTAAAACAATTGCCGAAGTTGGCACAAAGTTTGACGGTGATGTTTTGGGCGATGACCCAAAAGCTGCCCGGACAAATGCCGGAGCGATCGCCACCGACGCATTTAGCGCACCCGGAGCCGACGACAAAACGGTCCAGCTGTCGCACGGTGAGACTGCATCCGTTGACTATGCCGAGCAAATGTTCGGTGATCACCTGGTTCACGCCTGGGATTTGGCCAAAGCGATCGGTAAAGACGCCAAATTGCCCGAGGAGCTAGTCGAGTCCGCCTATGCCTATTTTCAGAAATACGCCGAGGATTGGCGTTCGGGAGGCGCGTTCAAGGCAGCCAAGACCGTCTCCGAAGACGCATCAGTCCAGGACAAGCTGCTGGCGTTAACCGGCCGCAACCCCAACTGGTCCCCTTAACCAAGGTCTAACCCTATACAATCTATGAAAATAAAGGTCGAGACGAAAAAGGGTTAGACCTTAAACAAATACCTTATAATAGAGGCATGAACGCTCGGTTAAAACTTGTTGCCCCAATCGCGATTATTTTAGTGGTGCTGGCCGCCGCCGTGGCGATCAAAAACAACACGGCTGAGCCGAAGCCGAGTGATATTGAGCCGATTAGCGCTACCGGCAACGTTGACGATGCCAGTAACGCACTCAAGCAGGGAGTTGCCGCCGAAGATTCGATTATGTCCGAAAGCGACAGTGATTTAGATATTATCCAGGCCGATACGAAAGACGCCGTTGACGTTTTGGGGGCATACAATGACAACTCGTTCTAAGCGCACTAAACAGATAGTATTTATCATACTTGTGCTGCTATTTCTCATCGGGTTACTGCTGGCACCGCTCCTGACTCACGCCGCCGATAACAGCCGGGTTTGCGCCCGCATCGATAACTTCAAAACACGTTCTGCTGCCGAAATGGGTCGCCGCGAACAAGGTCTTGTAGCCAATCGTGCCAAGCGCGACGAAGCTTTGACAAATCGGGTCGAAAAGCGCGACCAACAAATCGCCGAGGAGCGCGCCAAATTCGATGCAAACCTGGAGCAGCACATCGCCAAACTCAAAAAACGCGCAACCACAACCGAACAAACCAACGCGGTTATCGACTTTGCTAACACCACCCAGGATGCTTTGGCCGCCCGGCGTGCCGGTGTCGACGAATCACGTCAAATCTTTCGTACCGGGGTTAAATCAGCGATTACAACTCGCCGCGCCGAGATCGACAAAGCCCTGTCGGACTTCCAGGCCGCCGTTAGCACCGCGATTAACAAGGCATCGGCCGATTGCGCGGCCGGGGTAGATCCTTCAACTATTCGGTCTGATCTGAGAACCGCCATCACCGCCGCCCGCGACTCTCTCAAAGCCGACCGGTTGAGCGTTGACCGGGTCGGACCTGTCGTCAAGGAGCTCGCGGCCACCCGCCGCAGCGCGGTCAATCAAGCCAAAGACACCTTTCGCTCCGCGGTAGACTCTGCGCGAGCCAAACTCAAAGAAATCCTCGGCGTCCGCGCCGGGTAGCCTGAGGTGGACAAAGCGTAAGCACTTTGTTAGGATTTGGTCATGCCAAAAAAATCGGCGCGCGAAACCGACAGTTCTTATTTTCTGAAAATCCTGCTTTACACGATACTTGGTTTGATTTGGCTGCAGTACAACGGCAAAACCGTCTTCCCGCTTGGAATGCTAATCGGCTTTGGCCTGGCTCAGCACGATAAATTCCAAATTGACCGCAAGATCGAATACGCGATTCTATTGGTCGCCGCTATTATCGCCGCCGTCACCGCCCGCGGCTTCTTCCTTAACCTTTCAGCGGTTACCTTCTAGTGGCTACCCGCATCAAAAAAGGCGTAAAGCTTAGCCCAATGACCCTGCTTATGGCCGCGGGTTTAACCGCCATCGCTTTCGGGATATACCTTTACTTCAGCCACGCCGCGACCGCCAGTTGTGCAAGCGGCATCGTTCAGATGTCCGCGGGCGACAGTTGTTCGGTTCAGGCCGCCGGCCAATACGAATTTGGTTACCGCTCTACCGGGCCGAGCTCTCATGCCATCACCTACAACGGCCGCGCGGTTTCGACGTCGAACGATCCTTCACCGACCTCCGGCTGCTGGAAGGGAGGCTCCGACCTGGCCGCTGGAAACTATACCTTTACCGTTAACTCCGGAACTATGCTGGTCCACGGCGGCAGCTGTGATACCAACCTATCGCCCGCGGGTGCCTTGAGCTGTGCTCGTCTTAGCCATAGTTCGATTAAATGGAGTATGAGCTGGCAGAACGCCAAAAACCGCAACATTGTGTTGATGCGCTCAGGCACGGTTATAGACTTTGTCAGCCAAGCCGCTACCGGATCAGCGACCGACACCGAACTCGGACTCAGGTCCGGTAAATATTCCGCAATCCTTCGGGACGGGAAAGCCGGCACAATCCTTGCCAGCGCCAGTTGCCAGATTTAGCTAAATTATTTCCAGTTACGAAACAGGTTGATAACCGTTAATAACCCCAAAAAACCGAGCATTACCAGTTGGATTTGTGAAAGCGCGCTGCGGGTGCTTTCATAGCGCTCCGGCAGCCCGATTTGGAGCATACTCATGCCGAAGTAGATGACGATTAGAGCGAAGAAGTGATAGTTGGTGATCTTCCACCAAATAACGCGTTTTTTCATAGCATTAATATTATCACGCCAAAACAAAGAGGACCGCACGGTAGGCCGTGGGTCCTCTTTTTGGGCAGGGGGGGTTGGCTAATCGTTCGCCCAGAAGCGACGAATCGCGTCCGGATCGGTCAGCCCGCCATGCGACGGTATCCACACTACGCCTGGAGGCACGTCTTCGATCTTGTCGACGACGATACAGCCAGGAGGCGTTTCGGGAAGGTGACCTTCCCGGACGCAGTAGAGCGGTGTTTCAGGGGTTGGAGCCGCCACACAGCCGTCTGCGTCCATTCCGTACTGGCAGCTAGGCATCGGCGGCAGCAAGGACCTGCCTTCACTAGCCGTGACCTTGCCAGCCGGCACATCGTGAGTCGTCACTCGCACGCCAATGGCGACGACCAGTACCACGCCACATGACAGCAACATCAGCCGAAAACGGCTCACATGTGCTCCTCTCAGTAGTATTCCGGTAAAAAGGTGCGAAACTACATTAGCATAAAAAGCTTATGCTGTCAATGGTAGTAACCTGATTGACGAATAACGCTTATGCTTGTACTGTTACTAATGATGCCTAGGAAAAGGAAGAAAGTGCGCGCAAAGCGAAAACTATCGAAAAGGTTTAAGCCCAACAAGACTACTCTAATTGTGCTTTTGGCTTTGGTATCGGTGGTCGGGGTATATTGGATCTTCTTTAGCCACGCTGCTACCATCCCGGCACTAAGCGCCTTCCCGCTTAGAACCACCAAGGCTGATATCGCCGATCATTGGCCGTCCGCTGAAAAACGATCGTACGCTCTAAATTACAACGTCCATCATGACTACAACGCTTCGGATATTTTTGCCCCCTGCGGACGGATCGTTCAGGTGGCGAAGGCCGGTACGATTTATAGCGCCAGGCATTACGCAGCGGAGGACCAGGTGGCGATTCACGGCAGCGACGGTATCTACTACGCGTATTACCACCTAACGCCCAACTCGATGCCCAGCAACATCACCTCCGGTGCGTCGGTAGGGGCTGGTACGACGCTCGGCACCGTTGGCAATGCCGGCGGCGAATGCGGTAATGGGTCGCACGTCCACTTCCAGGCAACTCCCGGGCCCCCGCCATCCTGCAAAGACTCCGCTTGTGCCGCGTACACCTTTTACGACGTCCAGTCTCAAGTTACAGCGGCTTTCAATAAATACGCCTCTTCATGGACTAAAATGCCCGATTTGCCAAACGGCCTGCAGGCGACCGACATTGGTGTAATGAATAGCGTTAACGTTGCCGCGACCGACGGCAGGGTTTACAGGTTAAATTCCTCAAGCTGGACCCAGTTGGCTGGTACTGGCACCTCTCATATAGACATGGATCCCAGCAACCCATGGCGCATTAACACCGCCGACCATAGCCATGTCTTCCGCGGCCCGGCCTGGACCTACATGAATGCCACGGCATCAGACATTGGAATCGGATCCAGCGGTGTCGTCTGGCTAGTTGGAACCAACGGCAATACTTATAAATGGAATGGCTCAACATCCAGTCCCTCTTGGCCTAGGCAATCGACCACGCCGCCCGCGCCGTTCGCAAAGCGCATCGATGTGAGCGCCGGCGGTGGATCCTGGATTATCAGTAATGAGTCCGAAACCGCAGGTAACATCTACTACTGGAGCAGCAATGTGTACAAAAAAATTACCGGCGGTGCGATTGATATCGGCATCGGCGGCGACAACGGAGTGTGGATAGTAAACTCCAGCGCAACCGTCTACAAGTGGAATGGGTCAACCACTTCACCTCACTGGAATCCCACCCTGCAAGGTGGAGGTAAGGCGATTAGCGTGGACGTGCACGGTAAGCCTTGGATTATCGGCAAGAACGGTCAAGTTTACGTCTACTGGCGCAACACTCCGTAAAAAGTAGGCTGTTTACTACTTGTAGAGCTGATCGGACATTTGCTTGTAGGTCTGTTGGTCTACCTTGTATATCGGAGGTTGGGCCTGTTCGCCGCCGGGAGGCACGCTAACGTATGAGCTATAGGCTTCGTAGTCTTGGCCGGACTCAATATTGGTTAAAGCGGTTCCAACGCCTTTAGTGAAAGCATTGAAGCCGATCGCGTTTTCGGCAGCATCCTGTCCACCCGTGACCTCGAATGAGGATTGCATAGCCGCGGTGAAGGCGTTGATCCGGTTGGTACTAATACCTGTTGCCGGTTCAGCTCCTTCAGGTGTGTGCTGGGCGTTTTTGAGCATTGTCACGCAAGCGTTTTCGGAGCAGTGAGTAAAAGCCTCGGCACCTTGTCCGGTACTCGGCTCGTATTTCGATAGATCGGTACTTTCGGGGACGAAGATAACGTAGGTGTTTTCCGGAGTTCGGGCTTTGACTTGAAAGGTAGCGTTTTTAACCTCATTACCCTGCGTGTACTGGTAGTTGATGCTAATGCCGCTACCTGCCACCTCGTTCGCAACCTGGTTTCCAAAAGCGAAATCGTTTAGATCCACTGGCGGTTTTTCGCCGTCCATACTGATCGCTGTGAAAGTTGATTTTTCGCTGGAGGCTAATCGGTCAACGACTTGAAGCTGATGCTGTTTGAGGGTTTCGAAGTTACCAACTTTAATAATATTGTCGATCTCTCCAATCTTGAAAGGCTTTGCCCGTTCTGCCGCGAATTGATTTAGAAACGGCGGCGCCTCTGTCTGCTCTGGCGTCACCGGGGATGTGGATGGTGTAGGAGCCTTGTCGGGCTTTTCCTGCTGGTGTGTAGCGAGCTCGGCGCCTCCGAGAGCGCCCCCAATGCCTGCTGCAATTAATGCATTGCGGGTCCAGCGCCGAAAGCGGCCGTCTTTGGTGGGTTCGGCAGGTTTGTCCTGGGCCTGCTCGGCCTGAATTTGGTTTAGTTCTTGGGCCAGCTGCTGCCCGGAGTTTTGATCTTGTTCCGATCCTGGTTGTGGTGATTCTGGATTCATAAGAAGTATTTTAGCACAGCACGTTTTTGTATTTGACATATTACGCTTATGCTTCTAGGCTCTAAGTAATGGCAAAACACAAAACAAGCTGGCTAACGACCCGTAATTTTTTAATTCTGGCAATCGCCATTAACTTTGCGGTTGTGCTTTTTTTCTACACTCAACGCTGGATGGATGACAACCGGATCAAGCATCTGCCGGTTTATGACCCAGCCAAAACGGAGCACAGCGTCAATGCCAAGTAGAACCGCAACAAAGAGACTCAGAATAGCCCGTGGCTTAAGATTCAACCTCAATTTGGCGCTAGGTGTTATAGCTCTGGCCTCGACCTTTTTTACGGTCAGATTACTTTCAATTCATGCCAGCGATGGCAGCAACATCGTCTCTATCGCTAAAAGCCAAATTGGCTACCACGAGACCGGAGGGACTCCTTCAGGCACTGGAAACTGCACCAAGTACGCCCACCGTTGTGAGGCTTGGTGCGCCGACTTTCTTAGCTGGGTTTACGCCAATTCTGGTAACCGCATCATTAAAGGCACCGGACGGAGCTACTCCCCAGCCGACGGAGACTGGGACATTCCGAGCACAGGCGATATGAAAGACTGGTTTGCGGCTCATGGCCAATGGTACGGCGGCTATCAGCTTAGCCATATCCAGCCCGGAGATATGGTTTATACCAACGGAGACGGAAGTGGGCACGTTGGAATTGTGGTTTCGGCTAACCAGGGTGGCATCGACACTATAGCTGGTAACTGGGGCCAGGCGGTTCAGGAGTATCAGACTCCGGCAGGGGACGTGATTGGCACCGGCCACTTCGACAACTGGTACGCTGTTGGCGGTACAGGCAAAGATATCGGTGCTGGACGCGCCGGAGTCTGGATCGCTGGCACCAATGGTGACCTCTACCAACGTGTTAACAACAATACCGCTTGGGCGGACAAGGGAGGCGGCGGCCTGGTTAACCGGGTTGACGTTGACTCTAGCAGCGCCTGGATTATATCGGGCAGCAGTCATACTCTGGTCAGGTACATCAGCGGGACATATAGAGGCATGAACGCTGTGGCTGCCGACGTCGGTACGGCCTGGAACGGCGCGGTTTGGCTCGATGGAACCAACGGCAAGACCTACCGCTGGACCGGTAAAACCGATTGCCCAGGGCATACTCTCTCCTATTGTTGGCCGACCTTCTCCAACCCGAATCCTTACATAGTCAGAATCGAGGGCACGGCCGGCGGCAACACTTGGGCGCTTAGCAATGAATCCGACACCACAGGCAATGTTTACGACAACTCCGGCAGCCCCTGGCATAAAAACTCTGGCGGGTTAGCTGATGTAGGTATCGGACCAAACAACGAAGTTTGGGGAGTTAACCACAATCATGCCATCTTTTACAGAAATGAAAGCAACAACTGGGCCAATATCAGCGGAGGCGCCCAGGATATTACCGTCGACTCCAACGGTATTCCCTGGATGATTGGGACGACCGGCACAATCTATCGCTACATGAGGTAAATAAATTCAAGGCAAAGGAAAAGGCCCCGGAAATCCGGGGCCTTGACCTTTACTCTCACCTAGCGACAGTCCGTCTTGGTAACGAGCGTGTCGACGGAAGGCTGACCACTGCCTGAGATCACGGCGCCGTAGAGCGGACTGTTCGGATAATCCGATTGGTCAGCTCGGACGTTGAATCTGCGGCAGGGTTCGAACAGGTAGTACACCGACATCGATTCCTGGCGAACCTCGAGAACGGGGATGCCATTGACGACAGACGGCTTGCTACCAGGGAGGGCTTGCGTCGCCTGCTGGAGCGTATCCTCGAAGTGGACCTTCGGGAAATACGACCGCTCCTTGGGCTCCTCGCCGGCGTTGATCACAACAAGTGTTGTGATCGCTTTTCCGTCGGTGTAGGCGAAGATGTTGCCCTGCGGGCCGTTCTGGTCGAGAGCCTCACACATGGTGATGCCGCCGTCCGGAGCCTTGCAGCTGAACTTCGACTCGTCGACTTTGTCGCCGATCGAGAGTTTCGACCCGTCCTTCAGGCAGACCGCCGTCAGGGAGGGCTCGCAGGCCGGCTTCGCGATGGCAACCGTTGCCGTCGCCTTGGGTGTCAGTTCAGCTTTAGGCTGGACTTTGCCGCAGGCGAACGCCGCTAAGCCGAAAACAACAACGACCGCAACCATCAGGCGGCGGTTCATGTGTCTCCTTTCGTAGTGTTGAGTAAAGGTACTTTTCGGATAAGTTAATTACCCTCAAAGTGGTCAATATATTAGCATAAGAGGCATAAACTGTCAAGGGTATTACCAGGAGGGAATTTCCAGGTTCAATCTGTTGACAGGTGGGCGACTGATTGCTATGATCCTTCGGTACCTATTAACCCACTGGCGAGCCAGCAGGTCCTGAGCAAAGTCGAAGGAAACCGCGGTTCACCAGCTTTAATTTTGCTCGAAGAGCCCTGAGCGTAGTCGAGGGGTAAAAGGGATATTACTTGAAGGCTTTACTGGGACGAAAACTGGGAATGACCAAGATCTTCGACACCGACGGCAACTCCGTGCCGGTGACTTTAGTCGAAGCTGGTCCTTGTGTAGTTACGCAGGTCAAAACCGAGGACGCTGATGGTTATAGTGCTGTTCAGCTGGGCTTTGGTGCTGCCAAGAAAAACAATCGGCCTCAGATGGGCCACCTGAAAGCCGCCAATGCTACCCCAAGCTTTTTGCGTGAGATTCGAATTCAAGACAATGAACTTGAAGTAGGATCCCAAGTTGGAAGCGACGTATTTGAGGCGGGCGACAAGGTTAAAATTACCGGAGTTAGTAAAGGTAAGGGTTTCGCGGGTACGATTAAACGCCACAACTTCGCTCGCGGTCCAAAGACCCATGGCTCCAAAAACTACCGCAAACCAGGTTCAATCGGCTCGATCTTCCCGATGCGCGTCGTCAAAGGCCAGAAAATGGCCGGTCACATGGGCGCCGAGCAAACGACCGTCCGCGGATTAAAGATCGAGCAAGTTGTTACTGATAAGAATTTATTGGCCATCAAAGGCGCGGTTCCTGGTCCAAACCGAGGTTATGTGATTATCCGAGGCGAAGATGTCTAAAGCTACTGCCTATAGCGCTACTGGCGCCAAAAAAGAGGCCAAGCTGAACCTGCCGAAGGAAGTTTTCGGTCTGGAAATCAACGCCGATTTACTATCCTTGTCGTACCGGGCCTCCGAGGCCGAGGACCGCACAGCCGGACCTAAGACGTTACGCAGGGGCGAAGTCCGCGGCGGCGGCAAAAAGCCGTGGCGCCAAAAAGGTACCGGGCGAGCCCGGGTGGGTTCGCGACGTAATCCGGTTTGGCGCGGCGGAGGCATTGCCTTCGGCCCTACTGGAATGGAAAATCACTCAATCAGATTGACCACCAAAATGAAGCGGTTGGCGACCGCCCAGGCGCTGTCTGGCCAGGCCAACGAAGGTCGAGTCCATGTGATCGAGAATCTGGATAGTAAAGACGGAAAGACTCAGCCGATTGCCAAGTTGCTAGCGAAAATTGGCGCCGGCAAAACATTGTTAGTTCTCGAGACAAAAAGTGACCTGCTTGACCGGGCTACCCGCAATTTGGCCGATGTTGACACAGTTTCCGCCACCTACTTAAACGCCCGCAGTATTTTGAATGCTGATTTGATAATCTTTACCAAAGTAGCGCTGGACAAAACCGTCGCCTGGTTAGGGGCTAAACAATGAAGTTAATGCCTAGGGTCAGCGAAAAAGCCGTAGAGCAAGCCTCTAGCGGTGTGTACGTCTTTGAAGTTCCCACTAGCGCCACAAAACCCGAGGTGGCCAAAGCCGTTGCCGACACCTTTAAAGTGAAGGTCGAAGAGGTCAATATGTTGATCCAACGCGGCAAAGAAAAGACCTTTAAGCGGGTCAAAGGCCGCCGCTCCGACCAGAAAAAAGCCTATGTGAAGCTGCAAAAAGGCCAAAGTATTGCGCTGTTTGAAGAAGGGGAGAAGAAGTAATGGCGCTAAAACTCTACAAGCCAACTACCCCGGGACGGCGCCACCAAGTATTGTCCGACAACGCCGAGCTGACCAAAAAGCGTCCGGAAAAGTCTTTGATTGTTTCTAAAAAGTCTACTGCCGGCCGTAACGCCCAGGGTAAAATCACCGTTCGCCATCGCGGCGGCGGCGTTAAACGCTATACCCGCCTGGTTGATTTCCGCTTGGCTGATGGCTTAGTTGGCAAAATTGTCGCCATCGAATACGACCCCAATCGCTCAGCCAACATCGCGCTTGTAGATATTGAAGGCGGCGGTAAGGCTTACATTATCGCTGGATCGGGTATGAAAGCCGGCCAGACCGTCAAAAGCGGCATGGGTTCAGAGGTCCGCGCAGGAAACCGTTTGCCACTTTCGGCTATCCCGGCCGGTATGAGTGTGTATAATATCGAGCTGACCCCGGGTAAAGGCGGCCAATTGGTCCGCTCAGCCGGCGCCAAGGCCCAGCTAGCGGCCAAAGAGGGCGACTTTGCGCAGATCAGGCTCCCCAGTGGTGAAACCCGACTGGTTAGAGCCGAATGCATGGCCACGATCGGTACCGTTGGCCGCGAATACCACCAGAACTTAAAGTATGGCGGCGCTGGCCGGAAACGCCATCTGGGTAAGCGCCCACAGGTTCGCGGTAAGGCTATGAACCCAGTCGATCACCCTCACGGTGGTGGTGAAGGCGGTAACTCAATTGGCCTTTCGAACCCGAAAACCCCTTGGGGCAAGCCGGCGCTGGGACTAAAAACCCGCCGCCGCAAACTGACTTCTAAGTACATAGTCCGCGCCCGCAGTAAAAAGAGGAGAGGATAGATGAGCCGTTCACTCAAAAAAGGACCGTACGTCGATCCAAAGCTGGCCAAGAAAATTGGCGCCTTAACCGTGGGTGACAAAACTGTGGTTAAAACTTGGGCCCGCCACTCCACTATTTCGCCTGAAATGGTTGGTTTTACGATCGCGGTTCATAACGGCAAAATCCACATCCCGGTTTACGTTACGGAAAATATGGTTGGACACAAGCTCGGTGAGTTTGCGCCTACCCGTAAGTTCCGCAGCCACGGCGGCAAGTTGGCTAAGGAGTCCGCTACCTTAGCTCCTAGCGTACCCAGTGCGCCAACAGGAGACAAATCATGAAAGCCCTAGCAAAAGCCCAGGCCGTACGAATTTCGCCGCGCAAGGTAAGCCCGGTTGCCGTTTTGGTTCAGGGTAAAAGCGTTGAGCAGGCCAAAACCATCCTCGAGTTCACCCCTCAGCGAGCCGCCGGGATTATCGCCAAAGCCCTCAACTCAGCCGCCGCCAATGCGACCAATAACCACGGCCTGAAAGCCGCTGATTTAACCGTTGAGAAGGTTTTAGTCGGACCCGGCCCAACCTTTAAGCGCTTTCGGCCCAAAGCCCGGGGCGCCGCTTATCCTTTACTGAAGTACTCAAGCCACATTACCGTCATCCTGACGGATGACGTAAGTCCTAAGAATCAAGAACTAAACTCTAAGGCAACGACTTCGGACTTAGATCTTAGCTCTTCGAGTTTGAAGCCGATGCCTAAGGCGAAGCCTAAGAAGGAGGCTAAGTAGTGGGTCACAAGATAAATCCGAAGAGTTTCCGCCTCAACTTCGACCACGACTGGAAAAGTAAATGGTTTGCCGGCAAAGAGTACGCCGATTATCTGGTAGAAGACATCAAAATTCGCCGCGCGATCGAAGATAAGTTAGGCAAACGGGCCGGTGCGGCCAGAATCGACATCGAGCGCTCGCCTAACCAGGTTCAAATCACTATCCACACCTCAAAACCCGGTATTGTGATTGGCCGCGGCGGTTCCGGAACCGATGAACTCAAAAAAGTTGTTACCAAGGTCACTTCGTCACCGATCAAGATTAGCGTCGAAGAAGTCCGCAAGCCGGAACTTTCCGCCCTATTAGTGGCCGAAAACATCGCTTCTCAGCTAGAACGCCGTATTTCCTTCCGCCGTGCCATCCGAATGTCGGTTGAGAACTCAATGAAGGCCGGCGCTAAAGGCGTCAAGGTTCGGGTTGGCGGCCGTTTAGGCGGATCTGAACTGGCTCGCCGCGAAACCGCGGCTGCCGGCTCGATTCCTTTGCACACCATCCGAGCCGATATCGACTTCGGCCAGGCCTTAGCCCGCACCACCTACGGAATTATCGGTGTGAAGGTTTGGATCTATAAAGGTGAAAAATTCAAAGAAAAGGCCGAAACTAAACCGGCGGCGGAGGCTCTGTAATGCTTATTCCAAAGAAAACCCGCTACCGTAAGGAGTTCAAAGGCAACGTCAAAGGTTTGGCGCCGAGAGGCTACGAGATTAGCTTCGGCCGTTACGGTTTGAAGGCGGAGGAGGCCGACCGCATCAGCTCTCGCCAAATCGAGGCTGCTCGCCGGGCGATGACTCGCTACGTCAAACGTGGTGGAAAAATCTGGATCAACATATTCCCACACACGCCTATCACCAAAAAGCCAAATGAGGTCAAAATGGGCGGCGGCAAGGGTAGTTTGGAGCATTACACCGCCCGTGTTCACCCCGGCCGGATCCTATTTGAGATGGACGGCGTGGAGGAAGACGTGGCTCGCGAAGCCATGCGCCTAGCCGCGCACAAACTATCGGTTAAGACTAAATTTGTGGTTCGCCACACCCCTGGAGAAAAAGATGAAGGCTAAAGAGATTAGTACTAAAACCCCAAACGAGCTGGCGACACTTGCCGCTGAACTGCAGGCTAAGATAACTCAAGCACGCCTGGACCTGTCTAGCCGCAAGTCGAGCAACGACAAACAAATTAAAAGCCTGAAAAAGGACTTAGCAAGGGCTTTGACGTTCAAAAATCAGAAAACGGCTGCCAAGACCCAAAAGGAGGCCCAAAGTGCCTAGGAGACTGCAAGGGACTATCGTGTCCGACAAAATGCAAAAGACTGTGGTGGTGGCTGTGGTGCGCCAAAAAACCCATCCACTCTACCAGAAGAAGTACAAGGCGACCTCTAAATTCAAGGCTCACGACGAAAAAGATGAGTACAAGACTGGGGACGTCGTTGAAATTACCGAAACCCGGCCAATGAGCGCCACTAAGCGCTGGACCGTCAGCCGCAAGATTTCGGCTAAGGAGGCTCAGGTATGATTCAAGCTGAAACCTGGCTTCGAGTAGCCGACAACTCCGGTGCCCGCGAAATCGAGTGCTTTAAGGTACTCGGCGGTTCAAAACGCCGCTACGCAGGGCTAGGCGATGTTGTGATTGCTAGTGTTAAGACCGCGACTCCCGGAGCCGGAGTGAAGAAAAAAGAGGTCGTCCGGGCCGTCATTGTACGCACCCGAAAGCCTTACCAGCGACCGGACGGATCAACCATTAAATTTGACGACAACGCCGCCGTCATTATCGACGCCGCCAGCCAGCCGCGCGGTACCCGGGTGTTCGGCCCGGTGGCGCGTGAGTTGCGCGACCGCGGTTATGGCAAGATTATTTCACTTGCTCCGGAGGTTCTCTAGTGAAACTCAAAAAAGCGGACAACGTGATCGTTTTAACCGGTAAAGACAAAGGTAAAACCGGCAAAGTTGTGGCTACCCTGCCTCGGACCTCTCAATTGGTAGTCGAAGGTATCTCAGTAGTTAAACGCCACACCAAACCGACACAAACGAGCCCGCGCGGAGGCATCGTTGAAAAAGCGTTACCGTTAGCCGCCGGTAAGGTGGCCCTAGTATGTCCGAACTGCAAAAAGCCAACCCGAATTGGTTACATTATCAAAGGTACACAAAAACAGCGGGTTTGCCGCAAATGCCAGAAGGTAATTTCATGAATAGGCTTCTAACTAAATATAACGATACGGTGAAAAAAGAGCTGACTAGCGAGTTCAGCTATAAAAACGCGCATGAGGTGCCAATGGTCGTCAAAGTGGTACTCAATATCGGCGTCGGCCTGGCGACTTCGGATTCTAAGCTACTCGATGCCGCTAAGGAGTCACTAGCCAAAATTGCCGGCCAAGCTCCGGTTACAACTAAAGCCAAAAAGAGTATTGCCGGATTTAAAATTCGCGATGGCCAAGCTATCGGCACTATGGTCACCCTAAGGGGCGAGCGAGCGTTTGAGTTTATCGACCGGCTGGTCAGCGTGGTTTTGCCCCGCATCCGCGACTTTCGCGGTCTTAACCCCGAGGCCTTCGACGGCCGAGGCGGGTTCAGCCTGGGAGTTTCCGATTTGGGGATCTTTCCCGAAGCCTCCAGCTCTGAAGGCGGTAGTGCTGGGCTGCAGGTCAATATCATTACCACCGCTAAAACCGACGAGGAAGCCTTGAAACTGTTAAAAGGCCTCGGCTTCCCATTTAGGAGCAACAATGGCTAAAACATCACAAATCGTTAGAGCCCAGCGCAAACCCAAGTTTACGACACGTGCCCATAACCGCTGCCGCCTTTGCGGCCGCCCTCACGGGTATATCCGAAAATTCGGGCTTTGCCGGATTTGCTTCCGCGAACACGCCAGCCGCGGCGAAGTGCCCGGTGTAACTAAGAGTAGTTGGTAAGGAAGAATATGTTTACAGACCCCATTTCCGACATGTTAACTAGAATCCGCAACGCCGCCGCCTTGGGCCGAACCGAGGTGGAGGTACCTTACTCGCGCTTTAAAGCCTCTGTCGCCGACATCTTGAAGCAAAACGGCTACGTTATCTCTATTGAACAAACCGGTGAAAAGTTTAAAAGCCTGAAACTAACCCTTGCCGAGCAGGACGGTCAGCCGAAGGTTAAAGAGTTGGCACGGTTGTCGCGCCCCGGCCGCCGGCTCTACGCCAAAGCCGGCCAGATCCCCCGTCCGCTAAACGGCCGAGGACTGGTGATTGTTTCGACTTCAAACGGCGTAATGAGCGGCCACGAAGCCAAGCAAAAAGGCCTCGGCGGCGAATTAATCTGTAAGGTGCAATAAGATGAGTAGAATTGGCCGACAACCGATTACCGTTCCCGCCGGCGTCACCGTTGAGCTTAGCCCGTCGATCGTTAAGGTTAACGGCAGTTTAGGCTCGCTTGAGATGAAGATTCCTTCGGGAGTAAAGATTAAGCAAGAGGGCGAGACGGTAATCGTTGAGCAAGGCAGAGGTCCGGAAGGCGTCAGCCGCTATGGGTTGGTCAGAACCTTGATCGCCAATATGGTAAAAGGCGTCAGCGAAGGTTTTTCTAAAAGTCTGGAGATCCATGGTGTTGGTTACAGGGCCGCGGCTGCGCCGAATAACTTAACCTTGCAGCTTGGCTTTTCCCACCCGATCGAATTTCCGCTTCCGGAAGGCATTGACGCAAAGGTCGAAAAAAACATCATTACTATCTCCGGAGCCAACAAATACCTGGTTGGGCAAACCGCTGCCGACATCCGTAAATTCCGGAAACCTGAACCCTATAAAGGCAAAGGTATCCGCTTTGTCGGTGAGCAGGTACGGCGTAAGGCCGGTAAGACTGCGGTGAAAGGTGCTTAATATGCTAAAAGAACAGAAGTTAAAGCTGAATCAAACCAAGCGTCGGGTCATTCGCACCCGCAGTCGGTTCACTGGAACGGCCGAGCGTCCTCGTTTGTCTGTACACGTTAGTAACAAAAACGTGGTTGCGCAGCTGATTGATGATGCCGAGGGCAAAACCTTGGGGTTTGTGTCGACTGTAAACACTAAAACCCCAGGTAGCTTGAAGGCTAAAGCCGAATGGGCCGGAGCTGAGATTGCCAAAGTCGCCTCGAAGGGTAAGATTAAGCAAGTTGTGTTCGACCGCGGCGGCAAAAAATACCACGCCCGGCTCGACGCGCTGGCCCAAGCGGCCCGTAAGAATGGATTGGAGTTCTAATGCCTCCTGTACGTGAACCGTCACTATTTGAAGAAAAAGTTATCTCGATTGACCGCGTCTCTCGGGTGGTTAAAGGCGGCCGCCGTTTCCGTTTCCGTACTACAGTCGTAGTTGGTGACGGTGCCGGTAAGGTCGGCGTGGGAGTCGGTAAGGGCGGCGAGGTAATGACCTCGATCGCCAAAGCTACCACTCGCGCCAAGCGCAGTATGGTAAAGATTGAACTTCACGAAGGGACGATTCCGCACGAAATCCAAGTCACCTTCTCCGGTGCTGTGGTGCTTTTGAAGCCAGCTTCTCCCGGAACAGGGGTAATAGCCGGCGGCGCGGTCCGTAACGTTGTCGAGGCTGCCGGAATTCGCGACCTGCTGACCAAATCGCTCGGTTCAAGCAACAAAGTTAACACTGCATATGCGACCTTTGAGGCCCTAACGAGCCTAAAACAGCTGGGTCCGATGCCGGGTGGCAAACCGAAGGCTGAAAAGACAGTCGAGGAAGTACCGGCTGAAATAGTAGAAGACAAGACAGAAACCAAGCCAAAAGCGGTTAAAAAAGCTGCTCCGAAGAAGAAACCAGCTACTAAGCAAACTGCAACGAAGAAGGCAACGAAATGAAAGTCCACGAGTTAAAAGTTACAGCAAGATCACCTGGCAAACGCGTTGGCCGCGGAATCGGTTCCGGTAAAGGGAAAACCGCCGGACGTGGTACCAAAGGCCAAAACGCCCGCACTGGCGGAGGAGTTCGCCCTGGATTTGAAGGAGGACAGAATCCACTGTATCGCCGGCTGCCTAAAAAACGCGGATTTAAACCGCATCTGCAGGTCAAATTCCAGGTCGTAAACCTTACTATTCTCGAGAAACTGGGCAAAGCCAGTGTTGATGCCAAGGTCTTAGCCGCAGCTGGCTACGTGCCCGATGAAGACAAGCCAGTCAAGCTACTAGGCGACGGCGAGATCAAAAAGGCCGTTACCGTCAAACTCAACGCAATTTCCGCCAGCGCCAAAGCCAAAATCGAAAAAGCTGGTGGTAAAGTAGAGTTAATTAAGTAAGCGAGCCAATGAATTTAGCCAGCATCAAACAGATCCTGCGGTCCAAGATGCTCCGAAAGCGCCTGTTAATCGTCGGCGCCTTGTTGATTTTATTCCGATTGCTGGCCCACGTGCCGGTGCCGGTTCCTGACAACGCGGCTTTAGCCAACTTCCTGCAACGACTGTTTTCCTCGAACCAGCTGCTTGGCTTTGCCGATTTATTTTCTGGGGGAGCTTTAACCAGCTTCTCGATCGTCATGATGGGTGTGGCGCCGTACATTAACGCCTCAATTATTATGCAGCTGATGCAGCAGGTGATCCCTCAGATGGAAGCCTTGAGTAAGGAAGGGGAAGCCGGGCGGCAGAAGATTAACCAATACACCCGGCTTTTAACCGTACCTCTGGCTATCTTGCAGTCGTTCGGTATGGTTTTTCTGATTCAGCAGGCCAGTAAAAGCCAGCTCCAAATTGACCTCATCGGCCATCCGGATCTATTCCAATGGGTGGTTATGATCTCGGCGATCACCGGCGGGAGCTTACTGCTAATGTGGATTGGTGAAATTATTACCGAGCAAGGTATCGGCAACGGTATTTCGCTGCTTATTTTTGCCGGAATCGTTTCGCGTTTACCGTCCCAGTTTGGCCAGTTCATTCAGTTAGCGAAGACCGATAGCGGCACGTCGCTGCAGTTGATCTTATTCGCGGTCGCGACTGTGGTAGTTATCGCCTTCGTGGTGTTACTTAACGAAGGCCAGCGGAATGTCCCGGTCTCCTACGCGCGCAGGGTCAGAGGCAGCCGCGTCTATGGCGGAGTCGAAACTCATTTGCCGCTAAAAGTCATCCTCGCGGGTGTTATTCCTATCATCTTTGCCCTTGCGTTTCTATCTGTTCCAGGCTTTTTGGGACAGCTGTTTGCCAAGGCCCACAGCGCACACATTGCTTCGATCGCCCAGCGCGCCAGTACGTTATTCTCACCGACCAGCATGGTCTACGCGGTTAGCTACTTCGCGTTGGTCGTGATCTTCACGTATTTTTATACTTCGGTCGTATTTAACCCTGACGATATCGCCGAAAACCTCCAAAAACAAGGTGGTTTCATCCCCGGCGTTCGTCCTGGCAAAGAAACCGCCAGCTATCTGCGCCGCGTCGTTAACCGCATTACCCTCGCCGGAGCTGCCGGACTTGGTGTGATCGCGCTCTTACCATTCATAGCGCAAAGACTTACCAACCGCACACTACTGACCATCGGCGGTACCGGTCTGTTGATTGTCGTCTCGGTCGCCATCGAAACAATGAACCAAATCCAGTCCCAAGCCGTCATGACCTCCTACGAAAAGTACTAGATGATCCTCCGGTTCCGCGAAGTCGATCGAGATAAGTTTGATAGTGTCGTCAATGGCACAAAAAGCGTGGAAACTCGCGCCGCAACCTCTAAGTTCCAGGTAGTCAAGGCCGGTGACAAAATCACCGTCGTTTGTGGCAAAGATTCGGCGATGAAGACCGTAAAGTCCGTCCAGCACTTTTCCGACATCAAATCCCTGCTCGATACGATCCCGCAAGAAACTATCATGCCCGGCACCAAAACCCTCAAAGAAGCTGAAGCAATCTACTACAGTTTTCCAGGCTACAAAGAAAAAATCGCCACCCAAGGTCTCCTCGCCTTCGACCTCGAATAGCCAATTTGACTCAATTTTCCCAAAACTTGTAATTTTCCAATCTGTTAAGGGTGTAACCCTTTTCAGGTTAGCGAATTACAACTTCTTGACAGAAGTGGTTATGGCGGGTATATTCTTCGTCATGCGCAAGAGCGCGGTTCGTCAGGCCACTTGGGCCACCATATTGCAGTCGCAGCAAGACGAGTAGCAGATCACCGCGACGTCGTTGGGAGCCCTCCTCTCCTCCCGTTAAACTGGCTCCGTCCAGTTAGAGAGGATGTACTTCTCGGGTACGTGGTTCGGTTCTATTCTAGGAACGAAACGGTGGGTCCCGAGACCATCGCTTCGTTCCGCTTCATCGCTTCAGCCGAAAGGGTGATTCCGATGGGCAAACGATAGCTCCTCGCTGGATGGTACAAAGACACTGGGTAAAATATACCCGCCGCGCACAACGTGCGCATGGTTCCAGTGAACAAAGCCCAGCGATAAATAGGGAGCCTAAAGTCGAGTGTATCGGCTACTCGGCACGGCGTAAGCCGGATGAAAGAGTCGACAGAGAAAGCGGGTAAGTTAAAACAGCCGCATCTGGCTGCGTTCGTCAGCGAAGCTCGTTCACAAAAAACCCGGCGCCAACCACGGCCCGGGTTTTTTCGTATCAAAAATCCGGTATAATCTACGCGAGCGGCAACGGGCCGCTGATTTTGTTTCGACCTTTGACAAGGAGGCAATTATGGTTGCCACATATAAGACTTGGACGGTTACCGATGACGGCATGCGCCAAGGCGACCGGTTCGAGCACGAGGGGAAGACCTTCACCGTCAGTCGGCCGGTAATGTCTCCGGATGGCTCATCAGGCAACGACGGACCGGGGATTTGTCCTGTCTACGTTTCTGAACAGGAAGAGCCGATTTGGCTGAAGAAATACAGCAACATCGAAGTTGAACGGCTGCCCTGGAAGTTGGCGGAAGGGAAGACGAAGATCATCTGGGAACACCCAGATTCATCCTCCCGTGTTAGAGAGCGGGTGATGATCGAGAGCAAGAACGACATCACCGCCGGCGACGGCGCGAGCCGTGATTTGCTCGAAGATAAGGCGGTCAATGCCACGCGGACGACCTGCAACGTCTTCGAGCTGATCGACCCGCACGTGCTGACGCACTACCTTGGGCCCGACGACAGCGACCCAACCGTTTTCCACGCGCTCAAGGCAGAAATGTTGCCAATGGAGTGGGTGGCCCGGCGCATCGCCACCGGTTCGTACCTAAAGCGCAACCGAGAAGTTGCCGAAGGCACGGTGCTCGCCCCGCTCGTCGTCGAGTGTTTCCTCAAAGACGACGAGCGCCACGATCCGCTAATGATCTGGGACTTTGTCGGCTGGCGCTACTTGCTATACGAGGCCGGTAAGCCGCTCGGCGTGGGCTACATCGAAGAGAAGCCCATCCTGCCGGTCAGGGCGCAGCAAACCATCGATGAGACGGTCGAGATGGTGCGAACAACCGTGAAGGTCTTCGAGGTCATCGAAGACGCCTGGCGGCAGCAGGAAGTCCAACTGGTCGATCTCAAGATCGAGTTCGGCCGCTTGCACGACGGCCGGCTGGCCGTTGCCGATGTGATCGACAACGACTCGTGGCGGATCTGGCCGGGCGGCGACAAGGCGCAGATGAAGGACAAGCAGGTCTATCGCGACCTCGCTGGTGTCGACGATCCAGCGGCCAAGGCCAAGGAGCTTGGCAAGATTAAGCAGAACTACGCCGAGGTTGCCGAGATGACCTCAAAGTTCAAGAGGAGCTGATATGGACAAATTCGACGCGATTTCGCCGGCCGACTACCGTTACCTCGACCCAGAGGTGGCGGAATGTTTGTCTGAGAACGGTTTTACCCGCTACAAGCTGGGGGTCGAATCATCATTGGCAAAAACGCTGGCGGACTTCGGCATCTGTCCGGCTGAAGCCGCCTTCGAGATCGCCCAGGCCTGCTCCAAGATTACAACCGAAGAGGTCTACGCCGAGGAGGATCGGGTTCGCCACGACATCCGGGCCTTGGTCAACTGCATCCAAGCCAAGGTCAGCGACGAAGCCAAGCCTTACGTGCACATGACCGCTACTTCATTCGACATCGTCGACACAGCCAACGCCGCGAGGTATAAGGACGTGACCTACGACGTTGTCGTCCCGGCTCTCAAGAAACTACTGCGAATACTGGTCGACATCACGCGGCAGGAGTCGGCGACGGTGCAGGTTGGCCGGACGCATGGCCAGCACGCCGTTCCGATCACCTTCGGCTTCTATATGGCCGGGATCACCGAGCGTTTGGGTCAGTCGATCAAGAGGATCGATGAGAGGGCTTCTGAGTTGGTCGGCAAGTTCTCTGGCGCGGTTGGGGCTTACAACGCGTCGCAGCTTGTCGTCGACAACCCGATGGAGTTCGAGGGACGATTGTTGAGTTACGTTGGTCTGCGACCTGCTACTCATTCGACCCAGATCGCGCCGCCGGAGCCGATGCTGCGGTTACTGACCGAGATGGTCGTGGCGGCTGGGGTGATGGCGAACTTGGCACGCGACATGCGCAACCTGCAGCGGACCGAGATCGCCGAGGTTGGCGAGGAGTTCGGCGCCGAACAAGTAGGTTCGTCGACGATGCCGCAGAAGCGCAACCCGATCAACTTCGAGAACATCGAAAGTATGTGGAAGGTTCTCGTTGGCAGACTGGGCACGCTGTACCTGGATCAAATCAGCGAGCATCAGCGCGACCTCACTGGCTCCGCGTCTGGCCGGACTAACGCCGAGATCGTCAACTACGTAGTGGTGATGGCCAAGCGGCTGACACGCACAATGGACAAGCTGCGTGTCGACCAGACGAACCTCGACCGGAACCTTGCCTCCAGCGAGGGCGCCATACTGGCGGAGCCGCTGTATATTCTGCTCGCCAAGTACGGCCACCCGGACGCGCATGAAGCCGTTCGCGTGGTTACGCAGGCCTGGCGCGAAGCTCGTCGGACCGGTAATCCGCGTTCACTCCAACGCTTCATTCAGGAAGACCTGGAGATCGCCGGGTATGTGGAGCGCTTCACGGCCGATGAAGTTGCCTTGATCGAAAATGCCAACCCGTACATTGGGCTGGCGTACGAGAGGGCTCAAGAGATCGCCGCGAAATGGCAGCGTTATCTCGATGGCAATGCTGGTTCAGCATCAAGCGGGAGCGCGCTCAATCCCGACACTTCCAGTTCGAGTGTCTCGTTCTAACTTCGAGCGGTCCGGGGAACAAAGACTCCCCGGGCCGCCTCAACCAAACCAAGGGAGCGGCATGAGCGAACAGCCGAAGTACTACTACCTTGACGAGATGGTGATGATGATCAACGAGCCGAACCAATCGGTCTGCCGGCAGATCCTCTACGACCACCGCGAGCTGTTCCAGGCGGCGCCGGGATCGACGCACAACCACCAGGCTTGGCCCGGTGGTTACTGGGACCATGTCACCGACGCCATGAACTGGTTCGTGTTGTTCTACGGCGCAATCGAGAGTACAGGCCGACTCGATCAGTTGTCGGGCGATGAGCGAATCACACTGTCCGACGGTCTGCTCGTCTTGTTCCTCCATGACATCGAGAAGCCGTGGCGCACGCGGTTTGAGGACGGTGAGTTGGTCGTGATTCCGGAGCTGAAGACAAAAGCGGCTCGTAAAGAGTTTGCGCAGTCGAAGCTTTGGGAGTACGGGATTAAGCTGACGCCGACGCAGGAAAACGCCCTCAAGTACGTCGAAGGCATCCGCGACGAGGATTACACGCCGGATTCTCGGATCATGCTGCCGCTGGCGGCGTTGTGCCACAGCTGCGATCTTCTTAGCGCGAGGGCGTTCTACGACTTCCCGCGCAACGACGACGCCTGGACAGGCGCCAAACGCATCACTGGTGAGCAATGAAGTACTTCTTCGACACAGAGTTCATCGACTACATTCAGCCGGTGCCGATTAGTCTCGGGATCGTCAGTGAGGACGACCGCGAGTACTACGCGGAGTTCGCCAAGGTTGACTGGTCGCTGGACTTCGATGGTTGGCACGCCGAAAACACCAGACCGCACCTGTTAGGCCAATCAAAGACGGCAATCCTTATTGCCCGAGAAGTTGAGGAATTCGTCAGAAACGACCACGACCCTGAGTTCTGGGGCTACGTCTGCGCTTACGACTGGGTCGTCCTATGCGGCTTGTTTGGGCGGATGATCGACCGGCCAGCCACCTGGCCCAGCTACGCAAACGATCTGAAGCCTTGGGCCAACCGACTCGGCGTCACCCATAAGCCGGTGCCCGAAGGGGCGACGCATAATTCGCTGGCGGACGCTAGGGGCAACCGAGCGTTTCATGGCTTATTGCTTAGCACGGGTCAAGGTATCGGGCATCCGCACGGAGGCGGAGAAGGGATCAATCAAACACGGTAACTCTTGCGGTCCGGGGAACAAGACTCCCCGGGCCGTTTTTGTATTTAAAAGTCTTTACAGGAGTACTAAATCTGGGTAGAATTAAGCGCTGTAGTCTTACCATGAGTGATACAAAGGAAGTAATCGAGGTCGAAGGGACCGTTCGCGAAACCCTGCCAAACGCTATGTTTAGGGTAGAACTCGAGAACGGCCATGTTGTTTTAGCACATATCTCGGGCAAAATGCGGATGCATTACATCAAGATTTTGCCGGGAGATAAGGTGACCTTAGAGATGACCCCTTACGACCTGACCAAAGGCCGAATTACTTATAGACACAACAACTAAGGAGTGCAATGAAGGTTAGAGCGAGCGTCAAACCAATGTGTTCCAAATGCAAGACCGTCCGCCGCGACGGAGTAGTTTTTGTGATCTGCGATAACCCTAAGCACAAGCAGAGGCAGGGCTAATGGCGCGTATTGCCGGAGTTAATTTACCAAACGACAAACGGGTTGAAATTGCTTTGACCTACATCCACGGCGTTGGTAACTCAACCGCCAAGAAGCTAATTACCGTAACAGGCGTCGACCCTAACACCCGAGTTAAGAATCTGACCGAAGCCGAAGTCTCGAAAATCCGCGAGCAGATCGAAAAGACGCTCCAGGTTGAAGGCGACCTTCAGCGGATAGTTTCCGGTAACATTCGTCGGCTCAAAGAAATCAATTCCTTCCGCGGTTTGCGGCACAAGAATAATTTGCCGGTTCGCGGACAGCGTACCAAAACTAATGCCCGTACCAAACGCGGCAAACGCGTCACCGTCGGTTCCGGCCGGGCTAAAGCGGCCTCTAAGACTTAAGGATTAATATGGCAGCCCCAAAAACCACTACAACCCGGAAAAAGAAGCAAAAACGCAGCGTGGCCGTTGGCCAAGTGCACGTCAAGGCGACTTTTAATAACACGATTATCTCGATCACCGACGAAAAAGGCGGAGTGATAGCTTGGAGTTCCTCTGGTGCCGCCGGTTTCAAAGGTTCCCGCAAATCAACCCCGTACGCCGCCAGTATCGCCGCCGAACAGGCCGCGACGGCTGCTAAAGAGCTCGGCATGCAAAAGGTGGATGTTTATCTGCAAGGCGTCGGGAGCGGCCGTGAATCGGCTGTGCGCGCCCTTTCGACCGTTGGTTTGTCCGTAACTAGCATCAAAGACGTCACCGGCATTCCTCATAACGGCTGCCGCCCGCGAAAACCGAGGAAGCAGTAATATGGCACGCGATTTAGCCCCAACCCTTAAGCGTTCACGCCGCGAAGGCGTCGCGATGCATCCGAAGGCGATTAAAGGCCTGACTAAACGCGGCTACGGCCCTGGAGAACATGGCAAAGGCGGCCGCCGGACCAAAGACAGCCAGTACGCCCTGCAGCTGCGCGAGAAGCAAAAAGTGAAGCGAATTTATGGGCTTCTTGAAAAGCAGTTCCGCCGGATCGTCGCGGAAGCTGAACGCCAGGAAGGCATTAGCGGTGAAGTCGTCCTAATTCTGCTAGAGCAACGCATGGACAACGCCGTTTACCGTCTCGGCTGGGCACCTAGCCGACAAGGTGCTCGCCAACTAGTCAGCCATGGCCACATTCTGCACAACGGACGCCGAGTTAACGTCCCGTCGATTAGCTTACAACCGGGCGATGAGCTAGAGGTCCGCGAAAAAAGCCAGAAAAACCCTTATTTCCAAAAGGTTGTCACCGATCTGAAACAGTCCAAACTCGACAGCCGCTGGCTAAGTCTAGAGTCTTCCAAGCTGTCCGCTAAAGTCACCGGCCATCCGGTTCGGGACGACATTATGGAAGAGATTTCCGAACAGCTAATTATTGAATTCTATTCACGATAATAAGGAGAAAAACGTGCTTCACCCCATCCAGCTCCCACAACTCAAACTAACTAAAGACGACGGCAATCGCGCCACCTTCGCCATCGAACCGCTACACCCAGGTTATGGTATGACTTTGGGTAATGCACTTCGCCGGGTGATTCTCTCGAGCCTCGGCGGCGGCGCTGTTACAGCCGTCAAAATCGACAACGTGTCGCACGAATTTTCGACGATTCCTGGAGTTAAAGAGGACGTTATTTCCCTCCTGCTTAACCTCAAGAAACTGCGCCTGAAGGTTTACTCCGACGAACCTCAGTATCTGGTTCTGACCAAAACCGGCAAAGGCCCGGTCAAAGCCTCCGATATTAAAGTCACCTCCGATGTTGAAATCGCAAATCCCGAACTGGTGATCGCAACTCTCGACGATGCTAAATCCAAAATCGGTATGGAAATTAAGATCGAAAAAGGTCGCGGTTACCAGCCGGTTGAATCCCGCGAAAGCGAAAAGCTGGAAGTTGGCATGATCGCCGTTGACGCATTGTTCAGCCCGGTCCAGCGCGTACGCTACTCGGTCGAAAACACCCGTGTCGGCCAAATGACCGACCTCGACCGTTTGGTGCTAGATATTGAGACCGACGGTACCGTTAGCCCAGCCGACGCCGTGGCCCAAGCAGCTGAACTATTGGTTGAGCACTTTGGTGTCGTAGCCGGCCGCGAGGCCCCTCAATCCGAGGCTGTGACCACCGAAGACGGTTCCGACAACGCCGCTAAGATTATGGTTGAAGAAATTAACCTGACGCCGCGCACCACTAACGCGCTATTAAACAACGAGATCAAGACCGTCCGCGACCTTCTGCGCTTGTCCGATGAAGAGCTGCGGGACCTCAAGGGCTTTGGCTCAAAGGCCTACAACGAGGTCAAAGACAAGCTGACTGAGATGGGTTTTGAAAAAGGGGAGACCGACGAGGATTAAATGAACGGCCAAAGCCCAAAATTCAGCCGCGAGCGTGACCAGCGAAGAGCATTACTTAA
Organism: uncultured Candidatus Saccharibacteria bacterium; assembly: GCA_964547425.1. Taxonomy (GTDB): domain Bacteria; phylum Patescibacteriota; class Saccharimonadia; order UBA4664; family CAZJNH01; genus CAZJNH01. Next base: position 7,859 of record CAZJNH010000006.1, on the reverse strand, counting down.
GTCGTTGGCCAATTCACTCGTGCTGCATGAGACTATGACCACTACGGTTTCGAAAGCAAAAGTCGCCGGGCGTTACGTTGAAAAACTGGTTAGCTTTGCTAAGTCCGGGACCGTGGCCGATCGGCGTTTACTACGTTCCCGCTTAACCACCGACTCTGCTGTTCAAAAGTTAGTTGAAGAGTTGGCACCTGCCTGGAAGGATCGCCAAGGCGGCTACACCAGGGTCGTCAAAGCCGGCAATCGCGGAGGCGATAATGCCCCAGTTGCCATAGTCAGTTTGGTTTTACCGGCTGGACTCAAGCCTGCTCCAGTAGCCAAAGAGGCCAGTGAGAAGGTAGAAACTAGCGAGAAGAAACCTGCCGCGAAGAAATCGGCTGCTAAACAAACCGTGGCTAAGCCAAAAACTAAGGTTGGGGCAAAATAATGTTTAAGACTCATACCGCCAAACCATCCGAAATCACCCACGACTGGTACTTGATTGACGCCAGCGGTGTGACTTTGGGCCGTTTGGCTACAAAAGTTGCGACCTTACTCCAAGGCAAGCACAAACCGACCTTTTCGCCTCACCTAGACTTGGCCGACAACATTGTCGTTATCAACGCCGCAAAGATACGGGTCACGGGCAATAAACTTGAAGACAAGAAATACTTTAGCCATAGCGGTTACCCTGGCGGTATTAAAGAAGCTAGTCTAGCCGAGAAGTTAAACGAGAAACCAACTGAGGTTATCGAGATGGCCGTCAAACGCATGCTGCCCCAAAACCGGCTAAAAGCGGTGCGTATGTCGCACCTCAAGGTCTACGCGGGCTCTGAACACGCGCACGCCGGCCAAACCCCTAAGAAATTGGAGATTAAATAATGCCAGCTACAGATTTTCACAAAGGCCTCGGCCGCCGCAAAGAAGCGGTCGCTACCGTCCGGCTTAGCTCAAGCGCAAAAGACATTGTAGTTAACGACAAAACAGTTGAAGAATACTTTGCCAGTCCGGTACTAGTAGAGTCCGTACGCCAACCGTTAATCTTGGTCGGTCAGGACAAAAAGCTTGGTGCCAGCCTAAAGGTTCGTGGAGGCGGCAAACGTGGACAAGCCGAAGCGGCTCGGTTAGCTATCGCCCGTGCCTTAGTTGAGCTTAGCGAAGACAACAAAGCATCACTTCGTAAAGCCGGGTACTTGACTCGTGATCCCAGGGAAAAGGAACGAAAGAAGCCTGGATTAAAGCGGGCGCGCAAAGCCGCCCAGTGGAAGAAACGCTAGAAAAGAAGAAGACCCCATCCGTCGTGGATGGGGTCTTCAGTTCGGTTCAGCCACCGTTTCCGGCGGGTCACTTTTCGATCAGCTTCTTCAGCAGATCGAAGGCGTCGCCCTCACGCGGGTAGTCGGTGCAGCCAAACTGCATCTGGGCCTTAGCCATCGAGAAGTCGGAACTGTTCGCGATCATTGGCCCTTTAAACCGCTTGGCGGTTTGTTTGATCAGCGACAGCGTCGACTCCTGTCCTAAGTACCCATCCCACACGATGATGTCGTACTGCTCATCGGCGAGATGCTGTTCGGCCTCGGCTATCGTTTTGGCATAGCCAACTTTGGCACCGAGATCCCTAGCCACCTTGCCGAGTGCCGCCATCATTAGCGGGTGGTCCTCGACAATCAACACCTTTTTCGGCATCATTTCCTCCTAACCATTGGGCTACGCTGCCAAAAGAGGCAGGTACTCGAGCAGTTGGGGGAGAGCTGTGATCGTGATGTTTTGGCCGTAATCACGGTTAACATCGACTCGATCGTGGACCTCACCCTGGATCGCCAAGGCTGTTTGGAACCCAAACTGCTTGGCGTGCAGCATGGTCGCAATGCTGTCGTCCACGAACAGGATCTCTCGTGGATCGAGTTCAACGCGCCGGAGCAACTCCTCGAACATGAAGTCCGAAGGTCTGCCGTCCGCATCCTTCTCCTTGGTGTAGTGAAGGTCGCAGGAGAGCAGCATGTGGTTGACGTAGTGGTGGAACTGCAACAGCTCCTCCAGAATCTTGCCGACCTCACTCGCGTTGCTGACGATCGCCGTCTCGTATCCGCGGTCCCACAGCTCATGGATGGTGTTGTAGGCGCCGGGGAAAACCTCGACGTTCTCGATGCACGCCATCAGCTCCAGGATCTTGATCCTGCCGAGATGATGTTCGTCGATCTCAATTCCCACCATGGTGCAGATGTCGAACAAGCGTTCGAAGCTGTCCGAAACCCCGCAGTCGTGGTAACGCTGGTACTGGGCATAAGCGGACTCGAGATCGCTCTTTTTCAAGTCCGGGTAGAACTGGCGCAGATACAACCACACCTTCTCAACCGGTGACATCGTTGGCACGCTAAAAAGCGTGGAAAACCCGTCAAAGGCCACAGCTTTCACGTTCTCGAGAATCATTATTAACCTTTCAAGGTAGAGCCGACGTTTCGTCCTTTCGGACTCGTCAGCGGGGACACACATCCCCAGACGTCTCGGTTGATTATGGCTCAACCGAAAAGGCCTTAAAACTAACGGATCTTGTCCGCGACGAAGCCGAATTCAATCGCTTCGTTGGCGTCGAAGTACGTACCGACTTCGAACCATCCGCGAACCCGCTTGACCGAGTTGGATGAACCCTTGGCGATCGCCTTGATCGTCCAGTCGTTCATCTTCTCGGCTTGCTCCACGTCAACGACGTATTCATCGATGATGAGCCGCCGAGCTTCTACCGGCAGACTCGGAAGGCCCGGCAGTTCGCGACGTACTTGGTGGACCATGATCGATCCGCTCGGCGTAATGAAGCGCCTTTCCCAGGGCACTGCCATCATTACCGAAGCTCCCATCGACATCGACAGGCCGGTCACGACCAGCGACAGCTGGCATCGGCGCCCGAGCATCTTCAAGACGTCGTATACCCCGCGGCCGTACGCAACATTGCCTCCGGTAGTGGCAAGAACGACGTGCAGCTGCTTTGGCCAAGGGACCCGGTCTTCCTTTTTCTTGGCCATTGCCTTCTGCTCGTATTCCTTGATCTGCTTGTGCAGACCCTCGAGCATCTTCTCGTCAACGCCGCCGATCAAGAAGATCTTGTCGGCCTTCAAGTGCTCGCTTGCGCGCAACCATCCCTCCTTGTAAAAGAGCTTTGAGTTTCGTCCTAGAGTTACTTTCGCTGGACTCCTCAATACGGGACCATCCCGTAGACTCAACCGGCAAGGGGGCTTATGCCCCTTTGCCGGGTTCCTGCTTATCGGCAGGTGAAATTCGCGAACTGCACCACCGGGTAATCGGAAGGCACCGACTGCTCCTTGTTGAAGTAGCCAAGGGTGTTGCGGTAGCAGTACGGCGGCCGAGCGGCGATGATCTTGCCGCCACGGTTCTCGACCTTCATGATCCAGTCGCCCTTGGGACTAGGACTGAACTTCGATTCCTTCCCAGGCGCTGCGCCGAAGATGTGCCACTGCCGGTCCTCTTTGCTGAACATCAGTTCCAGTGGATCGGCATAGCCGAATCTATGGTCGGGGAGCAACCCGTGAACCTCTCGCGTGATCGGCCGCGGCTTCGCTTCCCATGCCTTGTAAAGATCGACCCCGCCTATTGCCGCGATTGCCACGAGTAGCGCTACAACGGATACTTGATACCGGATGTTTCGCCAGTCCCAAAAGGACGGCGCATCCACATCGGGTCTCATTTCATCAGCCCCTTCGCTAGTTGCAGTCGGTGTGTTGAAACACAACGGCAGGGTCGCGCAGCGCGACGTCAACGGAGATGACACGCTCGATGCCCCAAAAACAAGTCGGCGGTTGTTCGGCTACGATCTGGCCATTGGCCATTCTCGAGACCAACAACTGCCGGCGGTCCTCCGCGCGCGGACTGAAACGTGGGACTTTACCTCTGACCGAATCATCAGGGATGTGCCACTTTCGGTCCACCGTGGAAAAAACCAGGTAGAGCGGATCAGTATAGCCAATACTGCCCATCGGCAGAAGGCCATACACGTCCTGACTGATCGGCCGCGGTTTCGCGTCCGCCAGCCGCGAGGCATAGACCATGCCGGCAACGGCCAGCATCAAGGCGACGAGAACTATGCCGCCAAGCACACTGATTACTGATGGCTTCTCGGTTTGCAATGATCATCCTTTGGCTCGTCTCAAGACAGCTTTTTCGCTAGACGCGAAAACTGGACAATTCTACCAGATAACGCTTATGTTGTCAAGGTAAGGGCCATAAGCTCTACTCAAGAAAGCGTAAGCGATATATACTTTAGTTATGAAAAGGACAGCCGAAAACGGACTCTGGAAAGCTGGATTTGCAGCTGTTGCATTGCTGCTCGGCGGAACCTTCGGCTTTTTAGCAATGGAACCTGGCATTACTCCTGGAGAATCCTTTTACCAAACGATGCTACTGCTTTTGTCGCACTTCGACCACTACGGCTTTAAGAGCGAGTCCAGCCACTTTCTAGTCATCTTTTTAATCATCTCCAGCTACGTCTTAATCGCGTATTTGCTAAAGTGGTTTGCCGAATATATGATTGGAATAGGCATAAGCGTAAAGAAAAGAAAGATGCAAACCAAGGTAGACAAACTCAAAGGACATTACATAATCTGCGGACTCGGGCGGGTCGGCAGTCAGGTCGCGCGCGAAATGGGGCTGGAGCGGCAGGAGTTTGTTGGCCTCGACAAAGATCCAGAAAAAGTCGCTGACGCTGTTAAGGCCGGCCATTTAGCTTTTGAAGGAGACAGCACCCAGGAGGAAACCTTACATCTTGCGGGGGTAGAGAAGGCCGCCGGACTAGTGGCCTGTTTAGGGGAGGACTCGCATAATTTACTGGTGATTTTGACCGCTCGAGCAGTAAACCCTGACCTTTACATTATCGGGCGGTGCAACCGAGCCGAGAATGAAGTAAAACTTAAGCGGGCCGGTGCTGACCGGGTAGCTTTGCCTTACCAGATTGGTGGTTACCACATGGCGGCAATGGCACTGCGGCCTAGCGTTGTGGACTACATCGACGTCGTCAACAAATCCAGCGGTTCGGCCGACTTGCAAGTAGAGGAAATGGAGGTCATGGACGGATCCAAACTGGCCGGCAAGCACCTGGGTAAGGCCCTGGCAGACCACGAAATCGGCGGCGCGACGGTGATCGCGATCAACGGCACCGACGGGAAAAACAAAGTCAGGCCTAGCGGCAACGAGGTTATTAAACCCGGCGACCGGATATTTGTTCTTGGCAGCCGAAAAGACCTTAACACGGCATCGGAGCTGGTTTCGGCCTAATGCAAAAGTATCAAGTTGGTAGTGAATCGTCGGGCGTTAGGCTCGATCTTTTTTTAGCCGAAACTTCAGGGCTGTCGCGCTCGGCAGCGCAGGCTGAGTTAAAGTCGGGACTGGTCGAGGTGAACGAAGCCAAGGAAAAATCCAGTTACTTAGTTAAGGACGGTGACGAGGTTAGCTGGAGGCCAGCCAAACCTGCTAGGATCGAGGCACCCGATCTGCCGATCATATACGAAGATGATGACGTCGTTGTTATCGATAAGCCAGCCGGGTTACTGTCACACGCCGTATCGCTGTCTCGCCCTGAATCGAGCGTTGCAGAGTTTGCCCGTTCGCGGGTGGAAGACAATGACCCTCTTAGGCCCGGAATAGTTCATAGACTGGATAAGGACACGTCCGGATTGATGGTAATAGCAAAGCATAAGCAGACGAGAGACTACCTAAAACATCTATTTCAGACAGGAGGCGTCGAAAAGACGTATCTAACGCTCGTTGAGGGCGTTTTGGAGCCCGCACAAGCCATTATCCGCCTGCCTATAGCGCCCAGTAAGGATTACGAGAAGCGGACCGTCAAACAAGGCGGTAAGGAGGCTGTGACCAAATACCGGGTACTTCAATATTTACCCGGTTACACATTAGTCCAAGCCAAACCTGAAACCGGCCGAACGCATCAAATCCGGGTGCATTTTGCCCATTTAAAGCATCCGGTGGCGGGCGATACGCTTTATGGAGCCAAAAAGCGGCCAACCGGGCTGTCGCGACAGTTTTTACACGCCGCTAGATTAAGCTTTGAACTGCCTTCAGGTAAATTTCTAGAATTTAAAAGCGAACTTCCGGACGACCTGCAAGGCTTTCTAGAACACCTCGAGAAACAGTATAATTAGAGCTATGAAGATTTTGCTCTCGTCCAGGGCGGAGCACTGGCTCCGGAGGTTAGACGACAGTACCGGCGGCAGCTATTTGTTTTACGGTCCTAAGGGAGTCGGCAAAACGACAGCCGCAACGGAACTAGCCAAGCGCCTAGGTTCCGACCGCGTGGGCGGAGTATTTCGTATCGTCCCGGCCGCCGACTCTAAAAGCGGCAAAATCGGGATTTACCAGATCAAAACTCTGCAAGAAGAGTTGTCGCTTGACGGCTATTACCACGGCAAATCACGGGTGATAGTGATCGATCCGGCCGATCAAATGACAAGCGAAGCCCAGAATGCCCTACTCAAAACACTTGAGGAGCCGCCGCAAAATACTTTCATAATTCTAATAGCGACTGATTCTGAGCTACTACTGCCAACCGTTCGCTCACGAGTGCAATCGGTTTACTTCGCACCGCTGTCTGAGTCCCAGATAAAGCAGCATCTGGCAAAAAACCATCAAGTTTCATCCACCGATTCCGCTATCATTGCTAGATTAAGTCGAGGCCAAGCCGGAGTTGCGAGTGATTTGGCGAACGACCCCGAAGCTAAGACCAGACTGACCAAAATCGCAGGTTTCGCGGGCAAGGCGATCCGGGCATCTGTCTTTGAACGTTTACTGCTAGTACCGGAGATTTTGTCGCTCGACCCGCGGGGATCACAGTTTTTAACATTCTTAGCTGCCGCAATCGGCAAACGAATTCGGGACAACCAGATCCCATCAACCAATGGAGCCACCTCTCTCGAGTCAATCGAGAAAACCGGCAGATATGTCGCGGCTAACCTAAATCCGAAAGCTGCCCTGGAGGGTTTAATGCTGGAGTTGGCATGTTAGAGTTAGTCTTTTTTGTAGCGGTCGTTGCCCTGGTGTATCGGAATCTGCGCCAATTGTCGATTGGGCGGCCGGCTAAGGTCGGTGGGAAATCGGTGTCGGCGGAGATGAACCAGCTGGTTGAGTACGCCGAACGATCGTATTTGGAACGGAAATATTTGTCTGCCGAGAAACTGTATCTGCGTTTACTCAAACTAGACCACAAAAATACGGTAGCGTATCGGCGACTGGGCCTTATCTACTCCGCCCAGAAAAATTACGACGAGGCAATCGAGTCATTCCAGATTGCGGCCCACCTCGATCCATCGGCGGTTAATTACTACAACCTCGGCATCGCCATGTTTGAAAACTCAAATTATATTAAGGCCCTAGCGGCCTTCGAGAAGGGGTTAATCTTTGAAGCCTCAGCCGATTTGTATGACGCCGTCGGGCGAGCTCACCTGAAAATGAGCCACCTGGCTGAAGCTATCGAATCGTTTAAGAAATCTACCGAAAAAAGTAAAAACAAAAAACACTTCTTACATCTGGCTGAAGCGTATGAGTTGGCTCACAAAAAAGACGAAGCCAAGCAAACTTACGAAAAAGTCCTCAAACTCGATCCAAAAGATCAAAAAGCTCTCCGCTTCCTCCACCGACCTGTCCAGGTGTCTTGATCATACTTACTCCTGTTGGTACAATACTTCGGTTGTTCCGGTAGAGCTTTCAACCCGCTATCATTGGGTCACGGGCCGGTGTAGCTCAGTGGTAGAGCAACTGTTTTGTAAACAGTAGGTCGTGGGTTCGAATCCCTCCACCGGCTCCAAGATAAGCCGGGTTACCCAAGCGGCCAACGGGGGCTGACTGTAAATCAGCTGGCGTACGCC
>CAZJNH010000005.1:0-84158 GCA_964547425.1 uncultured Candidatus Saccharibacteria bacterium | reverse complement strand
ATACAGCCGTTTTAAGGCCGCTGAAACTAAAATCAAATATGCTTGTGCTTAAACGGGCCTGCGGTAGCTTATACGCGCTGTCGTTGCCGTTTAACGCGGCTTCAGCGATCGCCGGACCTCCCGGAAAACCCAGTCCCAAAAGTTTGGCCACTTTGTCGAAGGCTTCGCCGGCGGCGTCGTCTTGAGTCTGGCCCAGGACTTCGTAGTCGTGGTGATCCTTAAATAAAACCAACTGCGTATGGCCGCCGGAGACGATAAGCGCGAGGATAGGGAATTCGGGTGGATCATCGGTGTCTAGGAAATTGGCGTAGGCGTGGGCTTCGACATGATTGATGGCGTAGAGCGGTTTGCCTTTTAGCTCGGCCAGAGTCTTGGCGGTTAGTGTTCCGATTAACAGTGAGCCGAGCAGGCCGGGACCCGAAGTCACCGCGATGCCATCAATACCGTTCCAATCGGTTTTGGCTTCAGAGAGGGCTTTTTTGATCACCGGCAGCATTACTTCGATGTGGCTGCGCGCGGCAACTTCAGGAACAACGCCGCCAAACTTGGCGTGGATCTCGACCTGTGACGCCACCACGTTCGACAGAATCTTTCGACCGTCTTCAACAACGGCGGCCGCGGTTTCGTCACAACTAGTCTCAATCCCCAGAATTTTCATCAGGTAATAGTATACTTGGTCGTATGAAGTTACGACCCGCAACGGAAGAGGAGGTTGGCCGCTGGGACGAGCTGGTGGCCGCCAATCCCGACGGCGGGCATTTTTTGCAGTCAAAGGTGTGGGGCCAGTTTAAGGGCCGGCACCGCTGGGAGCCGAAGCTGTTTGTCCTGGAGCCGGATGATGTCGTGGTGTTGGTTCTGGCGCGCAGGGCGCCGATCGGTGAAATTCTGTACGTCCCGAAGGGGCCGGGGATTAGCGATCCCAAAAAGCTGAAAGATTTTATCGCCGCGATCAAAGAAGCCCATCCGCCTGCTATCTCTGTGCGCATCGAACCAGAATTGGCGCAAGATTCGGTCGAACCGAAACAGTTGGGGTTAATAAGGGCTCGCCAGCAAGTTCTTAAAGCTACGATCAAAGTTGATCTACGGCCAGACGAAGAGCAGATTTTGGCCGGATTTAAGTCCAAAACCAGATACAACGTGCGGCTGGCCGGCCGGCATGGCGTAAAGGTAGAAGCGGTGCCGGCGGACGCGGCGAACCGAAGGATTATGCTCGATTTAATGAAAACGACCCAGGGCCGGGCCGGCTATTTCCTGCACCGCCCCAAGTACTTTGAGGATTATTGGCAGGCTTTTAGCGAGGCCGGGCAAGGACAGCTGTTGCTCGCCAAGCATGAAGGCGAGGTGCTGGCCGGGATTTTCCTGATTAAGTTTGGCAACAAGGTCTGGTATAAGGACGGCGGGTCGGTCCGCAAAAAATCCGAAGTCATGGCGCCGTATGCTCTTCAATGGGAGGCGATGCGTTGGGCCAAAGCCCAAGGCGCGACGAGTTATGACATGTGGGGCGTGGCGCCGCGCGGAGAGGAGGGGCACATTATGTCCAGCCTCGACCAGTTCAAGCAGGGATTTAACGAAGAAATCACTGAATTTATTGGCACCTGGGACATCGTTTTGAAACCGGGCGCGTACCGCCGCTGGTCGCGCGCTGGCGAGCGTTTGGCGGTGGCCTTGTCGGCCCGTGTCCGCCGGGAGTACTGGTACTAATGCGTAAGGTTGTTAAAGCTGTAATCCCCGCGCCGGTGTTTCGGCTGGTCGAGCCTTACGGCCATTGGCTAGAGGCTGTTATGGCAAACTTCAAGTACAAATTCCCGGCCAAGGACCTCAAGATCATTGGCGTGACCGGTACCGACGGCAAGACGACAACCGCAACGATCATTACTTCGATGCTGCGCCAGGCCGGCTTTAAGGTAGGGATGATGACGACTATCTCGATCGACCTGGGTGACGGCCCAAAGCCAAACCCAACGCGGCTAACGACGATCACGGCCTTTGACCTGCAAAAAAACCTGGCCAAGATGAAAGCCGCCAAACTCGATTGGGTGGTGCTGGAGACCACCAGCCACGCGTTGGCACAGAACCGGACCTGGGGAATTCCGTACTCGGTTGGCGTAATGACCAATGTGACGCATGAACATCTCGATTACCACCGAACCTTTGAGCGGTACCGCGACGCCAAATTTAAGCTGTTCAAGCTGGTCGGCCGCAATCCAAACGGGCTGGATGTAGGGGTGGTTAATGCCGATGACGAATCGGGCGAGCTGTTTGCCTCCGTCGTCAAACGGCCGATCCGCTACGGTGTGAAGCACGGCGACCTCAAGGCCTCAAAGATTAAAATCTCGCCCAAGGGATCCACTTTTCACGCCAAGTTTGGTGAGCAAGAGTTCGATATAAATCTGAAAATTCCGGGTTCGTTCAACGTTTACAACGCGCTAGCGGCGATCGGGGCCGGCGTGGCGCTGGATTTGACCGAAAAGCAGATCGAAAAGGGGATCGCGGCGGTTGAATCGGTGGAGGGTCGGATGAACACCGTTGATGAAGGCCAGGATTTCACGGTCATTGTTGACTACGCTCACACACCGCAATCTTTTGAGAAGATCCTTAAAGAGATGCGGCCGCTAACCACCGGCCAGATGATCGTAGTGTTTGGCTCCGCCGGCCGGCGCGACGAGGCGAAGCGGCCATTGCAAGGCGAGGTGGCCGGCAAAATGGCCGACGTCGTTATCATCACCGAGGAGGACGATCGGGATATTGATGGCCAGCAGATTATGGAAGAGATCGCCGTCGGAGCGGAGCTGGCGGGAAAGAAACGCGATATTAATTTATACCTGATTCACGATCGCCGGGAAGCGATCGAGGCCGCGATTATGAACGCCCAAAAAGGCGATACGGTTCTACTCCTCGGTAAAGGCCACGAAAAGTCTATCCTCGGACCCAGCGGCAAACGCCCCTGGGACGAAATCGCCGAGGCCAAGAGAGCCCTCAAAAAACGCTAAATCTCGCCCCTGCGTTTGAGTTCGGCCGAGATTGAGACAATGTCTGCTAATAAATCTTCGCGCTGGTCTTTATCAACCTCGAGGGGCCGGGTTAGTGGCGGTTCGTTCGGCGGGTCCAACTGACCAATCACTTTATACATATCTCCGCGGGGTACATTGTTATAAGGGTTTCTCTTTGTCGTCCACGTGTAGGTTACTTGGCGATTATATTCGGGACGAACAAAGTTTATGCCTCCCCTTCGCTCTTGCTCCCCGCGTAGCGTCAGCACAACTTTTGCATTTCCTGCAATGTCACTTAGCTCTAGACGCTTGACCTTAACCTCAGTTGGACCATCTATTAACTCTGGAGCATCTGGTACCCGATTATCTATTAAAGGGTGCTGAGGCTCCGTTATTTCTTGAGTGTCTGGATGAGCCAGAATAATGTTGGCCATTTCCCGAAAGGCAAGCTCGCCGATACGAGTTGCCTCCGCTTGCTCGGGGTTTTGTTGTTCTTCGGGTGACGGACTTTCGCCGCTAAATTCTGACATCCTTGATTCCTAATTCTAACTTCTTAATTCTAGAGTAAGGCATTTGGCGCCGCCACCGGACTTTTTGAATTCACTTAAGTCGACGGGGATTGGTTCGAAGCCTTTTTTCTCGAGAGTTTTGATTAAACCCTTGGCGCCAGCTCCGAGGACGACTTGCTTGCCGTTGGAGACGGCGTTGAGGCCGAAGGCTTCTGCTGATTCCTCGTCGGCCTCGATGAAGGTTTCACAGTTCTCTTTGATGAGTTCTTGGCTGGCTTTGTCGAACGCGCCGGGGTAGAACATGATCGTCTTATCATCCAGCGGCGCGAAGCAAGTATCGAGGTGGTAGAACCGGGAATCAACCAGCTTTAGCCGAACCACTTTTTTGCCGAAAACCTTCTCTACCTCGGGGTGGGCATAGACGCTGGTGCGGAAGCCGGAGCCGGCAAACACCGTCTCACCGCTGTACAAACAATCGCCTTCGCCCTCGAAGTCGTGACGGGGAACATAGATCCGCTGGAAACCATGGTGGTTGAACCAGCGCTTAAAGTGCACGCTCTCCCCTTGCCGTTCCGGGTATTTAAAGCGTGCCAGCATAACCTTCCCACCGATCACCAACCCGCCGTTGGCGGTGAAAACCATATCTGGCAAGTGCTCGACTGGATCAACCAACTCAACTTTAAAACCGAGCTGCTTATAGATCTTGACCAGCTTGTCCCACTGCTGTTGCGCTTTTTCCCGGTTAACCTGATTACTCTCATCCATCCAGGGATTGATCGAGTATTCGATCCCGAAGTACGTGGGGGCGCACATTAAGACACGTTTTGTCATCCCCGACAGTATACTAGAGCCATGCCAAAAATGATCGTGTTCGACCTCGATGGAACGCTGGCGCCGAGCAAGTTGCCGATGACGCGAGAGATGGCGGATCTAGTGAGTCAGCTACTCGAAAAGCACCAGGTTTGCGTGATCTCCGGCGCGTCGTTTCGCCGTTTCCAGGAGCAATTCTTGGACCGATTTCGAGTCGAGGCGACTAACTATCCGAACATTTTTTTGATGCCCACCAACGGTACGAGCTTTTACCGGTTCGAGCATGGCGCCTGGCAATTGGTCTACAAAGAGGAGTTGCCGGCTGAGGATCGCAAGCGCATCGAAGAAGTTCTGACGGAAGGCGTTCATGAACTGGACCTGACACCAGAAAAATCCTGGGGTCAGCTAGTCGAAGACAGAGGATCGCAAGTCACTTACTCCGGTCTGGGGCAGGACGCGCCGTTGGAGGAGAAATTGAAATGGGATCCAAACCACGAGAAGCGGGAGAGACTGCGCCTCTATGCCAGTGAAAGGCTGCCTGGGTTTGAGGCCACGGTAGCCGGTACCACCTCGGTTGATGTGACTCGCGAGGGTAAAGCTCATGGAGTAAACAAGCTCCTTGAGCTGCTCGATTTGAGAAAGGAAGACATTTTATTTGTCGGAGACTCAATGGAATCGGGCGGCAACGATTATCCGGTTAAAGCTGCCGGATATGAATCGATCGCCGTTAAAGACGATAAAGACTGCGAACAGGTCATTAAGCATTTGCTTGACACTAAGTAATCTGATTCGCTAAGATATTTTGGCACTTAGCACTGTAGAGTGCTAATTTACTGAAGGAGAGATGATGAAGTTAAAACCCTTAGCGGATCGGATTGTGGCTAAGTCCCTCGAGGCCGAGGCCAAAACCAAAAGTGGTATTTTTATTCCCGACACCGCCAAAGAAAAGCCCCAGATCGCGGAGGTAATCGCGGTTGGTCCCGGCAAGGTTGACGACAACGGCAACCGGATTCCCGTCGACGTTAAAGTTGGCGACAAGATTATGCACTCCCAGTACGGACCCGACAAAGTTAAGGTTGAAGGCGAGGAATTTATTATCCTTGAGGCCAAAGACGTATTGGCCGTGGTGGAGAAGTAATGGCTAAGAAAGTTTTTTACGAAGATGATGCTCGAGCCCGGATTTTGGCTGGCGCCAAGGAGTTATACGACGCCGTTAAGGTAACGATGGGACCAAAAGGCCGCAATGTTGTAATTGAAAAAGGCTATGGCTCCCCGACCGTTACCCACGACGGCGTGACGGTGGCCAAGGGCGTTGAAATTGAGGCTAATGCCAAGGACAAAGACAGTTTAGGCAAAGGCGTGGGCGCCGAGTTAATTAAGCAGGCGGCTTCGAAAACAAACGACACAGTTGGTGACGGCACGACCACCGCCACCATTTTGACCTATCACATTCTGAACGAGGCTCACCGCCTAATCGCCGCCGGGCACAACCCGATGGACCTCAAAAAAGGGCTGGATGAGGCGGCCGAACAAGTGGTTGGAAAAATCGGTGGCATGACTGAAAAGATTGCCGGTAACAAACAGAAGATCGCCCAAGTTGCGACCGTTTCGGCCGGTGACGAGGAGATTGGTTCGCTGATCGCTGATGTTATTGACGCCGTGGGTGGCGACGGCTCAGTGACCGTTGAGCAGTCGCAAACTCTGGGAATGGAAAAGGAGATCGTCGAAGGCTTTAAGGTCGACCGCGGTTTTGTTAGCCCTTACATGGTGACCGACCCGGCGCGGATGGAAGCGGTTTACGAAAAGCCGGCGATCCTAATTACCGACAAGAAAATCAGCTCGATCCAAGACATCCTGCCGCTACTTGAGAAATTAGCCCAAGCTGGCAAAAAGGAAGTGGTGATCATCGCGGAGGATGTTGAGGGTGAGGCGCTGGCGACACTGATTTTGAACCGGCTGAAAGGTGTATTTAATACCCTGGCGATCAAGGCTCCGAGCTTCGGCGACCGCCGCAAGGAGATTATGGAAGACATTGGAATCTTGACCGGCGCGACCGTTATTTCCGAAGAAAAGGGCATTACATTTGAAGATGCTGATTTGAACATGCTGGGAACTGCCCGCAAGATTATTGCCGACAAGGACGCTACGGTCATCATCGAAGGCGGCGGCGACGCCAAAGAGGTCAGCGGTCGGATCGCGATGCTCAAGAAGCAGATCGCCAACGCTACGAGTGAGTTCGAACAGGAAAAGATGGAAGAGCGGCTGGCGGCGTTGGCCGGCAAAGTGGCGGTTATAAAAGTAGGCGGCGCTACCGAAACCGAGATTGAAGAAAAGAAATTCCGGGTTGATGACGCCGTTCACGCGACCAAGGCTGCCGTGGCCGAAGGCATTGTGCCTGGCGGTGGTGTATCGCTGGTGAACCTGTCGGCAGGGCTAAACGCAGACGCCTCTAAGGTTTCAAGCTCCGCTGATGCCGGCAAGTTAATCGTCAAAAACGCCCTGCTGGAGCCATTTAAGCAGTTAATGAACAACGCCGGACTCAATGCCGAGGAGAAATTGGCTAAGGTCCAGGAGGCCAAAGCTGGTTCAGGCTTTAACGTTAATGAACCAGCCAAAATAGTAGATATGAAATCCGGCGGGATAGTTGACCCGGCTAAGGTTGTTCGCGAAGCGATTCAGAATGCAGTTTCTATTGCCGGGACCGCGATGACGATGGGCGGGTTGATCGTCGACATTCCCGAAGACAAACCGACGCCTGGAATGCCACCCGGTGGCATGGGCGGAATGGACTACTAGCCGCCTGCGGCGGAAGATCCAAGTTCTAAACCCTAAACTCTAAGTAGCGCTTTAGGACTTAGAGTTTGGTTCTTAGGACTTCCGGCACTTGTGCCGGCGGGGCTCTTTTTTGTTATGCTTAATTTATGAAAGAGGGTGGATCAAATCCGGAAGCTGTTCACGCTATATCCGGGCCAGAGTTAGTTACCGATCTCAATGCCGAACTCGTTGACGCGAAAGTCGACGCGGTGATGCAGATTAATCCTGAAGCTGAGCAGCTGCTCGACCAAATTAGGGTTTCGCGGGGCAAACCGGAGGAGAAAAACTTGGTGTTAAAGATGAAGCAGCTGCGTGAATATACCCGTGAAGATGTCGAAAAAGAGCTGGGGATTTTTAGATCTCCGGAAAACGAGAAGGCTCAATTAGAGGAGCAGCACCGGGAGAATATGCAAGAAATGCTGAAGTCGATTGATGGCTCTGAATCCGAAAACATACTACTGGCCAAGATGGGAATGTTAAACGCTGATGGCCAATTCGAATTTCCGGAGCAGATCTTTTCCCCTGACACCAACAAGAAATGGCACGAGTATTTACGAACCGTTAAAAAGGGCACGGCGGCGATAAACTTAGCTAACCAACTGCACATTACAAGCGCTGACGTTGCCAAGATTGATCTGCTTAGAGTTAAAGCCCACGATGAGGTGACCGAAGCGGTGCGGCAGGAAATGGGCGAGACTTTGTCGTTCGAGGACGCCCGCAGGCTGTTGGCCAAAATGCGTGAGATGAGTATCCCAAATTCCGGGGAACTGAAAACTACCGCCAGCGCGGCGTGGGAGTTAGTCGAAAAAGCTCGCCAAAAGTACGGCGAGCAAGCGGCCTAAATGGTTGTGAGCCAGGCTGCAGACCTGGCTCACGAAACGGGGAAGGGTTACTGCTAGGAAGCTTTCTTCGCCGGAGGCGCCTCTTGCTTCTTGCGGAGATGGCGCTCGTGGCGTTCCCTGAACTCTTGCAGCTCCAGCTCGTGCTCCTTAAGGGCGAGTTCGAGATTGGGGAGTTCGGGGTGGGCTTTGGCGAAGAGCTTTTCGAATTCCTTCGAAACCATTTTCGCCTCCTCCTACAGTTCGTCCCAAGTCAAACTTGATTGACCTGGGACTTCCACCTGGCAGCGCGATGCTGTCACTTAAGGTGTAGCATAAGCGTTTTTATTTGTCAAGTTAGTTACGGTTAAAAAAGCTTGACACGCCTGACAAGCGGGCGTAGATTATTCCACAACGATAGCTCAAGCGCGATGAGGTGGAGCTATCCCTTGAAAGATCAAATTCCACTACTGGGGGATACGCATGGAAAGGGGACCTCCGTAGTAAAGTGAACGAGTAACATTCTTCCCGGGTTGCCAGCAGGCCGAGGCCTGCACAAGAGGAGCCCAGAAGAATGGCCCGAAGAGGCAATCGAACGAAGTAACGCTCGGCTGCTGAGGTACGGAACACCCGTCATACGTTCGGAGCCTAGGCCCGAAAATGCCTGATCGGCACAGCGGCGACGCCTAACAACTTCCCGGCTCGAGCGGCTGTACTGCTCTTTGAGAACCGCATAGCGCGGTTTCTGCAGGTGCGGGTTTCACTCGAGATCGATTTGCTTCTCTGGAGAACGCAGGATTGAAGACCCTGGCTGTTACCAGTTCAACGAACTGAGCACTCTGCGTTTTTCAATTAGGCCCACGCAGGGTATCGCGGAGTGACGGGCAGGTTGGGAACCTGACTGTCGCAAGCTCAATTCCCCAGACCTCCGGACGCTAAGTTCCGGAAACCAATACCCCCGAGGGGGTTAGCTCGAAAGAGCTGAGGCCACCGTGCTCGGGGAGATCTCCTTCTGGCAAGGAGATTTCCCCGAGCCCGCCTTACGCGAAGCGACTCATCAACTGAGTCGCTTTTTTCGTTGCTGTAAAATAAGGCTTATGTTAGACGACGGCCAGTTTGTTTACAGTATCGACCGCGGCAACGCGCTTGGGTTAGTAGCCGGACAAGCCAAGCAACTAAAGCAGCAATTCCCTAGCCTCTCGCCTCTAATTCCTAGACCCTACGCGAATATTGTTCTCGCTGGCATGGGAGGTTCGGCGTTGGCGGCGGAGTTAATCCGCAACTGGCTGGGTGATCGGCTAAAGCTGCCTTTTGTGGTGGTGCGTGACTACCATCTACCGGCCTTCGTCGGCCAAAACAGTCTGGTTTTTGTTTCCAGTTACTCCGGCAACACCGAAGAAACGCTGTCGATGTTTGCTGAGGCCAAGGCGCGAGGCGCGCAGATCGTCGCTTTGTCCGCGGGTGGGGAGTTAATGGCCGAAGCCAAATCTGCCGAGTTGCCGCTACTTGAAATCCCGGCCGGAATCCCGCAGCGTCTAGCGGCTTTGTCTATGGCGAAGGCGATTGCGCTTACACTCGACCAAATTGGAGCCACCACCGGCGCTGCCGCGGAACTGGAGCAGGCCGCCGACTGGTTGGAGGGCAAGGGCGCGGCGTGGGTCCAAACGGTACCGGCGCACGAAAACTTGGCCAAGCAAATCGCCGACAAGCTACTTGGGTCAAGCGTGGTGATTTACAGCGGCCCAGTGCTGGCAGCGGCTGCCCAGAAATGGAAGATTTCGATCAACGAGAACGCCAAGAACGTGGCGTTTTATTATCTGATGAGCGAATTTAACCACAACGAATTCCAGGGGTGGCTAAAGCCGGAAACCAAGCTATTCAAAGTGATTGAACTACAGTCTTCGCTCGACCATCCCAAGATCGCCGAACGCTGGGAGATTTCAAATCGTCTGCTTTCAGGCAAAATGCCCTCCCCGATCGAAGTTAAAGCGGAAGGGGAGACCAAACTCCAACAACTGCTCTGGACCCAACTACTCGGCGACTTCGTAGGCGTTTATCTCGGCATCCTCAATAAAGTTGATCCCTCCTCCGTCGACCTCATCGAAACCCTCAAAAAAGACCTCTCTTAAGCCTCAAACGCAAACCTTGTAATTCCCCAATCTGTTAAGGGTGTAACCCTTTTCAGGTTAGAGAATTACAAGGTTTTGATGAAGGTCGTTGTTACTCATAGCGCAGAGCTTCGATCGGTCGTTTTCGAGCTGCTTTGATGGCTGGCGCTAGCCCAAAGATGACGCCGATTAGTACCGTAATGCCCACAGCCGTTATTAAAATCTGGGCCGTAAAGACCGGAGGAATCTTGGTCACTCTGCCAGCCAGCCGGCCCATACCAAATGCGGCCAGCATACCGAACCCCCCGCCTAATAAACTGATTACCGCCGCCTCTACTAAAAACTGCATCAAAATCATCGTTCGGGTAGCCCCCAAAGCTTTGCGAATCCCAATTTCGCGCGTCCGCTCAGTCACAGCTACCAACATAATGTTCATAATGCCGATGCCGCCAACCAACAGAGCAATGCCGCCAATCGCCGCGACCGCACTGGTGAGGGCGTTCAAGATAGTATTAACGGTTGAAAGTAGATCCTTCTGCGTCAGGACACTAAAGTCCTCCTGTCCGCCGTGGTTTTTCTTTAAAGTTGCCTTAATCGCGTCGACCGCAGGGGCTACATGATCTTGAGAATCCACCTTGGCGCCGATTCGGTAAATCGATGGTTCGGTGCCGGTCAGCTTGCGGGCAGCGTCGATACTAACGTAAACGGCGTCATCCAGGCTTGGGCCGCCCACCGAACCGGAACCGTTGGTACCGCTCGAGGCCATTACGCCAACGACTTTAAATTGCCTGCCGCGAATATCGACTGCGTTGCCGATCGATTTACCGCCTTTGCCAAACAGCGTATCTCTCGCCGCAGCCCCCAAGACCACCACATAACCGTCTTTGTCGCCGGCGTTGAGGAAGCGGCCTTCGTCCAGCTTTGGGCTTTCTATAACCTGTGTGTAAGACGGCGAGGTCGCGAGCAGTAAGGCTCCAGGATCAGAGGTTGAGCCGTGGCTAACTACACCAGAGATTAGGGAAAAGTCGGTTACTTTGGTGACGTTCGGAGTTTTACCAATGCTGGTGATGTCTTGGCGGGTTAAGGTCGACGTGCCAATGCTGGCACCAGGGTTGAAACTTTGCTTGCCGCCTTCCTTTGAAATAACTTGACCCGGCAGGACAAAGACCAGATTGGCACCCAGATCGTTCACTTGCCCGGCGACCTGCTGTTTGAGGCCAGCGCCGACGGCGTTGATGGCGACAACGGAGGCGATGCCGATAATAATCCCAAGCATTGTCAGGAAGGAGCGCAGTTTGGCGCTGCGGATGCTATTTAGTGCCATTTTGATGCTTTCCCAGATCACTTGCTTCTCACAATCTCGCCGTCACGCAAGTGGATGGTGCGGGAAGCGAACCTAGCTAAATGTGCCTCGTGGGTGATTAGTACTACAGTGTTGCCTTCTTTGTGCAGGCCACGAAGGATCTCCATAACCTGAAGGCTGGTTTTGCTGTCCAGGTTTCCGGTCGGCTCATCGGCAAGAATTAGGCTAGGGTGGTTGGCTAAAGCGCGGGCAATCGCTGCCCGCTGAGTTTCACCGCCGGAAATTTGATTCGGGTTGTTCTTTGCGCGATGGCCTAATCCGACCATTTCCAACAACTCCTTTGATCGAGAGTGGCGGTCTTTCTTGCTCCAGCCGCCGTAAATCATCGGCAGCTCAACGTTGGCCGAAAGCGACAAACGGGGGATAAGGTTGAAGGTTTGAAAAACAAAGCCGATCTTTTCCCGACGGAACCGTGCCAGCCAGCGATCGCTTTTATCTTTAATCGTCTCGCCCGCCAGCTCGTATTCGCCTGAGGAGGGAATATCGAGAAGACCAAGAATTGAGAGCAAGGTTGATTTACCCGACCCGGATGGGCCCATAATCGCCACGAACTCACCTTGTTTGATCGAAAGGTTGATATCTTTGATCGCCAAAGTCCTGGCATCACCTTTGCCATAAACTTTGCTAACCTTCTTTAACTCAATGATGTTCACAACCCTATTCTACGCTTAAATCAGGTGGATAGCCTTGCCCGCTTCGAGCATGGCGACCATCTCGCTGATCTTCGCGGATCGTTTTTCTGGTTTGGTGTGATGAATGCGGAAGTATATTGCGTATTTGTTAGCTTTGGTCAGCGAATCGTAAAACGCTTGAGCCTTAGGTTGTTTGGTTAGGGCCCGCAGGAAATCCTCGTCCATCACAAATGTGCTTTGCGAATGGTAAGCCTTGTCCCATCTTCCATCGGCTTTGGCGGCTTCGATTTGGGCAAGGCCTGCGGCAGACATCTTGCCTTCTTTGATTAGCCGCTCGACTTTTTCGATGTTTACTTTGGACCACATACTCTTGGCTCGGCGTGGAGTGAATTTCTGGATGTAAGACTGCTCGTCCAAGGATTTCATTTGGCTATCGATCCAGCCGTAACAGAGCGCGACGTCAACCGCCTCGGAGTAAACCACGGTTGGCACACCCGAAGCTTTTTTGTAAAACCGGAGCCAAATCCCGTCCGATTGATCATGATTTTTATCCAGCCACTCCGCGAACTTTTCGGCTGAACTAAAAGCTTGCATTGGCGCGTCGCCGTTCGTCACAGATTTGCCGCTTTCACGACGGTGTTCCAGTTGCGGGTGGTTATATTTTTACCGAATTGTTTGTCCCACCAACTCATCGCGTCGAGCGTCCCGCGACCATCTTTATCCTCGACGTACCAGAACGCCGCGTCGTCCTCGACCTTAAGTAATTTGAACTCGCCGGGACTGTGATCGATGGGCTTGTCGCGTAAGAAAGTCACATAAAGAGCCTTAGCATTTTTGATGTTCTTAAAAGGATCCATCTCGACCAGTTGTTTGAGCGAATCTTGCGGCCTGATTAGCACGCCGACTGAAAAGCCGAACGATTGTCCGATGAGTTCTTCGATTTCGCCTTCGGTGACTTTTTCGGCATTAAAAGCGACATTGCCGGAGTTGAGTAGGGTTTTAACATTCTCAAACCCAGCTTTTTCCAGGCAGACTTTTAGGTCTGCCATCGGCACCTTCTTGTTGCCGCCAACGTTAATTCCACGCAAAAACGCTACGTATCTCATATCGATTTGCGAAGCTCATCCAAATTAAATATGTCTGCCTCGACACCCAGCCGTTTGGCCAGCTTGCGGGCATTTGCTTCACCGCCAACGTAGGTAAAGACTTTTTTGACGTTGCGATTGAAGCGCCACTTCTCGAGCTTTGGCAGTTCTTTAGCCAGAAGTTCCACCTCTTCGGCACTCGGTGGTTTATAACCGACCGACATGAACCTCAAGCAGGCAAACAAGTTTCCGGGGTGGAATTTATAGCCATCTGGGTTTAACCGCAGTTGCCGATTCTTCAAATCGTCGACGGCTCCGGGCAAGGAGATTAACTTGTCGAGCTTGGGAAAACTTTTGAGCGGGATGGCGAAGCCGTTAATTGTGAAAGCAGAGTTTAGGCGTAGGTTGGTCAAAACATCGGCTTCTTCGCTAATATGAAGGTCAAAGTATACGTAATGGGTGATGTTTTGAGGCTTCTCAACGAAATTTTTACGGACTACGACTTCCGACTTTCGACGAATTTTACCGTATACGAAACCAAGCTCTCTTCGGCAGAAATCAACAAACTTGGTGGCGTCCCCTGGTAAAGCTAGCAGGTCGAAATCTCGCTGGGCTAAGCCCTTGCCGAAGGTTTGGTAATATAGCGCGTTTCGAGCAGCCCCACCGATGACGTAAGGATTAACCGAAGCCGGCAGTCGGCTACCAACCTCCTGAACTAACGTGATGTCCGGTCCTGTTGGGTCGAACATTCGAGGAGGGGCCAGTACGATTTTCTTTCTTGGCATGTGGCAATTGTAACGTAGATTTAGTTGATCACCGGGTGTAGAATCGGCACCTAAGTAAAGGAGGCTCGAATGAAAAAGTTTATATTGCTTTACAATGGCCCGGCGACCGAAGCCAAAGATATGGATCCGGAAAAGGCCAAAGAAATTATGGGCCACTGGAGTGTGTGGATGGACAAGCTAGGTAGCGCGATGGTCGATATGGGCCAGCCAATGGACCGTAACGGCGAATGTGTGAAGGATGACGGTTCAAAAGGCGAAGTCCCGCAGCTGAATGGCTACTCAATCATCCAGGCCGCAGACATGGCCGCGGCGGTCAAGCTAGTTGATGGCCACCCGTTTCTCTCCGACAAAACCGGCAAGTTCTGTGTCGACGTTTACGAGCTCCAAGACGTCCCCGGAATGTAACTCGACTTCCCTTACAGTAATACAGCAGGGCGGGGACTTAGTGGTCCCCGCCCTGGAGCCGAGCGATTGAATGCTCGAGATTGCTACGTGCTTGAGCTTCGTACTTCTTCTGGAAGTGCTCGGTGAAGTAAACCGATTGCCGGTTGGCAAAGCTGGTTAGTAGCTTGAGACGACCCGTTCGGAAATCCTCGTCATCCACCCACGAGTATTCCTCGCGAATCTGCCGCTCATAGATGTCGAATTCAGACGGAGGTTGGCCGAGGATTGCAAGGTCGATATCGGCCATGGTCTTACAGCCATCATCCACAGGCTCTCCGTCGTGTTTGGTCGACATGATCATATGGCTGACCATTCCACCGGTGCGGCGTAAGAAACTACCCCAGCTCATCACTTCATTCGCAAGTTCCAGACTGCGCTTTTCATTGTCGTGAGCTCGGGGGTCGTAGATGGCATCGTGGTACCAAATCGCGAATGCCAGCTCTTCGGCGTATGGGTATTCGCATTCGTTCAGCTCTCGCAGACAGTGTGCGATGTGGGCGAGATTGTGATAGGCACGGTGAGGCTCTGAATAAAGCGCAACGAGCTGCTCGTACCGCTGGTGACCACCCGTCGAGATTTGCTGGATGCCTCTCCACAGCTGAAGCCAGCTTTCCAAGCTTGTATCCCACATGCCTTGTCCTTTCAACGATCACCGCCAAGTCGGAGTATTCTAGCAAAATTACAGATGGAAAGATACAATAATAAGCTGTCGCGGAGAGGTCGCATAGTGGCCTAGTGCGCGCGCTTGGAAAGCGCGTATGTCCGCAAGGGCATCGAGGGTTCGAATCCCTCCCTCTCCGCCAAGGAATTATTTTTGCTAGAATAGCCGAACTGGGCAGAGATCTTTGAGAGGAGCTATCGTGACGGAGCATGAAGTGCTGTCTTTGCATTACTTGGCACAGCATGAGTTGCCGGCGGTGTATCACCTTGAATACGAGGAGTTCAAGTTCACCTTGCGCTATGCCGGTCCGGCGGGTTACTTCACCAGCAAGGTCGCGGAAGCAGGGTTGACGGGGCCGCGCTTGAAGGATCCAAAAGGTTACATCGAATGGGAAATACCGGAAGGCGAACCGACGGAAACCCGCACCCCAGAGTTTGGGGAAAGGTTGCGGGGATTTGTCCAGGGGATCGGCAACATTGCCGAATTACTCTCACTCGAAACCGGTTATCCAGGCACGCCCGGCCAGCTGGTAACCGTTACGATGTGGGCCGGTGACAACCATCCTCGGCTCGGTCTGGGTGCAAAGATTTCTCCGGCGATGCGGCGTTGGTTGGGCCGTCATGACCAGGCCTCCGCCGCCAAAGCCCAAGCCGCCATGGTCGAACTGCTCTGCCGGTTGTGGCCGGGCTACGAGCGCGAGTGGGCCGAGCAGGAGTGCCGGGTTGTTAACAACGAAAACTGTTTCTACATCGGTGCCCCGGGCAATGCCTGCGATCTCGGCGCCGATGGTGACGACTGGAATTGGCGTTATCGAGATGGGGGTCTTCAATTGTTCCCTCACAACCTCGACGACAGCACTCAACTTCTTACCTTGCTCGTCGGCTTGACGGTGCTGTGGCAAGAAGCTCGCAAGGATCTAATGTAACGAACTGAGGCCGCCTGTAAGGGCGGCCTCAAGCTTTAGATTTATTCGCCGATGGGTTGTTTGACGAGGTCGCGGTTGGCTTGGCAGGACTCGCAGGCGCAGTTAACCACTTGGGCCAGCATGGCCAGGCGGCGGCCGAGGACCTTGGCGACTTCCTTGTCGGCGGCACTCATTTTGAGATCGCCTTTGTGGCCCGAGGTAAACGTGGCTCCATAGGGGCTACCGGCGTCAAAGTCGACGCCTTCGCCCTGGATTGGGTAGGGGATCCCAACCGGCAACATGCCGAGGTTGAGTAGCGGAATAATCATCGAAAGCAAAGTGGCCTCTTCGCCGCCGTGGATCGAGCCGCCGGAGCAAAAAACGGCTGCCGGTTTGTTGGCCATGGTGCCCTTGATATAGACCGGTGAGAGCTGGTCGATGAACGACTTAATTTGTGACGCGAAAGAGCCAAAATGAACCGGAGAGCCGAAGGCCACGGCATCGGCCGAAGTTAAATCATCGACGGTCGCTTCCGGAAACTCACTTTCAAGAGCTTGCCTGGTGACCTTGAACTGCGGGTGTTCGTCAAAAAAAGCCTCTGGGATGGTTTCGGGTACGCGTTTAACTTCGACTTCGCAGTCCGTCACCATCTTGGCTCCGGCCGCGACTTCGCGGGCGACATCGGCGGTCTTGCCGGAAAAGCTGTAAAATAATACTAAGATTTTGTGCTTCATAGCGTAAGCATAATACAAAAAGACGACGCCCCCAAGCTTGGGAGGTCGTCTCCGTGCTTGAGGGCGCTAGAGCCACTGTTTGATGTCTTTGACCGCGAAGTCGCGCATCTCCTTCTTCTGGACATCCATGCCTCGGAGGAAGAACTGGTCCTCGGCGTGGTACTCGCTATGCCCATACCAGAAGTAGTGGAAAACCACCTCCCTGGTCGATGCTTCACCGCGGTAGTTGACGTAGCCGAAGCGGAAGATCCGACCGACCGCCTCGACGATGCGCTCTTGGGTCCGCGGCAGGTTCAAGATCGCGTAGGCCGTGGCATCCTGCAAGGCCAGCGCCTGGCAGGTTGGATCGGTCAGCTCCCACGAGCGGGCGATGGCTTCCCGAGCCTCTGCTTCGTAATCAAGATTGGCACCTTCACGCCGGATGCGCTCGGCGTTTGCCTGCCCTACATCACCTTCGTCGCCCATCTCATTCCTCTCGGTCGATGCTCCAATTGGCGGTATCATAATACTATGACGGATATGAAAAACCTATCGGATGCGGAGTGGAAGAAGCGGCTCTCGCCGGAGCAGTATCGGGTGCTGCGCGAGAAGGGCATCGAAGCGCCGTTTTCCGGCAGGCTGTATAACAATCATGACACCGGGATGTACCAGTGCGCGGCCTGTGGACAGGATTTGTTCAGTTCGGACGCCAAATTCGATTCCGGCACCGGCTGGCCGAGCTTTGACCAACCAGTTAACCGCGAGCACGTCGAGCTAAAAGAAGATAACGCATTTGGCATGAAACGTACTGAAGTGATCTGCAAAAACTGCGGCTCCCACCTCGGCCACGTCTTCCCCGACGGCCCAGCCGAAACCACGGGCCAGCGCTTCTGCATCAACTCCTCAGCGCTTGCCTTTCAGCCCGAGAAAAAATCCTAATGTCTGGCGAAACACCCGGCGATACTTCGGGAGAGGAGCAGTTTAGCTCTGAGTATCAAAACCTAGAAACAACCAGCTCTGAGCCGCTTAAGTCTGAATCCAACGCCAACAAGTTCTTCGATCCGAAGTCTCCGGAAATGCCGATAGAAGTTTTGGGCATCCCAACACGGCCGCTAACTGAACTTGGCCAGGCCTTAGGCACTATGGCATTTATTGACCGAAGCATTATGCGTTACCCCTACACGACTTATGGCTACCACGCCCACTACTCCACGGAGCACGCGCTCTCGTTATGGCCTTTGATTGAAAGGGTCCAGGCCGGCGAGGAGCTAAAACCGGAGGATGTGCGCCCTTATCGCAAGCCAATCAAGAAGTTAGTGTCCAAACTAAACACCGTCGATAAACTAGCCGCGTTGTCGGCTGGAGTTGGGGTCGGGATCCCTGCCCGAAGGGCAATTAACCGGCGGATAGAGCAAGAATTTCCGGAGCGAGTAAAGCCGATGCTAGACAAGGCCAAAGATTACTTACCCCAAGCTGAGCCGTACGTGGAGTTCTTGAGCCAGTTCGAAAATCCCCGCCAGCAGTTTGTAAACGAAGTGAGTATTTTGGCTAGCAACATACGTCGTTACGCCCGCGAACAATCGCAACAATACGACGATCCCGAGGTCACGGCCGAGGATGCCGCGCTTGGCATGCAAATTACTATCGAAAGCATCACTCAGCATCCTGATTGGTCGGAAGAGCATCTGCCAATGTTCTCTAACTTAGTGATAAAGCGGGTGCCACCGAACACTCCAATGCCGCCAGTGGAAATACTAGCAATCGCCGCGCCGGAAATTATTAAAGCCCTAGATAGCGCGCTTCCCAATGAGCTGCGCGATCCCGGGTTTTTAAGAAGCGTTCAAAACCATCCGCACTCCAAACGGGGATTGGCCGAGACCTTTAAACACCGCCAGCTATATCAAGTTAATGAAGTGGCTAATTTGCTGTTCCCCAGCATCCGCGACCTGCTTCCGGAGAGTGGCCAAGAGGTCAAAGATACTTATGAAAAAGCCAAAGTTTTCTTTAAAGTACCCGAGGAGGAAAAATGACGTTTGATGAGATTGCCGACGAATTGATGAGTAATTTTGCCGAAGCAGATAAAGGCAAGATGTTTGGCATGCCGGTCTGGAAGTTAAATGGCAAAGCGCTGGGTGGTGAGTGGAAGGGCGACATGGTGTTTAAATTGGTGGATGAAAACGACCGCGAGGAGGCGCTCAAGCTCGACGGTGCCGAGCTGTTCGATCCGGGCATGGGTCGTCCAATGAAGGAATGGGTAGTGGTACCGGCCAAACACTCGGACGAGTGGCTGGGTTTAGCCGAAAAGGCCGCTTCTGCCATGAAGGCCGCGAACTCTAAGAGCTAAGAACCAAACTCTAAGTAAGATTAAAGAATCAAAACTAAAGATCAAAATCTTAATCTTTAGTTTTACTTAGTTCTTAGAGTTTAGTCCTTAGAGTTTGCTAAAGTTAGGGCATGGCCAAAGCGGACAACAAAGCGTTTTTGAAGTTCCCGGAAGGGTTTTTGTGGGGGGCCAGCTCCTCGGCCCACCAGTGCGAAGGGCACAACCACAACGACTGGGTGCTTTGGGAGAAGGCCAATGCCGAACGGCTGGCGGTTGAAGCCTTTCGGTTAATCAAAACCAGCCCCGTTTGGCGGCAGATCGAGCCGCAAGCCACCAAGCCGAGCAATTATATTTCCGGTAAAGCCGCCGACCACTACAGCCGCTACGAAGAGGATTTTGACCTCGCCCAGTCGCTTGGTATGAGCGCCCAGCGAGTTTCGATTGAGTGGTCGCGGATCGAGCCGAAGGACGGCCGGTTTAGCGACAAAGAGATTGAACATTACCGGCAGGTTATTAAGGCGATTAAGGACCGAGGCATGGAACCGTTTGTGACGCTGTGGCACTGGACCTTGCCGGTTTGGGTGGCCGAGTGGGGCGGCTGGCAGCGCGCCGAAACGATCCAGCACTATCTCCGCTACTGCGAGAAGGTCGTTAAAGAACTGGGTGGTGACGTTAAGTTTTGGATTACGCTCAACGAACCCGACGTTTACACCGACTTCAGCTACCGGCGAGGTGTCTGGCCGCCGCAGAAAAAGAGCTTTCGCACAGCCTACCGGGTGGCCCGCCATTTGATCGGCGCCCACACCCAGGCCTACCGGTTAATCAAGCAAATCAACCCGGACGCCGAAGTTGGTCTGTCCAAAAACAACATCCACTTTGACCTTCGCCGCCACTGGCTGGTGGATTATTTGCTGCGCCACCTTTCCGAGGCGATTTGGAACAACTATTTTCTCAACAAAATCGCCAAGCACCAGGACTTTATCGGGCTCAACCACTACTTCCGCTACCAGCACAAAGAAAGCAAAATCCGGCTCGACCGCCCGCATGTTTACCACTCCGACATGGGCTGGGAACTGCATCCGGAGTCGATTTATTACGTGTTAAAAAACCTCAAACGCTACAACAAACCGGTCTACATTACCGAAAATGGAGTAGCGGACCGCAAGGATTACTTCCGCGGCTGGTACATCGAAAACGTGGTCCGGGCTGTCCATCGGGCGATCGAAGAGGGCGTCGATGTCCGCGGCTATTTGCACTGGGCGCTGACCGACAACTTCGAGTGGAACAGCGGCTTTTGGCCGCGCTTTGGCTTGGTCGAGATCAACTACAAAACCTTTGAGCGAACCGTCAGGCCAAGTGCCACGGCCTACAGCGAGATCATCAAACAAAACGGTGTCACCCCGCCGCCTGCTTGATCAAACACTTCCTTAACGCTAGACTATCTATCTCCGCAGTTTGACACCGAGTGTGGGGGTGGCGATGAAAAGGTTGCGCAGTATTCTTGCCGATTGGTGGTACCACCACCGTCGGCGTCGTAGCGGCAGCAAGATGAGGCGGTTCAACTGATGGACACAACCGACTTCTTCCTCTACCTCCTCGCGGCGCTAAGGCTGCGAGGGATCCAGTTTCTCGACACCCGGGAGGATCGGCACCACCGGATGTTCGAAGTGGTGGTTGAGTCACTGGGCGAGCAGCGAATTGCCGGCCGGAGGCTAGTGTTCATCCCCGGTCCGTTTTCGGGGCAGTACCGCGAACTGGACGCGGCCCTGGTGTCGTTGCAAAGCGGCGGCTACGTTCAGGGAGGTCTGGCCGGTACGGAGATCAGCATGTCGCCCGGCCGTGCCCGCGCGGTGCTGAAGCCCCTGCCGGAGTCCGAACGCGAGTTGTTCGCGGAGCTGGCTAAGGTTGCCGACGGGTACTTCCGTATTCCGTCGCAGTAGCTCGGATTGTTGCGGGAGCCCCTGGTCCAACCAGGGGCTCTTTCCTATTTCTAGGGTAAAATATGTTCATGGACGAAGTGGAGGAGATTAAGCGGAGGCTCGACATCGCCGACGTGATTGGCGGCTACATTCAGCTCAAGCCGGCAGGGCGCAACCGTAAAGGGGTCTGCCCTTTCCATCAGGAAAAAACCCCGAGTTTTATGGTCAGCCCGGAAAAAGGTATTTGGCACTGTTTCGGCTGTGAGCTGGGCGGTGACATCTTTGGCTTTGTGATGAAGATGGAGGGGCTGGAGTTTCGCGATGCCCTGGAGTTGCTGGCTAAAAAAGCTGGGGTTGAGCTAAAACCTCGAGGCGGCAGCGCTAAAACCGGTGAGTTCAAAAAAAGGCTCTACGCCGCGATGGAGCTGGCAGTACGTTATTATCAGGAAACGCTGATCAAAAACCCCACCGCGCTGGGGTATCTCAAAAGCCGAGGGATCACCAAACAGGCGATCAAAGATTTTCAAATCGGTTACGCGCCCGACAGCTGGGAAGCGCTAACCCAGTTTTTGCTCAATAAACGTTTCAACCAAGAAGAATTAATCAAATCCGGGCTGGCGACTAAAAACGCCCGCGGTCTGCGCGATCTGTTCCGGTCCCGGATTATGCTGCCGGTCTGCGACAACCAGGGCCGCCCGGTCGGTTTCTCGGCTCGGCTGATCGAAGACGATGGCAAGAGCGGTCCAAAGTACCTCAACACTCCGGAAACGATGCTGTACAACAAAAGCCACCTTATTTACGGCCTACATTTGGCCAAGGACGCCATTCGCGAAAATGACGAGGCGGTGTTTGTGGAAGGCAACCTCGATGTTATCGCCTCCCACCAAACGGGTGTAGAACAGGCCGTGGCCTCTAGCGGTACGGCTTTAACCGCCGACCAATTGAGGACCATTAGCCGGTTGGCCAAGAACGTTAAGCTGGCGTTCGACGAAGACCAGGCCGGTTTGGCGGCCACCGAGCGCTCAATCGAGCTGGCCCAAGGCCTCGACATTACCGTCAAGATCATCGAACTGAAAGGCGCCAAAGACCCGGATGAATTAATCAAGCGCGACCCCAAATTGTGGCAGCAGGCGGTTGGGGAGGCGCGGTACGCGATGGATTATTTATTCGACCGGCTAAAGGCCCAGTTTGATCTGAATACGGCTCTGGGCAAAAAGCAGTTTTCGACCAGGATGGCCCAGGTGGTCTCCAGGCTGTCCGATCCGGTTGAGCGGGAGCATTATGCCAAACTCGTCGCCGACCTCACCGGAGTATCCGCCGACGCTGTCACCAAAAAACTGACACCCCAAACCAATAAGTCTAACTTGCCATCCGAGGACAAATTAGACTTACAGAAGAAGGATGCGCAGGCAGAAGTAGAGGACTCATTGCTGTCGATTGTGCTAGCTTTTGCGGAGACACGGGACGGGCTGGGGCAGTTGTCTAAAGGGCTATTTTCTTCGAGCGAGCGCCAACAAATTTGGCATGCGGTAGCTCATGATCCCAAGTCGCGGGATGTCCAGATCGCTCAAGGGTTGCCTGAACTGGCCGACTATGTCAAAATTCTAGGATTGCGCGGGGAGGAAGAATATCAAGATACGGCACCCGCGAACCGCAAGGCCGAGGCATACAATTTAGCCCGCCGCTTGCAAGACATTGTTACGAAACAGCGCATTCACGAGCTCACCAGCGAAATAAAACAAGCAGAGCAGACCGGCGATCACACGCGCCGTGACGCTTTGTTGGCTAAAGTCCAAAGCATAAACCAGGGAGAATTTTAGAGTTGGCAAAATCAGCAAAGAACCCAGACCCCAAACCGAAAGCCAAAAGCCATCAGGCCAAAGTAAAGCCGGCGGCTAAGGCAAAAAAGACGCTATTTAGTAAAGTAGCGGCTAAAGCCCGCGGGCAAAAGCGCCCCGAGCCAGTGCCGAAGCCCAAAAAAGCAGCGGTGCAGATGAAGGCTAAATTGGCCGCTAAGCCGGCAGCTAAAACAGCCGTTAAGCCTAAGGCTAATGCCAAGGCGGAGGGTAAACCCAAGGGCAAAACCGCGGCAAAACCCGCCCAAGCCGAAGAAGAAAAGATCACCTACCCGCCCGAGATCGAGCGGTTGATGGTCAAGGGCAAAGAACAAGGGTTCGTTACCCAACAGGAAATTTTGAACGCGGTGCCGGACGCGGAAGAAAACATCGACGAGCTCGACGAGCTCTACACCGCTTTGCTGGACCAGGGTATTGAGATCGTTGACCAAAAAGAAAAGCTGATTTGGGACAACGAGCCCGAAGACGACCTTGAGGTCGAAGAAGACTTCATTAAAGACATCGCCGATGACTCGGTCCGGATGTACTTGCGTGAGATCGGCAAAATCCCGCTTTTAACCGGTGAGCAAGAGGTTGAGCTGGCCAAGAAAATCGAAAAAGGCGACAAAAACGCCAAGGACAAAATGGCCGAGGCCAACATGCGGCTGGTGGTCTCTATCGCCAAGCGCTACATCGGCCGTGGGCTCGATCTGCTCGACTTAATTCAGGAGGGTAACACCGGTTTGCTCCGCGCGGTTGAGAAATTCGATTACAAAAAAGGCTATAAGTTCTCGACCTATGCGACGTGGTGGATTCGCCAGGCTATTACCCGTGCCATCGCCGACCAGGCTAGAACCATCCGGATTCCGGTGCATATGGTTGAAACGATTAACAAACTGATTCGGACTCAGCGCCGATTGGTCCAGGAGTTGGGCCGTGAACCGCTGCCGGAAGAGATCGCCGCCGAGATGGATATGGAAGTTGAGAAAGTTAACCACATTCTGAAAATTAAGCAGGACATCGTCTCACTTGAAGCTCCCGTTGGCGAAGAGGACGACTCGCGACTAGGGGATTTCATTGAAGACGAAGAGTCGGTTAGTCCGGAAGAGGCCGCGACTTATCAATTACTGAAGGAACATGTCGGCAACGTCTTGGCTCTACTCTCGCCGCGCGAGCAGAAGATACTGCGCATGCGCTTTGGTCTCGAAGACGGCCGCAGCCACACGCTCGAAGAGGTCGGCCAGGAATTTGGCGTCACGCGCGAACGCATCCGCCAAATCGAAGCCAAAGCCTTAGCCAAACTGCGCAAACACCGCGAATCGAAGAAGTTAAAGGATTACCTGCGCTAAAACTTGATGTGGTCTAGGACTTTATTGAAGTCTTCGAGCAGTTTTTCCGGTGTCGAATCGTTTAAGACGGTGTAATCGGCCCGGGCGATAGGGCCACCTTTTTCTAGGTTTTCGATCTCGGCCCGATCACGCGAATCAACCTCTTCCTTCGTTAGAGGACGCACCGGACGCTTCGCAAGTCGTTCATGACGTTGATGCCGATGGGCGATAATCGCAACGAATTTGGCCTGCTCCCCGAAATGCTCTTCAAACAATGTGTACTCGGTCCAGCTATACAGCCCGTCGACCACCACTCGCTTGTGCTCCTCGGCAAATAACTTCTCAATTTTGTCGATAATCCGTTTGGCGTAAGCGCCGGGGCCTTCGTCGGCCCGGATGCTTTCGCGGACCATTTTTTCGTTAATTTCATTGATAGGCAGCCCGCGTTTCTCAACCTCCTCAAGCGTAATGCCGCCGAAGTAAACGCTGGGAATGTCTTTGGCTTTCAAATAATCCACGCAAAAGCTTTTGCCCGCCCCCGGCATACCAACCAAAACTAAGACTTTTTTATTGCTCATGGGCACTACTGTAGGGGAAAGTGAGCAGGCTGTATACTTTTGGTAATGGCGATTGTGGTTGTGTCCGGGCCATCCGGAGTTGGTAAAAATACGGTCTTGGAAGGTGTATTTAAGGCATTGCCGGAGTTAAAGTTCGGGCAGACGTTGACGACCCGCGAAGCAAGATCCAATGATATACCAGGCAAGTACGAGCACGTCGACGAGGTGGAGTTTAAGGCACGAGTGAAGCGCGGCGAACTGCTGGAGTGGGCCGAAGTCCACGGAAACTTTTATGGTACCAAGAAGCCTAAGGTCGGGGATCACATAATCTTGGAGATCGACGTTCAGGGCGCTGGCCAAGTTAAGGCCAAGTATCCCGAAGCGCTACTGATCTTGATCGAACCGCCCGGTGAAACTTTGGAGGACAAGATCGGAGTGCTGGAACGCCGACTGCGCGACCGCCAGACCGACTCGGACGAGGTGATACAGCAGCGGTTGCTGAATGCCGAAAAAGAATTGATCGACGGCCAGGCCCAGTCCGACTTTGTGATCACCAACGACAGCCTCGACCGCGCCGTTGCCGAGACCGTCACCGCCATCAAAACCCATCTCCGCTAGCACCTTGTAATTCCCCAATCTGTTAAGGGTGTAACCCTTTTCAGGTTAGGGAATTACAAGTTTTGGGTTACGGTTAAAAAAGTTAATTGGTTTTGACATTATTATGGCTTGTCTGAGCCATAATTGTTTAGTATGCTAGTCGAGGTTTAGCACCTAACTAGGCCTAGACTGGAATCGAAACAGGGGTAAAGTTCGCTCTTCGAATCCGGGCCCAGTCAATAATGCTAAGCCAGTCGCTGCCACCAACCGCATTGGAGGTTTCGCAAAGAGTGACCACAAAACCGGCTAGACCAGGGTAGTGTCGCTTCTGTAGCGGCCGCCCGCACCCTTCCGTCACCTCGGAAGGCCCGTGAATCCCGGGGAGGGATGAAACGGACCGAAAGGGGTCAAGAAAGATGCGGACAGCAAAATTTTCCGCTCTAGCTGTAACTTCTGCCATGGTTGTGCTGTCGGGTTCGCTCCTGGCGGGTAAGGCCAGCGCCGATATCGATTGGTTGTCGCCAGCGCCGCCAGCGGCGCCGGTGACGATCCGGGTGGTTCAGCCGAGACCGGTTGCACTCACGGCCAAACCGCGCCCGGCGTCAACGCCACGGCCAGTAACCCAGCCAGCCAGCCGGCCGGTGGCCAAAGCAGCACCGGCAGCAAAGACTGCGGTGGCAACGGGTAACGTTGAGTACGGACAGGCGTCTTGGGACGAAGATGGTCCGGGGCACTGCGCTCACCGCGAACCCATGCCCAAAGGCACCGTGATCCATGTCCTGGACTTGGACAACGGGCGCTCAACTAGCTGTGTGGTGAACGACCACGGCCCTTACGTTGATGGCAGGGTGATTGACCTGGACGAGCATGTGTTTGAGCAGCTAGCTCCGCACGGCCAGGGGATCATCTGGCATGTCAGGATCAGCTACGTTCGCATTGGCTGGTAGCACGACGAAAACAAAGATCCATGGCCCCGGGGAGCGAATCCCCGGGGCTTTCCTATTACGCTTTGGCTTGCCTGAGCCAAAAACCTCTGATATACTCGGCGCGCTTAGCGTTGGGGCAGGTTTTTGAACCGCCCTGACGCTTTGAGTATGAAAAAAGCCAAACAATAGGAGGAAGCTACCCGACAAGACCTTGGATGTTCAGGGCCTGAGTCGCTCAAGTATCCGGTATGGTCGTTTTGGCCAGGCAGCCTAGGTGAGGCCACCGCAAGTTGCCGCGGAGAACTAAAAAGAGTGACCGCCCGCAGCTCCCAAAATCCGAGAGGAGAAGGAAGATGCGGCAGCGGACATTGCAAATCTTGTTTCTGCTGGGTATGGCCGTTGTGGGATTTTCGCTGATGAGCCACAAGCAGGCGCGGGCTGACATAATGCCCGCGCAACCAGTACAACCAGTACTGCCGGCGCTCCCGGGCCAGACGGCCGCGGCGAGCCCCGTTTCGCACCTGGTGTCGCGTTTGATAGCTAACCCCGCGCCGAGGCCGGTTGTCGGGAAGCTGATGTCGCGTTTGACGCAGCCGAAGAGCTTCAAGAAGATCGCACCGTCTGTGAACCTCGATCCTCCGACGAAACTGCCCAGTATCACGCGAGCTAGTGGTGGTAATTCGCCCGACGGCGATAACCTTGCCAACCTCGCACTCGGTCAGCAGATGGCCGCCGACAGAGGGTGGACAGGCCCGGCATGGACCTGCCTGCGCGCGCTATGGACACACGAGTCCCATTGGCAAACGACGGATGGAACACCCAAGTACGCTTACGGAATCCCGCAATCCGATCCTGGCAAGAAGATGGCCGCTTATGGAGGTGATTGGCTGACCAACCCGCGGGTGCAGATCGCATGGGGTTTGGATTACTTAGCCGGTCGATATAAAGAACCGTGTACGGCTCTAGCGCATTGGAAGGCGCACAACTGGGAGTGAGCAGGCGCTCACAAACAGTTACCGGGTAGGTGCCCGGAGATTTTCTAAAGTCCCCTGAGGAGACCCTCGGGGGACTTTACTATTGAACTAACGCTTTTATTTCGCCGCGAAAAGGATAATAATTTTCCCCGACCTATCGGGTTGCACCCAAATATGGAGGCGAAATGTCTCGTTTCGCGTGGTTTGTGATAATCATGCTCGGGAGTACGTTCCTGTTCGTCCTCGTCTCGAACCTCCGCCGGCGTCGCAAGCGGCTGAGGGCTGAGGCTGAAATAAAGGCGGAGGAACAGCGCAAGGCCGAAGAGGCCGCTCGCAAAGAAGCTGAACCCAAACCTCCACCGCGCTTCGAGATGGAGTTCGGCGACCCCGATGACCTGGGTGATGCTTTGCGTTTGTATCACGAAGCGCAGAGCCAAGCCCAGGGAGCCGCGGGCAACGCCAAGGGCGCCAAGAAAATAGCGGTCGAGCTACTTCGGCGGCTGGGCAATCAGTACATATCCGTTACCAAGTTCACGCACGATCAAGGCAAGACACTTGTCGAACGGGAAAAAGGGCTACTGCGCTACAACGAGAAAAACACTTGGGCTGGGCCATCTCTTATGGCGGAAGCCGGTGGGCTGGAGTACTTCCGGCTAACACCAGACAGCCGAGTTGAGGTCGCCAGCCAGTTGGCCCCGGAGCCGGTGTTCTTACCGGTAGCGGAACTGAACGAAGCTCTGGCGAAGTGGCGCCTTGCCGAAGACGTGAGCTCGGGACGGAAAGAGCGGTTGAGTGCCGCGATCGCCTCTCTCGTCGGTGAGCTGAGTAGCAGAATTGGCAAATATTGCCGCTTCTCTTCCGCCGATCGCGTTAAGTTCTACTACTTCGACTGGACCGACCAATGGCGGAAGGAAAAACGCGAGTACTACAAGACTCAAAACGATCCGCTGATCGCGCGAGTTTTGAAGCTGGTGCCGAAGAAGGATCAAGAGTTGCCAAGGTTGAAGGTCCAAACGCTTTACAACGGCAACATATGGGACCTCGACCTCGACAGCATCACCATGATCGAACCGGTGGTCGAACTGACCGCTAACTTGCCAGAGATGGCAACGACTTAAGCCCCGAAGGCGGACCCTTCGGGGTTCGTCTTTTCACCTTCCCAAGTTTTTCTTATATAATTCCCTCGACCGTTTTGGTAGCCCTTCAAGAGAGGTAACTTGTGTCCAGGACCTATAAGAGTAGCTTCGGAATTCCGCCGAGCGTTGATATCCATATGCTCTATCACGCGCACGCGATCCCGGAAGACTTGGGTGACCTCGGTGAGCTGCACAGGCAATTAGAAGAAGCTGACGTCTTGCTGCTTGAATGCTTCGGTTGGCAAGACGAGTGGCTGCAGAAGCATCAGGCGATTGCCAACGGCGACGCCGCCGCGCTGGCTAGTGAGCGCAAAGTGATGGAGAGTTCGAAGGCATTTTCGGTTCCATATCGACTGGCGTTTCTTGAGGTGTTGTTTGAGTGCGGCGCCGAAATCGCCTGCGCTGACATGCCCGTAACCTTCCCGGAGTTCGATCGCTTATTCGGCCAACTCCACGCCGTTGAGATCGCTCCGCATCTCGATCAATTCGAAGAGGAGTTTGAGTTTCGTCGGAATCTGCATAAGCTTCATCTATCCGCGCAGCTAGAACGCGAAGATTTTATTCTTCGCCAGATCGGACAGGTGGTTCGTCCTTTTGCCGCTTTGGTCGATGACTTGCGGGTTGTGATGCCGATCGGCTGCTTGCATCTGCGGGTTGGGCAGATCCTTTCAGAACGATTCGCCGCTCTTGTTGCATCTGGCAATCGGGCTCCGGTTTTGAGGGAAACTTGGATACCTCCAGCCTCGTTCAATCCCGCCTACCTTGAGCTGCTGCTCAAAGAGCGGATGGGTCTGGAGTTAACGAAAGAAGACCTACTCAATTTGGTCATGGGCGACCGGTTGTCCGATCAGCAAGCCCGCCAAATGGAAAATATGTCGGTTGAAGAAATCCGACAAGCATTCGAAAAGCGAGCGACAGCTCGTTAAGCCCCGAAGGCGGACCCTTCGGGGTTCGTCTTTATCTATGAGGAGACAACCAGGGTTTTCTCCTCATCTCGCGCGATCGGCTAAGCCGACCCTCCGGGCATGTCGCGCTCTCCTCTTTCCCAGGTATAATTAATGAGCTATGGCAAAGAAGCCGAGGTTGGTTTTAATAGACGGGAAGGCGGTGTTTTACCGGGCGTACCACGCGCTGGGAAATTTGACATCTCCCGAAGGCCAGCCGACCGGCGGGGTTTACGGCTTCGCCCAAATGGTTTTAAAAGCCTACGCTGATCTCAAGCCGGATTACGCAATTCTCACCTGGGACAAGGCCAAAACGGCGCTGACCAAACGCCTCGCGATGTACCCGGAGTACAAAGCTACCCGCAAGGTGATGCCGGATGACTTTAAGGCTCAAATCCCTCATGTAATGGAGTTTGCAGCCGCGATGGGTTTGCCGTTGGTCGAGCTAGACGGTTATGAGGCCGACGACATTATTGGAACGATCATTGAGCAAGCCGACAAAAATCTCGAAATCATCGTCGTTACCAACGACCGCGACACTTTCCAGTTACTA
Organism: uncultured Candidatus Saccharibacteria bacterium; assembly: GCA_964547425.1. Taxonomy (GTDB): domain Bacteria; phylum Patescibacteriota; class Saccharimonadia; order UBA4664; family CAZJNH01; genus CAZJNH01. The sequence continues at coordinate 54,430 of CAZJNH010000005.1, read as the reverse complement.
GATAACCACCCTCACGTTTCGATCTTTATGCAGCGCCGGGGGATGACCGACACCGAAATAATCGACGCGGCTAAGGCTTACGAACGCTACGGCTTTAAACCGGACCAGGTGATCGATTACAAAGCGCTGGCCGGCGACTCGAGCGACAACATCCCCGGCGTGCCGGGAGTCGGCGACAAAACGGCGGTTGGTTTGCTGGCAGAGTATAAAAGCCTCGATGGCATCTATGAGCACTTGGATGAGATCCCCGGCAAAGTTCAGGAGAAACTGCGGGATAACAAAGATATCGCCTATTTAAGCTATAAATTAGCCACGATTATGTGTGACGCGCCGTACAAGCTTGATCTGGAGAAGGTCCGGGTTGGTAACGTCGACCGGCAGGCTCTGCACAACTTGTTCAGGAACATGGGCTTTAAAAGTTTACTGGACAAACTACCGGGTGGCAGCGCTGGCGGCCAGGGCACGCTGTTCGAGGGCGCGGCCGAGCCGGTCAAACGCACGCACATTGAACAATCAAATTACATTACGGTTGCGGACGAAAAAGCTCTGCGCGAGCTGGTCAAAAAACTTGAACAAAAACGGGTTTTCGCGTTCGACGTCGAGACCGACGCGCTGGATACTTTGACCGCCAACTTGGTTGGTATGTCGGTCAGTTTTAAGGAGGGAGAGGCGTATTACATTCCCACCGGACACAAAGAAGGGCTGCAGCTGGAAACTAAAATTGCCGTTGAAATTATTAGGCCGGTTTTGGAGAATCCCAAGAGCCAAATCGTCGGCCACAACCTCAAGTTTGACTACGAGGTTATGCGCAAACATGGCGCCAAAATCTCAAACTTAGCGTTCGACACAATGATCGCCGGCTTTATTCTGAACCCGCTAGCCCGTACACCAACGCTCTCCGACCTGGCCTTCCGTGAGCTGGGCATCGAGATGATCCCGATAGAGGATCTCATCGGTCCCCGAGGCAAAAACCAGTCGACTTTCGATCTGGCGAACATCGAGGACGCCACTCGCTACGCCGCCGAAGACGCCGATGTCACCTGGAGGCTGTATGAAAAACTCAAGCCCGGCATCGACAAGCACTACAAAAAACTGGCTGAAGAAACCGATTGGCCACTGATAAAGGTCCTGGCCGAAATGGAGATTGCCGGCATCTCTCTCGATGTCGAATTCTTGAAGAAGCTGAATAAAGAAGTCAGCGCCAAGATCCTCAAGCTTGAGCAGGAGATTTATAAGCAAGCCGGCGAGCGGTTTAATATCGCGGCCCCCGGGCAGCTCTCAAAGATTCTCTACGACAAGCTTGGTTTGGTAGCGCAAGGTGTAAAAAAGGGCAAAACCGGCAGTTTGTCGACCGCGGCGAAGGAACTGGACAAGCTTCAGGGCACGCACGCGATCATCGACCACTTAATGGAATTCCGGGAGCTGATGAAGCTCAAAACCACCTATATCGATACACTGCCGCAGCAGGTGGCGGGCGACGGCCGGATCCACACCAGCTTTAGCCAAACCATTACTCAAACCGGCCGGCTGAACTCGATAAATCCAAACCTGCAGAACATCCCGGTCCGGACCGAGCTGGGCCGGCAGATCCGCAAAGCCTTCATTGCCCCGAAAGGCCGGGTGTTTGTGGGCGCGGATTACTCCCAGATTGAACTGCGGGTCGCTGCCGCTCTCTCGAAGGACAAGGATATGATTAAAGCCTTCGAAGAGGGCATCGACATTCATCAGCAAACCGCGGCAGAGCTGTATGGCGTGCCGATCGACAAAGTTACCAAACAGCAGCGCTACAACGCCAAGACCACCAACTTTGGCGTGCTTTACGGTATGGGCGCGCACAGTTTGGCGCAGGGTACAGGCATGACGTTTGAGGAAGCCAAGGGTTTCATTGACCGTTACTACCAGGTACGGCCGAAACTTCGCGAGTACATCGACAAGGTTAAAGCCGACGCGCGCAAGAACGAATACGTCGAAACTTTGTTTGGCCGCCGCCGGCCGTGCGGGGAGATTAACTCCAACAACTTTATGATCGCCAACGCCGCCGAGCGCATGGCGGTGAACGTGCCTATCCAGGGTACCGCGGCCGACATTATGCGGATCGCTATGATCAAACTGGCGCCAAAACTGGAAGGCAAAGCCGACCTGCTCCTGCAAATCCACGACGAATTGATCGCCGAATGCGATAAAACGGACGCCGAAGCGGTCGCCAAAATCATGAAGGATACAATGGAAAACGTCCACGACCTCGGCGTTCCCATCGAAGTCTCAACTGCCATCGGCCAAAACTGGGACCAGCTGAAATGAGCGAAACCCAGGGCTTTAACGCGGAGACTGAGCAGCCAAAATACCCGGCTGAATTGGCGGCGATCGTCGATAAACAAGCAAACATTGAATCAATCAACTACGATGAATTTATTGATAAGCGCTTAAGCGAACTGAATGAAAAGAGTGTCAAAACACACCTCGATGCTATGTCTAAACCGTACGCTGAGTTTATTCACCCGGAGACTGAAATCACGCCCAACTTGATGATGGGAGGAAGCTATAAGTTAGACGATGAGCAGCCTTATAAAATCTTTGTCGACAGGATTAAGCAGTACCGCAACTTTGAAAAGTTGCCACAGACAGAGAATGATCCGACCGGTTATTTTAATATGGCCATCCGAGAAGCATTTTATGGCCAAGCCGTCTACTTCAAGGGCTTTGGTTCTTCGTCTGAGAGGCAACGGATGATCATGGATGCTGGCGTACTTCAACCCAACGAAGATGGAACTGAGTCCGAGCGAGTTATGTCTATTAAAGAGTTCGCCGATAAAGCTGAGGAGACCGGCAAAGCCGTTGCAGCCTGTACCGAACGGGCTGCCGTAACGCACAATTTACTTAAATTCGCTGGCATTAAGTCTACACTTGTAGCGGGTAAACTAGAGACCGAATCGCAAGGGCAAAAAACTCAAGAAATGCATTCGTTCCAGGTTCTAGAGCCTAAGCAAGGTGTGCATATTTTGCTCGATGTCACTAATCCGGTCGTGTATCAAAGCCATGACGGAAAAAGGCAGTTTGGCCCAGCGTTTTATAGCCTTGATGATGAAGCCCATTCCTTGCTAATGACGGGCGAGCCAGTCAGTTTTGAAACTCATACCAGGATCCTGAAGGAGGATGGCAGCGCGGAGCTCGGCGAATCGCACGTCCGGACCTACAGCATAAATAAGTCGGGGGTACTCAATTGATGACCGTCATCGGCCAAAACTGGGACCAGCTGAAGTGAAAAACTACGATTATTTCTTGTTCGATTGGGACGGCTGCCTCGCCAACACTCTTGAGATTTGGCTGGAAGCTTATCGGCAGTCGATGGCAAAGTTCGGCGTTCATGCTACCGACAAAGAGATCGCTAACCAATTCGGCAACTGGAACGGTCCTAAGAATCTTGGAGTTAGTGAAGCCGATTATACTTCCTGTATGGATCTAATGGACCGAATTGTAGAAGAAAAACTCCCTCATGTTCACTTATACGAGGGAGCCAAGCAATTGCTGGAAGAGCTTAAGGCGGCTGGTAAAAAACTTGCTTTGCTGACTAGTTCCAGACCACAAGACATCAAAAAACCACTCGATAACACAGGGGTTCGGTCATACTTTGAAGTTATTTTGACCGCCGATGACGTCACTAGCCACAAGCCCCATCCCGAGGTCATAGAAAAGGCACTCAAAGAATTAGGAGGTGAAAAAGCGCAGGCGGTGATGATCGGCGATTCGGCAAAGGATATCGAAGCAGCGAAGAATGCGGGCGTAGACAGTATTTTGGTTTTTCCTAAACAGCACGAGATATTTTACGACTTCGATAAACTGAAGGCTTACGGGCCAACGCACATAGTTTCGGGGTTTGGTGATTTAGTCAAAGGTGTTAAAGAATACCAGGAACTCCAATGAAGCCGCGTGTGATTATCATCCACGGGAATGGTGGGGCGACGGGGAATGATATTTGGATCCCGGGGGTTAAGACGGAGCTGGAGAAAGCCGGGGTTGAGGTTTGGGCGGGAACGATGCCGGACAACGTTAAAGCTCGCGCAAAATTCTGGCTGCCATACATCGAAAATGAACTTAAGGCCGACGAAAATACGATAATCATTGGCCATTCGTCGGGTGCGATCGCGGTCATGCGTTACGCCGAAGATCACAAACTTCTTGGTTCGGTCTTAATCGGCACCTACCACACTGATTTAGGTTACGAAGACGAAAAAGAGAGTGGTTATTTCGATAAACCCTGGCAATGGAACAAAATCAAAGCTAACCAAAAATGGATTATCCAGTTTGCTTCGACCGACGACGAATTCATTCCGGCGGAAGAATCACGATTCGTGCACAAAAAGTTGAACACCGACTATCACGAATTCGCCAATCGAAATCATTTCATGGACAAAGACTTCCCCGAACTCGCCCCGGCCGTTTTGGATAAGTTGAAGTGAAGCCGAAGGTGCTAATCGTTGATGATCAGGACAAAGTGATTGGAAGTTTAGATCGGCGAAAGATCAGAGAAGGCATCGATATTTTCCGCTGCTCCGCGCTTTGGCTAACTAACTCGAAGGGCGATGTCCTGATAGCCCAGCGTCACCATACCAAGGCTAAGGAGCCAAACAAATGGGGACCCGCCGTGGCCGGAACGGTTGAGCATGATGAGACCTATGAATCCAACATTTATAAAGAGGCCGAAGAAGAAATTGGGCTTAGTGGAGTGAAGTTTGTGTTAGGTCCAAAACTTATGTCTGTGGGGCCACGCAAACAATGGATTCAGTTGTTTACCGCGAAGCTTGACCGGCCGGAGTCGGAATTTCGCCTTCAGGAAGATGAAGTTGAAAAGGTCGCTTGGGTACCGAAAGAAGAGCTTATCAAAGATGTTGCCCAAAATCCGGGAAAGTACGTACCCTCAATGCAAATAGCGATCGATTTAATTTATCCAAAATGAAATTTGTTTTTATTCATGGGTATATGTCGAAGCCGGAGGCGGATTGGTATCCGCAGATTCGGGAGGAGTTAGAGAAGCTCGGCCATGAAGTGATAATTCCAGCGATGCCGGGGCACAAGCATCCGCCAGCTGAGGAGTGGATCGAAATAATCAAACGAGAAGTGGAATCGGCGGACCAGCCGGTTTTTCTGGTTGGCCACAGTTTGGGGACGCGGGCCGTGATCTTTTATCTTGAGAAGTCGAACGCTAAAAATATCGACGGAGTGTTATTAATCGCTCCGCCCGACATCCCGCACAAGAAATCGGACAACAAATGGCAGCGGTTGATAGACGTTGAGAGGGTTAAGCGCTGGAAGGAAAAAGTGACGGTCTTGCTGTCGAAAGATGACGATGTGGTTTCGCCAGAATCGGCTCGGGCGGTCGCGGAAAAGATCGGCGCGAAAAAGATCGAAGTTGATGGGCACGGGCACTTCACAAAACCGAGTGATGCCGAAATAGTAAAGTCGACTTTACTAGATTTATTGTCCGCTTAGGTTAAGATTGGCGCATGAGTCTCGAGGTAAAGATCCATGCCGCCCAAACCAGCATTCTGCGGGAACTGTTGTTTTTGCCTCACGCCGGATATTCGGAACTCCAAAAGCCGACCGGGCTGTCTAGTGACCACTTTAGCTTCCACATCGCCCGGTTGGTAGACTACGGTCTGGTCGAAAAAGTCTCCCGCGGGAAGTACCGGTTAAGCCCAAAAGGCAAAGAGTACGCCAACAAGCTCGACACCGACTCCAAGACCATTGAGCGCCAGCCTAAGGTTGCGGTGCTATTGGCGATTGAACGGGAATTTCGGGGCCAGCGCCAGCTGTTATTCCAGGAACGTTTGAAGAATCCCTACTTCGGTTATTGGGGCTTTCCGACCGGCAAAGTGCGGTGGGGCGAGACCCTAACTCTCACAGCCGGCCGGGAACTGATGGAAGAAACTGGGCTCGAAGCGGATTTCAAAACGACCGGACTTTATCACGAGCACACCTATCTCAAAGAAACCGGCGAGAATATGGAAGACAAAATGTTTTTCGTGGTCCACTGTACAAACGTGAAAGGCAAACTGATCGAGAAGTTTGAAGGCGGGCGCAACAAATGGATGAGCATCGACCAGGCGCGCAAACTGAAAAAGAGGTTTGCCAGTTTCGAAACAGAGCTGGCGATGATCGAAGGTAAGCGCAGCAAGTTCGTGAACGAAGAGCACTGGTACTCCAAACAAGAATTCTAAGGCTGTTTAACGGCCCAGGTGTTGAGGAACCAGTCGCGCAGGCCAGGCTGACTCCGGGGATCAGGGATGTCGGGGTTGATCTGAGTACCTTCGGCAATGCCTAGAAGCGAACCGAATTGTAGGCGGTAGTCCTCGGCAATGATTTCCTGGTCTTGCCATTCGTAGGAGTGGTTTAACAATGGATTCTGACTAATGGTTAGGGCCCCATCCTCAATGTCCCAGCGGGTTTTATCGTATATTGAATTTTCCCTATTGAGGCGAAGATCCCCGTTGTGGTCGATGTAGTCGTGGTAGAAATTCCACACATGGCCGTACTCATGGCTTAGCTGGCGATCTGGGACGATTGAAGCAGTTGAATTTACCCCTTTAAAGTAAAGAATGGCCGTGAAGGCCGTAAAGACGCCATTTTCACTAGATAAGGAGGGTGCTACTTGCGTCGGAATGGTATCCTGCACGTTAATCGTCAAAAGGGGCGCGATCTTAGCAAAGTCTCCCGGGTACGCGTTGGCTTTTAGGATGTTGTTGATGGAGGCGCAACTAAAGCTGGAAGCTGAGTTGATACTTATCTTTACTCCTTCCGCCGTCGTAGGGCATGTAACTATGGTTGGCCCTGGTGGATTGGTGGTTAGAGTAATGGTATTGGAGGACGGAGACAGGTTGCCAGCTGCGTCTACGGCCTTAACGTAAATGCTATTCAGGGTGGAAGGTCTTAAGTTCTCCGCCATTATGGCTGGTATTAATTGGGTGAAGTGGGTTTCGTCGACCTTAACTCCGTTAGCGTAAACATAATACCCAACAACCCCTTGATCATCACTGCTTGGTGTCCAGCTTAGATCTGCCCGGGTCGAGTCAACCGTAAAGCCCTTAAGCCCACTTGGTGCTGTCGGAGCTATCGTGTCGGCAGGAGGTTCGACGGTGGCTACTATTTGAGGAGCGTACGCTGACTCTTTTGAGCCGTAAGCCACGTTGTTGGTCGAACTTGAGGCCACTCGGAATGTGTAAGTACCGTCAACTTTAACCGCGGCAGTAACGTCAAAGGAGTACCAGTGCCCTGCGGAGACCGAGCCAACTGAAGCTAATACTGGCGGGTTAACGATCTTGTAGGCGTTGTTCCAATTCACAGAACCATCCGTCCAATCCGGCAGCGTCGAAGTGGAGTTATCTGAGCTAATGACTGTATTATTGGCGGCATAGATTTTGCCACCCGAGCCTGACCCGTTAGTAGCGTAGAGCTTAAGCTTGATCGAATCGATTTTCTTCCCGGAGATTCCTGAGACGGTGAACTTGAGCAAAAAATCCTTGCGGGCCGTGGTGCTAGTACCGGCGACCGCTATGAGGGTTGGATTGGTACCATAATTAGTATTTGCGGCACCTTTGTTCGCGACCGTTGCGTCTGCCGTAGGTGTAAAAGTTAAGGTTTGAACGGTAGCGGCAAACGAGCGGAAGATAAGGTAAATGCCGACAACAGCCAAAAGAGCCACAACCACGAGCAGACCCGGTTGGAGGAATTTGTTCTGCTGGCCAAGTGCGTGAAAAGCTTGTTTTTTCTGATTGATGAACGCTTTCATTTTATTCATTAGCCCAGGTGTGGAGTAGCCAATCTTTGAGGCCGGGCTGAAGCCTTGGATCAGCGATATCGGGGTTGATGTGTCTAAAATATTTAGCGGCTGGGCCCCCAAACAGTAATCGGTAATCCTCTGCTATCATTTCGGCTTGGTCCCACTCATACGATTTGTGTAGCAGAGGGTTTTGGGCAATAATACTCGACCCATCGTCGGCATCCCAGCGAATATTGTTGTACAAGGTCCAGTCATCGTTATGGAGCATATTCCACCCGTAAAGCGTCCAGACATGGCCGTACTCGTGAGCCAAAATGCCGTCGGGGTCAACACTAAACGAGCTTCCAACTCCATTTAGGTACATCGTTGCGCTATACCACGTGGTTCCGTTGACGGTGTTAGAATGCGCCGTGACCGAAGACGGGTAGACGTCTTGCACCATTATTTTGAAGTGGGCGGTGACTTTGGCGAAATCGTTTGGGTAGGCATTTTCTTTTAGCATTGAGTAGATGGAGTCGCAGGTATAGCCACCAGCCGTGTTGATTTCAATTTGGAACCCTTCCGGCATGGCACAGGTGCGGTCGGTGGTGTCGATCGGGTTGCTAGTGATAGTAACGGTGTTTGAGGGAGCAGAGAGGTTGCCTGACGCGTCGACAGCCTTGACGTAGTAGCTGTACTGAGTGGCAGGTTTTGTACCTACGTGTACCCAAGTGCTACCAGCCGCTTCGTTAGATGTGGCGCCAGCTATAGTGCCATCTGAGGTATAAGCGTAGTAATTAACCACGCCAACGTTGTCCATACTGGGCGTCCAAAATAGGTCGGTAATTGAGCCGCTTCTTACTTCGGCTGTAAGGTTGGTCGGAGCACTTGGGGGAGTGGAGTCAGCTGGTTGCTCAACGGTGGCAACCAGTTGCGGCGGGGTGGCGGATTCTTTAGAGCCGTAAGTAACGTTATTAGCGGAGCCGTTGGCTACCCGAAAAGTATAGGTGCCATCACCTTTGACCGCGGCGGTGACATTAAAGTTGTACCAATGACCAGCTGAGACTGTGCCAATTGAGTCTAAAAGGGGTGGGTTGGCGGTTTTGTAAGCGGTGTTCCAATTAACCGAACCATCGTTCCAGTCGGGCAAAGCGGAGACGGAATTATCTGAGTTAATTACCGTATTAGCGGTACCATAGATTTTGCCCCCGGAGGCCGAACCGTTGGTGGCGTATAACTTAACTTTGATCGAATCAATTTTCTTGCCAGAGATTCCACTGACCGTGAACTTCAGTAAGAAATCCTTACGGCTGGTGGTAGCTGACCCAGCCACCGCCACCAAAGTTGTATTGGCTCCGTAGTTAGTACTAGCTGCGGTTTTGTTCGCGACCGTGGCGTCGGCTATGGGTCCAAAAGTTAGAGTTTGGACGGTGGCAGCAAAGGATCGGAAGATTAAGTAGATACCGACAATCGCCAACAGAGCTACCACCACGAGCAGGCCGGGCTGGAAGAATTTGTTTTCCTGCGACAAGGCCAGATAGGCCTGCTTTTTCTGGCTGATAAATTCCCTCACGCTGTTTGGACCCCTCATTCATCTTCCTCGAAACGGTAATGCTTTCAATACTATCTGATGCTATCTGAGCTTTGTCAAACAAACTTTCAGATAGGATAATGGCTGCATGCCAGAATTACCCGAAGTGGAGACAATTAAGCGCGGGCTTGAGCAAGGCCTGGTTGGCCAGACGATTTCTGGCGTAAAAATCGACTGGGCCAAGTCTTTTCACTCATCCGCCGAAGAGATAAAAAAGCTTGTTATCGGCGCGAAGTTCGATGGTATCGAACGCCGCGCCAAAGTCTTAGTCATTAATCTTTCTGGCTCCCATTCTCTTCTGGTGCATCTCAAAATGACCGGCCAATTGGTCTGGGATCACAAGTCAGAGGTTAAGGGTCAAGTGTCAAATGTCCGTAAGGTTGGAGGCCATCCGTCGCCATCGATGGTTGACGAGTTGCCGGACAAATCGACCCGGGTAATTTTTGAGTTCAAAACCGGCGACAAACTGTTCTTTAACGACCAACGCAAGTTTGGCTGGATCAAGCTGGTGGAATCATCAATGGTAGATCGCGACCCGTTGATTTCCAGATTAGGTCCCGAGCCATTATCGAAAGACTTCACGCTTGATAGCTTCACGAAAGTCATCAAACGCCGTCCGAAATCGCCAATCAAACCTGTTATTCTCGACCAATCAACGGTTTCAGGCGTCGGTAATATCTACGCCGATGAGAGCCTGCACTTGGCTAAGATTCATCCCTTACGGTTAGCAGGATCACTTACCCCGGCTGAGATCAAGCGGTTGCACCAGGCCATCAAAGATATAATCACACTTGGAATTAAGCATGGCGGGTCGAGCGTGAGGAATTACGTTAATCATATGGGTGGCAAAGGAGATTACTTGGATCTTGCGCGCGTCTTCCGTCGCCAAGGCCAGCCCTGCCCAGTTTGCGGCACCGAGGTCAAAAAGATTCGAGTAGCCGGCCGCGGCACCCATTTCTGCCCAAAGTGCCAGAAGGCGCCGAAATGATTTTCTTTTTCTACGGGCCAAACAGCTTCGCGGCGCGGCAGAAGATTCGCGAAATGACACATGCTTATGTCAAACAATCCGGTGGCGATATGGGGCTTGAGCGGATAAATGGTGTCGAAACCAACGATCAAACCCTGCTAGCGAGCCTGACTTCGGTACCGTTTTTGGCCAACAGCCGGCTGGTGGTGATCGAGAATCTTGGTCAAAACAAAGCCGCGGCCGAGAATATGAGTAAATTAATTGACCAGATCCCAGACACTACGGTGGCTGTCTTCTATGACGACGCGGTTGATCAGCGAACCTCGTACTTCAAGCAATTATCGAAGAAAGCTCAGACCGTGAAGTTTGACAACCTGATACCGCCGAAGCTCGAGGCTTGGACTAAGCGGGAGTTTGAAAGGCTGGGCAGTAAGGCGGATCAGCCGGCGGTCAAAAAGCTTATTGATATCACGGGGGATGACCAGTGGCGGCTCCACAACGAGATCCAGAAGCTGGCTAACTTTGGCGAGACGATTGGTCTCAAAGAGGTTGAGGAGTTGGTGGTTGAAAGCCCCAGCCAGACTATTTTTGATCTGGTGGAGGCGATGTCGGCCGGCCGGCTGAAGCAGGCTTTAAGCGATTACCGAAACCTGCTGGAGCAGCAGATGAATGCCCATTACGTTTTAACAATGGTCACTTGGCAGCTGCGTAACTTATTGCTGGCCAAAACCGCGGGGACTATCACGCCGGACGAACTGGCCCAAAAGGCCGGGATGTCGCCGTTTGTGGCCGGTAAAGCCATGGCCAAGCGCGGTGAATTCTCGGAGGAAACTCTCAAGAAGGCTTTCCTGCTGTCTCTGGAAACTGAGTACGAAATAAAAAGCGGCCTGGGTGAGGCCGAGGTGCTGGTTGAGCGGTTAATTTATCGCGTTTGCCAGCTGGTTAATCGATAGATTCAATTTCATTAAGAAGCTTGGCGGCTTCAGCCAGCGCGGCGTTAGCCTTCGCGAGTTCGCCGCGCGCCAGCCACAAGTCACCCGGGGAAGCGGCGTAATCACGTAGCAGTTTAAGATGCCGCTCCAACTGTTCGGTCAGTTCGATCATTTCCCTGACCGGACCCTCCCGATCAGCCATTATTCCGCCTTTTTGGCGGGTGCAGTCTTCGTTGGAGCAGTAGCTTTGGCCGCCGGCTTGGCTTTGGCGGATAGATTGACGGTTCGAGCCAGCCTGGATTTGCGGCGGGCAGCGGTGTTTTTGTGGATCAGGCCGGTTTTGACGGCTTTGTCGATCTTCGAGAAAGCGGCGCTTAATTTGGCATTGACGTCCTTGGCCGCGGCATCGTCAAGAACCGCCCGCATATCTTTTTTGATGGCGGTTTTGACTTTGAGGTTGCGCAAGCGGTGGACTTCTGACTGCTTCGCGCGCTTAATTGCTGATTTGATGATCGGCATAACTCGAAAAGTCTATCTTACAGAAGGGGCTTTGTAAAGGAGTATCTGGACAACAAAGCGAGTTGGGAGTATTATTTTCCAGCCAAACGGTAGTGGGGAGGCACGAACCGAGAGGGGTGCAGTGGCGACAACCGAGCAGGAACTGCAGGAATCCTGTGTGTCGGGCAGTGTTTGGAGCCGGGGCCTGTGCAAGACGATGGATGTGGAGCTGTTCTTCCCATCCGGAACTACCGGGCCGGCGCTCTTGCAGATAGCGGCCGCGAAGGCGGTTTGCCGAACGTGTGATGTCAGCCTGGACTGTTTGTGGGAAGGCATCGACGAGGAGTACGGCATCCGGGGCGGAGTTACTGAACAGGACAGGCGCGATCTGCGTCGTTACCTCGGCCTGATACAGAAACCAAAGGGCGGCTATCTGTCCAGACCGGACCGGCGGCCCGTGGTTGAGCCCGTCTAGGGGAGGGGCTCAAGTCCCGCACCTTTCGTAAGAAGGGTGCGGGATTTCTTTTATGGTTGACTCAAAGGCGGTTTTTTGATACTCTTGACCATCGTATTTTTCGAGGAAGCCAGATGGAACAAACCGTAAATCCCAAACAGCAAGCGTCCGAAGCCATAAAACAGGCCGAGACGATTCTAGTTACCGCCGGCCACCGGCCAACGCCCGACCAAGCCGCGGCGGTTTTGGCGATGATGTTGATTTTGCGCAAGCTGGGCAAGCGGGTGAACGCGGTCATCTCCGACCAACTGCCCCACAAACTGAACTTCCTCGCCCTGGATCAGCTCGAGAAGCAGCTAGGCGGTTCGAGGGACTTCATTATTCGGTTGGGCTTATCTAAAGCCGAGATCGACAAACTGCGCTACACCATTGAAGACGGCAAACTGAACTTATTTATTACTCCGTTCTCGGGCAGCTTTGATAAAGGCGACGTCACGTTTGACCATGGGCAGTACAACTACGACCTGGCCATCGTTTTGGGTGTTCCTGCCCGCGACCGGATCGACAAGGTTATCTCGGCTCACCCTGAATTCACGGCCAAGGTGCCGATGATTAACATCGATTTCCATCGCTCAAACGAGAACTTCGCGGCGGTTAACTTAATCGATGGCCAGGCCGCCAGTTTGTGCGAGATTCTAGCCGCGTTGGCGGAATCTTTGCAGGTTAGCCTGGATGAGGAGATCGCGACAACCCTGCTAGCCGGCCTGTATGCATCAACGGATCGTTTCACCGCCCCTCACACTACGGCTAAATCTTTGACTCTCTCAGCGCAGTTAATAGCCGCGGGTGCTGACCAGCCAAAGGTAGTCAAAGGATTGTTTGGGCATCATGAACCAGCCACTGATCATCAGCAGCAAGCTGAGAAGAATCAGCAGGAGCTGAAGAAGTTGGCCGAGTTGAAGAATCCAGAGCCTCAGAAGAAAGAACAGCTGCCAGAAGCCAGCGCCGAGAAGGCAGAGAAGGCTGAGCCGCCGAAGTCTGAAGACAAACCTCAACCCACCGAGAAGATGGAAGAGCGGCCAGAGGTAATAGCCCAACCGAGAGTGGAAGCCGAAGGACCCGCCGAAGATCTGGAATCTGAAGCTAGAATTGAGTTCGAGCTCCCTGACCACATCAAGTCTGGACTCGCCAGCTTCCTGGAGCCGTAAACTCTAAGAACTAAGTTCTAAACTCTAAGTAAGATTAAAGTTCAAAGACTTAAGACTTTAATCCTGAAACTTACTTAGGACTTAGAGTTTGAATCTTAGAGTTTGACCAGTAGAGTTACTTTATGAATGGAATTCTACTGGTGAATAAGCCCAAGGGGATCTCGTCTTTTGATGTGATCCGCAAGCTTCGGCGTATCACCGGGTTCAAGAAGATAGGGCATGCGGGGACATTGGATCCTCTCGCGACCGGTTTGATGATAATGTTATTCGGGTCAGCGACGAAGGCCGCCAGCAATTATTCCATACTCGATAAAGTTTATGAGGCCGAACTGACGTTAGGTTTTGAGTCCACTACCGGCGATGCCGAGGGCGAATTGAACAAAATAAATAATGATGTCCCGACGGCCAAAAAAGTCGAAACCGTATTGAACTCATTTGTTGGTCAACAAGACCAAACTCCGCCCCAATTTTCGGCCATCAAAGTCGGTGGCCAGCGGGCCTATAAACTGGCCCGCAAAGGCCAAGAAGTTGAAATCCCTTCGAGAAAAGTAACTATTCATAGCACCAAACTAAACGATTACCGCTATCCGCTGATCACTTTTACCGCCAAGGTTTCAAGCGGCACTTACATACGATCTTTAGCGCAAGATATTGGCCAAAAACTCGGCGCAGGCGCATATTTATCGAAACTCGCTCGAGCCGAAATCGGTGACTTTAAGCTCGTGGATGCGGTTGATCTCGATACCTCCGCCGAACAAATAAATCAGACTTTAATCAGTCTTTGAGCCGCGATCGTCAGCCAAAGCGCGGCCGTTATACAGGTGCTGAAGAAGGATAGCCATAATGAGAGAGTGGCGTAGACGACCGCAAATACCAGCAAGGTTATGCCGGTCAGCAGGCTGGTCGATAGTGGCGGCTTCTCTTTGCTTAATACTGTAGGAATTAAGGCCACGGCAAAAACGAACGATCCAGCTGCCAATACAATGTCCTGCCAATGCATAAATCTAATCCTATCACGAACCATAACAGGTATTGACAGATAAGCAGTTTTAATGTAAGATCTCGTGAGCTCTTCGACATATTCAAACGCAGGAGGATGGGATGCGTTACCGCAGAAAAAAGCAGTTGCGCAAGATCGCGGTATGGGTGGCGATCGCCGCTTTTGCCGGCGGATTCGCCATCATCGGCCTTGGCGGCGCGGCTTCGCACCGGGAGGTACCGACTCCTAGTCCAGTGCCGATCCAGCCTGCGTCTACCACTTGGGTAAAGACCGGCAGCTTCCTGGGTGTTTACCAGCGTCCGGATGGCACAACCCACGAACGTTCGGGGACCTTCCACGGCAAACCAAGTTGTCCGGATATCGTGAACGGACACGACGTCTTGATCCACTGTCGGATCCAGCTCGACAGAGAAGGCTAGGAGGTGGGGAAAATGAAACTGGTCTTGTACATCGATTGTGAGGTCGGCTGGGGCGAACTCGTTCTGGAAGATCACCCCTGGGAGCGTTTGCCTGTTGTGGGTGAAGCCATCCAGCCCGCTCCAGGCACAGAGCTCTTTACGGTGCAGAGCGTCCATCACTTTTGGGAAGAAGTGCGCATCCTACTGGGCGCGCCTTACTCACGAAAGCAAGATTACGAACGAATTGGTTTCGTATTCGACTGAAAGCCCAGCCCGGGGGTTAAACCGGGCAACCTCAGTGAATGCGTGTTCACTCTGATGAGTCCAAAAGGACGAAAGGTAACCATAACAGCTATTGACAGATAAGCATAAATAGTGTAAACTAATTACGCTCTACGCTCTTTCAAATGTCCCCTCAAGTGAGGAGTTTTGCGTGTAATACTGACCACATTGTCAGACACACCTCCTATTAAAGCGACCCTGTTCATTTCCGTGAAACGAAAGGAAAGACAGTGACCGCTATTGAACTGCTCGAGCGCGCCCTCGACGACGATCTCTCGGCCGATGACCTAGATCGTATTCAGTCGGCGCTCGATGCCTCAACGCCTCACAGAAGTTCCGTTCCTACACCTCGCCGCTTGCTAGAGATGATCCGTCTCGCTGGCATCTCGGCGGAGGAAGCGCGACTTCTCGTAACCTCTCCGCGTCATGCGAAGATGCTATGGTTGTTCGCATTAACTGAGGATCGCCTCATGACGGACTGAGGAACACAGCGGGGGTCGGCACTTGGCCGACTCCCGCAAACGCAATTATCAAGTTAACCCTAATGGTTGAAACGTGAGAGCGGAACTGGTAGAATTACCCATTGCGATGCTAAAAACCGCCGAAAAATCCAAAGTAATCAGCGGGGTTGCGACCCACAAGAAAGACACCGGTTCACCGGAGGTTCAGGTCGCGATTTTCACCGAGAAAATCAAAGAACTGACCAAGCACTTGAAGACCCACAAAAAGGATGAGCACAGCCGCCGCGGCTTGGTCAAAATGGTCGGCAAACGGCGCAGTCTGCTCGAGTATCTGCAAAAGACCGACATCAAGCGCTACACGGCGATCCTCAAAAAGCTCGATCTTCGGCGCTAAGCACATTAAATAATTAGAGGTTAGTAAGTGGCAGAGTTTTGATCCGCCGAGGCGGGTCTGGACCCTGAAACTTACTCACCAAAATTAAAGGAGTAAATGGAAAACCTGATTGGTCCGCACGACGCGGACAATATTAAGCGATTCGAAACCGAATTCGCGGGACGCAAACTAACAATCGAAACGGGCAAAATGGCCTTTTTGGCCGACGCCGCCGTGACCGTCCGCTATGGCGATACGGTGGTTTTGGGCACCGTTGTGGTGGCTAACCAGCCGCGCGAAGGCATCGACTTTTTCCCGCTTTTGATTGATTACGAAGAGCGGATGTACGCCGCCGGCAAAATCTCCGGCTCGCGCTTTATTAAAAGAGAAGGCCGTGCCAGCGAGCACGCAACGCTATCGGCGCGCTTAATCGACCGGCCGATCCGGCCATTGTTTCCCAAAGGCTACCGCAACGATGTTCAGGGCGTGGCGACGGTGTTGTCGGCCGACTTAATCCACTCACCTGACATCATTGCCATCACCGCCATTTCGGCGGCTCTAAACCTGTCCGGCGCGCCCTTTGAAGGCCCGGTTGCCGGCATCCGGGTCGGACTGGTTAACGGCGAGCTCGTGCCGTTCCCAACCACCGAACAGCTGGAAAACAGCCAACTCGACCTGACCGTTGCCGGCACTAAGGACGCCATTATGATGGTCGAAGCCGGGGCCAGCGAAGTCGATGAAGAGACCATGATTAAGGCTATTGAGCTGGCGCACAAGACCATCCAACCGGTGATCGAGCTGCAGGAGCAGATGCGCAAGGAACTAGGCGTCAAAGAGAAGGAATTTGAGCTTTATAAGGTTGATGAGAGCCTAGCCAAGCAAGTCGACGATTACCTCAAAGACAAGCTGGGCGCCGCCGTTCGCCACGAGAACCAGTACACCCGCCACGACACACTGGGGAATCTAGCCAAAGAAGTCATCGCCAAATTCGAAGGTGATCACGCGATCGACCAGATTAAAGTGGCTTTCGACAAAGCTATCGACAAAGAAATCCGCCGGGCGATTCTCTCCGAAGGCCACCGGCCGGACAACCGCAAGACCACCGAGATTCGCCCGATTACCTGCGAAGTCGGAGTTTTGCCCCGGACCCACGGTTCGGCGCTGTTTACTCGAGGCACTACGCAGATCCTGAACATTACGACCTTGGCGTCAACGAGTTTCGCCCAGTTGATCGACACTATGGAAGAGGACACTACCAAACGCTATTTGCACCACTACAACTTCCCGCCATACTCGACCGGCGAAGTGCGCCCAATGCGTAGCCCGGGCCGCCGCGAAATTGGCCACGGAGCCTTGGCCGAGCGGGCGTTAGAGCCGATGATTCCCGATGTCGAGGAGTTTCCTTACACTATTCGCACCGTGTCGGAGGCTTTGGCCTCAAACGGTTCGACCAGCATGGCCAGTGTTTGCGGTTCAACCCTTTCACTAATGGACGCCGGAGTGCCGCTGGTAAAGCCGGTGGCCGGAATCGCTATGGGACTGATGACCGATGGTGACCAGTTTGTGATCCTGTCCGACATCGCCGGAGCCGAGGACTTTGCCGGTGACATGGACTTTAAGGTGGCCGGGACCGACGACGGTATTACCGCCCTGCAGATGGACATTAAAGTTAAAGGCATTACGCCCGAGATTATGCGCCATGCGCTAGCTCAAGCTAAGGAAGGCCGGGCTCACATTATGGGTAAGATGATGGCAGCGCTCGACAAGCCGCGGGCCGAACTGTCCAAATTCGCGCCGCAGATCCACAAGCTGATGATTAGCCCCGACAAGATCAAAGTGGTTATCGGCAAAGGCGGCGAAATGATCAATAAGATCATCGCCGAAACCGGAGTCGAGATCGACATCGAGGACAACGGACTCGTGATGATTGCATCAAATGACCAGCCCGCCGCCGAAAAGGCGATTGAATGGATCAAGGGTCTGACCGAAGACCCCGAGATCGGCCGGATCTACGAAGGCAAAGTCGTTTCGATCAAAGACTTTGGCGCGTTCGTAGAGATTATGCCGGGCAAAGACGGCCTCTTACACATCTCACAGATCGCCGACCACCGGGTTGAGAAAGTTGAGGATGAGCTGAAGGAAGGTGATATCATAAAGGTTAAGTTAACCGAGATTGATCCCCAAGGACGTCTCAAGCTCTCCAAAAAAGCCGTCGACCAGTAATTTTGATCAAAGCCTAGCCTGAGCGAAATCGAAGGCCTGGCTTTGCCCGAAATGAGTAGTGAAGATAAGGCTGCGGCTTTGGCCGCGGTCGAAGAGCAGATCAAGAAGGACAACGTCTGTCCGCAGCTGCGTGACGGCGCGACGCAACTGGTCTTCGCCGATGGGTCGCCAGATGCCGAGATCGTCTTTATAGGTGAGGCTCCGGGCAAGCAAGAAGACGAGCAGGGCAAGCCGTTTGTGGGAGCGGCCGGCAAGTTTCTGAACGAAATGCTGGGCACAATCGGTCTCAAACGCGAGCAAGTTTACATCACCAACATTGTGAAGTACCGCCCGCCGAACAACCGGGATCCTGAGCCGGAGGAGCGCGAGGCGTTTATGCCGTACTTAATGCAGCAACTCGACATTATCCAACCGAAGCTGACCGTCTTCCTTGGCCGCCACGCTATGAGCGTGTTTCTGCCAGACAAACGGATTAGCGAAGTGCACGGTCACCCGATGAAAAAAAACGGTAGAGTTTATCTCCCTTTATTTCACCCTGCTGCGGCTCTTTATAACGGATCGATGAAGCAGACTTTGATCTCCGACTTCTCCAAGATTCCGGCGATCCTTAAGCAAATCAATGAGATGAAACCTGAATCAAAACCAATTAAGAATATGAAACTAGAAATTTAAGAAAGGAAATATTAACTAATTTATGAATCCAACAACTGCGGTTAAACCGCAGCCCCAGGGGCAAAATGCAGCTCCAAAACCAAATCAAAATCCCCAGCCTCAACCGAGGCAGGCCAACGTGGCCAACCGTGTTCCGACTGTCCGCGTAATTCCGCTCGGCGGCTTGGGCGAGGTCGGCAAAAATATGATGGCAATCGAATACGGTGACGACATTATTGTGGTCGACGCCGGCTTTGCCTTCCCCAACGACTCCCAGCCGGGGATCGACTACGTCATTCCCGACATTACCTACCTCGAGCAGAACAAGCACAAGGTCAAAGCCTACATCATTACCCACGCTCACGAAGACCACATTGGCGCCATACCTTACGTCTTGCCGAAAGTCCAGGCCCCTTTATATTTGTCGCGCTTTACCGCCGGTATGATCGAGAAAAAACTGGTCGAATTTCGGCTCAAAACTCAGCCGGTGATGCGGGTAATCGACCCCGATAAACACGAAAAAATTCAGCTGGGCGTCTTCAAGATTGAACTGGTCAGGGTAACCCACTCGATTCCGGACGCCTGTGCCGTGGTAATCGAAACTCCTGTCGGAGTGATCGTCCACACCGGCGACTGGCGGCTCGACCGTACGCCGATCGATGGGAAATTAATGGACCTCCCTCGGCTGCAAGAGATTGCCGACAAGCAAGGCGTACTGCTGCTCATGAGCGACAGTACCAACTGTGAACAGCTCGGCCGGACCCCGAGCGAGAAGGTCGTTGAACCGAGCTTTGAGGAGCTGTTTAAGCGCATTAAAGGCCGGATTATTGTGTCGGCTATTTCCAGTAACATCCACCGGATGCAGGGAGTAATTAAGGCGTGCGAGATGACCAACCGCAAGCTGGCCTTCGCTGGCCGCTCAATGCTGGCCAACGTCGAGCTGGCGGTCAAACTCGGCTACCTTCGCATCCCGGCCGGGCTAATCATTAGATTGCAGGATATGGCCAAGATGCCCGACAAGACGGTGGCTGTGATGTGCACCGGACACCAGGGTGAAATCAACTCCGTCTTAAACAAAATGGCGACCGGTGACCATCCGTTTATCAAGATTAAGCCGGGCGACAGCGTGATTATGAGTTCGAGTGTGATCCCCGGAAATGAAGTTTCGGTGGTCCATACGGTCGATGGCTTGCTGCGCGAAGGTTCCAAGGTCTTCCAGCACATCCACCGACAGCTGGACGACTGCGGCCCTTTGCACGTTTCTGGCCACGCTAGCCGGGATGATCTGGCAGAGCTGATTAAGCTGATCCATCCGAAGTACTTTGTGCCGATCCACGGCGAGTTCCATCACCTGATGCGCCACGCCGAACTGGCGACTAAAAATGGCATTGAATTAAAAAATGTATTCGTCTTGGATAATGGCAATGTCTTGGAGCTTGCCCAGCCCGGTGTCGCTAAAAAAGGCGAAAGTGTGAAGGCCGGGATGATTATGATCGATGGTTCGGGAGTAGGTGACGTGGAAGGCATCGTCCTTCGCGACCGGCTGGCGATGGCTAAGGATGGCATATTCGTAGTCGTTGCGACCGTTGAGAAAAAGACGGGCCGGATGATTACGAGCCCTGATGTCATCTCCCGCGGCTTCATCTATATGAAGGAAAACGAGGAGTTGATCGCCAAAGCCCGCGCCGAAGTGCGCCAGGCTTTTGCTAAGCGCCAGGCCAGCCCCAACAAACCCAACGACTGGAACCGGTTTAAACTACGCCTCCGCGACGATTTGAGCGACTTCCTCTACAAGCAAACCAAACGTTCCCCGATGATCGTCCCCGTCGTCATCGAAATATAAGAAAAGCCCGGGCGCATCATCGATGCGCGCCCGGGCTTTTAATGCCACTCTCTATTTCGGAACAGCTCAGCCAATGCAGGCTGAGCTTTGATCGACGACGGCCAAACCTCTTTGGCGTTACGTTCGTAGAACCGACCGTTCTGGACAACCTCGACCAATTCCTTGGTTTTCCTGATCGGCCTTGAAGGTCCCGAACTAAGCGCAGGAACAATTATGACCGCCATTTCATCCCCCGATCGGTTTGTCGGGATCGACCGGGTTGAACTTGAGCGTCTTGTCGGCCAGCTCGCGCAGCTTCTGCTGCTTTGCGCTGGGCTCTTTGATCGCCGAGGAGAACTTCTCGACGATCATTGGCCAAGGGAATGTATCCATCAGTTCTCGAAACTCGGCAGAGTGCCCCACCAGCGCTTCCAGAGGGGAACTATCGCCGCGAGCAGCAACAATCCGATGAGCCACAGGTGCTTCTTTTTCATCGCAGCCCTCCCCTCAGCTTGCTTGCCGGTTTAGCGCCATTCAATTGACGCTCGCGGTTGCGCAGGCTTACCGCCGAGTTCAAGGCCAACCTGACTGACCTGTCGTGGTTGGTCAGTCTTCCCAGGAGCTCAAGGTCGCCTTCGATCATTTCGATGAACTCCCAAGTGATCTCGAGCATCAATTCACCAACCTCGATCCCGAGTACTGTGGCCAGAGTCTGGCAGGCCTCAAATAACTCGGGAGGCAAGCTAGTGATAACCGGCTTCATCGTTTTCTCCTTGTCCCGGCTTTATTCCTCCCTCTGGATTCCGAACTGCTCACGTGTAAATGCTTGCACTTCGGGCACTTGTAAACCCTCAGCCGCCATCCCATCTGCATTCGGACTCGGCCGATGTGCCGCTGGGCCTCGTCATGAGTCGAGAAGATTCTCTTCCCGGGACAGCATTGCTCCGCACACGCCTTTGCCACTATTTCCTCCTATTCGGGACTCTGGCTGTCTTCGTCGAAGATCCCTCTTGGCGGCTCTGGTGCGTTGACCAGCCGGTGAATGAACAGACGCATCTAACCCTCCTCGCTTGTCAAAGTCCTTCCGGATCGAACGTGCGGATAAGTATAGCGTTTTGGCTTAGAATTGGAAGCATGCTGTGGTTTGCTTTAGCCTTAATCGCGCCGCTACTGTTTGCGTCGACAAACTTCATCGAGAAGTATTTGTTGTCGCGCATCGCGGAAGGAGACTCTGCTGGTCCGGTAACTATCTTGACCGGCCTTTGTGTTACCCCGCTTTTAATTGTTTTTGGCTGGTTCGCGCGCCATCAACTAGCCCATTACAGCTTACGCAACGCGCTCGGAGGCATATTGGTCGGGCTACTCACAACCGCCGCCTTTTATGTCTATTACCGGGCGTTGAAGGTCGCTGAAACGTCGGTCGTGGCAACACTATTCCAGATGATCATTGTGGCGAACTACGTCCTGGGGCTAATTTTTTTGCATGAGTCCTTATCGTTACTCGAACTGGCGGGGATAGGGCTGATTCTACTAGGCTCCATCTCAATCAACCTCGATAAAACCTCCGGCAAGACCACGTTTAACCGCCGGGTGTTTTGGTTGATGGCTGTCGCTTCGCTTGCAATTGCCTTCAGTAACATTGTCTTTAAGTTCGTAGCAGTTGAATCGTCGTATGTGCCCACGCAGTTCTACGAATTTTCGGCTGGTTTGATCGCTTCGATTACGGTCTTTTGCCTTAGCCGGTCTGCTCGGCGGGGATTTTTGGATCTACTGTCAAAGCATAAAGTCGTAGCCCTAAGCCTGGGCGAGGCCAACGAGCTGCTGAACTTGAGCGGCCTTGCGGCCATGCGCTATGCCATGTTGCTGGTGCCGGTGGCGATCGTGCAGGCGGTAATGAGTGTCCAAGCGATTTATCTAATTGGGTTCGGCGCAATACTTACCATCTTTTTTCCTCATATCATCAAGGAAAATATCTCCCGCCAACATCTTACTCGCA
This sequence comes from uncultured Candidatus Saccharibacteria bacterium, assembly GCA_964547425.1. Taxonomy (GTDB): domain Bacteria; phylum Patescibacteriota; class Saccharimonadia; order UBA4664; family CAZJNH01; genus CAZJNH01. The sequence continues at coordinate 31,821 of CAZJNH010000005.1, read as the reverse complement.
AGGTCCTGGCCGCCGCGATAATTATTCTTGGCACGATTGTCCTGGCACATTAGAACTATAAAGAGCTTACGCTAACAGGTATAATATAGGTTATGGCGCGACGGAAGAAACGCAAGCAAAAAAGGGATTTGCCCAGCCTTAGGCCGCAGCTGGATCCCGAACTAGTTGCCGAGATTACAGCGATTGTCCTTGTGGCGCTCGCATTCCTTTTGATTCTGGCAATGTTTGGGGTCGGCGGTTCGCTGTTATCTTGGACATTAACGGGGTTGAGGATACTGGTTGGCTGGGTCGCATACGTTCTGCCGCTGCTGTTTTTCCTGCTGGCGTGGCTGCTCTTTCAGCCAAAGAAATACCAGATGCGGGCCAACAACTACATCGGACTTTTCCTGATCGTTGTGGCTCTAGCCGGTCTAATGCATCTGCCGTACTCCGACAACGCCCTGCAGCACGCCAAAGACGGCGTTGGCGGCGGAGTCATTGGCTACCTGGTTAGTCTTGGCTTGCTCAGGCTGGCGAACAAGACCGCTTCGATCATTCTGCTGATCGCGGTTTTACTCATCAGCTTCATCGTCGCCACTAACACCAAATTAAGCGACGTTTGGCATCTGATAATGAAATTATTTCGGCGCGGGAACGAGGACGAGTTTGCCATTAATGACCCCGCGAGCGCCGTACTTTCAACCAAATTACCGATCCGTGGAACGCTGGGCGGGAAGCCTCCGGCGCAGCAAGAGTTTGAGCCGCTGACCGCCGGCGCCGACCCAGACTGGAAGGGGCCAGGGCTTGATTTACTCGAAGAAACTACCACCCAGCCGGACGCTGGTAATATCAAGGAAAACGCCGCGACTATCCACAAAACTTTGGAGAGTTTCGGCATCGAAGTTGGCCTCGGCGAAGTCAACGTGGGTCCAACAGTTACTCAATATACGATCAAGCCGGAGAGCGGCGTAAAATTGAACAAAATAACGCAACTCGACCACAACTTGAGCCTGGCGCTAGCGGCGCATCCACTGCGGATTGAGGCGCCGATTCCGGGCAAAAGCGCGGTTGGCATTGAGATCCCCAACAAAAAGCCGGCCTTGGTGCGGATGCGGGACCTGGTAGGCTCGAATCAGTTTAAGGCCTCAAAGTCGCCGCTGACTTTCGTTCTCGGCCGTGACGTTTCGGGAGAGCCGATGATCGCGGACCTCGCCAAAATGCCTCATATGCTGATCGCCGGTGCCACGGGTTCCGGTAAGTCGATTATGATCAATACTTTCCTGATGAGTTTGCTTTACCGCAACTCGCCTTCGGATCTAAAGCTTATCCTGGTTGACCCTAAGCGGGTGGAGCTGACGATGTACAACAACATCCCGCACTTGCTGTCGCCGGTGATCGTTGAACCCAAGGAATGTATCTCGGCGCTGAAGTGGACGGTGATGGAGATGGAGCGCCGGTACAAGCTGTTTGCCGAGGTTGGTAAACGCAATATCGGAGAGTACAACTCCGCCAAAAAGGATGAGGGTATGCCCTATATCGTAGTCGTAATCGACGAGCTGGCGGACCTGATGCACGTCGCTTCGCAGGAAGTGGAGTCAGCAATCGTCCGGCTGGCGCAGATGTCGCGCGCGACCGGGATTCACCTGGTACTGGCGACTCAGAGACCGAGTGTGAACGTCATTACCGGACTCATTAAAGCCAACGTGCCGGCCCGATTGGCGTTTACGGTGGCCCAGCAAGTCGACTCGCGGGTGATCATTGACCAAGGTGGCGCCGAGAAGCTGCTGGGCAGTGGTGACATGCTATATATGTCGTCCGAGACTCCTAAGCCGAAACGGATTCAAAGTACTTTCATCAGCGAAAAAGAGATCAAGGCCGTCACTGAATACCTTAAAAAGGAACGGGAGCCGAGTTACAACGAAGAGGTGCTGACACAGCCGGTGCATATGGGTGCCGGAGGCCGCGGCCACGATTTTGATGGCTCAAGCGGAGATGATGATTTGTTCCAGGAAGCGGCCGACACGGTTATTCGCAGCGGCAAGGCCTCGGCATCGCTACTCCAACGCCGATTACGAGTTGGCTACGCCCGTGCCGCCAGATTGCTCGACATCCTCGAAGAACGAGGAGTAATAGGCCCGCCCGACGGCGCCCGCCCCCGCGATGTTCTAGTCAGCTCCGTCGACGAAGCCGCGAGCGTTGAAGATATTACTATCGAGGAATAAAAATAATGCGTGAACGTCCCGGACCAACACCTGAAGAACTTGCTGACCCGGAACAAGCCGAGAAAGACAAAATTTATAATTCAACATTGAGAACGGTAACTAATATCCTTCTAAGTCATCCCCAAGCTAGAATTGAAAGTTCTCATGGTGTTGAGGCGAGGCATGTCACATTGCTTGACGTCGCTGGCTATGGCCGTGCCATACTAGCTCGTAAAACCGAATCGCATACGGCTCATTCCGAAGGGAAGCTTAACGCTATCTTTTTTGAACCCAAAGAAGACCTGCCAGCGCGCGATTATGGTTGGAGTGAAGACCGCAAAATCACTTACCTAGAAGACAATGACCTCCAAAACTACAAAAGGGATACGGACATATCCGAACGGAGGGAGTTGCAGGCATTAATCACACAGGTAGAAAACGAACTTCAGGATCGAGGCGAGATCTAAGAATAGCTAGATCCTAGATCCTAGCCCCTGTATCCTGACCTTATGACGCCTAAAGAGAAAAAGTCGGAGAAGGTTGGGGAGGTTCTGCGGAAGGAGCGGGAGAAGCAGGGTCTGCGGCAGTCGCAGGTGGAACTGGCGACGAAGATTCGTGGGAAGTATCTGACGAAGTTGGAAGAGGATGATTACTCAATTCCCAACGACGTTTACATTCGCGGCTTCGTGCAAGCCTACGCCAACTATTTAGGATTAGACGGTCCGGCTCTGGCCAAGCAGTATAGCCACGAGCGGGGCGAGGTGGAAACACCGGAGCGGTCGGCGCCGAAGCCGGTGAAGTCTTCGAGGGTTTCTTTGACACCAAAGCTGGCAGTGGCCGCGGCTACGGTGGTGGTTGTGGCGCTGATTGGCAGTTATTTGGCCTGGCAGTTCTCGGCTTTGGCGGCTGCGCCGAGGCTGGAGATCAGCTCGCCGGTGTCGGACGAAGCGATTACCGGCAGCGTAGTCGACATCAGCGGGCAGGCGACTCCGGGAACCGACATATTCATCAACGACTCGCCGATTTTGGCCGATAACGACGGTAAGTTCAGCGACAAATTGGCGCTGTCGGACGGGTTAAACACGATTCAAATTACCGCCAAAAACAAGCTGGGCAAATCCACCACTGTGACGCGTAACATCCTGGCGCATTTGCCGCCGGTGGCAGGCAAAGAAAAGCTGGTTCCGGCCAAGAAGTTTAATGGGATCGCAGTTGGCGTGAAGATTAAGGACAAAGCGACGCTGATTGTGGTGGAGGTGGATGGCCAAGAGGTGTTTCGCGGGACGATGCTGGCCGGCACGACGCAAGCCTTTACCGGCAAAGACGACATCAAGGTAACCACCGGCAACGCAGGTTCGACGGCATTAATTATTACTAATAAGGTTGTGGCCGAAAAAACGCTCGACCCTCTCGGTAAACAGGGGGAGACCAAACGCGACCTCGACTTCGCGAAGGACACGGTGATACAGTAGTCCTTATGTCCGAGACCAGTGGCACAACACCAGAAGAGATCGGTAATCCCGAACAAGCTGAAAAGGATAGGTTGTTCGACGAAAGCTTCAGTACGGCAAGAAGCATCGTTTTTAAGCACCCTGAGACCGAAACGACCGAAGAAACAGCGCACACTTCTGAAGGGGACGAGGTCACATATCCTACTAAACATTTAGAGCTCGAGGATGTAGGCAAATATTCTAAAATTGAGTTAACTGTTCGGGGTGAGATTGACCCTCTCTTTGGTGGGTTCGCTTTCTTCACCGAAAAAGATACTGGCGAGTACTCGTCGTATGCCTGGTCGACCAGCGAGCGCAGAGGAAAATTTTTGAGCCGCAGTTATCCATCGCCTTATATCGACGACGTGGATTTAGCGGTGCGGAGGGAATTTCTCGGAAACATCAAAGAAATTCAAAATGAGCTACAGGAACGAGGCGAGATTTAGGTGATCAAAATCATTTTCTTCGACGTCGGCAATGTTCTCATTACTCTCAACGAAGATCCAAGACGCAAGATTGCGGCGTACCTAGGGTTAGACTATGAAGACTACAAAGCTGGCCATAGGCTAGCCGAGGAAACCGGTTTTGAAGGCTGGAACGATATCGAGACGCTGGAGAAAGAGAAGCATTGGGCCGACAAGCACAACGCCAAGATTTTGAAGCAGCTAGGGATTGAGACGACTAAAGAACGGGTCGATTTTATGACAGATGCCTGGATGAAAAAGGATTACCGACTAAACGACGGCGCGATTGAGACGCTGGCGTATTTGCGGAAAAAATACAAGTTGGGAATTATTTCTAATGGCATGACGTCGCGGCGGGGCAGCGAGCTGACTTATTTGAAGTTGCTTGAGTATTTCGACCCGGTAATTATTTCGCGGGAGATTAGCATCGACAAACCCCAGCCCGGTATTTACGAAGCAGCCTTGGAGGCGGCCAAAGTTTCAGCTGAGGAATCGGCGTTTATTGATGACGTGCCTTCGGCGCTGGAAGGAGCCAGTAAGGTCGGGTTCAGCAAGTTAATTCAGTTCGACCACGGCGCCTATCCGACCGACAATGAGTTTATTAAGATCGAAAACCTCGAGGAATTAAACCAGATTTTCTAAAGGCTTGACATGTTCGGTGTTTGTTCGCTATAGTGCTGATTACACATTAGCGTAAAGGAGCGAACGAAGTTAAAATGACAAATGCATTACTGGAGAAGCCAGAGACAGTGGAAAAAGAAGACAAAAGCGAGAAGGGCCAACGCAAAAAAGCGGTAGAACTGGCCGTCGCGCAAATCGAAAAGCAGTTTGGGGCAGGCTCAATTATGAAGCTGGGCGAGCACCACAAGATTGATATTGAAACGATGTCGACCGGAAGTTTGGGCTTGGACCTGGCGCTCGGCGGGGGCATACCTAAGGGCCGGATTATTGAGATTTATGGTCCGGAGTCGAGCGGAAAGACGACATTGGCTTTGCACTCTGTGGCACAAGTCCAGAAGAAGGGTGGCTTGGCTGCGTTCGTTGACGCCGAGCACGCTTTGGATCCTGAATATGCCGCGAAGATTGGCGTAAACCTCGACGACTTACTTATTTCTCAGCCGGACACCGGCGAGCAGGCCCTGGAGATCACTGAAACGCTCGTGCGGTCGAACGCCGTTGATGTCGTGGTTGTCGACTCTGTGGCGGCTCTGGTGCCGCGTATGGAGATCGAGGGCGACATGGGCGACTCGCATATGGGCTTGCAGGCCCGGCTAATGAGCCAGGCTCTGCGCAAGCTAACGGGTGCTATTTCTAAGTCCAAGACCACCGTTATATTCATTAACCAATTGCGGATGAAGATCGGCGTAATGTTCGGCAACCCCGAGACCACCGCCGGCGGGCAGGCGCTGAAGTATTACTCTTCAGTGCGGCTAGATATTCGCCGAATTGAGCAGATCAAAGACGGCGAGCAAGTTATTGGCAGTAAAGTCCGGGTGAAAGTCGTCAAAAACAAGGTGGCTCCGCCATTCCGGGTAGCTGAGTTCGATGTGATGTACAACGTTGGTATCTCCGTCGAAGGTGAGGTTCTCGACCTCGCTGTGAAGTACGAACTGGTCAACAAAAGCGGAGCCTGGTACGAATACAAAGGCGAAAAGATCGGCCAAGGCCGCGAAGCCGCCAAGCAGTTCCTCAAAGACACGCCCAAGGTTAAGGCCGACCTCGAAAGAGAGATCCGCAAACTCGTCGCTTCAGCTTAATCCGGCAGTATGCCGAAGATTACAAAAATAGAGCAGCAGGTAAAACGCCAAAACCGCTACTCTATTTTTGTTGATGGGGAGTATAGCTTCTCTTTGCCTGAAGCCGAATTGGTTTCGTCTGCCATCAATCGCGGGGACGAGCTGGACGACGACCAACTTTCTAAGCTGAAGGCCTTGTCGAGCCAATCGAAGGTGTATGACCAAGCCATCCACTACTTGAGTTTTCGGCCGCGGTCGGCCAAAGAAACAAAGGACCATTTGCTCAAGAAAGGCCATCCGGTCGAAGAAATAGAGCTGGTTACCGAGCGGCTATTGTCGCAGGGGTTATTGAGCGATGAAGGCTTTGCCAAGTCCTGGGTCGAAAGCCGGCGGCTGCTGAAACCGGCCAGCCGCCGGAAGTTACTATCCGAGTTGCGGCAGAAAGGTGTGGACGAGGTCGCGATTGAGTCGGCATTGTCTGAGGTGGATGAGGAGGCCGAGACCCAAGCAATCAAGGATATCGCGCGCAAAAAACTGAACCTGGTAAAGTACCAGGCCTTCGGCTCTGAGGCCTCAACAACAAAAAGCCCTGAACAGATCGCTCAGGCTCGAAGAGATCAGCCAAAACTCATCGAGTATTTAGTTAAACAGGGCTTTAGTTATTCGCAGGTAAAAACAGCTTTATCCGAGCTAGAAATTGACTAGCTGTTGCTGGTCGCGAGTAACCGAAACGCCAGAACGAAGGCGAACGCCCAGAGCAGTACTATAACCACCACAACCCCTCTTAGTGGCTCAATGATAGCTTAAGGATTTTTGAAGCACAACCCTTTTAGCGGGGCTAATCCAGACGAAAAAAGGTCTCTCCCTATACGACCTAAGTAATTCGTGTTTAGACGAAAAAGGGAGAGACCTTATTCAATCAGTCGGCAAAGCCTTAATCGATGCCATGCCTCTAGCACTGACCGTTCCGTCTCGAACAGTGATTTTCTGGTTGGTGACGTCAACGATCTGCGCTCGGTCGATGATTAAACTGTTGGCAAGAAAAGCCTTCATCAACGACGGCTTAACATAGATCTTTTGGACCTTGTAGGTGGAAAGGCTGACGGTATAGTCACCAACCTTGCCCAGCTTCTGGCCGGATTCGCTAACTACCTTGATACCCTGAAGCGAGAATTTACGCTGAATAAGCTCCTGGAGCCTAACGATCTCGGCCGGATCTTCTAGGTCCTCACTCGAGTCAACGACAACGGTATCGGGTGTCAGCCGGCGGATATCCCGCGCCAAGACAACGGTTTGGGGCGATTTGGGGGAGTTAACGTAAAACGCTGCCAGTTCGAGAGTCGAGGGTTCAATGATTTGCCCGCTGACCTTGGCGATAGCGTGCCCGGACTGCAGCGAAAAAACCTGCGCGTTAGCTAAGTGTGACCCTAGAGTGTACATATCCCCATTCTAGTCCTTGACCAACCCCCTTGGGAACGGGTACAATTTCTTGGTCAAATAACCCTTTTTCCCTGCGCCAGACGCGGGGCTTAGGCCGAAGGAAGGAATTTTTTTATGCGCGAATACGAACTGGTCGTACTGCTGCATCCGGATCTGGAGATCGACTTGGACACCCCAGTCAAGAAACTGGAGAGCCAAATCGCCGATTTGGGCGGCAAAGTTATTAAAAGGGACAACTGGGGCAAAAAGCGTTTGGCGTACGAAATTGGCGCCCATCAGTTTGCCGTGTACGTCTTTTTTGTGGTTCAAATCGATCCCGACAAGACGGATGCCCTAAACCGGGCTCTTCGCTTGAGCGAAGAAGTCATCCGCTATTTATTAGTCAAATCACCCGATATTAAGCCGGCTAAGCCCGGCAAGGCAAAGAAAGCCAAAACTGAAGCCGAAGTTGAAGCTCCGGCCGAAGAGGAGAAGGAGGCCGTAAATGGCTAAATCATTTAATCAAGCGATCGTAATGGGTAATCTAACCCGCGACCCCGAACTGCGGACTACGCCAAATGGCCAGTCGGTGGCTTCGTTTGCCGTGGCTACAAACCGCAGCTGGAACGACGCCTCCGGGGAAAAGCGCGAAGAGGTGGAGTACCACGACATCGTCGCCTGGGGTAAGCTCGGTGAATTGGCGTCGCAGTACTTGGCCAAAGGCCGCAAGGTAATGGTCGCTGGCCGCTTGCAAACCCAAAGCTGGGAAAAGGACGGCGTGAAGCGGCAGCGGACCGAGATTGTGGCTAGTGACATTAACTTCCTCGACCGCCCAGGTGAAGGTAGTGGTGGCAGTAGCTATTCCGCTCCGGTACCTGCCGCGTCTGAAGCCGAAGGTTCGCAGCTTCCAGCTGATGAAAAGCCGGCACCGGCCAAAACTAAAGAGAAGGACGTCGTAATTGAAGACCTGGATGCAGGCTCCGAAGTTAACCTCGACGACATCCCATTCTAATGGCTGTTCATTTTGGACGAAAAGTCTGCCGATTCTGCGTCGAAAAAGTCGACGAAGTTGATTACAAAGACGTCAAACTTTTGCAGCGATTCCTAAATACTTACGGCAAAATTGAACCGCGAAAACGCACCGGAACTTGCACCCGGCACCAACGCAAAGTTGCGCTAGCGCTCAAGCGCGCGCGCCAAATTGCTCTCTTACCGTTTGTAGTTAGGTAGGGCAATGTACTCGATCAGCGACCTGCGAAAAGAGCTCTTAATTGAGATCGACGGCGCACCCCACAAGGTCGTCTCGACCCAGCATGTTTCGATGGGCCGGGGCGGTGCTGTCATGCGAACCCGTGTAAAAAATTTGCTCAACGGCGCGCTTTTGGAAAAGACGTTTCGGCCCGCGGAAAAAATTTCGCCAGCCAGCGTCACAAACCGGACCGCGCAGTACTTATATAAAGAAGGTTCGGACTTTGTGTTTATGGACCAGCAGTCCTACGACCAGCACCAAATATCGTCCGATGTCGTTAGTGACATGGCTAACTACCTAACCGAAGGCTCCGAGGTGATATTGCAGAGCTCAGGCGGCAAAATTATTGAAGTCCAATTACCCAAGAATGTCGTGCTTAAAGCGACGGATTGCGAACCCGGAGTTAAAGGCAACACCGCCACGGCCGCGACTAAGGTTTGTACTCTGGAAACCGGGCTAAAGGTGAACGTGCCGCTATTTGTTAAAGTGGGCGACTTGCTCAAGGTCGACACGCGGACCGGCGCCTACATCGAACGCGCCAAATAAGTCGGACTTAAGTGGTACTTGTTATGAAGCAGAGATTAGATTTATTGCTGGTTGAGAAGGGTTTGGCGGAAACCCGTGCGAAGGCTCAGGCTTTGATTATGGCTGGGAGGGTAAATGTCGACGGAATGCCGGCCACAAAAGCCGGCCACTTAGTTTCTGGTGATCTGGAAATCCGAATCGATCAAGGCCCCAAATACGTCTCGCGCGGTGGTTTGAAGATGGCGTCGGTGGCTAAGAAATTAGCAATCGACTTCAACGGCAAAACCGTCCTTGATGTTGGCTCCTCAACCGGAGGCTTCACCGACTACGCTCTCCAGAACAGTGCGGCAAAAGTCTACGCCGTCGACGTCGGCACCAACCAACTCGACCAAAAGTTAAGAAACGACTCGCGAGTCGTGGTATTGGAAAAGACGGACATCCGAAAAGTGGAGTTGCCTGAGAAAGCCGACCTCGCATTGATTGATGTTTCTTTCATCTCGCTGACTAAAATCCTGATTCCTGTGTCCCGACTCTTGACTCGTGATGGCTTAATCGTCGCGATGGCCAAACCTCAGTTCGAGGCCAGCAAACAAATCGCCGATCGCTATAGCGGTGTTATCAAAGACGAAACCGTCCGCCAGCAAATCCTGGATGATCTAGAGACCTGGCTTCGGGAACATTACGAAATCATTGGCTCCGCGGACTCGGAGGTCACCGGCGCCCAAGGCAACCGCGAACGATTTTACCTCCTTGACGCTAAAACCTAAGCCCTAGACCCTAGTCCCTGGCTGGTGCTATGCTTAAGCTCGATGAAGCTTAAGAGGTTTCAGAAACGGTTTCGCCAGGTATTCAAACAGGCGGGACTGGCAGAGGTGGGTCCAGACGTCAAAAAACCAAGCCGATATATATTAATGGGCTTAGGTCTACTTGCCATTATTCTCGTGCTCTTCTTCTTGGTACTGCCTTTCCTAACCACACTTAAAACCAAGAAGCCGTCAGCCTCGAGCCGCCGAGTCACCCTGGTTTATGTCCTTAAGAACCAGACCAAAGCCAACTGGAAGGACGTCAAACTAACACTCGACGGGGTTGGCCAAATGACCGGCTCTGCCTCGGCCAAACTGCTAAGCATCGAATCCGATCAGGGCAGTTCGACGGGGGTGTTTGAGGTGGGTAACATTGAAGCTGGAGATACTAGAACGGTTACCGTCTACGCGGAGCCGGCTTATCCGGGTAAGTACGAATACGGTTCGCTTTTTAAGGACGCATCTGGAGTGGTTGTGCATGCCCATGAGTTTAAACAGGTGACGGTTCGATGAGATTTTTCCGCCGAGTTGGGCTGTTGGTACTGACCTTGGCTTCCTCTTTGGCGCTGTACGGGTTTAACCCACCACCTGCTCAAGCCGCCACGGTCTGCACTAGTTCAGGCGTCGCCTTATCAAGCGGCGGATCGTGTACGGTCTCTTTAACGGGCGTTACCGGTCAAAATTTTAATGCTTATTTTGCCTACTCGACACCAATTGCCAATGTCCAATATCACATTGCTATTACCGGTCCGGCTACTGGAGGAGGCCTAGAGTGGTCTGATAACACTAATGCTTTGTGTAAAGGAGTAGGGACGACCTTCAGCCGAAACGGGACCCTCGTAGCGACAATCACTCTAACCTTTGATGGCGGCGGTACCATTGATACTAAAGGCGATCTAAATCCTGTCGGTTGCGGGGGAAATAACGGTGGGTCAGGCACAGTTACATGTACTACCCTGAGTCAAACAGCTATCAGGTGGCGGGCAACCTGGAAAAACGTTAACGATCCGGTACTTTACCGCGCCGGCGTTCTCGTCCACTACAAAGATTTGGGCTATAGCACGCCCAACGGCAGCGGGCATTGGGACGAGACGGGTCTTTCGCCTGGGACTAGCTATAAAGGCACCTTGCGGGATAGCGGTAGCGGTAGTAACTTGGCCGCCGACAGCTGTCGGACAAGGCCTACTCCCGGACCCAGCGGGAGAATTACCTGCAATTCATCGACCGACACGTCGATTACTTTGGGCTACACGTTTAGCGGTACACCTAGCGTTACTATCGATGATGAAAATGGGAATCCTATACCCGGCAACCCGTTTACCACCAGCCCGGGCACGGCACCAGCAGTAACCGGGCTGTCGCCGGGACAGTCCTATACCTTTACGATGTGGGATGCCACCGGGCTTTTAAATATGGTGAGCAAAGCTTGCTCCACCTCCGCCCCGGCACTCGGCCCAAGGATCCCGTACCTCACAACGATCTTCAATAACTTAGCGACTTATGGTGATGTCCACTCCGGGGCAGTGATAAGGACATCCAAAAGGGTGAAGTGTAACTTCGGTTCCTTGGTTCCGCAGTCGGTTCACGGCAGTTTTGACCAGTCCGGCGTGAGCTCCGTGATTTCCTCCACAGGCCCAATTTTTGGTTTTGGTTCCGGAGGGTCGCAGAACCCGGCCAGCAGATTGCGAGTTGGCCAATCGAGCGATCCGACTATGAACTACGGCTTCCCGATTTGCCAGCTGGAATTGCAAAACGTGATTAACTACACCAACAATTTCGCGGGCCGCAGCAAGGGAAAACATATATCTCACTCGCCTTCAGGCAATGTCATCTACATCGGTAGTAAGGGCAACGACCAAGACGCTTGCGGCAATAAAGATGTACCCAGAATCGTCAGAATGTTAGCCGGCACGGACCCGTTAAGTGTAGGTAAGCCGGAACAGATGATATGGTGCTACGTCCATGTACTGGAGGATGTTTCACCGGCGCTGCACTGTATCAGTTATGACGGGCAAGAAATTTGTAATAATCCGTCGCTATATGGCAGTGTTGATTTTAACCAACCGATTAACCTTAGGAACCCCAACGGCGGCCCGATTATCATTCGCGGCCACAAAACCTTGGTTATCCAGGCTATTCCAATCCGCACCAGCTGCAGCGGCGGCTGCCACCCGATTCAGAATGCTGGGTACAGCGTTAGGATAGGCGGTAACATTAAATACGACGACAACGGCGGCAACGGCTTTAGCAGCACTTCCGAGCTGCCTTCGTTCGCGTTGGTTGATTACGCCAGCTTAAAGGTCGCAGGAGCTGTTACCAATCTGGACGGCTACTACTTCGCTGGCGTTGGGCCATGCGCCAGGCGCGGAGCTCTCAGGGCTTGCTTCAGAGGCAATATCTGGACCTGCCCTAAATCACCAAAAAGCGGCGGGAATCCTTGTGAGGCAAAACTCCAAGTTCACGGATTGCTTTCGGCTAACGCCGTGCTGTTTTGGCGCAGAGGCGATGGCTCAAAAACCGCGGGGCCGGTTGTCGCCGAACAGATTGGCGGGCCAGAAATGGGCCTGGTGTTTGTCGGCGCGGGACCGCCGGGATTAACTCTGTCATCCGGCACCGGAAACTGCGATCCGACAAAATCCGACTGCACGCTGCAGTTCAGCGAAAACGAACAGCCCCCACTCTTCTAAATGCTTATGGTATAGACCCCGAAGTGCATATCCTTTATGATTGATAAGTAATGGCCTTACTGGGTGGCGAGACTAATTTTGTTGGGATTGACATCGGTTCGTCGGGCATCAGATTGGTGCAGTTAAAACACGGCGGCGGTAAACCTTTATTGGTAACCTTCGGCGACATGAAGGTGCCGCTAAACCTGACCCAAAGCGACGCCGAGGTCGATATCGCCAGCCTCGTCCAGCAGCTTACGCAGCTGCTTGCGGAGACAAACGTTTCGACGAAACAGGCGGTGCTAGGTATTCCGTCCAGTAAGGTTTACTCCTCGGTGATAGTCGTCCCGCAAATGAGCCACTCGGAGGTGGAAAAGGGTATTCGCTACCAGGCGGAGCGCAGCATCCCGCTACCGCTCGACCAGGTGAAACTCGACTGGTCGGTCATAAAAGGTGACAACCAGGCCAAGGAAATGGAGGTACTTATCGTCGCGACCCCAACCCGTACCGCCCAGCGGTATCTGGAAATTTGTGAGCAAGCCGGGCTGACGTTAGTCGGCCTGGAACCCAACGCTTTAGCTATGAGCCAAGCATTAGTGTCTTCAGATGAAAGTTGCGTTATACTTCTGGATATGGGCGGATTGAATACGGATTTGACCATACAACTTAAGGGTGTGCCGAGGTTAATAGCAGCTATTCCGGTGGGAGGCCTTAGTTTTGCCAAGGCCGTCGCCCAGCATCTTGGCGTTGAGCAGACCCAAGCCGAGCAATTTATCATCAAGTTCGGGTTAACCCAGGACAAGCTGGAGGGCCAAGTCCTCGCCGGGGTTAAGCCGATGTTAGACACCCTGGTCGCTGAAATCCAAAAAGCTATCCAGTACTTCGGTGAACACCACCCGGGCGTCAAAATCGAGAAAGCGGTACTGACCGGCGGATCTTCTTTGATGCCGCAGTTCCCGACTTATATGGCGAATATTTTGAACCTGCCCGTTGAGGTCGGTAACCCCTGGGAGAACGTATCTTATCCATCAAATCTGCAGGAAAAATTGCTCACATCGGCTAGCCAATATGCGGTAGCTGCGGGGCTCGCCCAGATGGAGGTTAGCTGATGGCTGTAGCGATTAACCTGGTTCCGGACCAGAAGCAGACCCAGGTACAGGACACTCGCAAGAAGCAACTGATTTTTACGCTGCTGGTTACGATTAACGGCGGATTGATCGGATTGATAGTGGTTTTATTTTTCGTCACCCAAGCCCAGCACTTCGCTATCGATCGAGTTCAGTCGGGTATAAACAGCAAGCAGGCGCAGCTGGTCCAAACTGAGAACTTGCAGGACATGCTGACTTTGCAGCAAAATCTCAAGGCTTTGCCCGGCCTATACAAGAATCGTACTCTTTTGACTAAGTTCTTTGCGGTGTTAGAGAAAGTTTCGCCGAATTCGGTGTTTGTTACCGCGTTAAGTGCCGGAGAAGGCGGACTGCTGGAGGTAACCGGAACGGCTCCGAACTATCGGCTGGTGAGCAAGCTGGCCGCCGCTATGGAAGCCAACGGCGATTTTTCCGGGGTGTCGATTAACTCGGCCAACGGCGAAAACGGAACGGTGTCATTTACGATTAACGCTGCGGCGTCGCCCCAGGCTACGGCAGTCGGCGGGCAGTGATGCAGCTTAACCCGCCTCAGAAATTAAATTTCTCGGCACTAGTGGCCGGGGGAATAGTGGTTACCGTTGTAGTTGTCTTGATCGCGCTAGCCAGCCTAAAGGGTTTGGTCGGTAAATTATCCGTTAACAACCAAGTCCTATCGAAAAAACGCCAGGCCGAGCAGCAGCTGGCAAAAAACCTGACCGCGGTTTCAAGCCTGAGCCAGGAGTACAGCTCATTGGGATCCAAAAAGACCCTTATTACCGACGCCCTTCCGACAGATCCGAACTTCCCCGGGATTGTCAGTATGATGGAGAACCTATCCAAGAACGCCGGAGTTTCACTGGTCAGCGTTACGCCGGCTGAGACGGGGTCCGCCGCCGGTTCTATACCGAGCAATGGGCCAACCGAGTACGACTATAGCGCCAGCATTACCGGCGGCTACAAGAGCTTTAAGTCCTTTTTGCACAACGTGGAAATATCTTTACGCCCGCTGGCGATTACAAGTATGAAAATAAGCGGCAATTCAAACGCGCTGTCGGTAGATTTAACCATACGCACATACTATGAAGCCCCTTATGATGCCAGCCTGAAAACCGTTCCGCTGAAAGAGGCTAAATGAAGAAAAAAGATTTAATTTATCTATCCGTCTCCATTGCAATTATTGGCGTGGCGATTTTTCTGGTGGTTAGCCAAGGAGGATCGGGCGGCAAAAAACAGGCCGGCGGCCCAACCGTTGAGGTTGTCCAGCCAATCGATCCTACCTATGACCAGAGCATCTTAGCGCAGATCGATCCAGCCACCAGTGGGGATAGTGTCCGCAACTTCGCCGTTAAGGTGAACCTCAAGACCGAACTAGGCAATCACAACCTGTTTGGGAGATAGCCCGCGATGATAACCGTTGAGTCGCAAAAAGTCATCGAGCGGCTGCTGGTTGAGTCCGGCGCGGTAGCCGCTGATCAGTTAGGTAACCTCAAACTTCAGGCATTACAGCAAAAAAAGCCTCTATTGTCGTTTGTGGCCGAGCAAAAACTGATCGACGAAGAGCAGATGACTAAAATTTTAGCTCAAGCCGCTGGTGTGCCTTACGTCAACCTCCAGACTTCGAAGATCGACCCCGCCATAATGAAGCTCTTGCCCAAGGATTTAGCCACCAATTATCTGGCGGTGCCGTTTGGGATGATGAAAGGCAAGCTGGGAGTAGCGATGCTTGACGCTTCCAATACCCAGGCCATCGATTTTATAGCTAAGACCACCGGGCAGCAGCTGGCGGTATTTATGGCGTCCCGGCCGAGCATCGAAAGCACGCTGGCTCAGTACCCGGCCGACGATGTTATGCCGGTCAGACTCGCGGAAAATCCCTTAGCTAAGGACAAAACCATTGTCCCTGCCAATCAGTCAGACCTGCAGGAAATCGCCAAGAGCATCGAGCAGGCGCCGGTCACCAAGTCGCTAAACTCGCTACTCGACTACGCCGTCAAAGTCAGGGCGTCGGACATCCACATCGAACCGCGGGAGAAGGACTTAAAGATCCGCTGCCGCGTGGACGGTATCCTGCAAGAAACGATGATCCTGCCAAAAACCGTCGAGGCCGCGCTGGTATCGCGCGTTAAAATCCTAACCAACTTAAAGATCGACGAGCATCGCATACCTCAAGACGGCCAATTCAGTTTTAAAACCGGAACCGGCAAAGAAGTCGATGCCCGTGTAGCCGTTTCACCGGTAGTCAATGGTGAACAAGTCGTTATCCGTTTGCTGGATGAAACGGGCGCCCTAATCGACCTTTCTTCTATTGGCTTAATGGGGCGCGGCTACAAAGAAGTCGAAGCCGGAATCGCCAAACCCTACGGGATGATCCTTTCCACCGGCCCGACCGGCTCCGGCAAAACCACCAGCCTTTATGCCATCATCAAACAGCTCAATGACTCGACGGTTAATATCGTCACGCTGGAAGACCCGATCGAGTACCGCATCGACAACATCAACCAAATCCAGGTCAACAATGCCGTTGGGCTGACCTTCGCGGGCGGATTACGGTCGATTTTACGCCAGGACCCGAACATCATTATGGTCGGGGAAATTCGCGATAAAGAAACCGCCGACCTCGCCGTTCAGGCCGCTTTGACCGGCCACATTGTGCTCTCATCGCTCCATACCAACTCCGCCGCCGGAGTACTGCCCCGGATGCTCGATATGAATATTGAGCCGTTTTTGCTTGCCTCAACCATTAACACCGTGCTGGGACAGCGCCTGGTCAGGAAGGTCTGCGACAACTGCCGCGAACCGTTTCAGGCCAACCAGGCCCAGGTGGTGTCGATTAAAACTACACTTGAGAAGATACTGCCCAAAGACCAATCCGAAGCCGCCGCCAAAGCTAAAGAGCTGGGTTACGAAACCTTGCCCCTAGCGGGTCAAAACGCTTATACTTTATATAAGGGCCGAGGCTGCGCCGACTGTACCAACGGTTATCGCGGCCGAATAGGCATATTTGAGGTGTTTGGTATGAACAGCGCGATCGAAAAGCTGCTCGTCAAACGGGCTACCACAGCTGAGATCCATCAACAGGCGGTAGCCGACGGAATGTTAACGATGAAACAGGAGGGATATCTTAAAGCACTGGGCGGTATTACGACTTTAGAGGAAGTCGCCCGAGTCGCGGCGGACATGTAATGGACGTAGGATCAACACCGCAGATCGAGGTTTTGCTGGAACAGGTCGTCAAAAGTGACGCCTCCGACCTTCATTTGCAAGTTAGCGTACCGCCGATGCTGCGGGTTGATGGAGCCTTGAGCCCGGTGCCCAGTACTGAACCGCTGAGTGTCGAAGCTATCGAGAAGCTGATCTTTTCCTTGCTCGACGAGGACCAAAAAGAGGTGCTTCTAAAAGACAAGGAACTCGACTTTTCTTTCGCATTCGGTGAATTAGGCCGGTTCAGGGTTAACGCGTTCCACGAGCGGGGGAACCTGGCGGCGGCGTTGCGGTTAATTCCCTCAAAGATCCGCACCATCGACGAGTTGAAGCTACCCAGGCCGATCAATAATTTTGCTCAGTTGCAGCAAGGTTTAGTTCTAATTACCGGCCCAACCGGGTCGGGCAAGTCAACGACTCTAGCCGGCATGATCGACAAGATAAACAACGAACGCGCCGTCCATATTGTGACCATTGAAGACCCGATCGAATACACCCACAAAAGCAAGAAATCCATCGTCGTCCAGAGGGAAATCCACTACGACACCTACTCCTTCGGTGCGGCTTTGCGCTCCTCACTGCGGGAGGATCCGGATGTAGTCTTGATCGGGGAAATGCGGGACCTCGAAACCATCTCCTCGGCCATCACTATCGCCGAGACCGGCCACCTAGTGCTGGCAACCCTGCACACCAACTCTGCGGCACAATCGATCGACCGTATAGTCGATGTTTTTCCGCCGTATCAGCAGGCCCAAATCCGGGTGCAGCTGGCGGGAATGTTAATGGGTATCTGCTCGCAGCGGCTGGTGCCAATGGTTGGGGGAGGCCGGATCGTCGCGGCTGAAATAATGGTCGCGACCCCAGCAGTCCGCAACGTTATCCGCGAAGGCAAAACCCACCAGCTCGACGCCATTATTCAGACCGGCGCCGAACACGGCATGCAGTCGATGGACAAGACCCTGGTTGGTTTGGTCCAGCAGGGCAAGATAACCTACGACGAGGCCAAGAACTTTGCCGTTGACCTTGATGAGCTCGAACGGCTGATGCGGGGCTAGATGGCAACCTTTGTCTTTACGGCCAAAAACCGCGACACCGGTGACGACGTCCAGGCCGAAGTTCAAGCCGAGAACGAGCAGGCGGCCGCCCAAATCCTGATCGGGCGCAACCTGTTTCCGGTTTCAATCGAAGCCAAAGACCAGCCGAAAGCCGCTGGGTATCAGCTGCCATTTCTGAAAAACCGGGTGTCGGCCAAAGAAAAGATTTTATTTACCCGCCAACTCTCCACTCTGATTAACGCCGGCCTGCCTATTTTGCAGTCGCTGCGGTCCGTCCAGGAGCAGCTCAGCTCCGTTGGCATGAAACAGGCGGTTGGTCAGGTTATCACCGATGTCGAAGGGGGATCGTCACTGTCGGCCTCTATGGCCAAATTCCCCAAGATATTTAACCAAACCTACCTTAGCGTTATTACGGCTGGTGAGACCTCCGGTTCCCTGGATAAAGCCATGCAGCGGCTGGCCCACCAGATGGAAAAAGATGCCCAGATTTTTTCGAAGGTCAGAAGCGCCTTAGTCTACCCGGCGATCGTCGTCTTTGTGGTGATAGCGGTCCTGATCTTTATGCTCCTAGTGGTTTTGCCGCAGGTCGGGCAGATGTACAAGGACTTCCACAAACAGCTGCCATATATGACCCGACTGCTGCTGTCTTTGTCGAATCTGGTCGGCCACTTTTGGTGGATATTTATCATCCTGATAGGAGGGGGTTATTACGGTTTACAAAGTTACGTAAAAACCACCGCCGGCCGGAGGCAGTTCGACCGGCTTAAACTGAAGATCCCGCTGTTCGGCGTCCTGTTAAAAAAGGTTTATATGGCGAGATTTGCGCGCAGTATGGCAACTTTACTGTCCAGCGGGGTGCCGGTTCTGAACGCTTTGTCGACCACCAGGAACTCCGTTAACAACGAAATTATCGCTGAAGAGATCGACGTCACCTCCGAAGAAGTGCGCGGAGGCAAGCCGCTTTCGGCAAGTTTGCGCGAGAAACCGGAGTTTTTAAAGATTGTTCCGCAAATGATCAAAATCGGGGAGGACTCCGGATCGATCGACGCGACTCTAGACCGGCTGGCGATTTACTTTGAGGACGAGATCGATGAGGCTGTCAAAAATATCTCAACCTCAATTGAGCCAATACTAATGATCGTCCTCGGTGTAGTGGTTGGCGGTATTTTAATCGCGGTACTGCTGCCGATTTACGGGCTGGTAGGACAAGGATTATCTTGACGAATAAGCGTAACTGGAATAACCTTAGGTTAAATATGGGCGTGTTCTTGAAGCAGAAAAATAGTCAGTCGAAGGGCTTTACCCTGATTGAAATCGTTTTAGTGCTGGCCATTGCCGGCCTGATTTTCGCGCTGGTTTTCTTGGCTGTAGCTGGAGCCCAACGCGCCCGCCGCGACACTGAACGGAAATCATCGGCCGCCAGAATGATTGCTGCTGCCGAGCAGTTAGCGTCGAACCATAACGGGCTATATCGTACTAACGGTTTGGCCGCTGGCCCGATATTTACCTGTGCGACCTTGACTAGCGGTGCTACGCCCGCATGGGCTGCTGGTGGGTACGCCTGTGGCGCTTACGGCGGAGGAGCTGTAACTAGCCCAAACACAAACACGATCACTTTTGCGCCTGAGCACCAGTGCGACGGAACTGCTAATGCGCGCGTAGTCTGTGTCGCAGTTATGCTCGAAACAGGTAGCGCCCAGTACACCCTTACTACTCAATAAACAGCCTAAGGTATAATACGCTTATGTTTACGGCGTATTTTTTTGTACTTGGGCTTGCTGCCGGCAGTTTCGCTAATGCCGCTATATGGAGAATTAAAACCGGGCGTTCTTTTATAAAAGGCCGCTCCATGTGCCCGCATTGTAAACATCAGCTTCGTAATGTTGATCTGATTCCGGTCCTGAGCTGGATTATCCTTCGCGGCCGCTGCCGCGACTGCAAAAAACCGATTAGCATCCAATACCCTGCGGTAGAGTTGCTGACTGCGGTGTTGTTCGGGCTGTCCTACTTTATTTTAAAGCCGCATTCAACGATCGGGTGGATCGATTTCGCGTTTTGGCTCTATATCGTTACATCGCTGGTAATCCTGGCCGTTTACGACTTGAAGTGGATGCTTTTGCCGGATGTCATTCTGATTCCGGCCATCGTTGTGGCGACGGTCCACCTGCCGGTAGTGTTGGCGTTTGGGCTACCGTTTAGCGCCGTCCGGGGGCCGCTGATCGCAGCTGCTGTGGCGGGCGGCGGTTTTTACGCGCTGGCGGCATTATCGAAAGGCAAGTGGATGGGCGGCGGCGATATTAAGCTGGTTTTTTTGATGGGGCTGGTACTCGGCATCCAAAAAGGCATCGTCGCGATGTTTTTTGCCACAATGTTTGCTTCGATCATCGGCGGCGCGCTCCTGCTGTCCCGCCGCCTCAAAGGCCGCTATATCGCGTTTGGGCCGTTTCTGGCCGGAGCGACGGTGTTCGCGATGCTCTACGGCCACCACATCGTCCATTGGTATCTGCATATTAGCTCTTTAGAGTACTTAACCTTCTAGCACCAATCGAGTATACTTAAAGTGCTTATGTTGGGTGGACTCAAATTTAGTATGAGCCCTGGTTTTACGTTGATTGAGGTCTCCATTGTGCTTGGGATTGTCGCTACTTTGGTGATCCTGGTATTTGTTGGCCAGGGGGAACTGAGGGCTAAAGCCCATATGACCGATGCCATAGATCAAACCGTTGTGGCGCTGTCGAAAGCCCAAAACGATGCCGGGACGACCTTTAACGACAACCCCAACCAGCCCGGTACCGGCACAAATGCCAACCAGGTTTTTTTTGGTGACCTGGTTGAGTTCGTAAACACCAGTAACCAGCTCAAGATCACCCAATTATGGCGAAAAGACGCTTCCTGTCCTCCCGAATGCGTGCTCACGCCCGAAGAAGTTACTACATTTGACGTACCAAGCGGCGTCTACGTTGACGCGCCATCCCAGGCGGTGGTGTTTGCCAGAAACCGACTAAACGGCGCGCCGGTTACATACCTATTAAACACAAACGTGGCTGGGGTAGTAGACGATTTCAGCTACTATGATTCTCACAAGCAAGCTACCGGCAAGACGGCTATAAAATTCAACGATGGCAACACCCACTGCGCTAACATAACCATCACCGACACTGGATTCATCGACAAGGAGTATCTGCCGGCATGTTAAATAGAAACCAGTCGGGAGACACGCTAGTTGAAGTCGCTATTGCTATGGCGATCCTCGGAGCGGTCATTGCTACCGCCTATGCGGTCAGCAATAAAGCTGTACAGATGGGACTCACCGCCAAAGAAAGGGTTCAGGCGGCCCAGCTGCAGCAGTACCAAGCCGAAGCTTTGCGCAGTTTCCGCGACAACGCCTTAAACGACGGCGCGACCACCTGGGACCAATTCCGGACTACCAGCTTTGGTGTGCTCGACGCTCATATTGCGCCGCCCGCCGATGCCGATGCCTGTAACACCCCAGCCTTTAGCGCCGCCCGTTTTTACCTGAGGATTAATAACAGCAGCCACAAGTGGATTGCGCCTAATTCCAGCAGAGGGGCTATCAAAACCGGTGTTTTTACCGAGTGCGTCATCGCTTCTACCGCCGCCGGGGATCTCTCAAGGGTTCGCTTTGACATTTTCATCACTTGGCCGGGAATTGGGAGTTCCCCGGACAACCGCTCGGTCATTACGACATATCTGGAAGACACTAAGGGGATAAAAACATGACAAATAAGCAAGCCGGATTCACCCTGGTTGAACTCATCATCGCGCTGGCGATTTTTAGCGGTTCAATTGCCCTAATCAGCCTGACTTTTATTGGGCTTGTGCGGACACAGCGGACGGTTACCGCAGATCGGGCTACGATTGAGAATTCCCGGCGGGTGCTTGAAGAAATCGTGCGGGAGGTCAGGTCGTCTAACGGCGTCGATGTCTGTACGATTAGAGGTACAAACGGCCAATCTCTGTATATTTCCAAGTCGACCCCGGAACTATATTACCGCGACGGCAACGGGCAACTGTTTAAGTGGGTGAATAATTTACCCATCGGCGGCTGCGCCGATCCAGCCTTCACGACAACCACTCCTGCCGGAGAGGCGATCACTCCCGGCGGGATTACCGCGAGCGTATTAAGTTTTAATCTAGTAACTAACGCCGCCGGGATTGGCACCGCGACGGACATTTCGTTAACCTTGCAGGCCGGCACGCAAGCTAACACCGCCGTTACAACGGCCGCCGCGGTTCGCGGCGAAGGAGCAGAGGTACCAGAGGAATGAGAAACTACCTGGACGACCAAAGAGGAATAGTTTCCATGCTGACGGTGCTGTTTTTCAGTATTCTGATCATGATAATCGCGCTTGGGACATTGACCACTCAAAATAAAGAGCTGCGCCAATCAACCGATGCCGACCAGTCGGTGCGGGCTTACTTCGCGGCGGAAGCCGGGCTTGAGCAGGCCTTAAACTACCTCAAGGTCAACGGCGCCAGCGCCAGGCGGCCTGGCTGCAGCGGAGCTACCAATAAACCCGCGGCGCCGCTTGATTCGCCCGATCTCGGCAGCGGCAGTTCGCTTGAGATTACTTGCTTGAAAATCGGGGACAACGTATTGAATGAATCGGGCACGCTGGATCAGGAAGTTGCCGCCCAAGCCGACCTCAAAGGCCTAACCGATGTCGATTACATTGACTTCTCGTGGCACGATGGCCCCTTGTCGGCGTACTCATCCAACCCGCTTTACAGTGACCCGAGTAAGGTTAACTCACTTCCGGCTGTTCCAACCGGTAGCTGGTCGCTGCCGGCACTTATTGAGATGACGCTTTATACCTACCCGACGACCAGCATTAAGCCCAGCGATATTCAGGTCCGGACGATCTTACTGCGGCCGTCCTCAAGTTGTTCGCTGATGAGCGGGAGCCGGTGTGAAGCCAGCTTTAAACTCACCAATAAGATTCAGGGCGTCACGTGTAATGGAACCACCAACCTTGCTTGCTCCGTACATATCATCGATGTGCCGACGATTCGAGATTTTCCCGATCGCTTAGGGCTCGGCGAGGTCCGGCATGTCGTCCGTTTCCGGCCCCGCTATACCAGTACAACCTACGCTGTTGGCCCCCACAGTAACGGAGGTTCGGCTAGCCTAGGCGCGGGAGGTGTCAAAATCGACGTTACCGCCAGAGCTGGAGGCAATATCTTCCGCAGGCTCGTCGCGGTTTCAGAAGGGAACGGTTCGCCTTTAGGTATGGGCCTGGATTACGCGATCTTCACCCGCCAGGACATTTGCAAAGACTTCACCGTCGACCCAAACACCGGCAAGCTCCAGGCCGGCGGGAGGTTCGGTACAGGCGCGAACTGCCTGAGTGACACCGAAGAACCGCCGGATGACGATTTGCCCGGGCCTTAGTTACTGCTTGCCGTGGAACTTGTCGTGGACTTCTTTGAGCTGCGGATTAGTCAGGTGAGTATAGATTTGAGTTGTCGAGACGTTGGCGTGGCCCAGCAGGCTCTGGACGCTCCTGAGGTCCGCTCCATTGCGCAGTAAATCGGTGGCGAAGGAGTGGCGAAGAGTGTGGGGGGTCACTTCTTTGGTTATGCCGGCTTTTTTAGCGTAATTTTTAACCAGTCTTTGAATACTGCGCGCGGTCAGGCGAGTGTACTTGCCGTCTTCGATGTCCGATTTGGAGCCGCTGAAGTGAATAAATAGCGGTTTATAGCCGTCTTTTCGGGCATTTAAGTACTTTTCGACCCACTCGGCGGCTTCCGGGCTGATAAACACCGGCCGGTCCTTGCCGCCTTTGCCTCTGACGACGAATTCCCGACGTTCCAGGTTAATTTGGTCGTGGTCCAGCCCTACAAGTTCGGAAACGCGCAGCCCGCTGGCAAACAGCAGCTCAAGAATCGCCCGGTCGCGCATCCCGGCGGGCTTGGATGTATCGATGGCCTCCAACAGGCGTTTGATCTCATCTCCATCGAGAAAGCCGACCTGAGGGCGCTTTACGCTGGCTAACTCCACCTTATCGCTCGCCAAAGTCTTAATATCTCGCTTCGTCAGGTACTTTAAGAAGCCGCGTAAGGCGATTAGGTGGTAATTCTGGGTAACTTTACCGATTGGGCGCCCGGCGGCGTCTGAGAGCCGGTTTAGCCATAGCCGGTATTTACGGATAACTTCATTGTCGATTTTGGCTACGTCGATGTCGTCAGAGAACTCCATAAACCGGGCGAGGTAGTGGTTGTAGTTCTCAATCGTTTTTTGAGACCGGTTTTGTTCGATCTCCATGTGCTCCAAAAAGTCGGTTATAGACTCACTGACTGTCATAAATTAATTCTAACTTCAACGTCGCAAAATGCCTAAATCATTCAAAACTACTCAAGATTTAATCTTGAAATTATCCCTTTGCCAAGGGGTAATTATAAACTTTGAATAATTAAAATACTCAATAGGCGTTTTTAAGATTGTCTAAAAAGTTTGTCCGATTATTTTGTGTTCGTGCTAGGCTTCAATGTTAAAATTGGTTGGATGCTTGTTTTAAAATCCATCATTTTAGGCCTGGTCCAAGGCCTGACCGAATTCATCCCAGTTTCTAGCTCCGGGCATCTGCTTTTAATGGACCGGGTTTTGCACTTTAGCGCCGGCGGCTTCGCTTTTGAAACATTACTAGATCTTGGAACTTTATTGGCACTGATAGCCTTTTTCTGGAAGGACTTCGTAAAACTGGCGAAGTCGATCTTCGTTAAGGATGAAAATACCAAGCTGGCGTGGTTCCTGGTTTTGGCGACCATACCAGGGGTACTCGGCGGAGTTTTACTTGAGCACGCTGCCAAAACCGTCTTTCGTTCCAGCAGCCTGGTGGCGGTGAACTTGATCGTAATTGGTGTAGTGCTATGGCTGGCGGACCATTTGGGGCGTAAACAAGACGGCCTTAAAGCGATGACGCCAATCAAAGCCTTAGGGGTCGGCTTTGCCCAGGTTTTAGCGCTGATTCCAGGGGTATCGCGCGCAGGGATTACAATTAGCGCGGGATTGGCCGAAGGATTCGACAGAGTGAGCGCCACCCGCTTTTCATTCTTACTGTCGGCTCCAATCATCGCCGGGGCGACCATCAAAGTTCTGCTCGAGCATGACAGTTTGCATATGATATCTAGTTTTCCGATGCTGTTTGTAGCCGGCAACATTGCCGCCTTAGTAAGCGGTTACTGGGCGATCAAGTTTATGCTTTCATATCTGGAAAAGCATGGCTTGAAGGTCTTCGCTTATTACCGAATACTGGTAGGCTTATTAGTTCTAATAGTGCTCCGATGAGTCTAACTACCGTCGCGACCAACTTAATTTCAACGCTGGGTTACGGCGGTTTGACGGTCGGCCTAATCGTCGACAGCGCCGGTATTCCTATCCCTTCAGAGGTCTTACTGCCGCTCTCCGGCGCGCTGATTAACACGGGCCGGTTTAGTTTCTGGCCTGTGGTTGTGGTTGGGACATTAGCCCAGAGCGCCGGCGCCGTCTTTGCGTATTGGATAGGCGCCACAGGGGGTGTGGCTGTTGTCAAAAAGTACGGTAAATACGTATTCTTCTCGGAGCGGGAACTGGGCATTACCCAAAAGTACTTTGACCGGTACGGGCAGTGGCTGACGGCTGCGGGACGCTGTTTGCCGGTGATCCGCACCTACATCGGCTACCCGGCCGGGCTAAGTAAAATGAGCTTTCGCAAGTTCTTGTCGGCGACCTTGATAGGCTCGTTGATTTGGACGGTCTTCCTTACAAAGCTTGGTGTAATCTTGGGCACTCCTAAACGTCTGGCTAGCCTCGATCACTTGTTCGCGCACTTCAACCTGATTGTACTTGCCTTGCTGGGACTGGCCCTTATCTGGTATCTTAAACGGCACTTTAAGAAAAGTTAGGGTAATGACAGAGAATCTCACAACACTACCGAACGGTTTAAGAATAATCACCGCCGAAATGCCGGGTTCACAAAGCCTGACGGCCTGCATTGTGGTGGGAGTCGGCAGCCGCTACGAGGAGTTCAAGACCAATGGCGGAGTCTCTCATTTCCTCGAGCACCTGCTGTTTAAGGGCACCAAAAAGCGCCCGACCGCCAAGATTATCTCCGAAGAGGTCGACGCTGTCGGCGGCTGGAACAACGCCTATACCTCAAACGACATAACCAACTACTACATCAAGGTGCCTAAACGCTCCAGCCAGCTGGCCGTTGATATATTATGTGATATGATCCGCGACCCGCTGATCGATCCGGTTGAGCTTGACCGTGAACGCGGCGTAATCGTTGAGGAGATGAATGTTTTTCGGGACGATCCTGCCCGTAACGTCGGCACGCTGTTACCGCCGCTTTTGTGGCCGAGTGATCCGTTGGGCAATGACATTATTGGAACCGAAAAAGTAATCAACACGATTGCCCGCGATAAGGTTGTCGAATATAAAGAACGCCACTACAATCCTAAAAATTTGGTAGTAGCGGTTGCCGGCAAGATTAAACACGACGAGATTGTCGAGCAAGTTAAGCAGCTGCTCGGTGACCTCAAAGGTCCCAGCCAAAAACAGCACACCCGTCCCGGGAAGGAACTCTCAAGCAAGCTGGTCAACCCGCTTGAGCAGGAGACAGCGCAGGTCCACTTTGTGATTGGTTCCCGGGCGTATCCGTTCCGCCACAAAAATGACGCCGCGGCTAAGGTGCTAACCAACATCCTTGGTAGAGGAATGAGTTCGCGCTTATTCATCAACGTTCGGGAGCGCAAAGGGCTGGCGTACCACATCGCCGCGCATCTCCAGAACTACGTCGACACCGGGTACTTCGAGGTTTATGCCGGAGTTAATTCAGATAAATTGGAAGAGGCGCTCGAGGCCGTCATCGAGGAACTGGTATTAATCCAGGAGCAGCCGGTTAGTCCGCTGGAGCTTACCAAGGCCAAGAACCAGCTTCGCGGCCATCTAGAAATGGGTCTTGAAAACAACACCAATGTAGCCGAGCGTCTGGGTACTCAATTGGTTTTAATGGACAGCGTCCGACCGGTTGATGAGTTTATCGCTGAGGTTGATGCGGTTACCGTCGAAGACGTTACCCGAGTCGCTAAAGACATCTTGGATCTCAAAGGTTTACGGATGGGGATTATCGCGCCGGACGCCAAAGGAGCGACTAAACGCTTCGAGAAACTGGTGAAGGGTTAATGGAACGCACCCTAATTATTTTTAAGCCCGACGCCGTCCAGCGGGGTATCGTCGGCGAAATTCTGACGCGGTTTGAGAAGGCCGGCCTGAAGGTCGTGGCTATGAAGATGCTCTCACCGGACAGGACTCACTTGCATCACCACTACGAAACCATCGGTAAGGTGGCTTCACGCCACGGTGATAAAGTGATCGAGGCCATTATGCTTTTGATGCAGCAAGGACCGGTGATTGCCGCTGTCCTTGAAGGTGTAGCAGCGATCGACTTAGTCCGTAAGATGGTCGGGCCGACCGAGCCATCGAGCGCCCAACCCGGCACGATCCGGGGAGACTACGCTCACACCAACTACAAAGCGGCTGACGAGTCGGGAATGGGTGTACCGAACCTAATCCACGCATCAGCCGACAAAGCCGACGCCAAAGCCGAGATCGCCCACTGGTTCAGCCAAAGCGAGATCTTCGATTACTCCGCCACCCACGAACACTTCACCCAGCCCCGCAAAAAATAAATTCTGGCGCCCCCGGAGAGATTCGAACTCCCGACGCCCGCCTTAGGACGGCGGCGCTCTATCCACTGAGCTACGGGGGCTTGGCTAATAGATTATACCCGATATACTGAGGTTGTTCTCCGAGGGGAGGGTTCATGACAACCGAGACTCAGTACCAAAAGTTCTTCGATATACTGGTTCAGCGCCTGATCCTTGAGTCCGACGAGGAAGCTGTTCATTGGGATACGGTTCTTGCGGCGATCAAGGAGAAGTGGCCTGAGGTAAAGGATTACATAGCCAATGAGTGGCGAAAGAGCCGACTCGCGCGCGAAGTCTTGAGCCAGGACCTCAAAGGCTATCTCCGGCTCGGCAACCCGAAGGAGTTCAGTAAAGAAGTTAAACCCAGCAATAAGTATCTCTGAGGCCAGGCTATCAAAGCTGGCCTCAAACCATTAGAATTAAACCATGCCAGAAGCAAAAACTAAGGCCGAAAAGCAGCCTCGGCGGTTTCCTGGGCAACACGAGGACGAAGAAGTGTTGTTGGTCTTTCATCAACATCCGCTGGTAATGAGGAAGCAATTGATTATCGGACTGACCGTTATACTGCTGTCGGTCCTGCCGCTTTTAAGGGTGGAATGGGTACTCAATACGACTTTGCAGAAGGTTCCATTTGTGGCTGCCGGCATAGTTTTTGTCTACTGGTTTTACCGCTGGGTGGGTTGGTACTACAGTGTCTATATTTTTACCAACGAGCGCGTGGTCGAGATCAAGCAAAGAGGTTTCTTTAACCGAAAAGTAACGGAGTTTGGCCTGGATAAGGTCCAAAACGTTAACTACCACATCAAAGGCTTCCAGGCGGTGATCTTCCAGTTTGGCGAGATTACGATCCAGACCTACGTCGGTGACTTGGTGATGCAAATGATCTATAAACCGGTGCAAATCCATAACCAAATCCTCAAGATCGTCCGCAAAGTCCAATCAACTATGCCGCCGGATTTATAGCCGACGAGCAACCTTGTGCTAATATTGGTAAGAATTTAGGAGAGATTTGTGGCCAAACCCAAACTTGAGCAAGCCAAATCAAAATTCAGCAGTTGGACCGACAAGGCCCGCTCGCTTGTGCCGCAAATGAACGACCGCAAAAGCTGGCTGATGGCCGGCGGCGGTGTACTGGCGGTTATCGTTGTATTC
Source organism: uncultured Candidatus Saccharibacteria bacterium (assembly GCA_964547425.1). GTDB lineage: Bacteria > Patescibacteriota > Saccharimonadia > UBA4664 > CAZJNH01 > CAZJNH01. The sequence goes on along the minus strand of CAZJNH010000005.1, from coordinate 3,043 downwards.
TTAGCTATCTTTGCGGTGTTAATTTACCGCTACAAAAGCACCAGCCCGGTGGTTTCCCAGGTCGCCAAGGTGGTTCCCTTCCCAGCCGAGCGGGTGAACGGCCGATTTGTCAGCTATTCGGAGTACCTCTTTGAGCTCGGTTCGCTGAAGCATTACTGCGGCTACTCCAAGAGTAATAACCTGCCGCCGGAGCCCGTATGCGGCGACGACAAAAAAGCGGGACAGGGCATTTTGGACCAGTTGAAAGAGACCGCCGTAGTCAAGCAATTGATAGTCAAATATAAGATCACCGTGACCAAAAAAGAGCTGGATGACCAGGTCAAACAGCTGACCGATTCTACCGGCGGCGAAGCCAAGGTCCGCCAGGCGTTAAGCGAAGTTTACGGCTGGACACTAGATGACTTGAAGCGCAAGGTCCAGTTCCAGCTGGCGCGGCAGAAACTGCAGGAAAAGATCGCCGGTGATGACACCATTAACGCCGCCGCCAAAGCCAAAGCCGAAGAGATTTTAGCTAAGGCCAAAGCCGGGCAGGATTTCGCCAAGCTAGCCAAGACCTACTCTCAAGACGAAGGCAGCGCCTCAAACGGAGGGGACTTGGGCTTCTTTACCAAAGGCAAGATGGTGCCGGAGTTTGAAGCGGTGGCTTTTGCCCTCAAAAAAGGCCAAATCGCCGACCACGTTGTTAAAACCAAGTTCGGTTACCACATCATCAAGGTCACCGACAAGAAAAAGGATCAGGTCCGCGCCTCCCACATTCTGATCAAAAGCGTCGATTTCGACCAATATCTCAAAAATCTAGTCTTCCAAGCCAACGTTACTACTTTCGTAAAGCCCTAAAAAAACCGGCGCCTGACCATTAAGGCCAGACGCCGTACTAATACCGCCAACCGCCGATCTCGTGGATCAAGCTGTCGAAGCTTTGCGAGACTATTTGCCACAACTTTGTTACCCGCTCCCGGCACCACCGCTTCCAGCTCATCGGTCAAACCGGATGTGGTCGAAGTTGCGGTGAGCTCGTTTGTTTCTGCGGCGTTTCTTGATCTTGCGGTACTCCCACCTGATCAGCAGTCCGATACCACCCAGCGCCACAAGAGCCAGGCAAGACAACCCCCAGGCGGTCAAAAATAGGCCGGCTGTCATATCGCTCCTTGGATCCGGGACCCGAACCGCAGTAGTCTAACAGAAGGGATTGCGTTTGGCAATGGATAGTGTATAGTCGCTGGCGTAGGTTTCTTTCCCGTTCGTGTTTCGTGAGCATTTGCTTCCCGAGCCCATGGGCAAAAGAAAGGTCGCCCTACCTAAAGCAAGTTAACTTACGGAATATAAATGGCAAAAAAACTATTTGTAGGAAGTCTATCCTGGGACACCAAGGACGAAGGCCTGAAAGAGGCTTTTTCGGCCGCTGGTAACGTCGTTTCGGCGAACGTTATCACCGACCGTGACTCTGGTCGTTCTAAGGGATTCGGTTTCGTTGAAATGGAAACCGACGAGGAAGCCGCCAAAGCTGTCGAAATGCTTAACGGCAAAGAACTCGATGGACGCCCTATCACCGTTGCTGAAGCCCGCCCTAAAGCGGAATAAGGCAAACTAAAAAAGGCCCTTCGGGGCCTTTTTTAGTTGTGCTTAATTCGCTGGTACTCGGAGTAAGTTAGCCAGATGATGAATAGGTCAAAGACGGTTAGCAGCGAAAGTCCAACTGAGTGGTTTAGGCCGATCCGGTAAATTTGGTAGAAAACAAAAACCCAGAAAACCCCTATAGCGGCCGGGTAAGCCCAGAGCCGGCGCCGGAGCAGGTTGATGACGAGAACAATCTTAATCAGACCATGGCTAATCAGGTAAACGACGGCGAATAAGCTGCCGTGCTGGCCGAGGTTTTGAGTGGCGTTCAGTAAATGATTGGCGAAAAAATCGTTCGGATCCTGGGATAGCTCATGTTGGGTTAACAGCCCGGCAAGGCGGTTCAAGGTTTCCGAAGAGGTTAACATCAGCAAAACCCCGCCGATTATCTCCAAGAGACCGTCGATGCCCTTTAAGGCAATGCTCAATTTGAACGTATCATCGAGCCAATGGAGTTTTTTACGCATAAAGTAAGTTTAGCTTATAACGACGAAAGCCCTCGGGCTTAATGACTTTCGTCGCCTGAGGGCTTAGGGAATCGTGTGTTTACGCTTCATTCTCGGGAGAAGCATGCCAGTTTCCGCCCGGTACTGGTCGTAGCGTCTTTTGAAGCGTTGGCGCAGGAGCATCTCTTCGCTCTGGACTCTCATTAGCAGTGACCCCAGCAAGAAGATGATCGCGAGCGACGCGAATAGGTCTCCTGTTGAGACGATGATTCCGACTCCCGTGATACCGACTCCCGAGTAGAGCGGGTGCCTGATGCGTGCGTATAGCCCCGAGGTGACCAGCTTATGTCCTTGCCGGATGCCAATGCCGGGTACCCAGTTTGCGCCCAGCTCTCTTTGAGCCGTAATGCTAAGTACCAATCCGCACCCGACCAACCCGATGCCAGCCCAGCGCAGTATCACCGGCAAGCGGTAAAGCACCATGTGCCCACCGGCAGCGTATGCCGCGATGTTACCGGCCGAAATCATCCGATAGAAGGTTTCGAGTGGTGGGCCACGGAACTTTTTAACCGGCCCATAGACCTTCAATTTCCGCTGGAGCACAAGCTGGCTCCCGACGAATAAAGGCGCCCATACCAAAACCGAAATCCTGGCAATATTATCCAAGCTTACCCCCAGTACCCTAGTCCGCCTCTAGCGACAGGTATTCTATACCAAGAAAAGCGCACGATCAAACGATCATACGCTTTTCTTGGCGAGCCCGACCGGGTAGCGGCTTCGTCTTCTCCGCGCTCACATGCTCGAAGTAAACTTCTGCGCGTGTTCGCGCTTCACCGAACCGGCCGTTCGCTATGCTCACTCTATCCGGTTCTTACTCAGGCAGGATCCTACCAAAAATGCGCACGACACGAGGTCATGCGCATTTTTGGCGGGCCCGACCGGGTTCGAACCGGCGATCTCCTCCGTGACAGGGAGGCGTG
>CAZJNH010000004.1:0-85472 GCA_964547425.1 uncultured Candidatus Saccharibacteria bacterium | reverse complement strand
CTCGGACTGAATAAAAACCAGGTTTTTGCCCTTCGCGATACCGAAATCCTTCCCTGAGGTTTTCTCTGCCGGGTGTTGGGCCGCCCAGGCAGCGACGTAGCGCTTTTCGTCACTTGAAATGCCACGGGGCGTCTGCAGATATTTCCGTAAATCCAGGGCACCGTAGCCGATGACGCCGACTTTATTGATCAGGGTGCCGTTGTCGAACGGATTGTTAAATATCTGCTCGGCGTTGCCCCATTGGCGAACATCCTGAATCGTGACAAGCCCAAGCCCGATCCCAAAAAACACTACAGCCGTCACCACAACCATCAGCATCTGCCGCCTGGATTTTGGCTGGCGAGGGTGGAGATCGATGAAGGCAAGCACGAGCAGCACCAAAAGTGGGCAGAGGAAAAACGCCAGCGGCCCAGTTGATAGAGTCTTAATGCTCGAGGACACATCACCCGCGGCTCCGAGGTACCGAATGACCGAGGCCTGCAAAAAACTGCCGGAGTAGGCGTAAAACAAATACTGGGCCGCGAAGGTTCCGGTAATCAGTAACTCAACTACCAGAAGATACGCGTAGCGGTGGGACTTCTTGTGCAGAAACAGGGATGGGCCGAAAAATAAAGCCGCCAAACCGATGTTAAAAATCGTCAGGCGTGCTAAGTAGGATCCAGCCGAGCCGAGCGTCCAATAGTTGAAAACGTAGATTTGAACAATAAACAGCCCCGATAACAGGAGCAGGGGCCACTCCGCCCGGCAGAATTTAGCTAGTTTCTGCCTCACCTTCCCCCTTTTTAGTGATAACCACTCTCCGATGCGGATCCATTCCGGTGCTGCCGCTTTCAACCCCCTCGACTTCAGAGATTGCCATATGGACCACCCGCCGCTCCGCCGCGTTTAACGGCCCAATCTCTTGCGATTTGCCGGTTGAGGCTACCTCTTCGGCCGCCGTCTTAGCTTTGGCCGCCAGGGTCTCAGCCCGGCCCTTTTTGTAGCCAGCGATGTCAACACCGACAAAAACTCTTTCGCCTATATGGTTGGATACCATCTGGTTTAGCAAATACTGCAGCGACCGCAAAGTCTCGCCATGGTGGCCGATTAGCCGCCCGGTCTCGGTGGTTTTAACGTCGAAGTTGACCCGGTCATCTTCCTCGGAAATTTCAATCTCGGCATTGATACCAAAAAACGCCAAGAGCTCCTCGAGTTTGACCTTGGCGTAGGCGACCGCGTCCTGGTTCACTTTTTACCTTTTGCTGTCTCCGCCCCGGCCTCTAATTCTTCGACGTCTCGGCTAAACACCAGCTTTTGCTGGGCAATGGCAACAAGGCTTGAAGCGGTAAAGTACAGCGCCAGCGCCGCCGGGAAGGTATAGGCAATGAAAGCGGAGAAGGCCGGCAGGACGATACCGGTGGTCTTAAACATCTGCGCCTGCTGTTTGTCCGGGTTTTTCGGCGCCAGCTGTTTGGCCTGGAAGTACTGCGCCCCACCCGAAGCCAAAGCCAAGACTGCGTTGCGGCTTTTAGTTAAGTCCATTACGCCTAAGAAAGTCGGCTTAAAACTGCCGCCCTTGGCGATAATGTCTTTGATCGCTGCCATGTGCTTTACGAACCCGTATGAAAGGCGCTCAATGTCTCCGGCGTGCAGGAAATGACGGAGCACCGCGAACAGCGCGATAAAAATCGGCAGCTGCAAAAACAGTGGCGTCATCGAAGATATCGGGCTAACGCCTTTTTCTTTGTATAACTCCATAATCATCGCGGCCTCTTTTTGGCGGTCGCCCTTGGCCTTTTCTTTGACCTTTTTCATCTCCGGCTGGATCGCCTGCATGGTTTTTTGAGAGTGGAGCTGTTTTTTGACCAGCGGCCAAAGCGCCAAACGCGATAAAGCCGTAAAGATAATAATCCCGATACCAAAATCATGGCCTGGGATTATCGCTACGATCAGCGCCAACAGGTTAAACAGCGGCTGGATAAGGATTAAATTAAAAATGTTTCCCATTCTACTCTTTCGCCAGTGCGCCGGCTTGGACTAAGGCTTTTTTCAGCGCTGTAGCTCCTTCGGCCGGTTTTTGGCTTAAATCTTCCCTGACATATACTACTATATCTTGTCCGGTCGCCAGGTCTTTCCAAAGTGCCACTATCGCCTCAGTTAACTGCCGGCGGATTTTGTTGCGCGTAACCGCCTTTTTGGAGACTTTTTTGCCGACCACAACTACAGCTCGGGAATCTATCCGCGAGCTTCGCAGAACCCGCACAAACAACGAGCCGCCGTTGCCACGGCTGCCTTTGGTGTAAACCCGGCTGATGTCGGCGGCCAGCCTTAGCCGGCGCTCTTTCGGTAAAGCCACGGTTAAACCGTTAGCTTATGGCGGCCCTTGAGTCGGCGGCGTTGGAGGACCTTTTGGCCAGTGGCCGATGCCATGCGCGCCAAAAAACCGTGTTTACGGCTGCGGCGGCGGGATTTGGGCTGATAAGTTCGCTTTGGCATAACCTAGAGATTTTAGCGGAATAAACTCTAAGATTCAAACTCTAAGGCCTAAGTAAGTTTCAAGATCCAAGTCTTTGAACTTTAATCTTACTTAGAGTTTAGAACTTAGTTCTTAGGGCTTGATCGTAGATCTTGAGGGTTTGCTTGGCCATTTTGTCCCAGGAGTATTTGGTGGCCTGTTTTTGCCCGAGTTTCTTCAAGCCGACTAACTCCTCCGGGCTGTTGAGTGCTGCATCGATCTCCTCGGCCAGCTGTTCGTGATTATGCGGATCAAAGTAAATCGCGGCCTCACCAAGCACCTCCGGCATACACGAAGCATCGGATGATAAAACCGGCGTCCCTTGGGCCATAGCCTCAAGCGGCCCTAGACCAAATCCTTCAGACAAGGAGGGGAATACAAACAGTTCGGCTTCTTTGTAAAATCCCAAAAGCCGTTCGTACTCGACAAACCCTGGGAAAACCACCGACTTTTCGACGCCCAACTTCTTGGCCAACTGCTTTAACTTGCCTTGGAAATAATCCTCCGGGCCGACCAACACCAGCTTCAACACGGGGTGGTTGATCAGCACCTCCGGCAACGCTTTGATTAGTATCGCCACGTTTTTGTGAGGGTAGAAGTTCCCGGCGTACAAAATGAACGGGCCTTTGATGCCGGCTTTTTTCGGTTTGCCGGCCAGCTTTTCGGCCGCTTCGTAAGTTACCGCCAGCTTATTCTCGGCGACCTTGAACCGGCTCACTAAATCATCGGCGACGAATTGGGTTGGCGTGATTACAGTCTTTGCTGCGGTTAAGGCGTGCTTCAATACCGACTTCATCAATCGTTGTTTGGCGGTATAGACCAGGCTCGGCAGCAGACCTCCGCGGGCGGTGTTGTAATCCAGCAAGGTTAGATCATGGACGGTGACAACAAATGGGTCATTGTAGCCGAGCGGAACAGGGAAGTGGGTGAAGTGCACCAGGTCGGGCTTTAACTCGCGCAAAACCTCTGGTAGTTCCGCGTGGTTGGCCCGGCCGTACGGGTCGATGTTGCACTCAACTTTTTTGAAGTTTTTGGCTGGAGAATAAGCTTTCCAGTCACTTTTTTGGACCAAAACAAAATACTCGTTTTTTTTGTCGAGTTTTTCCAGCCCCTTTAGTAAGTTTTTGGTGTAGCGGCCAATGCCGGTCCAGCCGAGCATCCTGCCGTCGATCACGATTCTCATGAGCCAAGTATAACCGCTCTGCTAAAAAAGGTCTGACCCTACACAACCCATGGCTTGACTAGGGTTCGACCCTTCTTCATCTAAACGTTAGTTACATAGTTTGTTTAGGGTCGAACCCTTTCAGTTAAAAAGGGTCAGACCTTTTTCAATGAGCTCATGCTTGACCGCTTATTTGCTTGTTTGCTACTTTATTTTTCGTCTGTTTTTTTCAGATCGTCGTGGTACGAAACAAAATTAAGGGGGAGATCATGACCAAATCCAAATCGATTTTTGGCTTGGCGCTGCTGGCGCTGGCTTCGGTATCAACATTAATTCAACCGGAGGGGGCGGCCGCGGCCCAACCTTATTATGTGGTTTACGGCACGCACCGGCGCCTAGAAATTAGATCGGCGCCCACACTTCATTCCGGTGTGCTCGACTACTTTCGGTTGGATGGCCGCATTCGTATCGTCTGCCAGTCTTTGGGCGGCCCGGTCGACGGTTACCGGGTGTGGGACAAAGTTAATTTCCCGGTAAACGGCTGGGTGACGGATCGCTATGTTTCAACGCCCAACCGCGGCCGATTTAGCCCGAGTGTTCCGCAGTGCGTAGGCGAGCAGGAGCAGCGCGCCATCAACTGGGCCAAAGCCCAGGTCGGCAAAACCAAACAGCCAAACGGTACGCCGTGGGCGCTGTGGTGCGATAAATTCGTCGCCAGCGCCTTTGGCCTGGCTCGCAGCAATTACGCCTCAGCGGGGACTCACTACCGCGATCTTAAACGGCACAAACAAATCCGCTTCGACCGCCAGCCGCCGGCCGGCGCAATGGTGTTTTACGACAGCCCTTACGGCGGCCACGTCGCGCTCTCGCTTGGCGGCGGCAAGATCATTACCACTTCCTCAAAAGCCTACATCGCCGTCCACTACGCCCGCCTGAGCGACTTCCCGAACTACCTCGGCTGGGCGCTAATGCCCTCCGAGTACAAGGCTAAATTGCCCGGCCTTTTCGCCTCATATACGCGCTAGGTTATTTAACTAGTTTGCGGCGCAAACCGGCTAAAGTTTTTTGGGTCGGTGGCAGTTTTTTATACAAAATGGAGTCGATGTAGGCGGAGGAAACTTTCCTGGACCGCTGAATTTTCCAGCGTTTCCTCATGACGGCGGGCATTTTTAAAGTCGCTACCAGATCTGCCTTCAAAAAAACCAGCAGCTGCCCGCGGCGCAGGCAGTTAGCGAAAATCAATCCGTAAGCCAGCAAAAATCGGGGGAAGTATTTCAGGTACAACCAACCCGGCATGTTTTTGCGGTAGAGGTACTGAAAGTTTTTGATGGTGTGGTAACGGGAGAAATTAGGAATCTTGCCGCTGGTCGATCCAATCCGGTGATAGGCCAGGGCCTTTGGCTGGTAGATGACCTTCCAACCGGCTAGTTGTGCCCGGAACGACAGGTCCACATCCTCGTAGTAAGCAAAAAAATCCTCGTCGAACAGCCCGATTTCTTCAAGCATCTTTACCCGGTACAAACTGGCTCCGCCGCTGGCCCCAAATACCTCCTCTTCTTTGTCGTATTGCCCTGTGTCTTGCTCGTCCCTGCCGCGCGGGAAAGGCAGCGCCCAAATCGAGTAGAAATCTCCGGTGCTGTCGAAATGCTTCCGATTCTCAAACTGCATAAACTTAGAGGTAACAACCCCAGCCTTAGGATTTTGCTTGGCCGTTTCGAATAAATTTTTTAACCAATTTTTGTCCGCAACCGCGTCATTATTAAAAAGGGCGACAAACTCGGCACTCCGCCCCATGGCTTTTTTTATGCCGGCGTTTACACCACCCGCGAAGCCCCGATTTTGGTCCAGTTCAATCAATTCTATATCTGGAAACTCGGACTTGATTAGTTCGCGCGACCCATCGGTCGAGCCGCCATCAACCACAATAATTTCTGACTTTTGAGTTTGGGCCTGCAAAGACTTAAGGCTCTCGGCCAAATATTTCTCGCCGTTCCAGTTGGGAATAACCGTTGCAACCATTAACGAATTATACCAACTCCAGTATAATTATCAGGTTAGATGAGAGTCCTGAACAAAAAAAATTACGAATTACTGCGGGAACTGGTGATCGCGGACTTCAAGGTCCGCTACCAGGGCTCGGTGCTGGGCTACTTTTGGTCGTTCCTGCGGCCGTTAGCCCTTTTTAGCGTTCTTTATTTTGTTTTTGCTCGGTTATTACGTTTCGGTAAAATCGTGCCTCACTTCCCAGCCTACCTACTTTTGGGCATAGTACTGTGGACCTTCTTTATCGAGGCTACCAACAACGGCTTGCGGGCGATCGTCGACAAAGGCGATATGCTGCGCAAAGTCAAAGTCCCAACCTATTCGCTGGTGCTCGCGTCCACCTTCTCCGCCTTTATTAACCTACTGCTAAACATGGTGGTTGTGACGATATTAATCCTTGTCACCGGCGGCTCAATCGGTTTAGTGTCACTGCTGTTTTTCGGAGTCGCCGCGGAGTTGTTCGTCGCCGCGATGGCAACGTCATTTTTACTGTCAGCGCTCTACGTCAAATACCGCGACATACAATATATATGGGAGGTAGGCTCCCAGATGCTTTTTTACGCCACGCCCATCATCTATCCGCTGGTAATCGTCCCGCATAGTTTCCAAAAAATCGTCATCCTAAACCCGATCGCCCAAATTATCCAAGACGCCCGGTATTTGATGGTCACACGCCAATCAACCACCATCTGGGGCTTGCTTCATTTGCCAATGGCGCTAATCCCTTTTGGGATTTTACTGGCAATTGTTCTCGTGTCCATCTGGTACTTCCGCCAGCAATCTAAGTTCTTCGCGGAGAACCTCTAATGGAAAACGCGATTGTCGTCAAGGATCTGCGTAAATCCTTTAAGCTGCCGCACGAGCGCCACACCAGCCTCAAGCAGGCGGCGCTGAATTTCCGCCGCCGGTCATTCGAGGTCCAGGAAGTCTTAAAGGGAATCAGTTTTGAGGTCAAAAAAGGCGAATTCTTTGGGGTACTCGGCCGCAATGGCAGCGGCAAAAGCACTCTGCTCAAATTGTTAGCTGGGATATATTTTCCGAGCGGCGGCGAGATCCATATCGACGGCCTGCTGACCCCTTTTATCGAGTTTGGCGTCGGATTTAACCCTGAACTAACCGGCCGGGACAACATTTACCTTAACGGCGCCATCTTTGGTTTGTCACGCAAACAGGTTGACGCTTTATACGACGAAATCGTCGGCTTCGCTGAGCTGGAAAAGTTTATGGACCAGAAGCTCAAGAATTACTCCTCAGGCATGCAGGTCCGCCTCGCCTTTTCGATCGCCATTCAAGCCAAAAGCGACATTTTACTGCTGGACGAAGTTTTAGCGGTAGGAGACGCGGCTTTCCAAGCTAAATGCGAAAAGGTCTTTAAGCGCTTTAAAAAAGAGGGCCGGACCATCATCTTGGTAACGCATGATATGAGCCGGGTTAGGGAGTATTGCGACCGTGCGATGCTGATTGAAAAAGGTGAGATCGCCATGATCAATGGGGCCGATAAAGTTGCTGCGAAGTACTTAAAACTGAACGAGACCGAATGACGATCGTCGAAAGAGTGTTTCCACAAGGCAGTAAGCGGCGTGCCTTGATGACGACCGTCCTGCGGGAGTTTCGTTTGCTACCGTCAAAACATGGCTGGGAGTACACAAGATGGGCCGCCAATATCGAGGCGGGAAGGCGTGAGCTGGTGGATCAAACTAAGCTGGGCAAACGCCCCCTGATAAGCGTCGTGGTTCCTTGTTTTAATACGCCCGAAAAATACCTGCGCCCGATGGTTCACTCGGTGGTTGGTCAGTTATACGAAAACTGGGAGTTGATTCTAGTCGACGCTTCGAGCGAGGAGCGCTCCAGCCAACAAATTGCTGACTGCAAAGAAATAGACACCCGGATTAAGGTTTTCTCCCGGCAGAACAAAGGCATAGCGGCCAATACCAACGAAGGAATTGAGCAGGCCAAAGGGGATTACGTAGCCTTTTTGGACCACGACGACCTGCTCTCCGACGATGCTTTGTACCATGTCGCTTTCGCGATCAACCAACATCCGGCAGTGGGGCTAATCTACAGCGACGAGGATAAAATTTCCGAGAAGGGGGTTAGACGGAGCGACCCGCACTTTAAGCCCGACTGGTCGCCGGACCTCTTAACTTATGTAAACTACATCACCCACTTTTTGGTGATCCGCAAAGATTTGATCAATAAGGTCGGCGGTCTGAATCCGGAGTACGACGGCGCGCAGGATTACGATTTGGTACTTAAGATTGCCGATTTGAAACCGGAAATAGTCCACATTCCGCGAATACTCTACCACTGGCGGCTGGCCGCCACCTCAACCGCCCAAAACTTTGGCGTGAAACCCAAAGTCCGCCAGGCTGGTGTAGAAGCGCTTAAAGACCATCTCAAACGCAACGGTTTGAAGGGTGATATAAGAGCCTTAGAGAATAAGCCTGGTTTTTACCAGGTCCGCTATGCCGTCCAGAAGTCAACCAAGGTTTCTGTGGTTATTAATCAACCGACTGAACCGATGGCGGCGAAGCTTCTTGCCACACTGAAAGAAAGTACGGATCTTGCTGGACTAGACGCGGAGTTCGTTAAGTCCGCCGAAGAGGCGAGTGGAGACATCCTGGTGTTTGTGAATGAACAGGTGGTTCCCTGTGACAAGGACTGGCTGAGGGATATAGTTGGCGTTGCCAGCATTGGGCGGGTCGGAGCGGTGGCTCCGCTGTTACTCACCAAAGACTGTGCGGCAATCACCGATTGCGGTTTAGTCATGGCTCACGGAGGCTTAGCCCCGCTTTTTTCCGGCTCCTGGGCCGATAGCCATACGCTGTTTGGCGATACCGACTGGACCCGGGACGTGGACGCGTTAAGCGGCAAAGTCTTCGCAATTCGCAAAGAGAATTTGAAGCTGCTGGGAGGTGACCATGAGCCAAAATCGTTTCAAAAACTCGGGCGGGAAGGGTTATACAACGTCGTTTGGACACCGGCCCGCCTAAGCCAGCTGACCGATCAACCCAACTTCGGGCCGTCGTTTTTCAACTCCCAGCTGGCAATGACGCGCCAGCACTTAAAGCCGCGCAATGAGTTTTACGAGGAAGGCAATGAATAAGGTCTGTTTCGTCATCCTCTGCTGGAACAACCAGGACCTACTTCAGGAGTGCCTGGAATCGATCGCGGCCCAAACCTACAAAAATCACCGCACAATCGTGGTCGACAACGGTTCCTCGGACGGCTCGGTGGCGTATCTGAAGAAAAATTACCCTGAAGTAGCCATAGTCGAAACCGGCCAAAACCTCGGTTTTGCTAAAGGCAACAACATCGGAATTCGGGAAGCCTTGAAGGACGAGGCGGTCAAATACCTGGCTTTGGTTAACACCGACGCGCGGCTCGATAAAGATTGGCTGAAGCGGATCGTCGAGTTTGCCGCCCAAAAGCCTAAGGCTGCCTCACTCCAAGGAACGACACTCGATTATTACGACCACAATGTGATCGATTCAACCCACATCTACATTGCCAAAAATGGCCAAGCGACCCAGGCCGGCTACCGAACCGATTACAACTACGAGCTGGGCCCCAAAAAGGTCTTCGGTGTTAACGCCGCGGCCGCCGTGTTTAGCCGGGATTTCATCGAAGCCCAGCCATTTAAGGATTTCTTCGACGAAACGATGTTTATGTACCTGGAAGACGTCGACGTGGCGGCTCGTGCGACGATTATGGGCTGGGACAGTTACCTCATACCCGGCGCGCTGGCATATCATATGGGATCAAAAAGCTCCGGCAAGAATCCGAATTACTCATTGTTTATGACCTATCGAAATAACCTGGGGACGACGATCAAAAACCTGCCGCTTCCCTTGCTGATTAAAATTTTCCCGCGGTCGGTTCGGGCTGATTGGCATATGTTCCTGAACTTACGCAAACTGGGCAAAAAGGATGCTTCGTGGAAGGTTTATCAGGGGCGAGCAGCAGGGGTTCTTTATCTGCCAATCTTTCTGATCAAACGCTGGCGGCTGGCGTATTACCGCAAAATCGACCCACACTATTTGTGGTTTTTGATGTACCGCGGCTACTAGCCGGCAATGGTATAATTCTAGGGTTAACTACCTTATGAAGCTACCTCGTTTACTCACAAAAAAAGTCGTAATCATTGGGGGTGTCGCCGCGCTAGCTCTAGCCTCCGCGGCGTTTTTGTACTCCCGCAACCAAACTCCGCCGACCGAGACTCCAACCAACACGCCAGCTGATCAAGGCTCTAATTCGAGCACCGACAACAACCCTTCCAACACTCCCCCGCCGGCTACTAAGCCAGCCACAACACCGACAACGCCAACAGCGACCCCAAAGACTCAAACGCTGCCAAAACCAACCGGCCAGCTGCTAAGTAACCATTCGGTCAGCCTGAGCGGCAACTCGGACGAAGAATCTGCCTGCCAAACGGTTGTCGGCGCCAAATGTAACATAAAGCTAACCGGTCCAGGCGGGGGGATCTACCTGGGCGCCCAATCGGTCGATAGTAACGGGGCCACGATTTTTGACTGGAATGCCAAACAAAGACATCTGACCGTCGGTCAATGGAAGGTTGAAGCAATAGCAACCAAAAACGGCCAAACCGCCACCTCAAACCCTGAATACTTAACGGTTAGAAAATGATGAAATATCGAATTCGGGGCATTCTTTTTATAACGGCCTTCATCGCGACTACATTGATCGGTGCCAAACCAGCGTTGGCTACCGACTATAGCGACAGCCGGTTACTAGATGATGTAATTCTCGATAACACCGGCGCTATGTCACAGGGCCAGATCCGAGACTTCTTAAGCGGCGCGGACGGACGACTCAGTGGCGGATCAACTTGTCTGAAGAATTATGTCGAGCATAACTTCCACTTCAACTCCGGCGATGGCCACTGGTACTACGGCGACAACACCCGAAGCACGGGCGATTTCAGCTCTCCCTCTTCCAGTTTGACGGCGGCAACCTGGAATACTGCCTGGGGGCCGGCCAACATACCGGCCTACAAAATTATTTACCAGGCTGCCCAGCAGTGGGGAATAAATCCGCAGGTTCTTTTGGCCACACTACAAAAAGAAGAGACGCTAATTTCCGGGACCACCTGCAATAGTGCCCGTTACTGGTCCGCGATGGGCTACGACTGCCCGGACAGCGGCGGCACTTATTATTACTCCGACTTGGGTATCAGGGGAACGTGCGTGAAGGACAAAGCCTATGCCGGATTCGCGCGGCAAATATTGTGGGGGTCGTGGCAGCTCAAATTCAATAAGGAACGTTCCGAGGGCAATACCGCTTGGGATGGAGATGGCTCTATAGTCTATCCGGGATATATGACCAAAGGCAGCTGGGCCAGATGTGACAGCTGCACTGTTAGAAGCTTTGATGGTTACGCCACCATCGATGGCCATAGTGTCTTTATGAGTAATGGAGCAACAGCCTCGCTGTACTCATATACCCCACACTTAGGACAATCCTTCCCGTTTTGGTTTGAGAAATGGTTTGGCTCCACGATCGTGGCTGACCCCGATGCGGTAGGGGTATATCGGCTTTACCAACCCTCTGTCGGCGAGCATTTCTTTACCGCCTACCTCAGTGAAAAAAACTCGGCGATCACCAAAGCTGGCTACACCTATGAAGGTGTGGGCTTCAGAGCATACAAATCACAGCTTCACAGCTCATCGCCGATCTATCGGCTGTACAAGAACTCGAATCATCGCCATTTCTATACGGCCAGTCATATCGAACGGGACGCGTTGGTAAAAAATGGGTTTACCTACGAAGAGGTAGCATTTTATGGGTTTACCTCTAACGCTTCTTCCGGCCGTCCGGTCTATCGATTACTCAACCGTTCTAATGGGCTGCACATGTTCACAATCAGTTTAAACGAGCGTAATAAATTGATATCAGCCGGCTACAAAGACGAAGGCATTGGCTGGTATGCGCCTTACTAAGCTTCCACTTGCCATAAAAAAATTTATTGAGGGCCAGGCATTTGTGTGGCTTTGCGCTGGATGGCTGGCAATTCAATCGGTTTATATTGCTATAACCACCAAATTTGCGGTACCCCCAGATGAACGCTATCACACCCTGTTTATTAAGCTGTACCAGCATAACGGACTATCGCCGTTTATTGCCCGCCAAGATATCTCGTATTCTGCACTTGGCGACGCGATCCGCACCCCCAGTTACTTTTACCATTATCTATTTGGGCTGATTTCTCACATCAATGACAGTTTATTGTTCTTACGTCTGGTAAACGTCGCCCTGGGAATCGCAATCGTAGTAGTCGCCTATAAGCTATTTTTGGAAATCGGTATTTCAAAGGCCGCAGCGGCGGTAGCTCTTTTTTTGTTGGTAAATACTGAGATGTTCGTTTTTCTGGTTGCATCGGTTAACTACGACAACCTACTCAATCTGCTTGCACTGCTATCGATGCTGTTTTTGACAAAATTCATTAAACGAAAACGTGTCATCGACGCCGTTCTGGTATTCATTTTCATGGCCGCTGCCGTTTTAACGAAGTTTTCGTTTATTCCCCTAGTCCCGGTATTTTTGGCAGCAATCATGGTGGTAGGCATTAGGAATTGGTCGAAGATAAAACGAGACATGGCCCATAACTCATCTTGGTTGTTTCCTCTTTTTATTTTGTTAGCTTTGCTGGCTGGACTGATTGGTGAAAGATATGCGATCAATCTGACCAGGTATCACCAGATTGCTCCAGCCTGCGAAAAACTCCACTCATCGGAGTTCTGCCTGGGCAGTAAACCAGTTGAAGTGCCGAAAACAGCCCCGGCCTATAACATCTTCAGCTACCTGCCTCAGTGGCTACTAAGGATGGAGCGACGCACCTTCGGGATATTTGGCCACAAGACGGCGCCGCAAAGCATTGTTATGGAGTGGTTTTTCCCGTGGCTGGCGGCGGCTTTTGTCTTCGCGATATCAATGAAGCTCAAGCCCAGCAAAAACCGCCTTCTCGCTTTTTTTCTGGTCTCGAGTCTGATCTACGCAGTGGTCTTATTTTTGGGAAACTTTGCCCAATATCGTCACACCGGATTGGTGAGCATAGCAATCCAGGGAAGGTATCTTTTTATTTTCCTGCCAATATTCTTTGCTATTGGTATCGAGTGCCTGTTACGGCTAACCCGTGATCGTCTATTTTTAAAAACCGGATTGGTGTCGGTGATTTTATTGGTATTCGCGCTGTCTTCTTTACCGAACTATCTCTTCACAACAAGTGTAGATATGAGAAATGGGCGTCTCGATGGCACATATAAAGCTTTTCAGTCGCATTCATGCCTCGTAAGAAGTATCTATAGGGTCTGCCGGTAGCTTGCCCGGTTTGATAGCGCAACAGATATGGAGTAGTATTTCTAGGATATGAAATTGGTTGTTTTTTCAATTTGTAAGGACGAGTCCGCCACTATCGGCGACGTACTGGACCAGATTCCGGCTAATATTGCCGGTATCGACAAAATAGAGAAGTGGGTTGTTAGTGACGGCAGTACCGATGCCACCGTTGAAGTTGCCAAAAAGCATGGCGCCAAGGTGATCGAAGGCCGCCAGCAAAAACGGCTGGCTTTTCGGTTTGAGCAAGCAACTAGAGTGGCGCTGGCGGCCGGAGCAGATTTAGCCGTCAACATCGACGGAGACTTACAGTTTGACCCTAAAGACATTCCCAAGCTGGTTGAGCCGATTATCGCCGAAGGTTATGACTTTGTGGCCGCCGATCGTTTTGCAGACTCAGCCGGGCGCAAACGCCGCCCAAAAGGTATGCCAATTGGAAAATACTATGCCAACCAGCTGGGAGCCTGGGTCGTCGGCCAGATGACCGGCCAAAAATTCAACGACGTAACCTGCGGGTTCCGAGCCTACAATCGCAAAGCCCTGCTGGCGATCAACCTCAACAGCAACTATACGTATACCCAGGAATCCTTCCAGGTTTTGGCTGTCAAAAAACTGAACATCAAAACCGTACCGATGGAAGTGAAGTATTATGCCGGCCGCAAATCGAGGGTTGTGACCAGCTTCCTTAACTTTTTATTCGGCAGCGCCTTCAATATTTTGCGGGCTTACCGAGACTTTAAACCGCTCAACTTCTTCGGCGGCATCGCCGCGGCCTTCTTTGTTATAGGCCTTGGGGGGTTAATCTTCACCGGCCAGCATTGGCTCCGTACCGGAGCCTTTACTCCGTATAAAGCGGTCGGGTTGGGCGGTATCTACTTTGCCACCCTGGGTTTGATCTTTGGCTTGATCGCACTGCTAGCCGATATGCTCAAACGTACCAGTAACAACCAGGAAAAAATACTCGAACTGCTCAAAGATATAAAGTATGGCCGAAGCGACAAAAAAGATTAAAGTCTGCTACGTCCTGTCATACCGGTCGCCGAACTATATCCGTACGGCGGTTTTGCTTTCGGCTCTGGAGCGGATTTCCGGAGTCGAAGTTATTAGGGCCGTAAACGATTCGGCGGGGATTTGGCGATATCCTCAAACAATTTTTCGGCTCATTCGAGCAAGAATAGTTGATAGGCCGGATGTATATATTCTTGGTTTTCGCGGCCACGAGATCCTCGGTCTTGTGCGGATTTTGACCGCTGGCAAGCCTTTGATTTTCGACGAATTTATCAATCTGGATAATTGGCTGGTAAATGAGCATCAAATACTAAAGCCTGACTCGCTCTTGAGCAAACTACTTCGAAGCTATTTGGCTTTTTTTATGGCCCGCTCTCAAAAGATATTGAGCGATACCAAACTGCACTCTCAAAGCTCAGCCAAGTCCTACGGGCTCCGCGTGAGTAAATACGAAACGGTGTACGTCGGCGCCGATGAATCATTGTTTGGGCCGGCGGCAAAATCAAAGAAGACCAAGCAGTTTAAGGTCTTTTTCTATGGGACGCTTTTACCGCTTCACGGCGTGGAAATAATTCTCGGCGCCGCCGAACTGCTCCGCTCCAAACCAGAAATAAAATTCACGATCGTCGGCGGATCAAACCAGCCCGCGCGATACGAGAAGTTAAGGTCTGCCGTCATCAACAAAAACCTGGAAAACGTAGAATTAGTAGGGTGGGTACCGTACGACGAGCTGCCTAAAATGATCGCGGATGCTGATTTGTGCCTGGGCGGGCCGTTTGGGAACACTCCGCAGTCACGCCTGGTTATTTCCGGCAAAACCTACCAGTTTTTGGCTATGGCCAAACCAACCGTCGTGGGTAAAATCGATGAAGAGGTCGGTTTTCGTGACCGCCGCAATGTGTTGCTTGTCGAACAAGGATCTTCGGAGGCTCTAGCCAAAACCGTTGAATGGGCTGCTCAGCACCGGGCAGAACTGTTTAAAATAAGGGAAAGAGGCCGCCAACTTTACCAGGACCGTTTCTCTACCGACCGAATTGCCAGCCAACTGCAAAAACTCATCGAGAAGGTTAAATGAAGGTCAGATTAGTTTACCGAAATTACAAATCGCTTCATCGCATTCACCGGTCACTGGTTGACGATCCGCCGGCCGGAGTCGAGTACTTGCTGCCCAAACCCAGCAAGCTGGTCAGCCGTTTCGTTTTCTTGCACCGCCACTTTAGGGAACTTCCGCTAGGAAAGTCGCTGATCAGACTGGCCGAAAAGCTGTTTTTTGTCCGCAAAGCTTCTGGCGACAAGGCCGATCTCTATCACTACATCAACATCATCGACCGCGATCCGCCGAACTTACCTTACGTTGTTGATGTCGAACACGTAGCCGGCTTAAGCAACTTTGTCCCTGATCCGGGCAAAAAGCCGGAAATCCTGCGGTTTTTACAAAACCCCAACTGCAAAGCGATATTCTGTTTAAGTAATGCGGCCAAAAAGACCCTAGAAGAGTATTTTGATGATGGCGAATACCAATCGATTAAAGGCAAAATCCACGTCGTTTATCCAGCGCTCAAACCGGCCGAAGCTTACGGCTACAAAGCTAAATACGTTTACCTCAAAAACTCCAGCGACAAGCTACAGGTGCTGTTTGTCGGCAACCAATGTTACTTGAAGGGGCTCGAGGAACTACTCAAAGCTGTACAAACCTTGAACCAGCAAGGTGGTGGCGCTATCGATCTAACGGTAATATCCGCCGATGCCAAGGAGGTAGTAGACAAGTACGCACTGCCGAATGCTAGATTGTTGGAACCGAACTTCTCTACTAAAGAAATTGCGGAACAGTTTTTTATCCCCGCTGACCTTTATATCCTGCCGACCAAAGAAGACACCTTCGGCATGGCCATTTTAGACTCCCTCTCCTGCGGAACCCCCGTAGTTGCGACCGACCAGTTTGCTATCCCTGAGCTGGTGGACGACAAGGTTGATGGATTACTGATGCGTGTACCAAGCTCATTACTATCAAAAGTGGTCATTCCTTCAAAGGCTGATATGGATTCGGTGACCAAGCCGAACTTCAATAAAGTGTTGTACGCCGAACTGGCTAAGACCCTGACTTATTGCGTTGCCAACCGCGCAGAGTTAGCCAAAATGGCGTTCGCCGGCAAAAATAAGTTCAAAAGTGGCCATCAATTCTCGATCGAGCGGCGAAATCAAGCTATCGTCGAGGTTTATCAAACGGCAGTGAAAGCTAGCGCTCCGCGTCGATAATATAGCCCTCTGATAGATCGTAGTTGTCGAATACGGAAGACAATATGTTTGGCAGGTAGAAGGTGTATTTGTTGACCACAACTCCAAATACATCCAGAAACTTGGGCAGCTGGCCGACACCGCTTTCCTTGGTTTGCTTCTCCTTCGACCAGCCGGCCTTTTGCCGTTTTTGAATTCTGCCGTGGAAGGACCGCAAGAACCAGAAAAAATTCACAAACGGGAAGCCATAGGAGTAAACGCGTACGTTTTTGTATCCGGCAGCCTCAAATAATTTGGCTGTCGCCGCTTTTTCATAGCGGCGGACGTGGCCGACAACTTCGTCGTGTACCGTCCAGAATTTTTGCCGCGCCGGTACCGAAATAAGTATTTGCCCCCCTGGTTTTAGGAGCTTGGCAATTTCAGTTAAGAACTTCTTGTCATCATCGATATGTTCCATGACCTCGCAAGCTACGACGCAGTCAAATTTCTGTTTGAATTTATGCTTCGTGAAGTCACCGATCACTAGCTCCATTCTTTGTTTGTCTTCCGGCGCCAACACATCGTAATAATTCTTTACCTTGTCCTCGAAATCGATCGCCACGCCGTTCTTGAATTTCTTCAGCAGTTCCCGGCTGAGTTTAAAGTTGCCGGGGCCGATTTCCAGAAAAGAATCACCGGGCTTAACTCGCCGCAAAAGCGCGTACCGCCTAAACAAATACCGTGGTGGGTTATAGCTCACCAACCAAGTATAATCTAGCGATATGCAAATAAAGAAACTGGGCAGATGGGCGCGAAAGTCAGTGTGGACCTTTCCCGTCGCATTGTTTGCCGTAGTAGTTATCCTGGCCGCTCTGCGTGTTAGCGGGACGTCGGCCGGAGTGTATCGGGCGAGCCTAAACGGACCCGCCAAAGACCCAAGCCTTATCTTTGGCAAGGCGAGAACGATCCGCTCCGATGAATGGTTGGTTGTCACCCAGTTAACGGTCGCTCAATCCAGGCAAGGCTTTCCGAGGATAAATTCCCATATGGGGGACGGCCAGGATTTGAGCTTACAGGCTGAGGTTCCCACCAAGGATTGGTCAACGATCTTTAAGCCCCAAAACTGGAGCTTTTTTGTATTACCACTGGAGTCCGCCTTTGCTTTTAGGTGGTGGCTGCTGATGTATTTACTCATAGTGAGCTGTTACTTTTTTGTGCTGCGCTTAATGCCCGGCAAAAAACTCTTCGCGATCCTGTTTAGCTTGGCGGTTGGGGCATCTCCATTCGAATTGTGGTGGTACCAAAGCACGGCGTTTTTATCGGCCGCCTACAGTTTCATGATGGCAATTCTGGCAATGCGGATTATTGGCAACGAGCCAATTAGGCTAATCAAAAATCTACCAAAAAGCCGAATGGTACAAGCGGCCGCTCTCGGATTTATCGCCGCCTGTTTCGGTTTAATCCTATATCCGCCGTTTCAGATTCCTGTCGCCGTCGTCTTACTTTTCTTCGGCGTGGGTTATTTATTGCATAGCCGCTACGGTGAAAAGATCGAGTGGAGCACCCTTCTAAAAAGATCTATCTGGATACTAGCTTCCGTTATCGCTGCTGGAGCGGTACTGGTACTGTTTTTGCTCACCCACAATAAAGCGATTGCGGCCGTTAACAACTCGGTTTATCCCGGACACAGGGTGGCAGAAAGCGGCGATCTCAAGGCCTTAAATATCTTCGATTCTTTCGTGATGCCGATAGAGCAAGGCATATACCGCAGCCACTATTTCTTCCGCAACCCCAGCGAGGCTTCGAACTTTATCCTGTTGCTGCCGTTTCTAATTGTTCCCGGTCTGATGCTCCAACTTTATGAATGGAAGAAAAAGCGCAGGCCGGATTGGATTTTTACCAGCCTCCAGGTGCTAGCCCTGCTGTTTTTCGCGAGAGCTTTTCTGCCCTACGGAAGCGGGTTATTTAAACTGCTATTTCTGCAAAAGGTTCCTAACAAGCGGCTGGTAATCGGAATCGGCTTTTTAGGCCTGCTCCATATGCTGTATTTCATTAAAAAAGTCAGAAGGGCGGGGATATCTCAGCCAAAACTCGACAAAGCCGCCGCGATTTTTAGCCTGATTACTTTTTTAATCCTGATTGCCGTTGGCTGGTTTATCATCGGCCACTATCCAAAATTCCTGGCTAATCCCTACGTGATCATAGGGCTAGCCGGAGCGTTTTCGGCAATAGTTGGGGCTTTTGTAGCTGGCCGGCTAACTTTGGCGGCGGCGTTGCTGTTTTTGTTCACGGCGGTTAGCAGCTTCCGCGTATTGCCTATATATAAGGGGCTTGGCGAGCTGACGCACAGTCGGTTGGTAAGCCGGATGGAGAGTGTGTCGGGCCCGTCGGACAGCTGGGTGACGGTTGGGTCAGACGCCATGGAGTATGAGAATTTTGGATTGTTGGCTGGAAGGCGTTCAATCGGCGGTACTCAGGTCTATCCCGACAAGATGGTTTGGAGCAAGTTGGGTAATAAGTACGAAAACATTTACAATCGGGAAGGCCATGCGATATTCGTTGATGATGCCGCGATGGCCGATCCGATCCGGGCTAACACCGAGGACACCTTCGTCGTAAAATTCGACTGCAGCCCGTTTGTTAAGGCAAACATTCAATTTGCCTTGTCGATCCACCCTCTTGCGCTGCCCTGCGCTAAACCGATCGGAACCGTTAGCTACCCAACCACAACTTTTTACCTCACTAGGATATTGCCATGAAAGAACAACCTTCACCAATCGAAAGAGCGACCCTAGCGTTAATTAAAATCGCGCGGCGGATGTTTCGTAATACCTGGGTACACCGACTCCCAGTTACTTCGTGGGTGTTTAAGCGGCTCTTCCTGCTCAGCCACAAACGGGAAGAAAAATTAATAAACTTTAGGGGCAAGGAGCTTTATGTTCATACCAAAGACGTATCTATGGTTCCCAGCATTATCAACCAGGACTATGAAGAGCTCGAGCTCAATACTTACCGGACTCTGCTAAAACCCGGAATGACTGTCCTAGACGTAGGCTCAAATTTAGGGATCTACGCTCTTATAGGCAGCGATAGTGTCGGAGCCAAAGGGAAGGTTTACGCGTTCGAGCCTGTTCCCGAAAACATAGCAATTTTGCGTAAAAACGTTGAGCATAACAAAGCGAGGAACGTTACGATTGTCACGAAAGCACTGGGGGAGAAGCGGGGACAGACAAAAATTACCCTGGCAAAGGATAGCATCGGCACACATTCGATAGCGGCGAAGCCCGGGAGCGAAAAGATCACAATCGAACTCGAAACCATTGATAATTTTGTAAGGGACAAGAAATTAAGTGTTGATTTGATCAAAATGGATGTCGAAGGGTACGAAGGACAGGTACTGGCCGGAGGCAAAAAAACCATCGGGAAAGGGGTAGACTTACTGTTAGAGTTTGATACTGGGATGCTTCGGCGAAGCGGCACAAACACCGAAGATCTCGCCGAAAGTTTAATGAAACTATACAAAAACTGCTTTGAAATCGATGAACGAAAATCTGGACTCTCAAGAATTAAAACCAGCAGGCAATTGGCGTCGTTGGCTAACAGCAACGTTTTGCTGACCAACCGTTCGAATTTGCCGAAAGGACTCTTGTGAGTAATTTTTTGGTGACAGGCGGGGCTGGATTCATTGGCAGTAACTTGGCTGAGAAACTGGCTAAAGACGCCGGTAATGAAGTCGTAATCGTCGACAATTTACTTACCGGAAAAGAGGAGAATATTCCTTCGGGCAAAAACGTTACCTTCATCAAGGCGGATGCCAACTCATTCCGGGATCTCTCCCCGGTTTTTCACAGCCACAAATTCGATTACATCTATCACTACGCCGCGGTAGTTGGGGTAAAACGGACTCTCGAAAATCCGGTGATGGTCCTAAACGACATTGAAGGTTTTCGTAACGTCCTCGATTTGGCCAAAAGTACTGGAGTAAAACGAGTGCTGTTCTCATCGTCATCGGAAGTGTACGGCGAACCGGTGGAGCTTCCGCAACACGAAGAAACTACGCCACTAAACTCGCGGCTTCCCTACGCGGTGGTTAAAAACGTCGGCGAGTCATTCCTAAAATCCTACCAAAAGGAATTCGGGCTGAACTTCACCATTTTCCGCTTTTTTAACACCTACGGGCCGCGCCAAAGCACCGACTTTGTGATGTCCAAGTTTTTGGACGCCGCCGAACAAGGCAAAGACATTACGGTCTATGGTGACGGCAGCCAAACGAGGACCTTCTGTTTCGTCGACGACAATATCGAAGCCACCATAAAGGTACTTGACCGTAAAGACACCGAAAACGAGGTTATCAATATCGGCAACGACTCCGAGATTACGATCAAGGAATTGGCTGAAACCATCATTAAGACCGTCGGATCCAAGTCAAAGATCGTCCATTTACCCGCTCTGAAAGAAGGGGATATGACCAGGCGTCAGCCCGACAACTCTAAGATGAAACAACTATTAGGCCGGCCTTTAATTTCGCTTGAAGATGGGCTGCAAAAATTACGGCAGTACCGACAGCAATGAAGTTAGTAAGTTCGAAGCCGGCTCGGTTGATTCTGACCGCGTTACCGATTGCGCTATTTCTGATCTATTTTCGCTTAAACCAGCACAACTTTACACCGCTATTGCACCTTAACATTGCTCTGCTGCTGATTATTTTTGCTATCGACTTGGTCGGCATCTTCTCCAACGGCGTTTTTATCAAACTGATTTTGCTGCCGTTTAAAAAATCAATCTCATACGCCGAAAGCTTCTATATTTCGCTAGTAGCTTCGGTCGGTAATTTCTTCGCGCCGGTGGGAGCCGGTTTCGGTTTTCGCGGCATCTACTTGAAACAAAAACATGGCCTGGACTATGCCGACTACATTTCGATTTTGTCGGGTAACTACATTATTGTTTTTCTAGTTAGCTCAAGCTTTGGCCTGCTGGCCCTATGGTTGTTGCGGGCCCAGGCGAATCCGCAGTACTACACTCTGCTTTTGATGTTTGCGGCTATTTTCGTCGGCTCGATTGCTCTATCGGTTGTAAAACTGCCCGGCAGCCGGTCTGAGCTTGGTGAAAACAAGGGTATCCCCGCCAGACTCTGGCGAAGGGTCCGCCAAGTCAACGACGGCTGGAGAGTAATCTCCAACGATCGACGCCTGATGCTCCAGCTAATAGCGATTACCGCCTTCAATGTCCTACTAACCATCGTCGACACCAAGATTATCGTGACCGCTCTTCATCTGCCGATTTCATTCGCCAGCCTGTTGCTTTTGAGTACGCTGGGCAGCCTGAGCCTATTTGTTAACATCACCCCAGCCAATCTCGGTGTTAAAGAGGCGATTTATATTTTCTCCTCGAGTGTAGTCGGTTTCTCGACAGCGCAGCTGCTCTCAGTCTCACTCATCGACCGGGCGGTACTATTTAGCAGTTTGTTTATATTGTGGCTCTTTTTTGCCCGGCCCCGGCTGGCCGAGACTAGCTAAGGCAATCGGCGAGCTTGTAAATTTGGACTTCGGGATTGGTATAGATTTTCTTCAGGTTGAGGGGGTACTTACTGGCATCGAATGATGGCCCAAAAATACCTACGTCTTGGTAGTAGTAGTTGTAACCCTCAGCCTTAAAGCGGCAAAGCGTGGTGCCGACAGACTGGCTTACCGATAGGCCCAGATATGTTTTGTAGTGGTCGGCGGTAGCCTGGTTTCCGGCTTCGACAAAACCCATCGAAATCGCGCTACTGGTGTAAACCGGTAGCCACATGCCGCCATCGGTCGGGTATATAACTAGAGGGCGTTTGGGGTTGACGGTTGCGTTGTTGATAAACTTGGCGCCGCCATCTAAGTTTTGGTTGATCCAGCTAAACGCGTCGAGATCATAAGCATCTACAACCGCGGTATTATGGCTGGCTTTTTTGAACTCGTAATACTGTTTTGCCCCCGCGGCGCATACAATCAACAAACTTGCCGTTACCAGCGGCCACTTCATCCAAGACCAATCGCGCTGAGACCATTGGTCGCTGATCAAAAAAGCAGCCAGCAAAGTTAAGGCCTGGAAGACCAACAATACACCTGATGATCGGATAATGTCACCATTGTTGGTGCCCAGAATTCGGATAAGCGTTGGTATGGAAAACACTGCCGCTAAAAATGCCAAGGCTATCAAAGACTCTGGCCGAAACTTGCGGACTAAGGCGTAAACTGCCCCAATAAATAAAACCGGAACAAACAAAAAGCTAACTAAAGGAACCTTCGACCCATTGGTTTTAATGAATCCTTTAAACTCTGCCAAGCTGTCGCGGATCGCCTGAACTGCGCCGTGGGATCTGACGGCAGCCCCTGTCGCAGAAGTGCTGGCCTCGGGATGAAGCCAGATCCAACCAGCGATAATGATCGCTGGTAAAGCTAAAGACAGGACAAGCCGGAGTGCCAGTTTGATGTTAAATCGGCGTCTGGCCAAATCCCGGGCAAAAACCGCCGCGGTGGCCAACCCAGCCGTGACCAGAACATAGCCAAAAGTCGGGTAGTGAATAAAACCTACGGCCGCAAGTGCGACCGCCAAAGCCCACCAATGCTTGGCCTTATCAAAAACCCGGCCAAGTAAAACGAACACCAAAGGCAAGAAGGCGATCGCTACGACTAACGCGTTTTTTCCGGCCGTAAAGTAAAGTAAAGCGGGGATTGGAACAAGCAGGGTCAGGCCCGCGACGGCTACTGCATAACTGCGACGCCTTACCACCACAAAGGCGGCAAGCCCCCAGCTAAGTACGCTGAAGGCACTCAAGAAATTGGTGACAAGGTTGATCGAGCGAGCAATAGTTAAGCCGGCGGCCAGTGTCGTGAACGCCGAAATAATGTGCAGTCCAGGGGAGTAAAAAAAGTTTATGACGCCGGACTGCAGCAGGCTTTTGGTCCAAACCGCGTGAGCAACCGGGTCGTGTAGGATCGGAGCTGGAGCCTGAAAAACACTTACAACTCGGGCGACGAACGCTACGCCGAACAGCCCGTAAATAACTGCGACCGCCACTAAATCCTTGAATTTCGAGTGGTCTATCCCGGTTTCGAATATTGGGCGCAGTTTCTCTTTAAATTTCCATCCCAGTAAGCTGAGGCCTATACCTGCCAAGCCCAAGGAAATCGCGCCGAAATGGATGTGAAGAAACGACATACCTGCGACCGCTAGGATCAGGAAGCAAAGATTCAGCATAAACATTAACGGCAGGTTGATTAACCAATTTTTTCTATTAACCGCGACAAACCATACAGCCGGGAAGACTAACCACAGCGGCAGCAAGAATATATGGAGAACGAGGCTGAGTAACCCCGCCGCCAATAAACCGCCGAGCAGCCAGCGGTCTAAGCCCAAACCGGAAGCAGTAGTTTTTTTACTCATTTAGTACCTCTTCAAGATACTGCCCGTAACCTGACTTTAAAAGCGGTTTGGCTAAGTCTTTAAGCTGTTTGGCGGTGATGAAACCCATGCGGTAGGCCACCTCTTCGACGCAGCCGATTTTGAGGCCCTGGCGCTGTTCGATCACGCGGACAAATTCGGCGGCTTGGACTAATGAGTCAAAGGTGCCGGTGTCGAGCCAGGCGGTGCCGCGGTCCATCACTACAACTTTGAGCCGGTTTTTTCGGAGATAGTAATTGTGCACCTCGGTGATTTCTAATTCTCCCCGGGCGCTGGGGGTGGCTTGTTTAGCGGCCACGATAGCTTCGTTGTCGAAAAAATACAAACCGGGGATTGCGTAATGGCTTTTGGGCTTGGCTGGTTTTTCCTCGATCGATACGGCTTTCATATTTTTGCCGAACTCCACAACTCCGTAGCGCTCCGGATCGGAGACGTGGTAGGCGAAGATAATGCCGCCCGCCGGATTGATGCAGCCCTGGAGTTTCTCGCTCAAGTTCGATCCGTAAAAATGTTGTCGCCTAAAATTAAGGAAACTTTGTCCTGGCCAATGAACTTCTCGCCGATGATGAAAGCTTGGGCTAATCCACCCGGAGTTTCCTGGATCTCGTAGCTGAACTTGCAGCCCCACTGCGAACCGTCGCCCAGCAGACGCTGGAATCCTGGCAGATCATGCGGCGTGGAAATAATCAGGATTTCGTTAATTCCAGCTAGCATCAAAGTCGACAAAGGATAGTAGATCATCGGCTTGTCGTAGATCGGCATAATCTGTTTCGAGATGCCCTGGGTGATCGGGTACAAACGCGTGCCCGATCCGCCGGCCAGAATAATGCCCTTCATTTACCGGCCGATACCTTTGTATAAAATTCCGGCTTTTTTGAAGGCTTGGGGGTTAAAGATGTTGCGGCCGTCCACAACTGCTTTTACGCCGGCGGACTTGAGCTGGGCTGGCGTTAGTTTTTTGAATTCGTTGTGGCCGGTAGCGATTAGGACCGCCTTCGTGCCCTTGATAGCTTCTTTAAGCGTTTTGGCATCCGATTTTTCCGGTAGGTAGGGATCGTAAGCCGTCACTTTGGCGCCGAGTTCTTTCAGCCTAGCGACGATTTCGTAGGCCGGGCTTTCGCGGTCATCCTCGACGTTTGGTTTGTAGGCCAGCCCTAAAACGGCGATCGGGGTGCCTTTGAGCGGTAGTTTCGCGTCGTTTAACACCTGGACCATCATGTTGACCGTAAACTCCGGCATGCCGTTGTTGATCCGCCTGGCCAAGCGCAAGAAGTCGTGCTCAAAGCCGCTTTCCCGGGCGTACTCAATCAGGTAGTAAGGATCGACCGGAATGCAGTGCCCGCCCACGCCAGCGCCGGGGAAGTGGGGCATAAAAGCAAACGGTTTGGTGGCCGCGCCCTCGATGACATTGACGACGTCGATGCCCAATTTTTCAAACGACATCGCTAGCTCGTTCACGAAGGCGATGTTGATATCGCGGAAGGAGTTCTCGACCACTTTTACCGCCTCGGCTTCTTTAATACTGCCCATCGCCTTCACCGGCGCATCTATCAGCGAAGTATAAAAATCGTAGGCCAGCTTTAAGCCCTTGGCGCTCGAGCTTCCAACCACACGGGCGATGTTCGAAACGTTCCAGGTTTTGTCGCCGGGGTTAATCCTCTCCGGGCAGTGGGCGACGTAAAAATCTTTGCCGTCCTTCATCCCCGTCAGTTTTTCGAGTAGGGGGATAACGATTTCGTCGCAGACGCCCGGGTTGATGGTCGATTCAATAACGATCAATTGGTTTTTCCGCAAATACTGGGCGATGAACTCAACTGCAGACTTTAGTGGGCCAAGATCGGGTCGGTAATCGTCGCTGACGGGTGTCGGTACGCAAACGATTACTACGTCAGCGCCGGCCACCGGATTGGGTGTGGCGCTGGCGGCCATTTTGGTTTTGGCCACTTTTTTAATTAGTTCGGCATCCTTGATTGGCGATTTACGCTGGTTTAGTAATTTAACCTTGCGTTCATCTTTGTCGATTCCAACCACAGTGTAGCCTTTGTCGCTGGCCAGCAATGACAACGGGAGCCCGACGTAACCGAGCCCGATTACGGCAACAGTACCCTTTTTACTCACCTACCAATCTCCTGATATTTTTTCTCCGTCGCGGACTTTTGTGGTTTCCACCACGCTTCGTTAGCTTTGTACCAATTGATGGTTTGCTCTAAGCCTTCCCGAAAATCGGTGTACTTTGGTTGCCAACCGAGCTCGCGGCGAAGCTTCGATGAATCAATAGCGTACCTCAAATCATGCCCGGGGCGGTCGGTGACTTTCTCGTAATCGTCGGGATTTTTGCCCATTAACTCCAGGATCGTTTCCAAAACCTCCTTATTACTTTTTTCACCGTTGGCGCCGATCAGGTAGGTTTCGCCGATTTTACCTTTCTCGATAATCGTATGCACCGCAGAATTATGGTCGTCGACGTGGATCCAGTCGCGGACGTTTTGGCCCTCGCCGTAGAGCTTGGGTTTTTCTCCCTCCAGGATATTGGTGATCTGGCGGGGGATGAACTTTTCGACGTGCTGGTAGGGGCCGTAATTATTCGAGCAGTTTGAAATAGTCGCTTTGACGCCGAATGATCGGACCCAAGCGCGGACGAGATGGTCGCTGGCGGCTTTTGAGGCAGAGTAGGGGCTGGAAGGATTGTAGGCCGTTGATTCCGTGAATTTGACTGGGTCGTCGAGTTCGAGATCGCCATAAACTTCGTCGGTCGAGATGTGGTGCAGCCGTTTGCCATGCTTTCGGACCGCCTCGAGGATCGTGTAAGTGCCGATGATGTTGGCATCAATAAAGGGGCGGGGCGAGTGGAGTGAGTTGTCGTTGTGCGATTCGGCGGCAAAGTGGATGACAATATCATTTTTCGACACCAGTTCGTCCATCAAATCTTCGTCGGCAATACTGCCTTTAACGAACTTGATCCTGGATTTAACCGTCTCCAAGTTAGCTGGATTGCCGGCGTAGGCGAGAGCGTCAATGACCGTGATGTCGTAAGAAGGATGATTGGCGAGTGTGTAGTGCACAAAATTCGCCCCAATAAATCCCGCTCCACCTGTTACCAACAACTTCATCCACCAGATTATACCAATAAAAAAACCACCCCGGCTCCCTTAGAGGGAGGCCGGGGTGTCAAGCGTTGCGAGGTATCGGCGCACAGCCAGCCGCCAATCGGGCATTGCGATGCCGTATTCCTCTAGCCAGCCGAGGTCGAAGGTCGAAGTTAAGGGACGCTTGGCGTAGGGCTTGCCTTGCTCCTTCACCCGGCGGCCCCATTCGGAGGCAAGGATCGGAACCACTTTGGTTCGCGAACCCAACTCGGCGAAGATCTGTTTGGCCAGGCCGGCCCAACTGATCACATCCCCGTCGTTTTGGATGCAAAGAAGCCCGTAAGGATCTTCGTCGCGGACGACAATGTGTTTGATCGCGGCCGCCAGATCCTCGGCGTACGTTGGCCGGCCAACTTCATTATCGACAACCTCAAGGCTCGGTCTGTCGGCCAATCCGGCCATCGTGCGGACGAAGTTGCTGCCATCCCCAAACACCCAGCTGGTGCGGATGATGCAGTATCGCCTCGAAGTCTCAGCCGCCCGTTCGCCCCACAGCTTGGATTCGGCGTAGATCGACTCCGCGCGTGGGTGGACGTAGTCGGTCGAGATCTGAATCAGCAGCGCGTCCAGTTTGTTGCAGGCGTCGGCGATCGGTGCAACCGCCGTGCCGTTGATCTGAAGCGCGTCGAACGGTTCCACTTCAGCCAGGTCGACCCTGGTGTACGCCGCGCAGTTGATGACTACATCCGGCTCGTACTGCATGATCCTTTCCCGGATGGCGTAGTCGGGCCAAGTCAGGTCGAGCGCTTCGCGGTCAAGGCCGATTGCTTCCGGCCAGACCTTGCCTAAAGCTCGGCCGAGCTGTCCGTTCGCTCCCGTATAGACGACCTTCATCCCAGTACCTCCTCGAGAGTTGGGTTCTGCCGGTCCTTGTCGGACAGGATCAACCGATTATCGGTGATCGGCCAGTCGATCGCGAGCGCCGGATCGTCCCACGCCACCGCGCGATACTTCACGTCCGGCGACCAATGGTCGTTAACCAAATAGCAGTAGACCGTCGGTTCGGTCAGCGCCTGGAAGGCGTTACCGATACCCCGGGTGATGAACACCGCATGGCCACGGTCCAGCTGCCAGGTTTCAACCTTGCCGGCGGTCGGGGACTCCGGCCGCAGATCCACCCAGGCGCCGAAGGCCTCGCCGTACATCACGGCAACGAACTTCTTCCACGGCTCGGCGTGGATGCCCCGCAAAGTCCCCAACTGGGAAACACTGCGATTCCATTGCACGGCGCCGAGTTCCGGCAAACCGCCCGCAGCCATCTTTTCCAGCTGGTACACCTCGGTGAAGCTGCCGCGCTCGTCTCCACGCACGTCGAGCTCAACGAAGTACAGCCCGGAGATGCCGGACTCGGTGACCTTCACGCCTGCCTCCTTGTTGAGGAACAACTCCGCCTCGAATCTTGGCAAACCTTACGATTGCCAGGCCGGTTTGTCAATCAAGGACAAAATGATTCATCGTGATCGGGGTTTCAGATATACTTAAAACGTTATGGTCAAGAAAGACATAAAAGTGGACGCTCTGCCGGACAGTTTGCCGATCGACGAACAGGCTGAACCGGCTCCGCCCCGCCGTCCCCGCTGGCAAACCGCCGCCGCGGCTGTTTTGGCGCTGGTTATTATCGCCGGATTACTGCTGGTTGGGTTTGAAAAGGTTTATAGCGGCAAAGTGGTTCCGGGAGTTAACGCGGCCGGAGTGTACCTGGGCGGAATGACCCGGGCAGACGCTGTCAAAGCAGTCCAAGCTAAGGTCAACGATTTCTCGGGCCAGCAACTGGGGCTGAAGTATAACAACACTATCGTATATATTCCGGTTTCGAGTTTGGACTTTAAGTTCGACACCGAAAAAACCGTGGATGTCGCGATGAACTACGGCCGCCAAGGATCGCTCCTGGGCCAGGTCCGTTCCAGGCTGCGTTCACTATTTTCGCGCTCCACTAACGTGGCGGTCTACAGTTTCAGTAATGCCAAATTGACGCCATACATCGTCAACATTTCCGATATTGTTGATAAACCGGTCAGCGACGCGACGCTTAGCTTCAAAGGAGGCAGCGTCAAAGTTAACCCTTCGGTGTCGGGCCGACGGCTCGATCTAGGTTTGGGCGCCACCGAGATCAAAGATCATCTGGCGCACACAAACTCCTCGCCGGTTGTGATGCCGGTTTACGTACTGAATCCCCTGATCGGCAAGCCGGAACTCGAAGCCGCCAAACACCAGGCCGACACATTCTTAGCCGGTCCGCTAAAGCTGAAGGTCAGCCACGCTACCTACACCGCCGGGCTGGGGGACATTATCAGTTGGATCAAAATTACCTCTTCGCAAAGCACCCAGCTCGGCAGCCTGAGCTTGAATGACCTGGTAATCCGCGCGGTTCCGGGCGTTAATCTCGAAATGGATCGAACCGCTATTGCGGGTTATGTCGCCGGACTGGCGGCTAAAGTCGACCAAAAAGGGCAGAACGCCGCTCTTTCGATCGTCGGCGGGCGGGCGACGGTTTTTCAGCCCAGCCGGGACGGTATTGCCCTCGACCGCGTCGGGGCTATTAACGACATCACGGAGGCGCTAAATATGCCGGCCGAGGACCGGGATCTGACCTTAACCGTGGCCGTTTCCCATCCGGACGTGACGGAGGAAAACCTCAACCACCTCGGGATTAAAGAATTGATCAGCGAGGGAGTAACCTACTTTCCCGGCTCGCCGCCCAACCGGATTACCAACATTACCGTCGGGACCTCTAAGTTTAACGGGGTGCTGCTGAAGCCGGGGGAGACATTCTCTTTTGGAAAAATCCTCGGCGACGTTGGCCCAGCCGAAGGCTTTGTCCCGGGACTGGTTATTGTCGGCAACCACGAAGAGTTTCAGTACGGCGGGGGGCTGTGCCAAGTCGCCTCGACCGCCTTCCGCGCGGCGCTACTCGCAGGCCTGCCAATTACCGAACGCCACAACCACTCCTACGCTGTGTTTTACTACACCGCTCCCTTCGGCATTCCCGGAGTGGACGCGACGATTTTTTACCCGCAAGCCGACCTGAAGTTCGTCAACGATACCGGCCACTATATCCTGATCCAGACCGTTATTTCCGGAACCACGCTGAAGTTTGATTATTACGGTACCAAGACTAAGTCCGGGCGGATTCGCGGGCCGGTCTTCGTCACCGGCAATAGCGACGCCACAAAGCCCTCACACACCCGGTTTTGGCGTGACGTTATGAATCTGGATGGTAAAGTCACCAAGACCGACACAATCGACTCCTATTACTCCTCCAGCAACGACTTCCCGATCACGAAGCAGTTTAATTAGTCCAAGAAAGCATAAAAGTCTTGACGTTACGGGTTTTGTTCGCCATACTAAAGGCGAACATTATTTTTTAGAACTAGCAGGAGGCAAGCAATGGCACAGCCGCTAACAAAGAGACAAAAAGAAGT
Organism: uncultured Candidatus Saccharibacteria bacterium; assembly: GCA_964547425.1. Lineage (GTDB taxonomy): Bacteria > Patescibacteriota > Saccharimonadia > UBA4664 > CAZJNH01 > CAZJNH01. Next base: position 55,193 of record CAZJNH010000004.1, on the reverse strand, counting down.
CCTGGACTTCATCACGCAATTCATCGAACTGCACGGCTACGCGCCCAGCTACCGTGAAATCGCCGCGTCACTCGACATGTCCTCGGTCGCGACCGTCGCCAGCCACGTTGAGACTTTGGTTGAAAAAGGTTATCTCGGTAAAGGCGTCGGCCAGGCCCGCTCCATCCAGTTAATCAAACCCAAACGCGAAGAGTTCGACGAAGACCACGCCGTAGGTTTGCCGATCCTCGGCTTAATCGCCGCCGGCCAGCCGATCGAAGCCGTCACCGGCCACGCCGAAACCTTGGACGTGCCGCCCTTTATGGTCGGACGCCGCAATTCGTATGTTTTGCAGGTTAAAGGTGAATCGATGATCGAAGACGCCATTATGGATGGTGACTTTGTGGTGATTCAGGAAAAAGAAGTCCCCTCAAATGGCGAAGTCGTTGTGGCTTTGGTCGAAGGCGAAGCCACCCTCAAACGCTACTACAAAGAAAAAGACCACATCCGCTTACAGCCGGCTAACTCAACTATGGATCCGATCATTGTCCCTAAAGACGCCAACCTACAAATCCAAGGCGTTGTGATTGGAGTCATCCGCAAGTATTAAAAAGTAAGTAAAAAAGAGGGGGTGAAAAAATGGCAAAATTAAAAACCAAGGCCGAGAGGAGCACTAGGTCGAAGATCTACGACATGATCTACTACGAGTCGCTCAAAGAAAAGGATTCGGCCGCAGTTACGGCTGCTCAACTGGCAAAAATATCCGGAGGGGGAGCCAGGTGAACCGGCGCAAAATCAGAGCCAGGTACCGCAGATTTCTGCGGTACTATGATTTTGATCTGAAATATCTCGATAAAGTGCAGGCTGTCGATGTCCTGCGGCTAATCCAGTCTGCTAAGCACTTAGCCACGGAGTAGAATACTGATCCGCAGCGACGACTTGGATGAGAGTGGTGAGATGGCTAGGAGTTGGAAAAATGCACAGTTGATAGCTATGCTTGGACGGTTATAATGCGCTGATATGCCTAAAGAATCCCAGCCTCGTCGACTAAAAATCGCTATGGTCGCCCCGTTGGTCGAACGCGTTCCGCCCCAGAAATATGGGGGGACCGAACGCGTCGTTTATGAGTTAACTGAAGAGTTGGTCCGCCGCGGCCACGAAGTTACCTTATTTGCCAGCGGCGACTCCCTTACTTCCGCCAAACTGGTGTATGTTCATCCCCACGCCTTGCGCCTAGACAAAGTCAAAGAACTTTACGGCGTTAACTCCTACACAGCGTTAAATATTGGGTTGGTCTACAAACATCAGAAAGAGTTCGACATTATCCATGACCATGCCCACATAATGCTAAGTTTGCCGGTGGCAAACATCGCCGAAACTCCGGTGGTGATGACCTTGCACGGGCCGATCGAGGCCGGAACCGACCGGGTATACGAGGAACTCAACCGCCCTCATCTGGTATCGATTTCACACAACCAGACGGCCCATCACACCCGGATCAAAACCGCTGGTACGGTTTATAACGGCCTGTCGATGCAGCATTATCCGTTTGGCCAAAAAGCCGGCAACTATTTACTGTTTGTCGGGCGTATCTGTATGGAAAAAGGCACCCACCACGCCATCGCGGTTGCCCAAGCCTTAGGAATCCCGTTAATTATCGCCGCCAAGCTAAACGAAGACGTCCCGGCCGATATGGAGTACTTCCACACCTATGTGAAGCCTTACCTTAACGGCCAGGTTAAATGGGTCGGAGAGGTCGATGACGCCGAAAAAACCAAGCTGATGAGCGGCGCTTTGTGTATGCTTCATCCGGTCACTTGGCCCGAACCCTTTGGGCTTACTCTGATCGAAGGGATGGCCTGCGGCTCTCCAGTCGTGGCGTTTAACATGGGATCGATTCCGGAGATTATTGTTGATGGCAAAACCGGCTACGTGGTCCACGACGAGGAAGGCATGGCGGAAGCGATCGGCAAAATCCATCGGATTAACCGCAAAGCCTGCCGGGAACACGCACTAACGAACTTTAACGCCCAACGGATGACCGACGGCTACGAAGAAATCTATTATCGCGCCGTCGAGCAAGCCGCAACTCCTTTACCCCAAGCCAAAAAATCGCTAGAATAATCGTTCGCTTTTCGTTCGTTTGCTCGATATAATTAGTATGTGAGAAAAGAGACTCGAACTTACGCTGACCGCCGCAAGTATATGGTTCAAGCCGTCAGTAAACGTCGTAAGAAAATAAAAGCTATGGCTGTCGCTGAGTTGGGGGGTAAATGTCTGGCTTGCGGGTATGGCTATTATCAAGGTGCCTTGGAAATACATCATCTATATCCGAAGGAGAAAAACTTTGGGATTGGCGCCAAAGGTTATACCCGATCCTGGGAAAAGATACTCAAGGAGCTTGATAAGTGCATCCTTCTCTGCGCGAACTGCCATCGTGAAGTTGAGGCTGGAGTAAGCAATTCTTTACCGTAAGCCGTAAAAAAGATAAAATAACTCGGCGTTCCGGGGTAGCTCAGCGGTAGAGCAGTTGACTGTCAAAAGGCAGCTTGCCCGAGTAATCGGGTTTGAAAAACGGGGTGAATTGCTGGAAACCTAAGTTCCTAGAATAAGGTAATCAGCAGCCAAGCCCCTCGTCTTTTTCTTAAAGGCGAGGGTAAGGTTCAGAGACTATCTCGCAAGAGAGTACTCGTAAGAGGAAGCGCCCCGCTCCGCCCACCGGCGGATGATGATATAGTCCACCCTCATTGGAAACAGTGGGATCGGTGTAATCAATTGGTCGCGAGTTCGAATCTCGCCCCCGGAGCCAAAGGTGTGGAAATGACCTCGCGTCATTGCCACACCTTTTTGATTTCAGGCCGAGATGAGAACTCGGCTGCGAAGCAGGGAGTTCGTCGTAGCGAAGCGGAGAAGGCGAAGCCGCTATCTCGCCCCCGGAGACATAGCCCCTATGCTTAAACGACCTGGCAGGTCGTTTTTTGCTATCATATGGACAATGAATGAACAAGAATCCGAATCTGGTGAGCAAAGCAAGTTTAGCCACCGCGAACTCGCGGCTGAACTCTTAGAAAAAGAAGAGATCGAAACTACACCCGAGCGTGTTAGTGACCAGGAACTTGGACAGCTTGTATCCGCCGTTGGGAATCATGAGGCAAAGGCCATTATTTTCCTGGCCATGGCTGAACACCCTCGAAAGGACTTTGGCCGTAGCGACCTAGCTCGAGCTTTTCGCAACACTCAAGGTGAAGACTTGGTGTGGAAAGGAAATATAAGCCTGGGGTTCGATTATTGTAAGGACTCGTTTGCCCCCATAGGTCTAGTAGCGAAAGAGGAGATTACAGGTCAAGGAGCTAGATACACCGTAACTGAAAAAGGTATGGAGCTTGGTGTGCCGCTGGCTGGGCACCTACTTAAATTTTCCTCAGAGCATAAAGAAAGTCTCAAAGAAGTTTTTGGGCTTACTCATTCGAAAACTGCGGACAAAAGATCCCCCGATCGCCGTATCGAGATCCTAAGGGAGCTGCTAACAAATGAATTACCCATAAATCTGGCATCTCTTTATAGCTCGGTTGAGCAGGGATCGCGTAATACGGTCAGAAATCAACTACAGCAACTTGAGCAGGTAGGCTTAATCCAAATAGATGCGACCTCTGCAAAGGGACTGAAACCCAGTTATGAATTTCCTGAAACAATTACCGAATACGAACCTCGCTTTGAGCAGCCAGGACTTTCGAAAGCCGTTGCGGATAGTATTAACAGTTTGCTTGCAAAGCAGGAGGGAGTTGAGCTAACCACCGAGTCTATTGTCAATGATGTAATTGAACAGAACTCAACGTACAGTGAACAAAAAAGCTTGCGGAGCAATGTGAACTACATCCTAACTGGATTTCGCGACCAAGGATTAGCCATTCCTACGTACAATCTGCAGGAGTTATCAGATATCAGTATTGAACCAGAGTCAAGGGAGACCCTGCAAGAGGCACTTAACATCCTGGAAAACTTTTCGACTCGAAAAGAGACTTTCCTTGCTGAAGGTAAAGCCCTTGCCCATGATATTATCAGCAACCCCGAAATGGTCAGGCAGCTAGTAGCCAAAGCTGCTGTGGCTTCCCCCGAAGCCAACCGTTTCCCCCAAGAAGATCAAAATATTATGGTACTTGGGTTACTGGGAGGCTCGCCCCGATCGTTCAACGAGATTATGCAATCGGTTGAAGCCCCAGCTGGACTCAGATTGACTGGCAGGATGGTTAAAGACACCTTATTTAGACTGAGGAAGGCTGGGAAAATTTTGTCTCAAAAATCAAAAGGAGAAAATCTTTGGTATTCAAACCCCGAGGGTCCTGCAGAGTCGTTCTGACTTCCGCCACTACCGAGAGCCAAAAAAAAGCCCAGAACATTGTTCTGGGCTTTTTAGTTAATTTAGTTTTCTAAAGTTTGTTCTTGCGGGCTTTGCGGGCCATCCGGTGCAGGAACTTCTGCCGGCCGCTGCGGTTGGCAGGGTCTATAGCTTCGCAGTTTTCCCCGGAAATGTACCCAACAAGGTACGCAAGCAGTAACAGAGCTAGCAGGCCTAGAACAAAGAGCCAGAACCACCAGCCTTCGAAGCAAAGTTCATAACTGCTAATGGTCAGCAGGAAACGGTCCCACCAACTGGAAGAAGGTGAAACGGTGTTAACCCGGCTGCCTTTGCGGAACTGAAGCCGATCCATAATCGGTTCAAGGATGTTCTTCGTCGAACTATTGTTGTTAGTAACCGATGAAATGGGTCCACCAATGACGTTGCCGCCGGAAGAAACGGTGCCCGCGCTGACCGGTTTATCGAACACCAACGGGTCGGTACCGTGAGTTTGTTCGAAGCGGTCTGCCCGACCGTCACCGTCGGTGTCAACGGTAGGAGTACTGCCAACGTAGGCGAGGGCCCTGATGGCATCCAAGCTTGTTCCGCCTTCAGCTTGGGAGGTTATCCGAACATAGCGGTAACCCTGGTGAGTTGACGCGTAGCTGAACGGAAAGTCTCTTGTCGAGGCACTGGTGTTAGTGATCAGCGAAGTGGTGCTGCTTTTGATGACGCCGAAATGGCCGTTCAGGAAGTCAACTTTGACGGTTGCACCAGCCAGGATCGTACCGAAGTAAATCCTTAAATTGCCTGTGCCTTCCTCGCCAAAGCCCATATCCAGGGTGACCGTGGCATTGACTCCCGCGGTCGTCGTGTAGTTACCATCCGGCGCACCAACAGCGTTGGCGGGGTTAGTGATCCCTGTCGCCGAGAAACTTTGAACCGCGTCGGCGTATGGGTCGTAAGAAATATTGCTAGCGAATGCGAACCGAGCCATTAATACTAAAGCGAACATCGAAGCCGTAACCGCGATCAGAACCTTTGATAGAGCCTTTTTAGATATAAGCATTAGCATTATTATTACTAAATTTTTTTATTTCTTGCAACCTTTGTCTTTGGAACCGAGCTTCTGAGGGCGTAGAATAACGCTTATGGCTACCAAGAAACGCCGTAACAAATGGAAATGGTTATTCCTGGTTCCGGTTGTGATTCTAATTACTCTAGGTATTTTGGTCTGGCCCAAGCTAAAGCCCGAACTCGAGCTTGGTGGTTGCGGTAACGGCCCGGTTTTTACCACCGCCCCAACGGCGCCCACAGACTTCTCTTACCTAGTTCCGCTGGGTAATCTAGGGCCTCCAGATCACACCGTTCCAACCGACCACATCTACTATGTTTTTGCCAAACATGGCCCAACCGCTCCGGCCATAGCCGTTCGCGCTCCAGGCAAAATTCGCATCACCCAAGCCAACCGGCAAACCGTATACATAAACGGCAAGATCAGAACCGACGACTACCATCTTTTTTTCTCGCCATGCCGCGGAGTTTCAGCCAACTTTGACCACATCAACAAACTGGGCCCAAAGTTAGCCGCCGTGATCGGCAACCAAAAAGGCAGTTGTAAGGACACTCATCCAAGACCGGGTGACACCTACCGTTACTGCAACAGCGACACCGACGTATTACTCCAACCTGGTGAAATCGTCGGCACGGCTGGGCAGGGTGCGGCCTACGGCTTTGATTTTGGAGTCGCAGACAAACGGCAACCGGCCTTGGTTTATGCCAACCCGAAACGTTACGGCAAAGCCGACCACACGGTTTGCCCGATTAGTTTATTCTCGGAGCCGGTCAAAACCGAGCTGATGAGCCGGTTTAAGCGGACGGTTGCGCCGGTTTGCGGTGAGGTTGACCAGGACAAGCCGGGTACGCTCCAGGGTAACTGGTACTCGTTCAAAGGTTCAGCCAGTGGGGTAGAGAGTTGGTCTAAGAGTTTGGCGCTCGTCCACCAAAACACTGACCCAACTATCGGCGCAATTTCGATGGGATCCCTGGGTGGCTATACTGGAATACTCAACTTTACCCCTCGTAGTTCCGGCACTCTTAGCCGGGAATTTAGCACAGTTACTCCCGGACCGACCATCTACTGTTATGCCCAGAACGGTCCGAACAACTACATTGGCCCTCAGCCGGTGCGGGGCAATAATCGAGTACTAATCCAGATGACCTCTACGACCGAGCTCAAAATCGAACGCCAAACCGGCATTTGTGGCGGTACTTTAGCGTTCGCCCACCCAACCACTTACTACCGCTAATCTTTCGTGACACTTTATACGCTATGATACTAATTATGTATATGGCGCTTATTCTTGGGGTTGCCGCATTTATAGCGACCGCCATCGGCGGGATTTTTGCTTTATGGAAGCAGGATAAACTTCATTTGGTGCTTGGTTTCAGCGCCGGCGCGGTCATGGGCGTAGCATTATTCGACTTATTGCCGGAGGCTCTTGATTTGGGCTCGAAGCAGCACACGGAATCGACTGTAACGGCGATCGTCGCGCTCGGTTTTTTCGCCTATATGTTTTTAAACCGGGTGCTTTTACTTCACCCGCATTCGGATAACGATGAAGGCCATGACCATCGCGGCAATCTTGGTGCCGCCAGCTTGTCGATCCACAGTTTCCTTGACGGAGTTGGAATTGGGCTGGCGTTTAAGGTTTCACCACAGGTCGGGGCGATCGTGGCGGCGGCGGTGTTGGCCCACGATTTCTCGGATGGAATTAATACAGTTGGCTTGGTTTTGCGGCACAAAGGCCGCAATTTAAGGGCGATGAGATGGCTGATTGTTGACGCCGCCGCGCCCGTGCTGGGAGTGGTTTCAACCTTTTTCTTCTCGCTATCCGATTCCCAACTCGGTTTGGTCCTGGCGCTTTTCTGCGGTTTCTTCCTCTATATCGGCGCCAGCGACCTGCTGCCCGAAAGCCATCATCGCCATCCGAAAGCTCTAACCGGACTGATGAACATTCTTGGCGCCCTGGTAATCTACCTCGCCATCCACTTTACGGCTTTGTAAAAACCCACCTACCAGCTACCAGGCTTGTTTGCTATGCTTGATTCGCTATGACAGCCAGCTACCTACAACTTGAGCCGGACGAGCAGATCGTCTTCGTGCGCTATCGTCACATCATCAACCTGTTGCCGATTGCTATTAGCACCGGGATTGTGCTTTTGGTACTGCCGGTGATCGGTGTTATTGTGGCCGGCCACTCGGGTAGCCTGCCGCTCCCCATCTCGGCTGCAACGATTAATTTTGTTCTGATGATCGCTGCTGTCTTAACCGTAGCTACTTTCTTCTTTGCCCTCTACATATTTCTGCAAAACCGAATTATCTTAACCAACAAACACTACCTGCAGATCGACCAGATTGGACTATTCAACCGGTCGGTTAACAAGCTGCATCTGGAGCAAATCCAGGACGTGCGTGGTACCCGTAAGGGAGTATTTGCTACTTTACTTAATTACGGTGAGATCGAAGTTGAAACCGCTGGTGAGCAGGAGAACTTTGTCTTTAAGCCCATTGCCGATGCCTTAGACGTCGCCGAGGCGATTAACGAATGCCGCCAGCGGTATATCAAGGATCATCCTGATCGCGGCCGGACTGGCGTTTGAGCATGAGCACTACCGAATCCGCCATTTTGGGAGGCGGTTGTTTTTGGTGCCTGGACGCTTCGTTTCGCCAAATTAACGGCGTCGAAGATGTCATCTCCGGTTACGCCGGCGGCCAAAAAGCGAACCCAACCTACGAGCAGGTTAGTTCCGGAACCACCGGCCATGCTGAGGTAGTTAAAGTCCTCTACGATCCCAAAATTATTTCCTACGAGGATGTTTTAGACATTTTTTGGGCGATTCACGACCCGACCACTCCGAACCGACAAGGGAGCGACGTTGGGCCGCAGTACCGGTCGGTGATTTTCTATCAGGACGAGGAGCAGCATAAATTAGCCGAGCAATCTAAAGCTGATGTGGCCAAGTTGTGGCCAAACCCGATCGTGACTGAAATCAAACCTCTCGAACATTTTTATACCGCTGAGGCGTACCATCAGGATTATTTTGCGAAAAACCCCGCCCAAGCCTACTGCCAGCTGGTGATTAATCCGAAGCTACAAAAACTGAGGGAAAAATTTGCCGCCAAGCTAAAGCCAGGGGCTTGAACGGTTTGGTATACTGACAATTCATGGCAAACACCATCGAAGTCAAAAATCTGACCAAGGAATATAAGGGCTTCCAAGCCGTTAAGGGCGTAACCTTCGCCGTCAAAAAGGGCGAGATCTTTGGTTTCGTCGGTCCCAACGGTGCCGGTAAAACCACGACCATCAGTATGCTTTGTACCTTGCTCCACCCGACCGGCGGGGAGGCCAAGGTCAACGGCCACGACGTAGTTCACGAGCAAAGCGAAGTGCGCTCCTCAATCGGCATTATTTTCCAGGATCCGGCGCTCGACGTCGAACTGACCGCCTGGGAGAACCTATACTTCCACGCCAAGATGTACAACGTTCCCAAACAAGTTTTCAAAAGCCGGGCGACGGAGCTGTTGGAGTTTGTAGAGTTGTCCGACCGTGCCAACAAAGCCGTCAAAACTTTTTCGGGCGGAATGAAACGGCGCCTCGAGATCGCCCGCGGCTTGCTTCATCATCCGAAAGTATTGTTCCTCGACGAGCCGACGATCGGGCTCGACCCCCAAACCCGCAATTCGATCTGGGAGTACCTCAAAGCTCTGCGGGACAAAGAACAAATTACGATTTTTGCTACCACCCATTATTTGCCTGAAACCGATAACTGCGACCGTATTGCCATCATCGATCAAGGTGAGCTGGTGGCGCTAGCCAGCCCGGCGAAATTAAAACAGCACTTTAAAGCCAAGAGTATGGATGAAGTATTTATCAAATCAACCGGCCACGGCATCCGTGACGAAGAGTTGGCCCATTCCGACCAAGCTAAGGCCGACTATAAAACCGGCGGAGGGATGTTCAGGCGATGATTAAAGGCATATTCATTATCTGGTACCGTGACATTCTGCGTTTTTGGCGCAACAAAATCCGCGTCGTTTCCGGCCTGTCGTTCCCAATCCTCTGGCTGTTGATTTTCGGTAATGGTATTTCGTCTTCACTGGCTTTGCCGATCCCAGGCATCAAATTTGTCCAATTCCTTTTTCCGGGCATAATCGCCCAGAACTTGATTTTCGTGGCGTCGTTTGCCGCTGTGTCGATCCTGCAGGACCGGGAGTTTGGCTTCCTAAAAGAAATTTTGGTAGCGCCGATTCCCCGAACAGCCATCGCGGTCGGTAAGGTGCTTGGCGGCGCGACTACTGCCTGTATCCAGGCTCTAACTATTCTCATCTTCGCACCGCTAGTCGGTATCCACCTAAGTGTCAGGCTGGTAGTTGAGCTGATTCCGGCGATGTTTTTGATGGCCTTGGCCCTATCGGCGCTAGGTGTAACGATAGTTGCCCGGCTGCGCTCGATCGACTCCGGCCAGTACATCTTCCAGTTCATCACCTTTCCGCTGATATTCCTGTCCGGCGCCGTCTTCCCGTTAATCAATTTGCCGCGCTGGCTCGATATTGCCTCCAAGGTTAATCCGGTTTCCTACGCCGTCGACATACTGCGCCGGGTCGTATTTTCGACCTCGAATCTGCCGCCTCAAGCCAGCCAGCTTTATCTGAGGGTCGGCAGCCACTCCGGTCTTGGGTTAGATCTTCTGGTAACGATCGGTTTCGCGCTCGTTCTGATCGGGCTTTCAACCTTAGCTTTTCGCCAGACAGACTAAATTAAGGAGGAACTTAGAATGAAAAAAGCAGTAATTACGATCATCGTACTGGCAGTTCTGGGCGGAGGCGCTTGGTGGGCAACTCATCGGACAAAGACCGCCACACCTCAGGCAACTCCGGCATCTTCTACCACTACTCCTACCGCCGCCACTCCGGCCGCGCACGGTAACACTGTAACCTTCGACGGCAGTTCGTTTTCACCATCCACCCTAACCGTTAAGTCAGGTACTACGGTAACCTTTACCAACAACAGTGACACGCCAGTTTGGCCGGCTTCAAATCCTCACCCGACCCACACCGACTTGCCTGGGTTTGATGCCGGTAAGGGCCTTGGTAAAGGGGAGAGCTACAGCTTTACCTTCGTCAAAAAGGGCAGCTGGGGTTACCACGACCACCTGGACTCCGGGATTATGGGAACCATCGTAGTCCAATAAATGCAGCTCATCCTCGACCATAAATCGCCGGAAGCTGGAGACGCCACTTCGTTTTTCTTTAAACCCAATCCGGAACTGGTTTGGCAGGCCGGCCAGTACTGTATTTACGTGCTACCCCATGAGCATCCGGATGACCGCAAGGACCGGCGGTTTTTCACTATTTCGGCCGCGCCGTTTGAGGGGGCGACTCGGATTACTACTCGGCTGAGTCCGAAGGGATCGACTTTTAAGCACGCGTTAGATGGCCTGCAGCCGGGGCAGAGTATCGAGGCAATCAAAACCGGCGGTGATTTTATAATGGATGACCCAACCAAGCAGCATGTCTTTATCGCCGGCGGCATTGGGATTACACCTTACCGGTCGATCCTCAAACAGCTCGACCATGACGGCCAGCCGCTGAATGTCAGCTTGCTCTACGGCAACCGCACCGACGAGTTTGTGTTTCAAACTGAGCTGGAGGAAATGGCGGGGCGCCATCCGGAGTTTCGGACCCGTTATCTGGTTGAGCCTCAGCGGATCGACGAAGCGTTACTAAAAGAATTCCTGCCCGACCATCCAACCTTTTGGATCTCCGGCCCCGAACCGATGGTTGAAGGCTTCGAAACTACCCTGAAAAAGCTTAATGTCCCAGAACGGGACATTAAGACAGATTACTTCCCAGGCTATAACTGGCCCTAGGAACTTAGTAGAGGCTACCGCCGGTACTGCCACCGTGATGCTTGATGAAGTAATAAATTGCTCCATAAATAACTACAGCGGCAATCAAATAAACCACTATCCAAAACTTCTTGGATTTTTTACCGTATGCCATTTTTCGCGCCCTCCTTAACATAATGTTTATAGGCATTATAGCTTAGTCGCTTCACCTGTTAAAATTGGGCGGTGCAAAAGTATTTACTGATAATTGGCATGGTGCTCGGCTTAGCAGCCTTGATCATAAAGGTCGGCGGCTCTTCAAAACCTGCCCCTCCGATCATGGATGATATGACTCCGCCTACGTCGCACCCAGCCCTTATCATTGGCCTGCCCGAGGCAAAACTAACGGTTCGGGTCTATGGTGATTTTCAGTGCTCCAAGTGCAGCCGCTTCTATGCTTCGGTTCTGGCCGATGTCCGCCGCGACTATGCCGGCCAGGTCAAAATCGACTGGGTAAATGACCCAAGCCTCGGACCAGAGTCGCTGCAGGCGGCCCAAGCTACTCGCTGTGCCAACGATCAAGGCTTTTTCCCGCAGTTTTTTGACGCGACCTTAATCTATATGAACAATAACTTCTGGTCTCGTGGTCTAACAGGACGCAATATAGGCGCGTTGGATGCCAGTCACCTCAAGCGCCTGGCCGCCAGCTCTTATGAATTAATCAACCAACCGCAGTTCGACAAATGCCTGGATAGCGGGCAGTACAAAGGGATCGTTGGTGATGAAGTTAACGATGCCGCCCGAGCCGGCTTTGGCTTAACCATCTTCGAGATCGGCGGGCAGGCGGTTCAGGGCTTACAGCCTTATTCGGTCGTGAAACCGGCCATCGAGGCGCAGCTATGAGCTCTTTTAAGTCTCGTTTAACTACCGCATTTCACATCATCTTCATCCCGTCTTACTCCGTACTGGCGACGCTACTTGCGCTGTCGGTGCTATGGCTGATACTTTGGCTGTTTAATTTCAACCTGCTGGTCACGGTTCTGGGCAGCCCAAAGGTGATGGGGGACGAAAAAATTTCCTTCGCGCTGGCGCCCTTCCATACTTTGTTTACCAACTTCAACCCCGGGGTCGCGGTCGGCTTAATCGTTTTCAGTGCTCTTTACGGCGCCGGATTTTCCATCCTCCTATATCTCATCCGTCACGGTCGCCGTAGGCATTAAAACCGGCCTTCATATATACTCTACTTATGGTTAGAACCTCCTGGCGATCGCTTGTCCTACCTAGTCCGCTGGAAGCGATTACTTATCTATTAGTCAGCCTGTTTGTGTTTACCGGTATCAACATTGCGCTGGTGATCTACCGGGTCTCAGGGGCGATGATATCATCGGATGTCCAAAGCGGCGATTACCTCGGTATTCTTGGGGGTTTAACAAGGATTCCGGTCGCCAGCACAGCCGTGATCGTGATTTTTTGGAGCGGAGTGGGTTTGATCGCCTACACCATCGTTTGGGCGATTATTAACGCCGTCATCGAAGCCCGCAATGAAATCGTCGTTGAGTCGGAGTACGCCAACAAAGGCTCTTTGTTTGACCGGCTGACCGCGCCTCTGCTCAAAAGCGGTTTTTTAATCTTGCTGCTCGTCCTATTAGGCTTAAACCGCTGGTGGCTGGTACCGATGCTTTTGCGGAGTTTTCATCAGACCTTAAGCTCAGGGAAGGGCATAGCACTAGTGACTTTGGTGATCCCGGTTCTTCTGGGCGCGCTTGATATGGCACTGTGTTTTATCCTTTATAGAGTGGCGTTTAACTCGACGGAATTGGTTGAGCAGCTAAAACAGGCGCAAAATACGCCGCAAAATTAGAGTTTTTACAGATTGACAAACCTGTTGAGCTTAGCTTAATCTGGGTATATCAAGTAAATAAGGAATAACAATGGCTTTTCAGCACACCAACTCAAAAGGTCAGACCTACAACCTTCACATGAAGGACGTAACCCTAAAGGGCGGCCGCCAACAGCGGATTTACTTCTTCGCCCGCGACGTTCGCCCCGGCGCCATGGATGAACTGCCTGACGGCTACAAGGTGATCGAAAACTCCCGCACCGGCCTGCCGATCCTCAAAAAAGGCTAAAAAACACCGATAAAAGAAAAACCCCCACACCGGGGGCTTTTCTTTTTACTCCAGGCTACGGTTGAGCTCTTCGTAAAACTGATCCTGCTCGCGGCTTTCGATACTGGTCTGATTTGCGCTGCCGTGGCTATTTTGGCCACCTTTCTTACCAGCTTCGCTAGCTCTTTCCGGGTCGTTTTTGAAGTTACCTGGGCTGACCGAGCCGCCTTGCTGGCCGATCTCGGCATAGAATTCATTGCCTCGCTCCTCGAGGACTTTTTCACCACCCAGTTTACCGGCTCGGGCGTGCCCTTCCGGGTCTTTGTGCCATCCGCGGCCTGGGCCTTTGGTTTGGCCGTCTTGAGCCATACCGCCTCCCAAATGTTAATGAGGCGTCTAACTTAACCAACCTCGCCGGCGAGCGCATCGTGATGTATGTCAGACAGATACGCTTGGCCCTTCAAGAGATAGATTTAATTAAGCATAAGCGGAACGGTAACCGAGAGATAATTGCCAAATCGTTGTGCAATCTGATGGAAAATGGTGGGCCGGGTAGGATTCGAACCTACGACCAACAGGTTATGAGCCCGCTGCTCTAACCGCTGAGCTACCGGCCCACAGCGGTGGCTTAAGTTTAGCAAACAACTTCTTTAATATAGAAGCTTATGGTTTTAAGTTAGAATTAAGTGGTGAAACCAAATCAGAGCGTGGTCAACAAGTTTGTTAGCTTAGCTGGAGTAATATCTTCGATCTACTTAGCAATCATTTTAGTCCAGACCGTGCGCAACAACGCCAGTCTTCAGGGGCAGATTGGGCAATTACAAAGAGATGTCTCCCAGCTAAAGGAAGACAACGCCGAGCTGGGCTATCAGATTGAGTATTACAAAACCGACGCCTATAAAGAAAAGGCTGCCAGGGCTAAACTGGGCTTGCAAAAACCCGGCGAAACCCTAGTTATATTGCCGAGGGATAAAATCTCCGCCACTCAAACGCCAGCCGAGGCCGCTAAAACAAAAACCTCCAAAACGGCTAACTGGGTACAGTGGTGGCACTTCCTCTTTGGCTGACGCGTTGACCCTCCAGATATAAAGTGCTATATTGCTATGTTGTGCCGCGGGGTAGAGCAGTGGCAGCTCGTCGGGCTCATAACCCGGAGGTCGTTGGTTCGAATCCAACCCCCGCTACCAAGGCCCGCAGCCGGTTAATCCGGATGTGGGCCTTGTTTAGTGATTGGTTGGATGAAGAACCGCAGGTTCGGTGGACGAGGAGCGCAGGTAAGAAGTAAGATTGATTAGTTCTTACCGAGCACCGCAGGGAGGTGGCGGAGCCACCATCCAACCCGACCGCCAGTGCGGCTGTGTAGCTCAGTGGTAGAGCAGCGGACTCATAAGCCGTTGGTCGGTGGTTCAAATCCACCCACAGCCACCATTTTGTTGAGTGAGTAAGCGTAAGCTTTAAAAATTTACATAAAAAAATAAGCGTTTTAGGCTGGATTTTTGAAGGTCCTGACGATAGCGCGCCATTGGCGTTTTGATATCCTATCGCTTACGTTCTTTGCAATTTACACCAGTTTTGTAGGCAGCGATGCCTGCTTTAGCCTCCGGGCTGAAGCTGGCACCGTTGCTTACGAGACTTCAGAAGGAGAAGGAGCTGGACCTCGAGCCAACGCTAAGCCGATTCGTCGGAAGCTAAGGCTCAACGAGGATAGCCTGGAGGGAGCGAAAGCTCAGGAGAGTGTGGGATAACTGGAACCGGCAAGGTGACTTCGGTCGCTAAGATAACGGGGAAAGGTAAGACCACAGGCTGCCCCAAAGAGCAAACCTCACAAGGGAATGCACCGTAAGGTAGCGCTAAACAAAGTCCAGGCGGTCCGTGTTGCGGCTACAGAGGCTGTCCGAAAGGACGAATCTCGATCTGTGATCTCGGTCCGTCAGGTCCATCCAGTTTCTGCTCCTTCTGAACCCGCCCGCCGGAGGCTTGTGATCGGGGAAACCCGAACATGAGTACGAAGGCGGGCGGTTTCTTTTTTAACAAAATTGACATACCGCTTATGCTGCCATCATAATTAGGTCATGAGGTGTCAGTGACAAGCCGAATAGTGATTAACTTCGCTCTCGGTTTGCCATGCACCCCAGCACCGGCCGCTTTCTAGGGAAGCGGTTTTTTGATACCCGGCAAGGAGGAACTACTTGGGAATCCGACGCCTTACGCCAGCCGAAATAGCAGCTGCGCGATGGGACCCACGCTTTACACCCCGACCGCCGCTCAATCCTCGTAACGCACTAAACGAAAGCGAGCAGGTGCTTGATGCGGCGTTGAATCTCGTACATGCCAAGCATGACTACGAGAATCTCTTCTTTCCAACTCAGTTCGAGGACGAGGATGGGAAAGAAGTCGAGTACGGCATCTGCCCGGACTTCCCGGTAACACCCTCAGAGTATTGGCCTCAACAGTACGTTGAGCTGACGCTCTCCAGGAACGGCCACCTTTCCGCGAAGCGAATCAAGATTCACAACGCCGAGCGGATCCACGACAAGATCTTCGTACTGATCACCGCACCGGAGTTCAAAGTGATCGAGCGTGATCTTGAGGCCGTAGGGGAATTCCTGACGCCGTACGAGGCGCTGGCCGTCAGCGCGGTGCTGTAGATCGATCGGTCCCGTTGCCCACAAGGCGACGGGACCGAACCTTTTACTGGTAAAATATGGTTATGCTTTTGACTCGTGTTAAATACCCGCCGGCCGGGAAGTACGTCGTGGCTGTCTCTGGCGGAGTAGATTCGATTTCTCTGCTTGATATCCTCGCCAAACGGCGGGATCTCGATTTGGTTGTGGCCCACTTTGACCATGGCTGGCGAGCCGATTCGCAACTGGATGCCGAAGCTGTTGAGTCGCTGGCGACAATTCTGGGTCTACCAACCTATTTGGGCAAACCTAACTCTACTATCGATAGCGAAGCGGCTGCTCGCGGCCAACGGTACGACTTCCTTTATAGTGTGGCCGCCCAGACCGGCGCTGCGGGAGTTATCACCGCTCATCACTCCGATGACCGGCTCGAAACCGGGTGGTTCAACCTGGCCAGGGGAACCGATCGCCGGGGCCGCTTATCGGCTACGGACCGGCCAGGAATTTATCGGCCCTTTAGGGAAGTAACCAAAGCTGAAATCGCCGATTATGCCGCCGCCCAGAGTTTGCCCTGGCGTGAAGACAGCACTAACTCAAACCTCGATATCAGCCGCAACTTCATACGCCGGGAACTACTAATCTTTGCCGAACGGGCGCTCCCCGAACTACTCCAATCCTACCGAGAATCCGCGCGATTATCCGCCGTAATCAGTAAGGAACTGGACCGCCAGCTTGAGGAGCTGATCAAACCGATTCCCGGAGGTGTTAGCTTCGCGCGTGGCTGGATGCGCGAGCAGTCCTTGGCGGTCATCGCCGAATTGCTTTTAACCGCGATCCGGCAGCTTGAACCCGGTTTGCAGTTAACCAGGAAGCAGTTAACGGAACTGGCGCTGTCGGCCAAAACCGGGCGGACGGGCATTAAAAGGGACGTCGCCGGACGGTTGTCACTCGAAGTCCGCTATGATAGAGTGGCAGTTGCTTTGCCGCGGGCGGCAGCGGCTTCCAATCTGATAAAACGCGGGTGATTAAATGAAGGTACCGAAGAAGCAATTTATTTTTCTAGTTGTCGGACTGCTAGTCTTAGCGGTTTTATTTGTCATGTCTGGCACCCAGACCAAGACCCAAGAGGTCAACCTGTCCCAAGTCGCCAACGAGGTTAGCGACAACAAAGTCGACCACATCGATGTCACCGGCAGCCATCTGCTCATCACCTTAAAAGATGGCAGCGCGCCGAAGCAGTCGGCCAACAAAGAAGACTCCGCGAAGCTTAGTGATTATGGGATAGACCTGCGCAAGGTTACCGTCAACGTCAAAAACCCGGTGTCCGGTTCGAGCCGTTTCCTCGACATCGCCATAACCTTACTGCCGATTATTGTGATCATCGGCTTCTTCTACTTTATGATGCGCCAGGCTCAGGGCAGCAGTAACCAGGCGATGAGCTTCGGCAAAAGCCGCGCGCGCCTATTCGGCAGCGACAAAAAGAAGGTAACCTTCGCCGACGTTGCCGGGTCGGAGGAGGCCAAACAGGAATTATCGGAAATCGTCGAGTTCTTAAAATATCCCAGCAAATTTGAAGCGCTGGGAGCCAAAATCCCCAAAGGCGTCTTGCTGTTCGGGCCTCCGGGAACCGGTAAGACGATGCTCGCCCGGGCGGTGGCCGGTGAAGCCGGAGTGCCGTTTTTTAGCATCTCCGGCTCGGAGTTTGTCGAAATGTTCGTCGGTGTTGGTGCTTCTCGTGTCCGCGACCTGTTTATGAAGGCCAAGAAAAACGCGCCCTGCATTATCTTCATCGACGAAATCGACGCTGTCGGCCGCCAGCGCGGTACCGGCATGGGCGGGGGTCACGACGAGCGCGAGCAAACCCTAAACCAGATTCTGACCGAGATGGACGGATTCGAGCAAGGCACCAACGTGATCGTCATGGCCGCCACCAACCGGCCCGACGTTTTGGATCCAGCGCTTTTGCGCCCAGGGCGCTTTGACCGGCGAGTGACCCTTGACGCTCCGGATCTCAAAAACCGCCAAGATATATTGGACGTTCATTCGAAAGGCAAACCGTTGGCACCCGAAGTCGATCTTAATGAAATCGCCAAAAAAACCCCCGGCTTTTCCGGCGCTGACTTGGCCAACTTAATGAACGAAGCAGCCATCCTCGCTGCCCGCTTTAACCGCAAGAAGGTTACCCAGCAGGATCTTCATCACTCCGTCGAAAAAGTCCTGCTCGGCCCGGAACGCAAAAGCCACGTATTGAATGCTAAGGAAAAAGAGATTACCGCCTATCACGAAGCCGGGCACGCTATCGTTTCGCACGTATTGCCCAACACCCACCCGGTCCACAAAGTTTCGATCGTCTCCCGCGGCAGCGCTGGTGGATTTACCTGGAGCTTGCCGGCCGAGGACAAGCATATGCACACCGTGGCCGATTTTAAGGACGAGCTCGCAATGATGATGGGCGGCCGTGTCGCCGAGAAAATTTTCTACAACGAGATTACTACCGGTGCTTCAAACGATATCCAAAACGCTACCGGTTTAGCCCGGCGGATGGTGATGGACTACGGAATGAGCGGTAACGCTAAACTGCGTAACCGCGTGTTCGGCTCGCAATCCGACGCCATTTTCCTTGGCCGCGACTTTTCCGAAATGAAAAACTACTCTGAAGACGTCGCCAAAATGATCGACGAAGAGGTAGCCGGTTTGATCGACGAAGCCACCAGCCGTGCCCACACAGTCGTGGCGAAGTACAAGCCGAAGGTTAAGGAGATTGCCGCGCGGTTAATGAAAGAAGAAACCATTGAAGGCCCGGCTTTCCTCGAACTAATGGGAGAGCCAAAAGGTTCGGTGTCGCCAACCCAGGAAGTCGGGGAACACACCGCCGACGAACCGGCCACCAAAGGCAAAGGTAAACTACGTCAAAAGCCCGCCGCTTCGTAAGCTGGCATATAATCTAGTTAATGAGAAAGTTATTTGAGAGATTAAATCGCCGAAGCTCGTTAGGATCGGCGGCCTTTTTAATATCAGGGTCGTATTTAGCCAGCCGCTTGCTTGGCCTCTTACGCGACCGCTTGCTGGCGGCCCACTTCGGCATCGGTGCCCTAACCGACGCCTATACCGCGGCCTTCCGATTGCCGGAACTGCTGTTCACCCTACTCGTTTCCGGCGCCTTCGCGGTGGCGTTTATTCCCGTACTGTCGACTCACTTATCTAAAGAAGAGCACGAAGAGGTCTGGCAGTTCTCGGGGGCAATGCTGAATTTGCTGGTGGTAGCGACCGTCATAATCGCGGCGGTTATTTTTGTTCTGGCCGACCCTCTAACACACCTGATCGCGCCTGGGTTTGATCCTGTCCGTCACCACATCACAGTTAACCTGACCCGGATTATGCTTCTAACGCCTACCTTGTTCGCGGTCTCCAGTGTTTGGGGCAGCATCCAGCAAGCCTACAACCGTTTCCTGTTTTACGCGCTGGCGGGAGTGTTTTATAACGTCGGCATTATCGTCGGAATCGTTTTTTTCAGCCGCAGCCACTCGATCTATGGCGTTGGCTGGGGGGTGGTGCTGGGCGCGGCTTTGCAGGCGGCGATCCAGCTCATTGGGCTGACCGGGCTGGGCTACAAGTACCGGCCTAGCTTCCATTTCCACCGCCGCGATGTCCGCCGGGTTATCAAATTAATGGTGCCGCGTTCGATCGACCAGGGGATCGACCAGATAAACTACACCGCCCAAACCGTCATCGGTTCGACTTTGGCCAAAGGCTCACTGACCGCCTACTACTACGCCAACAACCTCAAAAACGTGCCGCTGGCGATCTTTGGCAGCGCCATCGCTACCGCCGCGTTTCCCCGTATGGCCAGCCGGGCCAACGAAACCGGTCGGGAAAAGTTAATCGAGGATTTTGTCTATAACAGCCGGCTGATCCTTTTCCTTGTCATCCCGGCGGGCACAATGGCGATTATTCTGCGCGGCTACATCGTGCGGCTGCTATTTGGATTCGGCGACCCGACCACCGCGTCAACTTTGGGCTGGTTCGCTGGCGTCATCGTTTTCCAAAGCTTTTTCTTTTTGGTCTGCCGGATGTACTACGCTTTGCAGGATACCAAAACGCCGATGATCCTAAGCATCTTTGCCATTTCGCTCAACATTGTCTTGAGCATAATTCTGGCGCACCGCTTTGGGGTGGTCGGACTGGCGATGGCTCAATCGATCGCGGCGGCGCTTGAGACCGTAGTGCTATCGGCGATCCTCAAAAAACGCCTCGGCAACATTGGCCTATCAACTATCATGTCAGCGGTGTTTAAGATGCTGCTTGCCAACACCATAATGGCTAGCGCAATTTATATTTTGGTGGCGCGGTTTTTGCCGCTGTACGCCGGGGATATTGGCTTTCGGACCATCGCGCCGAAGTTCGCCGTGATTGCCGTAATTGGCTTGGCGGCGTACCTAGTGCCGTCGTATCTACTTGACCTCCACGAAGCCCGCAAAGTGATCGACCGGCTGATGCAGGTGGTAACGCGGCCGCTTGAGCTGCGATGACCCAAGACAAAATCCGCAACTTCTGCATTATCGCGCACATCGACCACGGCAAATCGACGCTGGCCGATCGTTTGCTAGAGCTGACCGGCACAGTTGAGGTCCGTAATATGAAAGCGCAGCTGCTCGACAGTATGGACCTGGAAAGGGAGCGGGGGATCACCATCAAACTCCAGCCGGTGACGATGGATTGGCAGGGCTACACCCTAAACTTAATCGACACGCCAGGCCACGTTGATTTTAGCTACGAAGTCTCGCGGTCGCTGGCGGCTTGCGAAGGAGCGATCGTCCTGGTTGATGCTAGCCAAGGCGTGCAGGCCCAGACCTTAGCTAACATTCATCTGGCTCAGGCTGCGGGGCTGGTATTGATCCCGGCCGTCAATAAGATAGATTTGCCGGCGGCAGACCCGGACAAAGCGTCGGAGGAGCTGGCTAAATTAATTGGGTGCGAGCCAAACGAAGTGATCCGGATTTCGGCTAAGTCGGGGGATGGGGTAGGGGAGATTCTGTCTCGTGTACTGGAAAAAGTCCCGGCTCCTTCAGGTGATCCCGCCGCGCCGCTGAGAGCTTTGATTTTCGACTCCAAGTACGACGAGTATCGCGGCGTGACTTTGTTTGTCAGGATCGTTGACGGCGCGGTGGGGCAGGGGAGTGAACTCAACCAAATGTCATCGGACCGCCAGGTTCTGGCTAACGAGGTAGGTATTTTTAAACCCGTTCAGACTAAGGGAGAAAAGTTAGTTAGTGGGGAAATTGGCTACATCGTCACTAACCTCAAAGCCGCCGAAGAGGCGAGGGTAGGGGATACATTAACCTCCGTTGCCGAGCCGGCCGCTTCTCCCCTGCCGGGCTATCGTGAAGTCCGGCCGTTTGTGTTCGCCGGGTTTTATCCCGTCTCGGCTGATCAGTATCAGTCCCTCAAAGAAGCCTTGGAGAAACTGAAGTTGAGCGATTCTTCGTTGACCACGGAGCCGGAGAACTCACAAATCTTGGGACACGGTTACCGGCTGGGCTTTTTGGGTCTCCTCCATCTCGACATCGTCAAAGAGCGGCTGGAGAGAGAGTACGGCCAGGAGTTGGTGGTCACCAGTCCATCCACCGATTATGAAGTTAAGTTAACCGACGGCAGCGAAAAAGTTGTCCGCGCGGCCTCGGAACTTCCCGACCCCAGCCGGATCGCCGAGATCCGCGAACCCTGGATGATGGGTGAAATCGTGGTTCCGACTGAATACCTAGGAAAAGTCTTAACGCTAATTAATGATGTCCGTGGCAATCAAGGAGGCGTCGATTATCTAAACCCAGACCTAGCACTTGTGATGTTTGAGGCTCCACTAGCTAAAGTGCTGACCGATTTTTACGATCGGCTAAAAAGCGTCACCAGCGGTTACGGCTCCTACAGTTATGAACTGACTGGGTATAAGGTTGAGGATTTGCAGAGACTGGATATTTTGGTTGGCGGTAAAGGAATCGACAGCCTTAGCCAGATCGTCCATCGCAGTGAAACCTACCAGCAAGGCCGTAAGGTCCTGGAGAAATTAAAGGAAGTTATTCCCCGCCAGCAATTCGAGGTCAGCCTGCAAGCCGCGGTCGGGTCAAAGGTTTTAGCCCGCGAAGACATCAAAGCTGTCGGCAAAAACGTTACCGCCAAACTTTACGGCGGCGATGTCACCCGTAAAAACAAGCTGCTTGAGAAGCAAAAAAAAGGCAAAGCCAGGATGAAAAAAATCGGCTCTGTCGATATCCCACCCGAAGCCTTCATGGTTTTAGTAAAACAGGATTAATAATGAGGCATCAAGTTTTTCAGTTTGACGACACGAAATACGCAAAACTGCATGCCACCGAAGACGCCTACGCGATCGACGGCTCCACGTTTTGCGTCGCCGACGGCATCACTCGTGACCCCCTAGAGTTTACGGACTTCACCGGCTATAGCTGGGAGGAATTGCTGCAAAGCTACCCCAACCCCAGCTCGGCAAGAGAGGCTGCCGATGTTTGTGCCGAAGAATTTATCAAGTCAGCTTCCCTCAAATCGTGCAACGACAGGGTAGCCGAGCTAAATGTTGGTCGCAAAGTCGATTATCTGATCAATGATTTCGCGGCGACTGTAGCAGCCGGTGGAAAGATCGAAAACGATACTTTAACTTGGCAAAGCATCGGCGATTGCTTTATTGCGGTTTTTGACAGATCTGGGCAAAAGAAATTTGTCAGCCCCGACGGTGTTGCTCCCTGGACGAATGCGGAAGACTCGAAGCACGGCGACTGGAACAAACCGGAGCGGCGTAAATTAGTCAGGAGCCACTACCGTAACAACCCGGATGAACCGGCGTCGTACGGCGCGCTAACCGGCGAAAAAGCCGCCGAGCACTTCATTATGTCCGGCGAAGCCGAGCTCGGAGCTGGTGATAGGGTGATTTGTTACTCAGATGGCTTTGCCGGAGTTGTTGAGCATCCGGACTTTTTCGAAAACCTCGTTGATGGCCGGGCATTTACGAAGTGGACAGGTGACTTGGCCGAGCAAAACTACGCCAAATTTGGTCACGAACGAACATTGCTAATAATCAAGCTCTAAAGCAACGACCCCAGCGGACTGAAGTCGTCGCTGGGGTCTAGTGCCAGAGTTTTCTGGCCAAACTTTCGAGCCGGTGTCCGCCGATCAGCAGGGCGAGTGCTCGCAACCGGTGCGGCCGTCCGCCACTCGTCTTGGCCAGCTTGTACGCCTGGATCGCGTCGACCCGGGACATGAACCAATCGCCGGTTCGGGATTCCTCGCTCGCCAGGTTCAGCCGGTTGTAGAGCCGAAGCTCGGGCGTGCCCTGGACAAGCAATAACCCGCAGGCGGTCGTAAAGTCGGCTAACGCCTGCTCGTGATTGCCTTGCATCGAATGGAGCCGGCCAAGGAAGTCGATCGTCATCGCCTTGGCCGCCACCTGATCTGGCAAGTCTTCCAGGAGACTGAGCGACTGCGATAACGCCTGCTCGGCCTCATTGAGACTGGCCATTTGCATCAGCAGCTTGCCCTCGTCGCGCAACAGGTTTGCCCGTTCCAGGTCGGTCGCGCCTTCCTTCGCTCTTTGGAGGAAGAAATAGGCCGATCCGTGGTCGTCATCCAGAATAGCACTGACCCCAGCCTGCTGCCAGCAATAACGCTGCCGGTGCTTTGGGGCGTCTGGGTCTAGAGCTACCCGGACGTAGAGTTTCATTGCCCTTCTTGCGTCAGACTTCTGATTGCCGTACATCCGCAGTTCATCGGCTTGCTGGATAGTTGCTTCGTAACCGGCCACGGTTTCTCCTTTGAGTAGGCCTCACGAATGCGCGCTATTGTACCAGTTTTTAATGGATTTGTAAATGCTTAAGGTATAGCCCATTAGCACTCTTGACTGGAGAGTGCTAAGTTTTTATAATGGCACTTGTGAAATGTGAGTGCCAATTATGACCGAACGACAGATACAACTGCTTAAAACCATCATCGAAACCTACGCCCAAACCGCCGAACCGGTCGGTTCGTTGGCGATTGCCAACTTGCTTGGGTACTCCCCGGCCACTATCCGCTCGGAAATGGCGGAACTTGAGCGGCAAGGTTTGATCACGCACCCCCATACTTCGGCCGGCCGGATTCCGACCGACAAAGGTTACCGGCTGTACGTTAATACCATCCAACCGGAGGCTTCAAAAAGAAGCGCCGCGGTTATCGGGCGCCAAATCCGAGGTTCGGGTGAAGCCGAGCAAGCAATCAAAAACACCGCCAACTCGCTGGCCCAGGCCACCCATAACTTGGGGATAGCCACCTGGCTGGATCACATTCATCGCTTCGGCTTGTCCCAGCTGTTTTCTCATCCGGAGTTTCAAACCCAGACTCAGCTATTTGAAATCGCCCAGCTGCTCGACTATCTGCCGGAGTATTTGCAAGAAATCTTTCCGGACGCGAATCGGGTAAGTATCCTGATTGGATCCGAGAACCCGATCGGCAAAGCCGCCGGCGCGACCTCGATCATCGGCAGAGTCCGAACACCATACGGCCAAAGTTTTATAGGCGTCATCGGGCCAACCAGGCAAAATTACGTTGAAGTAGTGGGGCTGGTGGATTACGCGGCTCGCCAACTCGAGGAGGCCATCAATGTCTAAAAAACCAACTGTCAAGGAATTGACCGAGCATTTACAGCGGCTGCAGGCCGAGTTCGACAACTTCCGCCGCCGCACCGAAGCCGACCGGTCCGGGTTCACCGACATCGCTAAACAAGAAATTATCTTACAGGTGCTTCCGCTAATGGATAGTATCGGCCGTGCATTGCTTCAGGTTCCAAACGGTGAAGAAAATGATGTTTGGGCGAAAGGAATTAGCCACATTGATAATCAAGGCAGAAGTATCTTAAAGAACCTAAATGTGAAACGGATACATACGGTTAATCAACTTTTCGATCCTCATTTCCACGAGGCCATTAGTGTCGAGGGTGAGGGAGATAAGGAATTCGTTGAGGAGGAGCTACAGCCTGGGTACATGATTGGTGACAAAGTAATTCGACACGCGATTGTTAAAGTTAGGAGATCGAAATGATTTGGATTTGGATAACTTGGGTAGCTATTATCTTGATTGCTTACGAGGTGTATTCCCTCGACAAAGGCGGGAACGAATTAATCAGACATACGAACGATCTAACAAAGCGTGTAGCTGAGTTAGAAGCGCAGATAAGAAGTAAGAAGGAGAAATAAGATGGGAAAGATTATTGGAATCGATTTAGGTACAACTAACTCCGCGATGGCGGTGATGGAAGGCGGCAAGCCGACGATCATTGCTAATAGCGAGGGTGGGCGGACAACGCCGTCGATCGTGGCGGTTAATAAAAACGACGAGCGGTTGGTTGGTATGGCCGCGAAACGCCAAGGGGTCATTAACGCCGAAAACACCGTGTTTTCGATTAAAAGATTGATCGGACGCCGATTCGAGGACGAAGAAGTCCAGCGCGACGTGAAGTTAATGCCATACAAGATCGAAAAAGCCAACGGCGGAGTGGCGGTCAAAATGGGTGACAAGTCGTTTAATCCTGAAGAGGTTTCGGCCATGATCCTAGGCAAACTCAAGGCCGACGCTGAGGCTTATCTCGGCCAGCCGGTGACTGAAGCGGTTATTACAGTTCCGGCTTACTTTAACGACTCACAGCGCCAGGCTACCAAGGACGCTGGCAAAATCGCGGGGCTAGAGGTTAAACGGATCATCAACGAGCCGACAGCGGCCGCGCTAGCCTATGGTTTGGAAAAGAACAAAGAAGAAAAGATCGCGGTCTACGACTTAGGCGGCGGTACCTTCGACGTCTCGATTCTAGAACTAGGCGAAGGCGTCTTCGAAGTTAAAAGCACCAACGGTGACACTCATTTGGGTGGTGACGACTTCGATATTGTCATCATCAACCATTTAGTCGATGAGTTTAAGAAAGAACAGGGCGTGGATTTGACCGCCGATAAGGCTGCTATGCAGCGGCTCAAGGAAGCGGCCGAAAAAGCCAAGATCGAACTTTCGACTACCGCCGAAACTGAAGTGAATCTGCCGTTCATTACCGCCGATGCTTCAGGTCCCAAACACTTTACCTACAAGCTAACTCGCGCCAAGCTGGAGCAGCTGGTTGGGGACTTGATCACCAAAACCGTTGGGCCCTGCCAGTCGGCATTGAAGGATGCCGGTCTGCAGGCATCGGACATCAACGAAGTCATCTTGGTGGGAGGAATGACTCGTATGCCGGCGGTCCAAGCCAAAGTCAAAGAAATTTTTGGGAAGGAACCGTTAAAGGGCGTAAACCCTGACGAAGTCGTGGCGATCGGCGCCGCGGTCCAAGGCGGAGTGCTGGCCGGTGAAGTTAAGGATATTTTGCTGCTCGACGTTACTCCGCTATCGCTCGGTCTTGAAACCTTAGGTGGGGTAATGACGAAACTGATTGAACGCAACACCACAATCCCGACCTCCAAAAGCCAGGTTTTCTCAACCGCGGCCGACAACCAAACTTCGGTAGAAGTCCACGTTTTGCAGGGCGAGCGCGAGTTTGCCAAGGACAACAAATCACTCGGCCGGTTTATTCTAGACGGCATTCCACCCGCACCGCGCGGTATTCCGCAGGTCGAGGTGACCTTTAACATCGACGCCAACGGAATTTTGAACGTCAACGCCAAGGACAAGGCGACCAACAAGGAGCAGCACATTACGATTCAGGGCAGCGGCAATCTCAAAGAAGAGGACATCAAAAAGGCGCAGGCGGACGCCGAAGCAAATGCGGAGAGTGACAAGCAGAAGCGGGAGTCGATTGAAGCCAAAAACCATTTAGACAATATGGTCTACACTGCCGAAAAGACCTTGAAGGATGCTGGCGATAAAGCGCCCGACGAGGACAAGAAAGCGTTGGAAGAAGCGATCGCTAACGCCAAACTCAAACTCGAAAGTGAAAACAAGGAAGAGTTAGAACAAGCCGGCAACGACTTGAGCGAAAAAATGCAAAAAGTCGGCGCCGCGATGTACTCGCAGGCAGGCTCAGAGCAAGACGCCGATCAGAAGTCGGAGGATGGAGAACAGACCGCTGAAACTGCTCCGGAGCAGCCAGCCGAAGACAAACCTGCCGACGAAGCTAAGCCTGAAGAGAACACCGAGACCAAATAATTAGGAGGCCGGCGTGGCCACAACGCGTGACTATTACGACATTTTGGGAGTAGCCAAATCCGCGTCGGCCGACGAAATTAAGCGCGCCTACCGCAAGCAGGCGCACAAACTGCATCCGGACAAAGAGGGTGGGGATGAGACGAAGTTCAAGGAAGTGAACGAGGCCTACTCTGTCTTGTCGAACCCCAAGCAACGCGAGCAGTACGACCAGTTCGGTCATGCTGGTGTTGGAGCAGGTAGCCAGGGCGGTTTCGGCGGGTTCGATCCAAACGATTTCGATTTTTCCGGCTTCGGCGGCGGAGGTTTTGGCGACATCTTCTCGCAGATGTTCGAAACCGCTATGGCTAACGTCCAGGCCCAAGTCGAAATCTCCATCCCTCAAGCCGTTTTAGGCGACAAATTCAAGGTCAAAATCGGCAGCGAAAGCATCGAATTAACGGTTCCGCCTGGCACCCAAGACGGCCAGGGCATAGTCTTTCGCGGCAAGGGCCGGGCCACCCGCGGCGGCCGCAAAGGCGACCTCACCGTTATCTACCGCGTGAAGGTCCCATCACGGCTATCCAAAGATGAAAAAGCCCTCTACGAACAACTCAAAAAACTCCACGCCGAACAGTCCCGCCCCTTCTGGCGCCGCTAACCTTGTATTCCCCCAATCTGTTAAGGGTGTAACCCTTTTCAGGTTAGAAAATTACAAGGTGGGTTTAAGGATAAGCGGTATAATGAGAATGGATGAGTATACCGAATTTGGTGCTGAATACTAACACGGTAATGGCGATAGTTTTGAGTTTGGTTTTGCTTTACGGACTGATTTTGGGCCAAAGTAAACTCAAAACCTTCGCACTCTCGGCTTTCGTTGGGCTAGTCATGGTTTTGACCTTCGCCGACGGCGCTTTCACACTTCTGCATAAATTCCATTTCGATCTCGGCGGTCATCTCAGCCTGACCGTGGTTAAACTGGCGCTGTTTGTGATCCCGGTTCTGATCCTCGAATTTGGCCACCGCGACAAAAGTAAAAACCACGGCGGCACTACGGTGACGCTCATTCTCGCCGTTCTAACCGCCGCGCTACTTATTTCCAGCGTGCTGACGTTTCTCGACTCTCAGCAGTCCTCACGAATCATAAATGAATCGATTATTGCCCATTGGATCTACGCACTCCGCTTAGTCTGGCTTGTCGCCGTACCGATAGCTGTAGTCGGCGAAAACTTTATTCCCGCCAAACACAGTTAACTGTTGCATTAGCATTTCGGTTATGCTAACGTATCCGGAAATGCATAAACTAAGACACTCTAAGCTGTGAAGGCGAGGAGCGTTTTTTTCAAAAACAGCCCATCGGGGCTGTTTTTTTATGCACCAAATTAACTAAAAGGAGGAAAAATGTTAACTAATTACAAAGGGGTCGAAGACAGCTTGGCCTTTAGCCAGGTGGTTAATCAACTGCGCGACTTTTGCCTAGCGCGAGGCTTCTACGAAGTCAGTACTCAAGACCGCCTCAGTATCTTGGCGGCTTGCGAAGATCCGGGAACGGTTGCCACCTACGACTACGCCGGAGAAAAGTGGCCGCTGCCACAAACGGGGCAAATGTGGCTGGAGTACGAGCTATTAACAAAGCCCGACCTGCCCGGTGTCTTCTGCGTTAGCACCAGCTATCGGAACGAACAAAATCCTATACCGGGAAGACATAAATTAATCTTCCCGATGTTCGAATTTGAGCTCAAAGGCGGCATCAAGGACCTGGTCGAGTTCGAAACCGCGCTGTTGGAGCACCTCGGCTTCGGCCAACGAACCGGCTACTACTACAAAACCTACGATCAGCTGAAACGGTCTTACCGGACCGATGAGCTTACGCATGAGCACGAAAACCGGATGCAAAACGACTTTGGCCCGGTAGTCTTCTGCCGGGACTTCCCCCGCTCGACCTCGCCTTTTTGGAACATGAAGAAAAAAGGGAACGACCATGCTTATAAAATCGACGTCATTCTTTACGGCAACGAAACGATCGGTAGCGCCGAAAGGAGCACCGACATCAAAGAAATGAACAAAGAGTTTTACAGCATCAGCGAAGGTAAGTACGCCGAGACGCTTTTCGGACTGTTCGGACAAAAGCGGGTCGAGAAAGAACTGGACGAATTCTTCCAGCTCAAATTCTTCCCGCGCTGCGGAGGAGGTATCGGGCTAACGCGAATGATTAGCGCCCTACAGAAAGGAGGCCTCGTGAACAACAACAATAACTAGTCACTAAAAAACGAAGACTCCCATCAAGGGAGTTTTCGTTTAGTTCAGATATAGGTATAATACTTCGGTTAAACTTATTATGGTGCGGGCCGTTAGCTCAGTTGGTAGAGCAGGAGCCTTTTAAGCTTCGTGTCCCGGGTTCGAGCCCCGGACGGCCCACCAAGAAAAACTCCGAGCTTGTCTCGGAATTTTTCTTGGGAGGACACCGAGGCGAGAACCCGGAGGGTTACGACTTTAGAGATTTTTTGATGACCTCAGCCATCTGTTTGGGAGTGTACTTGGCCTTTACCAGGTACTGGCTGGCCCCCAGCCTCGTGGCTTCCTTAGATAGTTCCGGCGAAGCCATATTGCTAAAAACTATAACTTTAACCTCGGGATGCTCCTTGGCATCAAACTCCCGCAGAAACCGCAGTCCGTCTTGGCGCGGCATCAATAGGTCGAGCAGTATTAGATCCGGCTCATTTTCCCGTACCTTTTCCAGGGCTTCATTCCCATCGCTCGCAGAGGTGACTTCGAAACCCTCGGCTTCAAGTACGGTTTTGTACAATAATTGCAAATTAGGGTAATCCTCAACTACTAGAATCCGCGGCATTTTTTGGCTCCTCCTTAATATTAGGCAACTCGATCGTAAAGGTCGTGCCCTTGCCCGGTTGCGACTGAACGTGAATCTGTCCCTTATGCATTTTTACCAGCCTCTCCGCCAAATACAAGCCCACCCCGGCGCCCTGGATACCGGCCGTCTGAGGGCTTGAGATCCGCGAAAATCGCTTGAATAAGCGAGGAAGATCGGCTTGGGCGATGCCAATTCCTTCGTCGGTTACGCTGATATACACATGCCCAGCATCACTCTTTAACTCTATGGTTATATGTTTTCCCCGGTCTGAGTACTTACTGGCATTGTGGATTAAGTTGTCGAGCACTAACCGTAGTTTCTCTCCATCGACAGATATTTTGACTGGCTGCTTAGGTTTCTTGACGGTAATCTTCTGGTCTTGGGCAGCTAAAATCGGGATTTGCCCAGCGGCACTGGCTTCGATGATGGCGCCAATATCCTGTGTCTCCCTCACCAGCGACAGCTCACCCGACTCCAGTCTGGCAACGTCTAAAATACTGTTGATAACGCTGATTTGCCGCTCATTCTCCTCGAATGCCGCTTTCAGCATCTTACGGTTCTTACCATCAAGTTTGCCGGCGTATCCGTCTAATAACATAGAAATGAAACCCTTAACCGCGGTGGCCGGTGTTCGCAGCTGGTGCGAGGCTAGTAGCACAAACTCCGATTTCATCTCGTCGACCCGCTCAACGTTCTCGGCCATAGCGTTAAACGTAGAGGCCAACTGGCCAATCTCGTCTTTGTCTTTGGTGCCCACCTTGGCTCGGGCGGAAAGATCCCCATCCCGCATCTTATCGGCCGCTACCGATAACCCAAGGATCGGTTCGTTAATCCGGCGTGCCAGATAGAACGCCACGAAAATTATAGCTACAGATAGTATGAAGAGAGCGACCAGGAATATGTCGCCAAACCCCTTGAACGATGACGGAGCAGTAAAATAAAAAAGTGAGGCTACCAAAAAGACCGGGATCAGTGCTACCGCTAGGAGTGTAAGCACCATTTTTTGAATCAGCAGCATGCTAGTGACTCTGCCGTTTGGCGGCGATTAGCTGACGGGCGCTAGCCGACACGATATAAAAGCCCAGGCCGACCACGGCGATAAACGCGTAAATAAGCGCCACGACGACGAGCAGCGGAAGGGACGCAATGCGGTCATTGCCAAGCGATATTAGCGCGTCGAGGATGATGTAGCCGCCGGTCATCGTTAAAATTCCGTTGTAAAGCAGAGCTAGCGGGCGGGCTGGTATGGCTGACTCACTAGTGTGGGTGGCTCTTTCGATATTTAAAGCCGCTAGCAGGCCCAGGGTCCATGTCGCTATGACCAGCGCAGTGCTTATCAGTAGCAGCGGTCCATGAGGTCCCTTAGGTGTCGAATTGGAAAGTGCCAGGAAGACGTAAAAAACTCCTAATAACAGTACCGGTGGGCCAACCGTTAGCAGCTTAGACTTGAGACTGAGTGCGGCCTGAGCAGACACCGATAAACTTTTGGTGCCTATCCGCAAATACCAAAAACCCAAAACCGGTATAACGATGTTGATGTAAGTGCTAAGTTCTTTGGGTAAGGCAGCGGCCGAAGCCAGGGACGAAATTATCAGGCCGTACGCCAGAAGCAACACGCCCAAACCGATTCGGCTAAAGGCTTGTTGATCCTTGCCGGCCAGCAAATTGGCGTAACGGTCGAGCCTTAGCCAGGCAAAAATTCCGAAAAAACAGGTCAGAGCCCAAAGCCCCAAGATGCTGACGGTAAGCAAAGCAATGGCGGCATGAGATAAATGGTACGTGTTAGAGGCCTGCTTCGGAGTAATAATAGACGCGGCCACGTAGGCCACGACCAGCAGTGCCACAAAGATCAGGTTTAGTTTTTGGCTGCGAGTCACACCCCTATTTTAGCGTAAGCTTTATGAAAACTTAACCCTTATAGGAGCGAGCGTTTTCTGAGGTAAAATACTCGCATGGCTGGACACTCCAAATGGGCCCAAATCAAGCACAAGAAAGCTATTACCGACTCGCGCAAAGGCGCAGCCTGGACTAAGCTCGCGAACGCTATTGCTGTCGCAGCCAAACATGGTGGTGACCCGGAAAAAAACTTCCGCCTGCGGCTTGCAATCCAAAAAGCCAAAGAGGCCAATATGCCGGCCGCCAACATCGACCGTTCAATTAAGCGAGGAACCGGCGAGGGCGGCGGACAGATCGAAGAGATTACCTATGAGGGCTACGGTCCCGGCGGCGTTGCCGTAATGGTCGAAACTGCGACCGACAACCGCAACCGCACCGCCTCTGAAGTTAGGAGCGCGTTCACTAAACACGGCGGCAATCTTGGCGCGCCCGGATCGGTGGCGTTCCAGTTCGACCAAAAAGGGCAGATGTTTGTTAAATCCTCGGATATAGAAGCGGCGGAGTTGGACGCCATCGAGGCCGGCGCCGATGACGTTTTCGAAGAAGACGATGGGGTGCGGGTTTACGCTACACCAACTAATTTTGAATCCGTCAAAAAAGCTCTCGACGAAAAATACACCGTCGAAGAGCCCGAGCTTGTATTGGCACCGAAGCAACCGGCTAAAATCGACGACGCCAAAACCGCCCGTTCTGCCATCAAGATGCTTGAAGCATTGGAGGAGCTGGAAGACGTGACGGCGACACATTCCAACATGGACATCGCTCCCGAAATTATGGACGAGGTTTCTTCTTGAGAATCTTAGGCATCGATCCCGGCACAGCGACGACCGGGTTTGGGGTAATCGACTGGCAGGTCGGCAAAGCAAAGTTCGTATCGGCGGGAGTTATTACGACGCCAGCCGGTGAAGAAATGCCCCGTCGGTTGCTGACGATCCAAAAAGAGCTCGCCCAACTGATCAAAGAATTCAAACCCGACCAATTCGCGGTTGAACTCTTATATTTCGCCGCCAACGTCACGACCGCTATGACCGTCGGCCAGGCTAGGGGAGTGGTGATTGTGACCGCCGCCGAGGCCGGGTTGGGAGTCCATGAGTACACCCCGCTTCAGGTCAAGCAAGCTATCACCGGCTACGGTCGGGCCGACAAAAAGCAGATCCAGGAAATGGTTAAAACCATGCTTGGGTTGCCGGAAATTCCCAAACCAGACGACGCCGCCGACGGCCTGGCTATCGCCATCACCCACGCCCACAGCCATAAAGGTGTAAAAAGCCGTGTCTAGAAAACTGGCGACCAAGGAAGAAACGGAGCACCTTAAGGAGCTCGAACAGCTCGAAGAACTGGAGCGCAAACTGGTTCCGATTCTTGAGAGGCGCGGCATTTCCGTGGAGGCGATTCAACCAATAGGCTTAATTGGAAGAGGGGAGCATTCAAGCGTCTTTTCGCTGCTCATTAACCATCAGTATTACGTACTAAAAAACTATACTAGGCCAGACTCGTTTTTGCGTGAGATAAGGAACCTGAAAAAGCTAACCAAGCCACCAGAAGTGGCGCTAACCAGTCGCCACTACGAGAATTCACTTGGTACCGACATCATCGTTACCAAAGTGCCGATTGGCCAGGAATTCAACTCCGAGTCGTTATCGTCGCGGGTTTGTGAACATTTAGCCGACCACCTAATGGAGCTGCATAAAATTAAGCGCCGCCGCCACGCCGATCCCGCCATGCTGGAAAAGCGGCTTAAACGTTATCGGAAGCCGGTACTTGAGATGTGCGGGCAAATACTTCCAGAAAAATCGGCGGCTTTGACCGAAGTGATAGACAATGCCGAGGCTTACTTAAAAAAGTATCCCCGGCGTTTCGATGTTCAAAAATCGCTGATTCACAATGACCTGTGGTGGGGGAACGTAATTATCGCGACCGACGAGGTCTATTTAGTTGACTGGGAAACGGTTAAAACCGCCGATTATCTCGAGGACATAGCCTGTTTAAGGGTAATGCTCGACCACGTCAGACTCGACGACAACGGCCACTTTTGGGAGGGTAAGCGAGAAATTTCGAAGGCCAATCGTTTCTTCGATTGGTTGATAGAGTTTTACGAAGAAAAATTTGACCCTAACATTAAACAGCGGCTGTATTTTTATCTGGTACTGGTAGGCTGCCAAAAGCTCAAAAACTACCATGTATTTCTTGGCGACGAGCAAATCCGCCAGCGCTGCGTTTACTTAATCGAAGACATTATCTACTACGGCCAGAACCTATAACCAGGTATAATTAACCCATATGATAGGACGGATTAAGGGGGAAGTGACCGAAAAGCTGCCGGGGGTGGCCCTGGTTGAAGCCGGCTCGATTGAGTATGAAATTTACCTCACCCTACCGGACTGGCAGGAAACCAAAGTTGGCGACCGCGCCAGCTTTTATATTTACGAAAACATCAAAGAAGACGCCTACTCTCTCTTCGGCTTTTCGAGTTACGAAGCTAAGGAGCTGTTTATGAAACTGTTGTCCGTCAGTGGTGTTGGTCCCAAATCGGCGCTTTCGATTCTCTCAGCCGGCTCGCCGGACAAGGTGATGCAAGCGGTCCAAAGCGGCAGCGCCGAGCTGTTTGCCGGTGTAGTCGGAGTTGGCAAAAAAACCGCGGAGCGGGTGATCGTTGATCTAAAGGGCAAACTGACTCCCAGCGCTTCGGCGACCGATGACACTTATCAAGCCTTAGTCGGTCTCGGCTACTCACCTTCCCAGGCCGCCGAAGCGGCATCCTCAATACCGGCTTCGGTCTCCGACGAAAAAGAGCGGATCAAGCAGGCTCTAAGGAGCTTAGCCAAATGATTGAGCGTATCTCAACGCCCGGAGAAATCGAAGTCGGCGAGGTCCAGCTCGAAGAAACCCTGCGGCCGCATACTTTCAAAGATTACATTGGGCAGGACACCATCAAAGACAACCTCCAGCTGGCAATTGCTGCCGCAAAAGGACGGGGGGAACCGGTCGACCACGTTTTGCTGTACGGCCCACCGGGCTTAGGTAAAACTACTCTCGCCCACGTCGTCGCCAACGAAATGAATACCCCAATAAAAGTTACCTCCGGCCCCGCTATCGAGCGCGCCGGCGATCTGGCCTCGATTTTAACCAGCATCGAGGAAGGCCAAATTTTATTCATCGACGAAATCCACCGTTTGCCCAAAACGGTCGAGGAAATTCTCTATCCGGCGATGGAAGATTTCAGCCTCGACCTGGTGCTCGGCAAAGGCCCTTCGGCTAAGTCCTTGCGCCTTGACCTGCCAAAATTCAGCATCATCGGTGCCACAACTCAAGCCGGGGCGATCTCCGGCCCTTTGCGCGACCGTTTCGGCATGGTCCATCGACTAAACTATTATCAACCGGCTGAAATCGAAAAGATCATCGGCCGCTCCGCCCGGATCCTCAAAGCCGACATCGAACCGGAGGCGGCCAAACTTCTGGCCGACCGCTCCCGCCTGACCCCCCGCGTCGGCAACCGCCTGCTCCGCCGTGCCCGGGATTACGCCCAGGTGAAGGGTGACGGTAAAATTACCGCTGATTTGGCGAGTAAAGCTCTCGATTTGCTCAAAATTGACGCGCTTGGTCTAGAGGAGGTTGACCGCCATTTGCTCGAGGCTGTCATCAAAAACCATGGCGGCGGTCCGGTCGGTGTCGACACCATCGCCGCATTGTGCTCCGAAGAGCGCTCGACCATCGAAGACGTCTATGAGCCTTACTTACTTAAAGTCGGTTTTCTCGAACGCACCCCCCGCGGCCGCAAAGTCACCAAAAAAGCCTATAGCCACCTCGGCTTAAAAAACCCCAGCGAAAACTCCGACCAAGCCTCATTGCTGTAAGAGCTAAGAGCTAAGTTCTAAACTCTAAGTAAGATTAAAGATATAAGTTTTAAGTCTTTGAACTTTGCTCTTGAAACTTACTCAGTACTTCGAGTTTAGTTCTTAGAGTTTGAAGTGTTACCCTAAGTATAACGATGAAAATTGATGACAATCTTTGGTTAGAGTCCGCCTACTATATCGACATCGATGAGCATGAGCAGCTGCGGATCGCCGGACCCGACAACCACCTCTACTTTGCAACCGTTGGATTAAACCAAGCTGACTTTGAGGTTGAAGATGTAAAACTGCTGGCCAGCGGCGAAGTCAAAATTAGCGGTCGCTTCAAACACTCGAAACTTTTTTTCCACGATCCGGCTATCGGGCCGATGCTGCGAGTACGCGGGCTGATTGAGCCGCCGGGCAAACCGAAACCAACCTTTGCCCAGGTAATGCGGCGGCATCCGGATGCCATTTTGCCGCACTTCGTCGGCGGCGAGGCCACCGAGCGGGGTTTTGAATTAACCTACCGCCGGTTCTACGAAAACACCTGGTACGGGGTTAAAATCACTTTAGACAAATCGGTCGAGGTTCACCGCCAGCAGTCACACCATGGCTACTGGCTAAAAAGCCGAACCGCTAAACCGATCAGCTTCAAGCTGACGACCGACAACCCCAAACCGCCGCGGCCGGAAGTTAGCCACGCGGTAGCCAAAACCCGAGTGAACTCGTCGGCCGATCGCGGCGGATTGATGAACCGGCTGTCTGGGGAGATAGATTTTTTAATCCGCAACGACCGTACCAGCGGTTTCGACTACGGCACGGTGTTTCCTCGCGACTGGATGGAATCCGCGGACCTAGGTGAAGGCGACCTCCTGCTTAATGTTAGGCGATATATGTACAGCAAAGCTTTGGCGCTGGTTAATCCCGTCGGCATCGGTTGGCACGAAAACATCACCGGCGAGCTGGAGGCCGAAAAAAGCCGGCAGGCCGATGAGTTCCCTGGTAGCCTCGACGATTTGCTGGAGCGCGAAAGCCGCCTTGGCCGGCTAATGCAGGATCTGGTCAAAAAGGTCCAGGAAATGTACATCATCCGCAATATGATCGACATCGAGCCACACTACATTTTGGGGTTGCAGCGGATTAAGCCTAGCGACTTCTCGGAGCACGACCAAGAAAGGTTAAAGCGCTCAGCTCATTATCTGGTATCCGAAGCCGCCGCCAACGACCTGATAACCTTCAAAAAAATTCCCGAACTGTTTCGCCGCCACCGGCGCGAAGAGTACTACGGCGCCGGCAACTGGCGTGACAGCGAACGGGCCTTCAAGATGGTCCACCCGATCATCGCGCCGTACGACGTTAACGCGGTGTTTTACCCCCAGGCACTCGAGCTGATCAAACAGCATGCCCAGTTCTTTGGTTTTCCGGAAGCGACCCTAACCCATCTCGTCGCCAAATGGTCAAAGGTCAAAGACCTCTACCGCTTTATTAACCGGGACGGGGAGACCGCCATGGCGCTGGCGCTTTACGACATCAAATCCGAAGATGGCAAACTGCAGTACCGCACGCTGGAGGTGAACCACACAGACGAAGCTTACGACCTGTTTTACGGTGAACCGACCGAGGCTGACCTCGACAGTTTCTGCCGCCGGTTGTTAAGTGAAAAATACTTTTACACTCCGGCCGGTCCGACGCTGGTTGGTGCCAAAGACGGTTACTCCACCCTGGATTATCACGGCCGCGTCAGCTGGACCAAACAAACCGCCTTTGTCACCGCCGGTCTAGTCCGCCAGCTCGAGTCCAGTCGGTTTAGCGAAAAAACCTGCCAGCTGCTCCAAGAAACCTTAGTAAAAACCGCCGAAGCCAGTTTGTCGGCCATCAACCAAATCGGCGCGACGGAGCTTCACTACCACAAAAACGGCAAAGCCCACTTTTACAACGACCAATCGAGGGCCGAAGGGCCGATGAACAAGGTTCAGCTGTGGAGCGCCGTTGGAGCGCGGGCAATAGTCCGCCACCATACTTGGGCGCAAAAGAATCTAGCGAAGCCGGCTAAGGTTTAAACGGGTTGCGTCCCGGCGAAACCGAGGCCGGCGTTTTGCCCAGAGCGTTAAGCTGGGCGGTTTTGATCTGGATCTTG
Organism: uncultured Candidatus Saccharibacteria bacterium; assembly: GCA_964547425.1. Lineage (GTDB taxonomy): Bacteria > Patescibacteriota > Saccharimonadia > UBA4664 > CAZJNH01 > CAZJNH01. The sequence goes on along the minus strand of CAZJNH010000004.1, from coordinate 17,378 downwards.
GTTTGGTCGAACTTGTCGATCTGCTGTTTTAAGTACACCGGATCGGCCTGCGGGTTTTGGCTGCCGCGGATCAAGAACGCCACGTACATAAAAGCCAGCAGAACCAGAATCGAAATTCCTGGCCCCAGGTAGCGCTGGAAATCGACCTTCGGCAAACTGAGTTTCAGTTTAAAAGTCATGGCAGTAGATACATATTTACGATTAAGTTGGCCGACACGGTATTCTCCGACGCGCTCAAGCTTACGTTGACGATGTCACACTCCCGGGGAAAGTTTTCGATACCCTGCAAAAACTCCTGGATTTGGTTATAACTACCGGTAGTGCTAAAGCTGATCGGCAACGCCAAAACGCCGTTGGCGGATTGGGTCTGGCTGGTAGCAGACGGGCCTTGGCTGGGGGTGAACTGGATGTTCGTGAACGCGACGCCATTTTTGGCCGCCAGATCGCTGATTTGCTGGGTGGCTAAGGCCTGGTCTTTATCTTTGGGCAGAGCCCGGTCGAGTAACGGTAGTTTAGGTACCACTTTATGGTCGTAATCGTGTTTTAATTGGCGTTGGCGCTGCGACTGGTCTTGCAGCACCTTAATGTCTGCCAGCAATCTGTCCAGTTTTTTATTACCCTGGCTATATTTATTTGTGGCATGGAAAAAGAAGTAGCCTCCGCCAATTAAAACCACGATGGTAAGGGAAATTAAGCCGAAGAAGAATTGGCGCGGGCTCACTTTGAAGCTCCCGGTTTTAAAGCGATGGTGACCGCTACCGTGTAGCCGCCGCCGGCGTCGGCCTTGGCAATACTTTCAAGGTCTACCCCCGCGACCCGCTTCGATTTAAGTAATGCATCCTTTACTTTGGTCGCGATCGAGTAGGAGGTGGTCTGAATGCTTAATTTAAGCGGCTTGTCGTCTCCAGCCAGGTCGATCACCGAAAAGTATGCGCCCCTTGGCATGGCGGCGCTAAGGCTTCGCAACAACGCCGAGTAATGGTGTTTTGAGTTGTTAAGCGACTGGATAATGGCTAACCGGCGGTTAACGGCTTGCAGGGCGGTGATACTGCCGTTGTCGGGCGAGGACTTTTTCTGGTTGTCGTAGTCGTGCTGGACGGATACCACCTGGGCATCCAGGCTCTTGGAGCCAAAAACCAGCAGGGCGCCCAATATTCCGCTGGAGGCGACGAACGCGGCAATGATCCGCACTAGCGCGGCGTTGCGTTTAGAAAAAGCGATTTGGCCCTTAATTTCCGGCGGCAATAAATTAATCATGTCTTTAACCCCAAAATCCCAAGCCCGACCGCTGTCGTATACATTGCCCTCTCCTGCGGCGATGGCTGCGGCAGTTTCTCGAACTTAACGTTTTGCCACGGGTCGTCGATTACTACCGGCAGCCGGAAGGTTTGGGTTAGATACTCCATTAAGCCGGGCAAATAGGCGCTGCCGCCGGACAAAACTATCTTCTGGATTGACTGGTTGTTTTCGCTGCGGTCGTGGTAGTACTTGATGGCTTTGGAGATCTCGTGGGTCAAACTATCTAACGGATCTTTAAGCGCTTTTAGGATTTCCTTTCGCAGGCCGCTTTCACCGATTCCGTAACGTTTTTTGATCTCATCCGCCTGCTGGGCGGTGACCTTGAGCTCTTTTTGCAGGGCTTGAGTCAATTTGTTTCCGCCTACAGGTACAGTGGAGCTTAAACGGATAGCGTGGTCGCTGACGACAAAGTCGGTTAGCTCCGAACCGAAGTCCGCCAGAAGGGTAATGTCACCGGCGTTATAAAACAAACTGCGCAGGATGGCCGACTGGCCGATCTCGATGACCTCGGTAAACAAACCCAAAGCGTCGAACAGGCGAATGTAGGAGTCAATAATAGCGCGCGGAGCTGCCACCATCTGGATTTCGAGTTTTGACTCCTTGCCCACCACTTTATGGGATAGGATTTCGTGGTCGATGTATAGGTCCCTTACCGGCACCGGAATGTACTGCTCGGCCTCCAGCTGGATGGCTTGGGCCAAATCGGCCGCGTCCATCGGCGGTAAAGTCAGCGTTCGAACGAAGACTTGGGAGATGGGGATCGATGACACCACCCTCTTGGCATTGATCTGCCCGGTTTGAGGCTTGGTAATCAGGGCTTTAACCGTCTTGGCCAGTGCCTCGGGGTTAGCGATGGCGCCCTTAACCATGGTCTTTGGGTCGAACGGCGCGTAGCCATACCCAACAACCTTGGGCTTCTTATAAGTTCCGCCCAATTCAACTACTTTCACCGTCTGGCTGCCAATGTCACAGCCAAAAACAGCGCCCTGCCTGTACACTAATGGGATTTTCATTCGGTATCTGCTATAGCATTAGCACTTTTGATTATACCAGATTGAGAACCTGTGAAGTTCTCTAGGTACAGGTTTGGGTTACGCAACGTAAAAGTCTGAACTGACGTAAGACATTATCGTAATAAAAGAGTATTGGAAAACCTTCGCTCCCAAGTGCAACCCCTATATGTGGGGTCCACGATCCTGAGCTGACATCAAGTGGTCCGCCTACGACGGCAGCGAACGGGCGGACCCAGGTAGTACAACTTACGTTTGTGCAATATGCAACTAATATTTGCTTATCAGCAGAGTTGTAGGAGAAGATTTTCGGTAAATTATCGCTACCTATAATAATCACCGGATCCGATGAAAGATTATTAGAACCAACGGCCACAATGCCATTTCCACTCGAACATGATACGTTCACGCAATGCGCAACCCTCAAAGTGTTGCCACTGGTAAAGTAAGCAATGATTGGAAAACCGTCACTACCGATTGTAATACTTGTTCCACTGAGACTGGCGTTAGGATTGGGGTCAACGGAAGTAGTTACATTTCCGCTTGAGCATAAAACATTGCCACAGTGAATTACTTTTAGAGGATAAGTGCTTGACGGCCCTAGGTATGAGATTACCGGTAAATTATCGCTGCCCTTCGCGATTGAGACAGAGAACCCGAGCGCAGCTCCGAGGGGGGTAATTGTGTTACCGCTCGAACACGACACGTTGCCGCAGTGCGCAACCTTAATAGCGCCGGTGCTATCATTATAAGCAATTACTGGGAATCCATCGCTTCCAATAGCCGTATCGCTGTGGTAACCCACAGCGCTTCCTGAATCTACTGATGAGTTAGCATTACTCGAGCAAGAAACGTTATTACAATGACTCGCATCAAGCCAGGAGTACGAATCGGTCGTTATCGGTAAGTTGTCACTCCCAATATTGGCTGTACTATTTGAGTAGGATCCGCCGCCCACGTTTGTCTTGAACGTGCAGTATATGTTTGAGCAGTGGAAGATTCGATCGTAGTAGTGGCCAACCGGGAATCCGTCGGTGCCAACCGTAACAGCACCATCTCCGTTACCCGGATTGGCGTTTGCATCGCCAGAGGTATCGATGACATTAATAGTGGCGTAGTTCCCGCCGGCGGTTTCTTTGTAGCCGCCGACCTTAAAGACTTTGCCGCTTAGCTGACCCAAGTTGACGTATGAGGCGCCCGTTAAGCTGGCGCCGGAAAAAGAGCAATCAATAGTATGTAGATCTGAACCGGTAACCACCGTAGGAAATATTACACTTTGGCCAACCGCGTCAATGCAATAAGGCGACCTGACCATAGCATGGTCTGTGCCGCCAGAATTGTTGGCAAAGCCAACGTAGCCCCATTTGGCAAAAAGTACCGATTGATCCAAAGTAATCTGTCTGGTTGGCGCAGCCTGGGTAGCCTCTGTGTTAATGTCAATAGTTCTGTTTGAAGTAGAGCTATAAAACGTACTGCTTGGTATAGCCGGCCCGATACTAGGATCACAACCACTGCCACAGTACTCACTTTCAAAAATTATACCCATTCCGTACTTGTTAGGCGTAACGTGAAAGTTATCAAACAGCTGGATGTTATCCGTGGCTGAGAATCCCGAGCTTGTGGCACCATCAACCATCACAATCAAGGGACGGCGGATTGGGTTCCCGTTCTTGTCGGTGTCTGAAACTATAAAGGTGTTTGCAGCAGTACTGGCTATATTGTTATTGACCCAAATATTGCCACCGATGGTTAGAACACAGCTGCCGTTTAGGCTAAACCCGTTGGTAATATGAATGTTACCTAAGCTAACCCAGCTGGCGGTGCTACCGCAGTTTTGAGGGGCGTTGGTTAATGCTGTGTCGATGGAGTTAATTACACCGTTGCGGCTATCGTCCGGCCAGCTGGGGTAGTTTGTTCCGTATCCTGTTTGACCAGGCATTGGGACTACGGTTCCAACATTATCGGTTGGTGGATTAGGAGTAAAACCTCCGGATATATCGCTCGCGCCATGAGCTAAATGAAGCAAAGTACTGCTACCTGGAGAGCCAGCATAAGACTGAAGGGCTACTTGCTGGGCGGCTGTGCAGCGGCCTCCGGTGTCAGCACCGCCAGTCGGGTAAGTCGCTCCACCCGCGAGCGGGCATTCGAAGTCGCCAGCTCCAACTTCGTAGCCTTTTAAAACGGCGGAGTTGGTTATACGGATACTACCGTTGCTAAAGATCCGGCCGTTGGCATTTGTGGTATTAACTGTGGAGATGTCTTGAAGTGTGATATGCCCATACCCGGCTTGGACCTGATAAGGGAAATTTTGGGAGCCAACTTCAAGACCAGCGCTGACATCCCTTTTGGAAAGTAGTTTACCGGTACTGTTCTGGTAGACACGCCCTTGAACCGTTACGTTCTTTTCGTAACCTGTTTGGCTGTAAGCACTACCATCGCTCACCGAGGCGATTATGTAAGTGATCGTAAATTGACCTGAGGAGGAGAGGGTTTGCTCCAGGGACACCTCGCTATTGCCCGCTCCGGTGCCAGTATCGCCGGAGGCTAAAGGCCCAGAAAAGTAGTTCTCGTCGGTATTGAGCTTCAAGATGGCATGATCAAGCCCGGCCTGAGCGGCAGCAACTGCCATGGTGTCGTAAGCGCTTTTGTGGGAGTAAGTCCACTGGCTGGTCGCGGCAGTGCCAACAGCCAGCGCAATAATCATAAACGCGAAGATGACGACCGCGGCCGGCTCACTCAAGACTCCTCTGCTGAACCATTTATTCACTACACGGTTCCTTTACTGTTTAGGGTAGCGTAGCTGGTATAACTCAGTGTAATGGTGCGGCCGCTGACTTTTTTCTTGATGGTCAGGACGAGCTTCAAACATGTCTTGTTAGTCAGGCTCGCGTTTCCGGCGCAGTCGGTGACGGTCAACGCGTAAAAGTTTCTGGCCAAAGTAGAGTCTGTGGCACTACAACCTCCTCCGGGTTGGCAGCTGTTGACTGTCGCGTTGGTTGCCGTACAACTTGAGGGACTCCCAGAGCTCTCAATACTTCGGCGATAAAGAGGACCGCCCGTTCCCGTACCAATATAACCGAAGTAGACAACTTCGTTGGTGCAAATGGTGCGATGGGTGTTATCGGTATATAGGACATTACCGCTGGAATCGAGCGCCGGAATATCTACGGTGAAGCCAGAAAGGGCAAAGCTACAATCGGTACGATGAGCGTCATTGTAGTTGGAGCATGCATTGATTGCCGAGCTGCCGCGGTGAATGTTGCTGACAATGTCATTTAGGATCACATTGGCTTCGTTTTGGGCTTGGTTGTAGGCATCTCCTTGCACGAAATTGGTGATTCCAATCGAAACCATCCCGGAGATAACTACGATCAAGACACTAAACATAACGGTCGAAATTGTCATCTCCAACAACGTAAATCCGCGTTGGTTGCGCAGTAATTTCATCACTGGAACACCCGGAGTTGAACTTCTGAGATCGAGCAAGGAACCGTAGAGCAACCGTTTACTCCCAAGACGAGGTGTTTCAAAATCGGCCAAGTCCAACCCCCACTGGGCGCAGATAATGTAACCCAGCTACCAAAAGTAGCACTACCGCTGGGCATTGTTAGGGTTGCCAAAGCCGTCCCCCAACAGGAAGTTCCACTCGTACAACCTTGATAGATGTATGCGGTAGAGTTAGAGCCGTATATCCGTGCCTTGACCGTTGTAATACCCGTTCCGCCCTGTGGCGGCGAATTAGTTCCATAAATAAACATACATCCGTTCTCGGTGAAACCGTTCTGAGACACCGAACAGGAGCTGGGACCACTTGAATTCGTTGAGGCGGTCGCTATGCTTCCGTCAACCGCGTTTGAGGAATTGGTCCAGGTTGATGGCTGGGTGAATATACTTCTCGCTGGTCCTGCATCGGAATGATCAAAGTAATAATTCCAGACGGTGGGATTGGTGCCGACGCCGTTTTGGGCGACGTACGTGCTCAACTGCACCGTTCTTTCGGCCGTCCCGCCTTCGCGGTAACCTACAAACACTGTGACACGGTACATCCCAGTCTCGACAGCCGCGACAGTTACGCAAGCGTATTTGCCTAAGGTGCCTGATGCCGCCGAGGAGCAGCTAATTGCGGTGCCCCCAGGTAAGCTGGGCATTGAGCCGGAAACGTCGGTACTGCCACTAAGTAAACTTGTGCTGTCGGTTTCGCTAGTAGCTGTGACGTCGGTAGTGAACAGCTGGCTGCGGTAGTAGTCGAGCTCGGTTTGGGCGAACTTGGACGCGGCCAGATACTGAGCTGATTGGCGGTTCAGGTTGTTGGCGGCAATAAAGGTTTCAAAGATGGCCGTAAAGCCGATGCCGATGATTACAGATGTGGTTATGACCTCAATAAAAGTAAAACCGCGTTGGTCGCGGAGGTGTTTGAAAATTCGTCCCAATCTTGCCATCTAAGTAGTGCAGAGGGTGCCGGGAGCGGTACCGTTCACACTGACCACGGAGTACCCCTCGGACACGTTTGTAGTTGTGTTGCCATCGTCTCCGTCTTGAGCGTTCTCAAGCGTCGCGCAGACGCGGTAAGAAGAACCTGAAGAACCCGATTTATAGAGGTAACGCAGGGTATTGGAGCCGTCAACCGTGTCGACACAAAGAGTGGAGGTGGTGGTGGTGGTTTTCACGCTTGATCTCGGGTCGCACTCGAAAGCCGGCAGATAATTTGGTACAACACCAGTAGTAGAGCTGAGTAAAGCGGTGGCGGTAAGGGACGTGGTGCTGGCGGTGGTGGTTTGTACCGGGTAGGAGCTGTTGTCGTTGTAAAAAGTTTCGAGGGAGTTCTTGAGGCCGCGCAAGTCAGATTTACGATTTGCGTCGCGAGCGCGCTTTGGGCCGCTGGCGAGGCCGGGAACAATGATAATTGCAAGAATTCCAATGATTACGATAACGATCAACAGCTCAAGCAAGGTAAACCCGTGGGCATGTTTGATTCCATGTTCCAGCCAAAAACCCCTCCTGTTTTGATTGCGCTTACCTAGAGAAATGATGTCCGCCTCTTATGAAGAATTAACTAAAAATCTGAAACGTAACCGCTATCAGTATAGTAGCAGAAACTTACCTGGTGCAACAGGTCAAACTCTAAGAACTAAACTCTAAGGACTAAGTAAGGTCAAAGAATAAAGATTAAAGTAATGCTTGAGTTTCATTCGGAGACCAAATTAAAATGCTTGAATGCAAGCAACCGAGCAAAAATACGGACTAGAAGACAGGACGTTTAAGTTCGCGCAAGATTGTCGAGATCTAGTTAAAAGACAACCTCAGTCCATTGTTGCGAGAGAGGATGCCAAGCAACTGGTGCGATCCTCAGGTTCCGTAGCCGCCAATTTCATCGAAGCTGTCGAAGCGTTGAGTAATAAGGACTATATCCTGCGAATCAAGATCTGTCGGAAAGAAGCAAAAGAAAGCGCTCTCTGGTTAAGGCTGTTACGTTCCGACCAATCCCTGATCGAAGAGGCTCGGAGTCTAACTAGGATTTTCGGTGCTATCCTCGAAAAACATTCTTCTTAGATCTTTAATCTTACTTAGGGTTTAGTACTTAGTTCTTAGAGTTTTTCGTTATCTGCTACACTATTTGGGATGCAATCAGCGCTGAAGCTGGCCAAAAGATACTGGGCGGAATTGCTACTAGTACTGGCCGGCTCCGGCGCGTATTTATATAAGCTCGGCAGTTACCGATTTTTTGACGGTGACGAGATGATCTACCACCAAGTCGCCCACAACATCAACCGAACGGGCAACTGGATCACGCTGTTCTGGCGCTTTAACCCCGACGGCTCCTTGGTACCTTGGTTCGAAAAACCCCCTCTGATTATTTGGCTCAAGGCCCTGCTAATCCGCCTCCCCGGCCAAATCGAGTTTTGGTCGCGCTTGCCCTCTGGATTGGCCGGTATTGGCACGATTGTTTTGACCTACGCCATCGCCAAACGGCTCTACGACAAAACCGTCGGTTTAGCCGCTGCTTACGTCGCTTTAACTTCTTTCGGCCTAATCCATGTTTTCCGCATCGGCCGCCTCGACGGCCCGATGATTTTCTTCTGGTGGCTGGCCTTTTACTTTGCCCTGCGGCTCAAAGAAAGCCCCAAATTCTATTATTTGCTCGGGGCGGCTATTGGCCTTGGCGCTCTTACTAAAGGCCCAACGGCCCTACTGATCCCCGTCATTTTGGCACTTGTCTGGGCTTGGAACGGAGAAATTAAAGAGTATTTACGCAGCAAGCATTTGTGGATCGCCGGCGGCATCGCGGTTGCCATCACCGCGCCCTGGCACTTCGCCGAACTCATGCAGTGGGGACACCAGTTTTGGGACAGTTATTTTGGGTTCCACATATGGAAACGGATTAAAGACTCGGTGGTTGACCCTTACAACTCCAACGCCTCTGTCGGTTTTATCGTCAATCGTGGCAATAGCTACTACTTAGAAATCCTGTATTCGCGGCTCTACCCCTGGATTTTCCTGCTCCCATTCGGCTTCGCCGGCTCCATCGTGGAGAACTGGCGTAAAAAAGGCCCCCAGCGGTTGTTACTAGTGATGACGGTAGTCGTATTTGTATTTTTTTCACTGCTTAAAACCAAGATCATCCACTACACCGCGCCGGCCTACCCGGCTCTGGCGATTATGGTGGCGGTCACGGTAGTTAACGCTTTTCGAGGCAAGCGGCTGGTACCCATCCTCGGTTTAATCGCGGCTAGTCTGGCAGCTCTTTACACCTGCCCGTTTACGGTTAGCTCCAACACCGCGTTGCTCGCGGTTATCTTTGTCCTCTCGGGAGCGGTGGCCTTCTGCTTTCTTCAGTTCGACTCCTCACGGCTCAAAGCGGGATTGGTACTCTCGGGTGCGATCTTAGTCGGTGTCTCGGTCTACCCCTTTGCCTCACAGTACCGGCTCTACACGGCTGACTATATTCAAAATGCCCAGCCAGTAGCGGAACTGTCCAGGCAGGCTAAGTATGCTCCACCAGGCCCGATTGTGGTTTACCCCACTGAGCAGCAAACCTTGTCATCCTTCGTAGTTTTAACCTACACTGATCGACCGGTCTTCGAGGCCAGCACGCTAGCTGACGTTGCCGATGTGACCAAAGACGACCAGATTAAAACGGCGATCGTGAACGACGAGGGGCTCTCCCAGCTTAAGCCCCACTACAGTGTCAAAACCATTTCCCGGATCGGCGCCTACAGCTACATTTTGCTCCGCCGAACCCACTAGAAACTAAAAACCTCCGCGGGTGGCAGAGGTTTTTAGTTTAGTTGCTAGTGATTAGGTGGTACAGAGAGTACCAGGAGCAGTACCGTTGATACTGGTGACCGAGTAACCTTCGGAAACGTTCGAAGTAGTGTTACCATCATCGCCATCTTGCGCGTTTTCGAGGGTGGCACATACGCGGTAGGCAGCACCAGCGGCGGCTGACTTGTACAGATAACGCAGGGTGTTCGAACCGTCTACGGTGTCGGTACAGAGAGTTGAGGTTGTCGTCGTGGTCTTAACACTAGAGCGCGGGTCACAAGGCAACGCCGGCAGGTAGTTGGTGACGATACCGGTGGTAGCGTTGATCAACGCAGTGGCCGTCAAGCCGGTTGTACTGGCAGTAGTGGTCTGAACCGGGTAGGAGTTGTTGTCGTTGTAGAAAGTCTCTAGAGCGTTTTTGACTCCGCGCATGTCAGCTTTGCGCTGGGCGTCACGGGCCCTCTTCGGACCGCTGGACAGACCCGGAACAATAATGACCGCGAGGATACCGATGATCACGATGACGATAAGAAGCTCTAACAGTGTGAACCCTTGTTGTCGCTTCAAGAACCTAGTTAGCATAAAGTGCCGCCTCCAAATTAGCATAAGTATTATTACTTAGATTTACTCTAATGGTCTCGTTGGAGCCTGTCAACAATTATTTTGGCACCGTTTGGCTGACTTTAGTGATTGGGCCGAAGACCGATAGAACAATACCGCCGACCATAATACCGAGCATGATGATTAGAACCGGCTCAATAATCGAAGTTAGGTTTGACACTACCGCATCAACTTCCTTCTCATAGAAACCGGCGACCTTTAAAAGTACTTTGTCGACCTGGCCGGTTTCCTCACCAACCCGGAGCATTTGAGGCACGATCGGCGGGAAGATTTTACTGGCGGTGAGGACCTCGGAGACCGGCCGGCCATTCTTGACCTCCTCGGCGGTTTTGTGGAGCTCTTCTTTAAATAGCGTATTGCCCAGCGCGTCGGCGGTAATGTTTAGCGCTTCCACCACCGCCAACCCGGAGCTGATTAGTGAACCAAAGGTCCGGCCAAACCGGGCGACGTTTAACTTAATAATTAGGGGTCCAAGGATTGGCACTTTAAGCGCCAAGGTGTCGAAGAATTTTTTGCCTTGTTTGGTGCGGTGAAATTGGTAAATCGACAGCACGATGATAGCCACCACACCCGCGAGTATCAGCCCGTTGTGGATCAGGAAATGGCTGGCCCCCAGCATTACCCGGGTGTAAAGCGGCAGGGTGCCGCCGAAAGAATCAAAGATGACGGCTAGCTTTGGCACAATGACCGTCATTAAGAAAACAAAAGCGCCGATGGCCGCGGTTGAGATAACCGCCGGGTATATGGCGGCGCCTTTAACTTTGGAGAGGATTTCAGCGTCCTTCTCCTGCTGGGTGGCCAGCCGGTCGAGGACTTCGTTTAAAATACCGCCGGCCTCACCGGCTTTCACCATATTGACGTAGACGGTTGAAAAGACGTCCGGGAATTTGGCCAACGATTCGGCAACCGTCGCGCCGCCGCCAACTTCCTGGGCTAGCTGCCCGACCACCTTTTTCATTCTTGGCGAGCTGGCTTGTTTTTCCAGCAGCGCCAGGGCGCGCCCGATCGGTACCTGAGCGTCGGCCATAATTGCCAGCTGGCGGGAGAAGAATACTTTTTCCGCCGGCTTAACCCGGCCGCCGCTTAAAAGTTTGCCGATCACTGGCCAGTTAGCGGGGGAGAGGTTCATTTTTACGCCCTTGGCTTCGGCCTTCTTGACCAAAATCGGGGAGAGTCCCTGCTGGGTCAAAGCCGCTAGGGCACCGTCGCGGTCGTTGGCGGTTAACTCGCCGTGGGCGAAGGCTCCGGCGGCGGTTCTGGCTGTGTAGCTAAAAGTTTCCGCCATCTTATTCCCTGGTTACCCTTAATACTTCTTCGATAGTGGTCAGTCCGCGCAGGGCTTTAACAAACCCGTCTTGCTGCATCGTTAGCATACCTTCTTTGACGGCCTGGCGCTGAATGTCTTCGCTGGTGGCGTGGCTAATGATTAATTTGGCTACCGCCTCGCTGACCTCCAGTACTTCGTAAATTCCGATTCGGCCGAGGTAACCACCGTGGCACTCGCTGCAGCCATTGCCGGCTTTGTATAGCACAAACTCGCCTGGCTTGAGTTTTGCCGGATCGATGTCTTTTTTGGCCGAAGTTCCGGCTTCCGCTACCGCTTGGCTGATTTTAGCTTCGTCGGCCGAGCGGTTAATAATGTTGGGGTCCGATTTAATCTTTTCGATAATCGATTGGTCAAGCACGTGAGTTGGCTGAAGCACTTTGTGTTCAGCTACTTTGCCGGCCGCCGCCCCAGCCTTAACGGCCGTTTTGACCAAATGCTTTGTTGATTCGTAGTACTTTAGGGCTTGCTCGATCTGGAAGTCCTGGCTCAGTTCCTCCACTTCGCTGCCTTCCGGTACGTGAGGTATTCGGCAAACCGGGCAGACTTTTCTTACCAGCCGCTGGCCAATCACAGTATTAATCGTGGAGGCGATCAAATACGGTTCGGCGCCCATTTCCAGCAGCCGGGGCAGCGAGGTGGCAGCGTTGTTGGTGTGCAGGGTAGAGAGGACTAAGTGTCCGGTTAGAGCCGCCTGCACCGCCAGTTCCGCGGTTTCCCGGTCGCGGATCTCCCCAACCATAATGATGTTTGGGTCCTGTCGCAGCAGCGCCCTGAGGCCGTTGGCAAAGGTCATACCGACTTGAGTATTAACCTGAGTTTGGTTAACACCCGGGACTTTATACTCCACTGGGTCCTCGACGGTCGAAATGTTCACGCCTACCTTATTTAATATGCTCAAAACACTATATAAGGTAGTCGACTTACCTGAACCAGTCGGGCCGGTCACTAAAGTCATACCGTGCGGGCGCGACAAACCCTTGGTGATCACTTCCTCGCTGTGGCCTTCAATACCCAGCTGGGCAAGAGTCATCGGCTTGGTGGATTCGTCGAGGATTCGGATGACTACCTTCTCGCCGTCCATCACCGGCAAGGTTGCTATCCGTAGTGAAGCCAGGTGTGATCCCAGCATAAACTTGAACCGGCCGTCTTGGGGCAGGCGGTGCTCGTCGATTTTTAGGTTGGATAAAATCTTGATACGAGAAACGATCGGCGCCAATAAACTTTTGGGCAAAGTCATACTGTCTTGCAAGACGCCGTCAACCCGGTAGCGCACTTGGACGGTGCTTTCCCGCGGCTCAATGTGGATGTCGGAGGCACCAAAGCGGACGCCGTACTCAAGGATAATGTTGACGGTCTTGGCGATAGGCGCGTCTTCGCCGAGCTCCTTAGCGTTGACCTCCTGTACTGGGGCGGCCTCTTGTTCGGCCTGTGCTCCTTGGGAAGCGCCCTTAATTGCCTTGGTGATTTCACCTTCGATACTGCCGCGGTATTGGTCGAGCACCAGCAAAATGTCGCGGGTGGCGGCAACGTAAACCATCAGGGGAGAGGCGATTTGCTTTCTCAAAAAGTCGAGCGCCTGCAAATCCTCTGGGTCGGACATAGCCAGAAGCAGCTTGTCGGCTTGTTTGCCGAACAGCACGGATTCGTATTTGCGGGCGATGTGCTCGGGAATTTTCATTAAGATATCGCGCGGGACTTTGATGCTTTTGAGGTCGACGTAGGGAATGCCGACGCTCTTCCCGTACATCTTGAGAAGCTCTTTTTCGTCGATCAGATTCTTTTTTAAGACAACTGAAAGCAGGGGCTGACCCGACTGGGTTGCACTTCTGGCCGCCTCCTCGAGAGCCTCTACTCTGACTTTTTGCGAAGCCAAAAGTAATTTCTTCAGATCAGCGTCGGAGATCTGCATTAGAGTAATTGTAGCACAAGCGTCTTGAAGAAAACTCTAAGAACTAAGTTCTAAGGGCAAAGTAAGATTCAAGTTCAAAGACTAAAGTTTTCAACTTGTAACTTTAATCTTTAGTTTTACTTAGAGTTTCGAGTTTGGTTCTTAGAGTTTGCTAAGATGATCTGGTGAAATCTAAAACAATTACGACGAAGACACCTGAAGCGACCGAAAAGCTGGGGGAGAAGCTGGGCAGGTTACTAAAAGGAGGGGAGCTGGTTGAGCTGTCGGGCGATCTTGGCGCCGGCAAAACCGTCTTTATTAAAGGGCTGGCCAAAGGTTTGGGCATTAAGCAAGCCATCTCCAGTCCGACCTTTACGATTAACCGGATTTACGAAGCCGGGCCCTTGCGTTTTTACCACTTCGATTTTTATCGCATCGACCTCAAAGACATCGTGGCTTTTGAGATCGCCGAAGCGGCGGCGGACCGGGATGGCGTGACGGCGGTGGAGTGGGCTGAGAACGTCGCCGGCGCTCTGCCCGATGAACATTTGACCGTTAGTGTCAAGGCCGCCGATCAGACCCATCGCGAAATTGTGTTTACCGCCAACGGCTCAAAGTATCAAACACTTATTTCGAAATTATGATTTTAAGCCTTAAGACATCTGAACCAGAGGCTGAACTGGCATTGCTCGACGGTGATAAAGAACTAGCCTCAAAACGCTGGCTGGCCGGGCGGGAACTTTCGCGTACGCTGCTGGGCGAAATCGAAGCTTTACTAAAAAGCCGGGGAGCGGGGTGGAGCGATCTAACCGGGGTGGTTATTTTTCCCGGCCCGGGCTCGTTTACGGGGCTTCGGATCGGCTTTAGCGTCGCCAACGCTATCGCCTACGCCCAAGACATCCAAATTTCGGCCGATGGCGGTAAGAACTGGCAGGCCGCCCCGGTTTTGCCGCACTATGGCGCCCCGGCCAAAATTACCCTTCCCAAAGCCAAATAATCGACTGTTGTAATCTTGACAGTCCGCGTTTTTGGGCGTTAAATTAAAGCACTCAGAAAAACGAGCGAAGTAAGCTTTTTATAAAATAATTAATTCTGAACTCCAGTTACACTGAAACGCCAGACATCCAAAATTCTGATCTAGAAAGGCAACTCTTATGTCACCACTGTTAGTTGTGGTGTTAGCTCTCGGCACCGGCGGGGCCGGTTATGTCGTCAGCAATTACCAAGCCAAACAAAAGAGCGGCGCGGCCGATGCCAAAGCCAAAAAAGCTTTAGGCGAGGCTGAAGCCAAGGCCAAAGAAATTACGCTGGAGGCCAAGACCGAAGCGATTAAATTAATCGAGGCCTCCAAAAAAGAAGAATCCGACCGGCGTAAGCAGCTGCTGGAGGTCGAGAACCGTTTGAGTTCCCGCGAAACCCAACTGGACAAAAAACTCGACGAACTTGATCACCGGTCGGAGAAACTCCGCGCCGAAGAGGATGATTTAACTAAGCTCAAGGATGAGCTGAAGGCGATTCGCGTCAAACAGCAGGAAAACCTGGAAAAGATCGCCAAACTTAAAAAAGAAGAGGCTCAAGCCAAGCTAATGGAAATGACTGAGCGCGATATCAAGTCCGACTTGGTTGGGCTGGTCAACAAGCTGGAAAACGAAGCCAAGGAAAACGCCGAGGAAAAAGCCAAGGACATTATTTTGCTCGCGATGGAGCGGATGGCCGGTGAGCAGTCCAGCGAACGCACCGTTACCGCCGTTCCCCTGCCCGACGACGAGATGAAGGGCCGGATTATCGGCAAAGAGGGCCGAAACATCCAGGCCTTTGAGCGGGCGTCGGGGGTAGACGTCATCGTTGACGACACTCCGGGCGCCGTTGTGTTATCGAGTTTTGACCCAATTCGCCGCCAAATCGCTAAAGTAGCTATGGAAAAATTGATGTCCGACGGCCGGATCCACCCAGCCCGAATCGAAGAGGTGATCGAGAAGGCCAAAACCGAAGTCGAAAAACAGATCAAAGAAGCCGGCGAGGCGGCCTGCAAAGAAACCGGTGTGGTTGGTATGCCGCCGGAAATGACACGGCTGCTGGGCAGTTTGAAGTTCCGAACATCCTACTCTCAAAACGTTTTGTCGCATTCGGTTGAGATGACCCATCTGGCTGGTATGATCGCGGCCGAAATCGGGGCTGACGTGCGTATCTCCAAATTCGCCGCCTTAATCCACGACATAGGTAAAGCCGTCACCCATGAAATGGAGGGCAAGCACCACCATCTTTCACGCGTGATCGCCGAGAAAAATGGGATCGAAGAAGCGATTTGCCACGCCGCCGAAGCGCACCACGACGACATCGAAGCTACCACTCCTGAAGCTTTGGTGGTCCGGGTAGTTGATGCTATCTCCGCCGGCCGCACCGGCGCCCGCGGTGACACCCTGGAAAACTACGCCAAACGCATGACCGAACTTGAAGGGCTGGCCAACGCCTTCCCCGGCGTTAACAAAAGCTACGCCATCTCCGCCGGCCGTGAAATCCGGATTATAGTTGAGCCGGAATCCATCGATGACCTGTCGGCGATTAAGCTGGCTCGCGACATCGCTACCAAAATCGAAGCGACTCTCAAGTATCCCGGCACCATCAAAGTCAACGTTATCCGCGAAACCCGCGCCATAGAATTCGCCAAATAATGGACCAATCCGTACCCGAAATCACCAAAAAAACGGTGTTTCTGGCTTTTGACGTTGAGTCCAACGGCCTGCACGGCGAAGCCTTCGCCGTAGGAGCGATTTTGATTCGGGCAGACGCTAAAATTCTCGACGAATTTACTGCCCGCTGCCCGATCAAGGGCGAAGTCGATGAATGGGTCAAAGACAACGTTTTGCCGCCGCTAAAGGATATGCCTGAAGACCAAAAAACGCCAAAGCAGTTGCGCTCGGCTTTTTGGGAGTGGTATAAGGCTGCGAAGGAAAAGGCGGATTATGTGGTCGTCAAAAACAGCTACCCGGTCGAAACCCGCTTTCTAGCTGACTGCCAGGATGACGATCTCGAAGGGCGCTACTGGGATCACCCCTTTCCGCTACTGGATTTAGCTTCTTTGCTAATTCAAGTTGGCATCAAACCGCTGGCTGTCACCTATAAACTGGTCGAGGATAAACTAGACGACCAACACCTACAGCACCACCCCCGCTGGGACGCTTGGGTCACCGCTCTAGCTGTCATTGAAGCCCTAAAACTCTCCGGCCAGCTCAAAGCCTAGCGGTATGTTTTGTCCCATTGCCAAGCCAAAACGCCTGTACTACAATTCATAGCCTAATGACAAAACAGCAGTTGATCGAAACTCTGGCACAGGAAACTCAGCTGTCGAAACGGCAAGTTGAAAACGTTTTAGTTAAGCTAACCGGCGTGGTGGGCCGCACGATCAAAAAGGGCGAAAAGGTCTCCATCACCGGGTTTGGCACGTTCGATTTAGGTAAGCGGGCGGCACGTAGGGGTGTAAATCCTCAAACGGGGGCGGACATAAAGATTCCGGCGATGGCAATGCCAAGATTCCGAGCCGGGAAACGACTCAAAGAAACTGTCCGATAAATACCAAAAAACCGGGGCACGTAGGCTCCGGTTTTTTTGGTTAGCTAAGTTAGTTTTTGCGCATCATGTCGAGCACTACGGCTACGACCATCGCGCCAACTCCGATCCAAACATTGTCAGCCAGGTTAGCCCAGAAATGGGCAATAACCAAACCAAGACCAAGGCCAAATAAAGCGTGCATCATTACGTGGGGAGTAAAACAAGATTTCATTTTGTCTGTCATTTTTTTGTCACCGCCTTTCTAATTTGTCTGTATCTAAAATACTCCTATCAAGCGAACAACAAAAGGGTGGCTATTGTGCTTGGGTTAGCCTAGTAGTTTAAGATATACTTATTCGGTTGTATCGGGGTGTGGCGCAGTTGGTAGCGCGCCTGCTTTGGGAGCAGGAGGTCGCTGGTT
>CAZJNH010000003.1:59513-89147 GCA_964547425.1 uncultured Candidatus Saccharibacteria bacterium | reverse complement strand
CTCGTACTAAATTGAACGAGGCTTCACTGCACAATTCAAACTTTCAACGAGCGGCTAGTAAAGCGCAAAAGCAACCCAGCGGCCAAAAGTGTTAGGCCAGTTGCGAGTGCGATCTATGAACGCTTTCTTATTCAGCGTTTCAAAAGCCACTGGTAATTCTATAGGGTATAGCCGCCGGTGTCCAGACTATAAATTATAGTATTTGCGGCGGAGGTAATCGTGGTAGTGCTGCTTCTGGGCTCGGCGCAGCAGAATTATAAAGGCGATGACGGCCGCCAGAATGATCAGGAAGATGAACGAGAAGATGCCCAGCGGCAACCCAGGCTTTGGCTGGCCTAGCACCGCCAGCTGCAGCGGATTGGCGGCCTTGAAACTGAGTACCACCTGCCCGTTGTCGTTGGTAGTATCAACCTGGACCTCTTGCCAGGCCGAGTTGTCCTGGTTGTAGACGAAGACCTGAACGGTTTTGTAATGTTTGGTTTTGTCGGCCTGCGGGTAGATGTGGACATCGATTGGCTTCAGGAAGGTGGTTAACGCCTCTCCATCGGCGGTTTTGCATAGGATGGCGTACGGCCCGTAAATCAGTTGGAGTTTGACGTCTTTTAGCGAATCGGTGTTGTCGGTGGAAGGGTCGATCGTACAGCTGGCATTTGCCCCCAAGCTGCCGTCGGGCAAGAACACCTGGACGATCTTGTCGTCACTTGAGATCGTTGAGCCCTCTTTGGTGGCCGTAAACGCGCCGGTCGTGATATCGGTTTTGGCGTAACCGGAGCTATTGCCCGCGTTGTCTATGGCTTTAACCCGGTAAAAGTAGACGGTTTTAAAATCGGTCGCGCTATCGGTGTATTTGGTGCCGGAAATATTGCTTTTTAACGTCGCCCATTTGGTCTGGTCGGCCGAGCGCTCAATCTGGTATGCCTTAATGCCGCTGGCGTCGGCCGAGGCAGACCAGGACAAAAGGACAATCGATTTGTCGGCGCCGAGACCGGCTTTGAAGTCACCCGGTACGGTTGGGGCCGTATGGTCGGCCTGCCCCGAAGGCGAAGTAACGATTGGCCCGCCTTTACAGGTTGAGTTATCGGTCCCCGGCCCGCAGCCTTTGACGGGCTTCGGCGCTCCTTTTTTGACTATTACCGTTACCGTATCGCTGCCGGTGCCGGAGGGGTTGGTGCAAGACAGTTTGTAGCTTTTAGTCCCGGTTGACGAACCAACGTTGACATTGACGGTATTAGCGGTCTTTTGCGATCCAGACCACGAACCGCTGGCGCTGCAGCTGGTCGGACTTCCGGTTGAGCTCCAGCTTAGCCGGACGGTTGTTGACGGCGGAACCGTCACTTGATCCACGCCGTTGACCTTAAGGGTTACTCCGGGCGCCGGCGGCGCTGGCGAAGTGTAGATGAAATCAAGGCCAGAGTCGGTGGGCCTGTCCCAAGTTAGCTGCGGGCCGCCGCAGCCGCCGTCGGCGTTGTGATAGCAGTTCTTGCCGGCAATCTGGTACTCGTAGTGAGTGGTAGAGTTACCAATTTCAGGATTTTGGATCGTGGTGGGCCCACTGTACCCCGCCGGTTTTCCGCTCTGCGGACGAAGACAATAGCCGGTGCTATACATAGCACTGAAGGAGTAATTACCGCTGGAGTCGGTGGTCCGCTGGCCGGCGTTGCAGGTCTCAATCACTATTCCAGGTATGCCTTTTCCGGTTCTTTTATCGTAAGCCCGCCCCTTAACCGTAACCGGAACTTTATAACTAAAGTCGAGCCCAGTGTCGAAGGCTAAGTCGTCGTGTTGCCATGGCCCGTCCGCGATGTTCGAGTTATGGCACCCATTGATAGCCGGCACTTGATACTCATAAGTAGTATTGCTGGGCGTATCACAGCCGTGTTTTGTCGCCCCTCCAATCGCCCCGGCAGGTTTTGTCGGGCGAACATGGTAAAGTTCCGCATCCCTTGTCTCCCCCGCGTTGCCGTAGGTTATTGTGCAGCTGTAAACGCCGCTGCTGTTGGTGACAGGATAATGCAAAGCCGTGTTGGATCCGCATTCAACCCTAATGCCGGACTTAGGTTTACCGTTAACATAGACGGTTCCCTTGATGGTTGTTGTCACCGAAGCGAGGGTGCGGACAACTTTATAACCACCCCAAGCCATCAAAGCGACGAGCAAAATATTGACAACGGTAAAGCGGCGCCGCGCTTTAATAAGATCGTGTCGGGAGTGGTGGGAATGCTTATCTGGCATACTGCTTACAATAATACCTCAAAAATGGTTGTGCTTACAGCCGTAACTACTTGCGTTTTTTGGCCGGCTTTAGCCACCGCTCTCGCCGGGTCCGTTCCGCCTCGTGGGCGAGAGCCGTCGGCAACGTTGTCCGGTACTTATTAACCAAGACCGCGTCCCATACCAAAAGCACCGCTAACAGCGAGTACGGCCAGATTCGCCAGGCCAAAAACGAGGCCTTTTGGTAGCCGGCAAATGCCAATAGCAACCCAGGCCAGCCAATAACTTGGGTTTTGAGTAGAACTGCGCTGGCGAGCTTGGCCGCCGCGCTTGAACCTTTGTGCCGCTGCTTCAGCCAGTACCTGTAAATAAAACCGCCGGCTACAAGCAATCCAAACACCGCGGCCAATGCCAATAGTTCAACCCGGCCGGCGGCCGAACTCAAAAAGGCCAGCTGAGGCCTAAGCTTTGAGGTATTGAACAGTATCGCAATGACAACTCCCAACGTACCTCCGGCGGCGACCTCCGATGGTTTGTGGCCCTTTAGCTCCCGCATTGCTGGTTCGCCCGGCACACCCAGATTGCTACGGCTTAAGGAGGTGGTTAGCCGGTTAAAAGCTGCTGCCTGCTCCCCGGCAATACGCCTGACACCAAGGGCGTCATACATCACAATGCCAGCAAAAATAGCCGCCACCCCAAACAGCCCACTACCAGGTCCGCTGACTATTAGGGCTACCGTTGCTAAAGCCATCACCACCGCGGCATGGGCACTGGGCATCCCGCCGGAGACGTATAGCAGCTGCAGATCGATCTGGCCGCGAAACGCGCGGCCGACAAACTTAATTAACTGCGCGATAAGCCAGGAGATAAACGGGATTAAAATATAGGGATTGTAACTCACTCCTCGTCTTCTTCGTCTTCCATGCCCCAATCGATTTCAGCGTCGCAGTTAGGGCAGTAGAGCTTTCCCTCGTCATCCTCAATCATAATGCTGCCGCAATTTTCGCAGAGCTTCGGTTCTTCCCCGGCCGGTTTTTGCTTCTTCGCCATTTGAAAATCAGGATACAGGATCAAACAGCCGGGATCTAGCTTTTGCGGAACTTACGCTCCGCTCCCATTAATCCACCAGCCGTTAGGAGCAAGATGGCCATCGCTACAAACAGGAGGCCGGCTTGGCTGGCAGCTTTTTGGCTTTCGGCAAATTTAGCTATATTGTTGGCGCTCGCTACCGTGACACTGCCGAGGTTTGAGCTGTGGCCCGAAGACGTACCGGCTACTTGAGTTACTCCGCCGCTCGAGTTCCCTTGATATAGACCAGTGGTCGGCTGGCCATAGCTTTCCCCTTTACCGCCTGGCAGTGATCCGCCGCCAACTCCAGCCGAAGCTGCCGGAGCGTTGCCGGCAGGCGTATTGACACCGACACTGCCGAACCAGTCGCCAAAGACGTTGACCACTAGAATCCCGAACCAATGGGTCAGGCTAAGGTTACTTCCCAGAATGTTTACTACGTTAGTGGCAACACCGGCGTCACCGGAAGCCGCGCCGCCAGCGGCGGTGTTACCCGAAACCGTGGCGTCACCGGAGATCGCTCCGGCTCTGACATTGTTGTTGATGGTCGAATTCGGGGCGTAATTGACGTTGAGATTAGAATTGGTGCTGCTAGAGGCAGTGTTGTTAGAATTCGGCCCGGTATTGGCATTAGTAACCGTCGCGTTGCCTCCCAGCAGTGCCGATTGACTGCTGCCTCCGCCGCTCGGCAGGCCCATAACCAGTCCGACCCAGTGCCCAAGGACGTTAACAAGCACCAATACTGCGTTGTCGCCGACAACTCCAGAATTAAACAGGTTGTAGGTATTGGTGTTGGTCTTTGAATCCCCGGTTGTAGCCCCGCCAGCCTTGGTGTTGTTGCTAACATCGGCGGCTCCGGACTGGGCAGCGGCGTTGATGTTGTTGTTGAAGGTAGATTGGGAGTTGTCGGTGATAGTGGCGTTGGAGTTTGAGCTGGTAGTTGCTGTGTTATTAGAGTTCGGACCCGTGCCGGTGTTGCTGGCTGTGGCTGAACCTCCGCCAGATCCTAAGCCGCCTGATCCGCCGAGCAGACTGTCGACGAAGCCTTTCGGGAAGAGAATGTCGCCGTTCAGGTCGCCGAATATATTGATCAGGCCAAAGAACGACCCGCCGGAGCCGATAGCTGAGTTGATCATGTTAATCAAGTTCAGTTCAGCATTGGCGTCGCCGCTTTTAGCGCTGCCGCCTACTGTGTTGCCGGTTACCCCGGCGTTACCGGATTGAGCCAGCAAATCGATGTTGTTGTCGATCGTCCCGGTCGGCCGGTAATCAACCGTTAAGTCTTTGTTGGCATTGGTGGTCGCCGTATTGGTCGAGTTGGCGCCGGTGTTGGTGTTGCTGTCTAGTGTGCCGCCGAAGCAGAAGTAGCAGCCAATACCGCCTCCGCCGCTACCGACGGTTTGAGGTGCCAGGGTGATATCGCCGGTGTGGTTACCGAAGATGTTGTCGACGAAGTAGCTAAGAGTTCCGCTCCCCCAGCCCCACGCCGAGTTGATTAAGTTCAGGAAGTTCGACACCACGTTGGCCATACCAGTAGTAGCATCCTGCGCCTGGGTGTTGCCGGAAACGGTGGCGTTACCGCTGGTGGCGTTTGAAGTTTGGTTATTGGTGATCGCCGCCAGCGCCAGGATCGTCAGCAGTGCGTTGGCGTTGTTATTGAGCGTCGCGGTATTAGTCGAGTTAAACCCGGTGTTTGAGATCGCCGGATCGGAAATCCCCAGCAAAGCGGCCAGCTTGGCTTTGGTAGCATCCAGGCTAGTGCCGGTAACCGTGGCATCACCTGCCGCTGGGCCAGCCGCGTAACCGGTAGCCCCTGTGAGCGGGGCGGCACTGTGATTTACGTAGTACCAACCGTTTTGAGCATCATAGGTGTAGTAAGGGCTGACCCAAAGCGAGCCGTTCCAGTAAAAACTTGGCTGGTTGGTCGCGACCCATTTGCCTGTGGATGTGTCGTACGCATAGGCCGGCACGACCCCGGTCGGTTTTCCAGGACCTGTGGTACTGGTCGGCCCAGTCGGGGAGGTCGGTCCGGTGGTAGTCGTAGGAGTAGTCGAAGAGGTTGAAGAAGGAGTCGAGGGGTCGGTCGTAGTGGTTGGGGTCGTTGACGTAGTAGATGTGTCCGTCGGAGTAGTGGTCTGGGTCGAAGTATCGGTCGGTGTAGTAGTTGAACTTGAGGTATCAGAAGGAGGAGTAGCATCGTCAGCCAAGGCAATGGCAGGCATAGCGGTGAATAGAACCATTACCGACAGGACTAGGCTGGAAATAAATCGTTTGATTGGGGTTGTCATTTTGCTCTCCTCGTTAAAGTTACTGTCTGGATAATTCCGGGGTGCGGCAGGCCGCCGCATCCCTACGGGCTCTAGGCCAAAGTCAACTAGAAGCTGACGTTGGTGCTGGAGCTCGAAGTGTTCATAGAGCTACCGGAGGTAGCGCTACCGCCAGTGGTGTTGCCAGTTACAGAGGCATCGCCGCTGGTCGAGGACTGGGTGTTGCTGTTCGTCACGTTGACGTTAGCAGCGTTGGTCACGTTCAACGTCTGGTCATTGTTGAACTCGATAGTGTTGGTCGAGTTCGGGCCAGTGGTGTTGATCGAACCGGTGTTGTTGCTGCTAAAGAAGCCAGCCCAGTTAGCAGTTCCGACACCAGCGCCGGTGGCGGTGGTTGAAGAACTGTTAGTGTTGTGGGTTGCTCCAGTAGTAGCGCTTCCGCCAGTGGTGTTACCGCTGACATCAGCTGAGCCAGAGGTTGAAGTCTGACTGTTGGTGTTGCTAACAGTAGCAGTCGGCACGTTTGTAATCTGTGCGTTCTGCGTGTTGTTAACGGTTCCCGAGTTAGTTGAAGTCGGGCCGGTGTTAGAAATAGTCATGCTGTTAGCAGCCGCTACTCCGATACCGAGTCCAACAGTGGCCAAACCAATGGCACTGTAGCGTAGAATACGTCCTTTCATAGTAGTATTCTCCTTTCTTTTGTTAGTTAGTTGATATTTGAGTTCCGGACCTGTGGTCCGCCACCGCCTCGCAGTTTGCGAAACAGAGGTGGACCACCGGTCCTTAGTTGTTAAGTTGTTAATTAGAAGCCGAAACGTTGCCTTCACCGCTTTGCTGGACGGAAATACTGTTATCACTCTGGGTAGAGGTGAATGTACCGCCGCCGAGCTGGACAAATGTCTGCGAGCTGTTGCTGTTAGACGACTTGGACTCAACGTGAACGTCGATTCCGCCTTTGTCGTTGACAACGGTAGTTGAACCGCCGCCGGTGGTCACATTGGTCGATCCACCGTTAACGTCAACCGTCGCGCCATCAGAGCTAAAGTGGCCTTCACCGGTAACCTCCTGCCCGTTTATCGTTACCTTGGGCAGTTCGGTGTTGGTAGTCTGGCCGACTTCGACTTGCTGGCCCGAATCAACTGTGACGTCGTGCTTAACCGCGCGATGAGCCGCCGTTAAGCCAATCACAGCCGCCGCGCCTATAGCGAGTGGCAAATAGATCCATTTAAGTTTCAAAGTTGCTATTGTCATCACACCTCCTAGAGCTCCTGCTGCTTTTTAGCAGCGTAAACGGCGCTCCCTGCGGCACCCATTAGGCTGATTAAAGCCGCGGCTGCCAGCAAACCTGCAGATAGTCCGCGCGCGCGGTTAACCGCCGCTACGTCTTGGTTTGATCCCAAAAGAGCGTTGCGCAAACCGGAAACATCGATCGGGATACTGGCTCCAGTGTCAGGCAAGCTGCCGCCGCCGACTCCGCCGGCCATGGCGAGTGAACCACCGCCTTTGCCGGAGGAACTTCCACCGCCTCCTGGCAAATGACCGCCGCCGACTCCGCCGCCGAGGCCTAATACGCCTCCACCAATTCCAGTTCCGCTAACGTTAGTTGAGAAACTGTTGTTGTTGGTTGCGCTGCCGGTTGTTGCATTGCCGCCAGTTGTGTTACCGCTGACGGTTGCATCACCTGATGTCGCAGTTTGGTCGTTGTTGTTGGTTACCGTTGTGGTCGGAGCGTTTACAACCGTGGTCGTCTGATCGTTGTCGATCGTCACCGAGTTGGTTGAGTTAGGACCGGTTCCGGAAACGCTTCCTGAGTTAGCTGCCAGCGCGCTGGCCGGTAAAGCTAGTGTCAAAAGTCCCGCTACTGCAACGTTAGTTACTAGTCTCTTTGCTGTCATATCTATTCACCTCCCTTCCTTCCTATTAGTTGTTTGGTATCTGACATCACTAAAACTGAGCTCGGTACAGGCGACGTGGCCAATACCCAGCTCAGTTTTGAGGGTGGTGTAGCAAAATTGAGAGCAGCAGGTGATGCATCACTGCGGGGTGCATGCTGGAACCTACTGCGACGTAAATAGGACATAAAGCTACTGACAATAAGCAGAAGTAAAGTTAGAGTCGCAAGAACTGCGGATCCAGGAATAGTGCCTGACAATCCGGCAAACTTAGCCGCCATTCCTTTGCCCGTAGAACCCGGCGCGACCGGCATGACCGGTGAGACTGAACCGCTGGTACTAGTAGCGGGAGTCGGCAAGCCCTTGTTCTCTTGAGCCGGCGCGACCGGGGCAGAAGTTTTAGCTGCGTGAGTGCGGACTAGCGCCTGATGAATCACCGACTGCTGAATTTGGCTGATTTGAGTGGCGGCAGGAAGAGACCCGTCTTGGCTGGGCCCAGCACCACCTCCAACGGAAGCATCGTTCTGGCTCAGGCTTGCAGATTGGTTGGATTGTTCGGCATTTTGAACAGTTCCTTTAGAGGGATCGCTAACCAAGGCAGTGGTGGGTGAGCTCGGGCCTGGTGTTCCCCCGGTTTGGGTCACCGAAGGAGTCGAGGTTTGCCCATCAGAAGAAGTTCCTACTGTCGTAGTGGAGCTCGAGGTGTTGGTGACGGTGATTTGAGCATTCGAATCGGCCGGCTGGCTGACCTGTACGGTACTCGTAGAATTGGTGTCGGCCGAACCCGGTTGCGCATCAGCGTGAGCAGTACCGCGGGCTAAGCCGACCGCGGCTAAAATCGATATAACTATAAAACCCAATTTTGTTGCTGAACTTTGCAACTGACCCTCGACTCTGCCAATCAAAAATGCCAGTCAGCGTAAGCTTTACTCTGGCATTTGTACTTTGACAGTCCTAACGATACTCTTCGAGTAACTAGCTATTCATTGTGCACAGTTACAGAACATTTTAGCGAAGCAGGCATTATATTTGGCAAAACCCAGCATAACTTCTTTCCAAAAAGCACAAACTCTTTTCTATTCTTCGATTTTGGATTGCTCAGGAGAGTCCGGAGATTCTTCGACTTGCTCCTCGATCTCCTTTTCGGCGATCAAAGCCACCGATGCTACCTTGTCACCATCATTTAGCCTCATTATCCTGACTCCCTGGGTTGCCCGGCTGATCAGCGACACGCTCTTTAGCGGTACCCGGATAATCTGGCCTTGCGTGGAAACGGCCACCAAATCATCCTCGTCACTGGTAATTACGCGAACATCAACGATTTTGCCGGTCTTGGGTGTCACCACGCCGGTTTTAATGCCGACGCCGCCTCGGTTGTGGGTAGCAAACTGGGCTACCGGCGTGCGTTTGCCGTAGCCGTTTTCACTGACTACCAACATCTTACTCTCCGGCACCGCCACGTCTGTACCGACCACAACATCGCCGGGGCGCAGCCTAATGCCTCTGACCCCACGGGTAGCTCGCCCCATCGGCCGGGCGTCGGACTCCTTGAAGCGGATGGCCTGGGCCATAGCGGTCGCCATCACAATTTCGTCCTTGCCGCTGGTCAATTTGACCCACTTGAGCTCATCGCCCTTGTCGATCTTGATCGCGATCAATCCCGAGGAGCGAACGTTGGTGTAATCTTTCAGCGCCGTTTTCTTGACGGTGCCGTTTTTGGTGGCCATAAACAGGTAGCTGCCTTCAGGGGTGTCTTTAGTTAAGGTAATCAGCGAGGTCACCTTCTCATCCGGCGACAGCTGGAGCAAGTTGACGATTGGCGAACCTTTGGCGGTTCGTGAGGCCGGCGGAATTTCATGAACCTTCAGTCTAAATACCCGGCCCATATTGGTGAAAAATAGTATAAAGTCGTGGTTCTGAGTCAGCACCAAGTGTTCAACCACGTCTTCTTCCTTGGTGACCATTCCTATAATTCCTTTGCCTCCTCTGCCCTGCGATTTATAGGTGTTAGACGGCACGCGTTTAATGTAGTTGCCGGTCGTTAACGTCACTATCACCTGCTCGTTGGGAATCAGCTCCTCTTCGCTAAACTGGTCAAGGTCGGTGGCGATAATTTGGGTCCGGCGTTTGTCGGCGTGCTTTTCCTTCAGCTCGGCCAGCTCTTCTTTAATCACCCTCAGAATCTCCGCTGGGTTGGCCAGAATTTTTTCCAGCTCGGCGATCAGTTTAATTAGAGCCGCCAACTCATCCTCAACCTTTTGGCGTTCCAGTCCGGCCAGCTGGCGCAGCTGCATCGCCAGAATGGCTTTGGCCTGCAGTTCGGTCAGTTTGAATTTCTTGATCAAGTTGGTCTGGGCTTCCTCTGTAGTGCGGCTAGCCCGGATGGTTTTAATAACCTCGTCGATATGGTCGAGGGCGATCTTTAAGCCTTCAAGTATGTGAGCGCGGTCCTTGGCTTTACCCAGTTCAAACTCCGTCCGGCGGCGAACCACTTCCTGGCGGTGTTTGATGTATTCGGAGAGGATCATCTCAAGCGACATAATCCGCGGCTGAATACCGTCAACCAGCGCTAGCATATTGACGTGGAAGGCCGTCTGCATCGGCGTCCACTTATAAAGCTGGTTCAAGATCTTATTTGGGTAAGAATCTTTTTTCAGCTCAACCACAATTTTCACGCCGTCGCGCGAGCTCTCGTCGCGCAGGTCGCTGATACCGGTTAAGCGCTTTTCTTTGACCAATTCCGCGATCTTCTCAACCAGCGCGGCTTTGTTTACGGCGTAAGGGATTTCGGTAACAACAATTTGGAAATCGCCTTTTTTGCCTTCTTCAATTTCAGCTACCGCGCGAACGACCACGCTGCCCTTACCGGTTCCGTAGGCCTGGCCGATCGCGGTTTTGCCGTAAATCACGCCGCCGGTAGGAAAGTCAGGGCCTTTGATAAACTTCATTAAATCTTCGACTGTGGCTTCGGGGTTGTCGATTAAGTGCACAATGCCATCGACCACCTCGCCGAGATTGTGAGGCGGAATGTTGGTGGCCATACCGACCGCGATTCCCATCTGCCCATTAAGCAGTAAGTTAGGCAGTTTGGCCGGCAAGACCGACGGCTGGCGTTGGCTGCCATCGTAGTTTGGAACGAAATCAACGGTATCTTTGTCGATGTCATATAGCAGCTCCTCCGCGACGCCCGACATCCGTGCTTCGGTGTAACGCATAGCTCCGGGTGGATCGCCGTCCATAGAGCCAAAGTTTCCCTGGCCATCGATTAGCGGATAACGCAGTGAGAAATCCTGAGCCATGCGCGCCAACGAGTCGTAGATCGCTTGGTCGCCGTGCGGATGGTACTTACCCATAACTTCACCGACGACCTGGGCGCTCTTGCGATACTTGGCAGCGTGGCGCAGTCCCATCGTATTCATGGCATGCAAAATACGCCGGTGGACCGGCTTTAGCCCGTCGCGGACGTCGGGCAGCGCCCGGGAAACTATTACGCTCATAGCGTAGTCGAGATAGCTGGTCTCCATCTCCGACTCAATCGTCCGCAGCCGTACCCCGTCGACTACTTCACCAGGTTCCGGCTGGGTTGGTTGCTCGAAGTTCAACTGTTCGTTGTCGTCTGCCATCAAATATCCAGGTTAACTACGTTAGTGGCGTGGGTTTGAATAAAGCTTTTGCGTAAACCGACCTCTTCACCCATTAGTTTGTTAAAGATAGCGTCAGCCTTTTCGGCGTCGTCCACCTTCACCCGCAGTAAAATCCGATTCTCCGGATTCATCGTCGTCTCCCACAGCTCCTCCGGATTCATCTCCGACAAACCTTTGTAGCGCTGGATGTTGGTGATGCCTGCAAGCTTTAGCTTACCTTTGGCCTCATCATCAACTATCTCGGACTCTTCGAGACCTTCTCCCTCTGCCACGATCGGCGCCTCGCCCTCCTCTGCCTCGGGAATTTCCTCAACAACTTCGGTCTCAGCTTTTGTCCCTTTCTTGGCCTGTTTTTCGGCGATCAGTTTTTCGATCAGCTGGTCGCGCTCTTCGTCGGTGTAGGCGTAATGTTTTTTCTTGCCGGCTTGCAGCATATAAAGCGGCGGCTGGGCGATGTAAAGATTGTTGTTTTCGATCACCTGCGGCATGTGCCTATAAAGGAAGGTTAAAAGAAGCGTGCGAATGTGGGCGCCATCGACGTCGGCGTCGGCCATCAAAATAATCTTGCCATAGCGCAACCGTTCAATATCAAAGTTTTCGGCGATCCCGGTGCCGAGCGCGATGATTAAATTCTTAAGTTCGTTGTTAGCAAGCATCTTATCCAGCCGAGCCCGTTCGACATTTAGGACCTTTCCCCTTAGCGGCAAAATAGCCTGGAATTCACTGTCACGGCCGCTCTTGGCCGAGCCGCCGGCGGAGTTTCCTTCTACTATATATAGTTCCGCACGGCCCTTATCACGGGTGCGGCAATCGGCCAGCTTGCCGGGCAAGGTCATGCCTTCCAAGGCGCCTTTGCGGATAACGGTGTCGCGGGCCTGGCGAGCGGCGATTCGAGCTCTAGCCGACAAGGAGGTTTTGCCGATAATCTTACGAGCCTCCCCCGGATTTTCCTCGAGATAATAAGTCAGCCATTCGCCCATGACCTGCTCGACGTAGCCGCGAATCTCCGGATTTCCCAACTTGCTTTTGGTCTGTCCCTCAAACTGCGGGTCGGTTAGCTTGACCGAAACAATCGCCGTTAAACCTTCTCTAACATCTTCTCCCGTAAAATTCTCTTCGTTGTCTTTGAGCAAGCTGTTTTTGCGGGCGTAGTCGTTGATAACCCTCGTCAGCGAAGTCCTGAAACCGGTTAAGTGAGTACCGCCGTCGGGGTTGTGAATGTTGTTAGCAAAGGTTTTGACGTTTTCGTTGTAGCCGTCGTAGTACTGGATGGCGATCTCAACCATGACATCACCGACTTGGCGCTCGATATAAAACGGCGGGTCGTTGACCACTTCCTTGTTGCGGTTTAGATGCTCAACGTAGGATTTAATCCCGCCTTCAAAATAATAGCTAAACCGGCGGCCGCTTTTTTCATCGATCGCCCGAACCAGCACGCCTTTGGTTAGGTAGGCCTGGTGGCGCAGATAGTCGAGCACAGTGTCGTAATTAAAATCCGTCGTTTCAAAAATATCAGGATCAGGATAAAAAGTAATGCTGGTACCGGTGCCTTCGTGCTCGCCCGCGGCCTTAATATCAGAGAGTGCCTTGCCCCGCTTGTACTCTTGGGCGTAAACCTTGCCGTCGCGATAAACCTCCGCCAAAACCTTCTCGGATAGAGCGTTCACCACACTAATCCCAACCCCGTGGAGCCCGCCGGAAACTTTATAACCGCCGCCGCCGAACTTACCGCCGGCGTGCAGAACGGTCAGTACGGTTTCGAGCGTTGATTTGCCGGTTTTGGCATGTTTTTCAATCGGAATTCCCCGCCCGTCATCGGTCACGGTTACGCCGCCGTCTTCCTTTAGTACCACCTCTACTGTGGTGGCCGCACCCGCCAAGGCTTCGTCGATTGAGTTGTTTACCAATTCCCAAACTAGGTGGTGCAATCCCTCCGGGCCGGTACCGCCGATGTACATACCGGGGCGTTTGCGGACAGGCTCCAAGCCCTCTAGGACTTGGATCTGACTGGCGCCGTAATCTTGCTGTTTGTCAGCCACTTTACCCCTTTTCTTCAAAAAAAATTGACGCTCGAAACGCCCGTATTACTTCATATATTATACTAATTTTCGGACTACTAGCCAAGCGTTTTAAAGTTGATTTAGCCACGAACCAACCTAGACCAAACGGAACGAGGACTTTCCGGAAAATAGAATACTGTTCCGCAGTGACGACTTGGGATAGGTTGGTGAGATG
Organism: uncultured Candidatus Saccharibacteria bacterium; assembly: GCA_964547425.1. Classification (GTDB taxonomy): domain Bacteria; phylum Patescibacteriota; class Saccharimonadia; order UBA4664; family CAZJNH01; genus CAZJNH01. Next base: position 75,830 of record CAZJNH010000003.1, on the reverse strand, counting down.
GCTGAAGTGTAACTGCTCAAGCCTAGATTTACAGAAGCATAAGTGGTTTAATTAATCTGATGTTTCCGAAGTTAATTTCGAATTTGTCGTTCGTGCCCGGGCTTGGGCCGCAGCTGACTTTTTACGTCCGCCGTCTGCGCAAAGAATCGGTTACCCGAAAACTCTCGGTGATGGCCGGATTAAGCTTGGCGCTGTTCCAGCTCATGGCCATTGTGTCCCCGGCGACGGCCAGCAACCGGGGTTCGACCAACGACATTATCTACGGCGGGTTTTCCAGCCAAAGCCAATTCATGAGTATCTACGACCACGGCCTCTCCGGGCATCAGAGCGCGTCCGAAATTCAGGGAATCTTCAATTACTTCGGCATTACCCGCACCGATCTGGTTAATACTAAAACCGCCTCCATCAGCACCAGCGACCACAACTGGTGGTCACTAGGAAGAACCCCTCACTTCGCCCAGGACCACCCCTACCAAATCGGCGGCACCACCTATTACTTACGGCCGCTTTATCTTTGGGATAGATCCGGAACAACCTCGACCTACCAGGTGCTTGTAGGCAGCGTCCCACGCGGAGGCGGATTCGCCATTATGTACTACTGCGGCAACCTGGTTTTCCATGGCGTGCCGACCATTATTAAGCCGCCTCCCCCTCCGATTAAGCCGCCAATTAAACCTCCTCCACCGCCGCCCCCGCCGGTAGTGCCGACCAACCCCAATATTCATATATCCAAGCAAGCTACCTATCAAAAGAACGGCACCGACGCCAACAACACCGAGGCTCAGGCCGGCGATGTCATCAACTACTCATTACTGGTAAAAAACACCGGCGACGGTAACCAAAATAACTACCAAATCGCCGAGAGCATTAGCGATGTCCTCGAGTACGCCCGGGTAATCGACACCGGAGGCGGAACGGTTCAGTTCGGCACCATCAGCTGGCCGGCCGTCACAATTCATCCGGGGCAGTTAATCGTTAGGAAATTCCAGATCAAGGTCAAAAACCCGATCCCGACCACACCCAGCCCGCCCGGTGATCCGGCGTCCTTTGACCTGCGGATGGACAACGTCTATGGCCGGCAGATTACCATTACCCTGCCTCCGCCGCCGCCAAAGCGGGTTGAGTTAGCCGAGAAAAAACTGCCTCAAACCGGTGGCGGGTTAAACGCTATGCTGGTCTTCGCGTTTGTCGGGCTCTGCGTTTACTTCTATAGCCGTAACCGCCAGTTAATTACCGAGGTCAATATACTAAGAGCGGAACAAACTCACGGAGGGGGGCACAATGACTGAGCATGGAGCAGAGCATTCACCGGAGCACGGCCGTTCGCCAGAGCGCTCGGCGGAACTGCGAGAGGCAGCGGCCGAAGCCCTAAAAAACATCGAGCGCGCCGCCGAGACCGTCGGTGAAAACGCCGCCGATAAACTTGAAGCCGCCCGCGAAGCCATCGAGCACCAAGCCGAAGCGCCGGTTGTGCCGATTGCCGAAAAGGAAGCTCCAAAGAAGCACCACCCAACTATCTTCGATAAACAGCACGCCTATTGGCAAACGGTCCATGCGATGCAGCGCCGGCTCAAACCGGCCAGCCGGGCTTTCTCAAAAGTCATCCACGCGCCAGCGATCGAAAAGACAAGCGATATTGCTGCTAAGACCGTCTTTCGCCCTTCTGTGACTCTCGGCGCTACTACAACCGCTTTGGTAGTTGGAGCCTTCTTCTATATAACCGCCCAAACCTACGGATTCCCTCTTCGCGGTTCGGAGTTCGCCGTCTCGCTGCTTGCCGGTGCCATACTCGGTCTCATACTCGAAGCCGTATTCAAACCGCTCAAACGAAAATAGAGTTTAGCCCGTAATTATATTGCCCTGCTCGTCGACCTGGATTTCGCCGGGAACTGGAGCGGGAGTTTGGATTGGCGGTTTCGGGGCTGGTTCGGGTGGCGGCGGTGTAGGCTCAGGCGCGGTTGCGTGCTGAGGCATGATCAGCTCCCCGGGTAATGGCGCGTTTTCGGTTGTCGGCACAACCCCTGGGTTTATAGGCTCTGGCGGCGGCGGGGCTGGCTCCGATGGTTGCGGCAGAGGCTCCGGCTCGGGCGGCGGAGTTTGGATTGGCGGTGCTGATGGAGAAGGAGGAGGTGGAGGAGGAGGAGGAGGTGGGGTTGGTTGGGCCTGGGTTTTTTTGAATTGTCCTATCGACAAAGTCTCCTCTTCATTCGCCGCTGGCTTATCCGCCGGCGGCGCGGCAGGTTTCAGAGCCGGCATCATCCCCATTCTCCGCATTATGTCTTGGGCAACCTGGTCGCGCGCCCGGCCGAACTTGGCGGCTGAAAGCTGCCTGACCGCGTCCGCCATCCCCGGGCTGGAGGTACCGACCGGCGGCAGAGACAGCATACTAAACGGCTGAGACGGCAAGCCGGATATCATTAATTTGGCGACAGCATAGTAGTTTGGCAGGTTAGACAGATCGTTCTGCTCAAACACCGGCGCAAACTGTTTGACCAAGAAATCGGCGTCTTCAGGACCGGTCCTAAACGAAATCATCGTGCCGACATTGCCAAAGACAGCCTCCTTGATTTGAGGATTAAGCTGGCCAATGAACTGGTTGGCCACCACGAGATTCAGCCGGTACTTCCGGGCTTCAGACAAGATGGCGGCGAAAGAATCGGTGGAGAAGTTCTGGAACTCATCGACTATTAAACTAAAGTCGGTCCGCTCGGCTTCTGGAATTGATGCCCGGCTCATCGCCGCGGCTTGGATTTTCGTCACCAGAATCATACCCAAAAGCTGCGAGTTTAACTCCCCGATCCGGCCCTTACTTAGGTTCACGATCAGGATTTGGCGCTTGTCCATAATGTCGCGCAAATTAAAGGAACTTTTAGTTTGGCCCAAGATGTTGCGCATTGTTTCGTTGTTCACGAAGGCGCCAAACTTCGAAACGAACCAGCCCAGGACCTCGCTTTTATGGAAGTCGCTGGTGGCGGCCATTTCTTTGGTCCAGAAGTCGATGACCGTCGGATCCTTCACGTATTTAAATTTGGCCTTCAAAAACTCTGTATCGGTAAAGACCTTAGGCACTTCTATGAATGTTGAGCCGTTCGGGTCGCTCATTAAAGTCAGCGCCGCGTTTCTAAACCAATGCTCGTACCGTGGGCCGATAATGCCGGTGTGGCCGGGGTCGTACAACCGGTAAAGCATATTGATACTTTCTTGGATGATGAAGTCGCGTTGGTCCGGCGATTGATACTCAAATAGGTTGAGGCCCAACGGATGATCGGTGTCGCCGGGATCGAAGTAAATCAGGTCCTCCGCCCGAGCTTTGGGCACCAGCCCCAACAGCCTTTCGGCGGCATCTCCATGCGGGTCAATAAACACAAACCCTCGGCCATCCATCATGTCCTGGAACGCAATGGTTTCGAGCATCGTCGATTTACCGGTACCGGTTTGTCCGACGATGTAGACGTGGCGGCGGCGGTCGTCGGCGGCGAGTTTAATCTGTTTCTTTTGGCCGCGGTACTCGTTGTAGCCCAATAGCACCCCGTCGGTCGTCAGGTTACTCGGCGCATCCGCGGCACGAGCGGGTTCACGTCCGACCTCGGAGGTTGGGGTAAAGCGAGCCTCCGGCAAATGAAACAAAGTAGCAAGCTCGTGGCTGGCCAGGACAGTATGATTAATTTCTGGCGGGAAAAAGCGGAAGATAAACGCTGTCACCAGCCCTTGTTTGTCTCTGGCGTTGATAAACTGGAAACCGTTCAAGACCGGATCATCGAACAAAGCAAAAGCGGTTGAAATGTCGTGAAGTAAACTCTCAGCCTGGGCCGGCACATCCGAAGAAGCCACCACTCTAATCAGAGCTTCGTAGGCAGGGTGGCGAACCTTGTCCTCGATCGCCTCAACCGATGCCAGCTCGAGATTGCTTAGGGCTGGATCGTTCGCGGTTGGCGGCTTGGCGGTGGCAGGTGCTTTGACGGCGGCCTTCAAAAAGTCCTTGGCGGTAAACTTCATCCCGCCGCCATGGCCCTGCCGCAAGCTATCGGCGAGCCGGCGAGCCGATTTAACCCAGCCAGAGGATGCCGGGCGCAATAAGATCTGAATACCAACCCCGTCGCCTTTTTTCAGGTCACTCAAGGTATTTAAAATAGCCTCCAGCGGATCGCGCTCGATGTCCTTATAGGTCTTTACTGGATAGGCGGTGTCCTTTTTCAACTCCAACTCCCCGCCTGCTACGCCGGCGATCTTGCCCTGCTCGCTAAACAAGTTGTGGTCTGCCACCTGCTCTACTCGCGCTTCGGAATAAGCTGAGGCGATGGCCTTTTCGACCACCGACAGCAAAGCTACTGGAACCGCGGCGTAGAACTTAATGTCTCCGGGCGTAGCGATAATTTCAAAGGCGATGTGGCGCTGGCCATAGAACTTACTCCTAAAACCGGACTGGCTGGTACCGGCCAAAATGTTATACAGCACCTCCGCCTGCGCGATCTTTTCCTGCATCTGCTGGCGTTCATTAGTACCACCGGCACCCTGACTGCCTCTTGAAGGAAGGTGAATAAGTAGCGGCACCATCTTTAAGCCGCGCTCGACACCCTTAGCGCGGCGCAAGGCACGGCGGTAAGAATAGTAACCGATGCTACCGGTAGCGATAATTAAGACAACGAAAAACAGCAGAAACGGCACGGGCTACTTTTCCTCGGGATGATTGACGTCGATGCCGTAGCGCTTCTTGAGGTAATCGTACTGAAGATCTTCCACTTGGTCTTCTTCGGCGTGCGGGTCACCCTCGGTTTTTTTAACGATCTCTTGCGCTTTATCCACCCATTCTTTTTCGATAACATCTACATCGTCGGCAAGAGCCGGTCCGGGCGAGGCCGCGGCAGGAATGGCACCATCGACTGGCTGTGGCGTAGATACTGGAGTAACTGGTGGCTTCTTCTTTGCGGCCTGATCGTGGCTCGGCGGAGCTTGAGGTTTTATCTGCTCCGAGGCCGCCGGAACTTCAGGGGTAGCTTCAGGCTTGGCCCCAACTTCCGGTGTCTGGTTCACAGCCTCTGGTTTTTGCGGATTTTCCATCGCTCTTAATTTTACCACTATCAGGTGGAATATTATGCCTCTTATGCTTTTGGGCCTAGCGAATTTCGGCTTTGAATTTGGATTTAAGCACCGCGACGATCTTTGCCAGCCGATCCTCTGCCTCTTTGTCCGTCAAGGTACGTTCGGCGTCGCTCATTTCAAGCCGTATAGCCAAAGACTTCTTACCGTCAGGAATTCCTTCCCCCGTAAAATCACTCAAAAAAGTCGCGTCGGCTAGCGCCGGATCAATTACTTCTTTTATATCGTGCCAGCCAACTTTTTGGCTAACGACCGCCGCCACGTCGCGCCAAACGCTCGGATAGCGGCTGACTGGCTGATAGTTTGGCCCGTTATCGTTTGCGAAAACCGTCTGAAGATCGATCTCAAGATAGCCTACCGGACTTTTTATCTTATACCGGTCCACTAGGTCTGGATGAAGTTCCCCGGTAACTCCAACCTCTATTCCTGAAACGTAAATCTTGGCGCCCCGTCCGGGGTGCATGTTCGGGACTTGCGCCGGCACGACCTTAACCTCCAAGTGAAACTCGCGCTTGATCATCTCCAGTGCAGCCTTGGTTGACCACAGGACATTCTCGCCTTTTGATATGACACTTAGTTTGCGAGGTTCATCGGGCAGTTTTCCCGGCGCGTTCGGCAAATACACCTTCGATATTTCATACAGCCGAAAGTTCTTCTTGATCCCCTGGTTTTTTGCCACCACGTTTAGCAAGCTTGGCAGTAAGGAGGTGCGGAGATAGGCCTGTTCAATCGACATCGGATTTTTCAGCTTCAAATGATCCTTCGGTTTTAGACCGCAGTTTTCCAAGTCCCGAGCCGATACAAATGAATAGGTCATAACCTCATAAAACCCAAGCCCCTTCAAAACTTCCTGCGCCCGCCAAAGGTTCGGCCAGAAACGATTGAACTCAACCTGCTCGGGACGCCAGGCCGGCAGCGTTGCCGGCACCTTGTCGTAACCGACCAACCGCGCCACCTCTTCGATCAAATCCTCCTCGGTTCTAAGATCCGGCCGCCACCACGGCGCCGTCGCCGCCACGTAATCATCGACATTTTCGACGAAGCGTCTGGCACCTAAGTACCCAGCATCCCTAGTAAACTCTTCGATCGGCGAGGTTAAAACTCCTGACTTCGAACGAACGATCCATTTACCATCCTTAAACTCATGATGAGTCGCATGGATAACCTTCCCGTTACCTATATAGATACCGTTGTGCCCGACTAAGCCTTTGTGGTTTGATTCGACTTTAGTGTAGCTGCCGGAGCCATCCGGTTTGAAATAACTGCCGATCGCGGAAGTGTAACCATCCCAGTGATGGCCGGGCTTATGGATCTCGCTTAGGGAATAATCATGCTTACCTTCTTTTTTGATACCTTCATAAAACACTTGGTCGCCAGGCCTAAGCTCCCCTGTGTGAACCGGCTGGCCGGTCTCAAACTGAGCCAGCGTGGTGTGGCCAACCCATTTTCCAATCAGTGAGTATAGATAATCGCTAAAGTACGAGCAGTCGAAGGCGTCGAGGCCGTTTTTCTTAAAACTAGCACCCCAAACGTAAGGTTTGCCGAGGTGTTTTTTGGCTTCGGCGACGATGTCGAATGGCTCCGCTTCGATGCCAAACTTGGTCAGAATCTTGGCGATCTCTTCGCGGCTTAATTTGTAGCCCAGCAGTTGCTCAACCCGGCTGGCGCGAATGCCTATGTGTTGGATCCAGGGCCAAACCAAAAGCTCGTCGGCCGCCTTCCCAACCACTTTACCTTTGGCGTACTTCGCCAGGTAATCAACCGCCCGAGCTAAACCGACCGGCGCCAATTGAACCGGCAGATTGCGTTCGAACCTTGCGCTCGAGTCAGTCCTACAGCCATGGCGAATCGCGGTCCGGCGAATACTGACCGGATCGAAGCTGGCACTTTCTAAGATAATCTTTTTAGTTTTGTCGGAGATCTCCGAGCCGGCCCCGCCCATCACGCCGGCTAGAGCTACGGCGCCCTTGGCGTCGGCGATGACAATATCTTCGGCGGTTAATTTGCGGGTTTGCCCGTCCAAAGTTGCCAGTTTTTCGCCAACCTTGCTATGTCGCACAACTAGCGGCTGCTTCACCTTCTCCGCGTCAAAAGCGTGGAGCGGCTGTCCATACTCCAGCATTACGTAGTTAGTGATGTCGACGATTACGTTAATCGGCCTTAATCCCGAGGCGATTAGGCGGCGCTGCATCCAGTCCGGTGTTACTTGGGTCGGATCGGCGGTGATTTCCAGCGCCATATAACGGCGTGTCTTGGTTTTTTTGTCGACTTTGACCTTAGGCGACGTACCTTTCTCGGGTAGATTGTGAATTAACGGTTCACTAAGCGTATGGCCCGCTGCGGCAGTTGCTTCTCGGGCCAGACCCAAAACTGATAATAGATCTGGTCGATTTGCCGCAGTTTTGAGGTCTAAAATAGCATCTTCGGGCCAAATATCGGATACAGGCGAACCGACTTTAGCGCTCGGTTCCAGGACTAAAATGCCGGACTTGTCGTCACCGAGGCCCAGCTCAAAGGCGCTGGCGATCATTCCGTTAGATTCAACCCCACGAATAGTGGCTTTTTCGATAGTTAATCCGTTAGGAAGAGTCACTCCAGGTTGGACTAAAGCCACTTTTTGGCCTTCTGCCAGGTTGGGTCCACCACAGACTACGGAAGTTTTGCCTTGTCCAAGGGATAATTCAGCGATTTTTAGCTTGTCGGCGTCGGGATGTTGAATAACTTTTTTGACATCGGCAACAATCACCCTCTTGTCTAACTTTGGGCTATAAATTATTTGTTCAACTTCAACGCCAACTTGCTCCAATTTCTCAGCGATCGCCTTGGCATCATGCTTACCGACGTGTTCAGCCAGCCATTCGGCGCTAACTCGCATTAAAACTGCTCCAGGAATTTCAAATTCGGTCGCCATAGGTAGCGAAGGTCGTCCAGCTGATACTTTACGGCCGCAATCCGCTCGATTCCGGTGCCGAACGCGAAGCCGGTGTAGATTTCCGGGTCAATGCCAACATTTCGCAGTACTTGCGGATGGACCATTCCGGACCCTAATAGCTCTATCCAGCCCAAATTCTGGCATGTCGCACAACCTTTGCCTTTACAGATTGGGCACGACGCGTCCATCTCGATCGATGGCTCGGTGTAAGGGAAATAATTGGGCCGCAGACGGATCTTGGTATCCTCACCAAACAGACTACGCGCCATCGAAAGCAAAGTCCCCTTTAAATCGCTAACGCCGATGCCTTTGTCGACGACTAACCCTTCGATTTGAGTGAACTGCCAGATGTGGGACGGATCTTCGTCTTCATTTCGATAGACTTTACCCGGTACAATTATCCGAATCGGCGGCTTATGTTTTTCCATATAGCGAATTTGGACGCTCGAGGTGTGCGTACGCGGCAAATTGCCGTCCTCCAGATAGAAGGTATCTTGCATATCCCTAGCCGGGTGGTCTTTTTCCAGGTTCAAAGCCTCGAAATTGTACCAATCGGTCTCGATTTCGGGTCCGTCGGCGACGGTAAAGCCTAACTGCCAAAAAGTATGGATAATTTCTTTAGTAATCTGCGAAATCGGATGGGTATGGCCGGTTTCTCCGAGAACCGGAGCGGTTAAATCAAGCGCGCTGGCCTCGCTCTGTTGTTGAATTTCCTGCCCCCGAAGACCCGATTGGGCTTGCTTTAAGGCGGCTTCGACCAGGTTTCGCGCTTTATTGGCTGCCTCGCCAGCTTTTGCTCTTTCTTTAACCGGTAAGGACCCGACTTTCTTGAGCTGCTCAGTAATAATTCCTTTTCGCCCCAAGTACTTTACGCGCAGCTCATCAAGTGCCTTTTGGTTTTTGGCCGCTTTGATAGCGGTTTCAATCTGGATAAGTGATTTGGCGTCGATCATTTTCGCGACCTCAAAAAGATTTCGACCAGCACAGTCACCGCCAGGATTAAACCGGCATCACGCCAAGCTAACTGTTTCAGGCTCGACAAGGCCAGAATAGCTACGAGCGCGCCGCCCAGCAACCAGCCTTGCCGCCATGAGTTTTGCAGCAGCTTTTCTTCGGTGTTCTCGATTCTCGGCGATTTGACCTTCACCTTGAACAGCGCGGCGGCCAGTAATGAGGCAATTACTCCGAGAACCAGTAAAAACCAAACGGTTACTCCGAATGGTCCAATGGATGTCGGGTTGGTGAAAAGAACCGCGATTAACACCAAAAAAGCGCCCATCAACCCGAACGCCAACATCAAACCGTAGTAACCCTTCGCCGTCATAACATTGATTATCTCAAACCTGATCACTCCTAGCAAACCGCTTGGTTAAAAACCAAAAGGAAAGGAGCCCGCGAGGGCATCCTTTCCGAATGCTACTAACAGGCTCCTTGGCGGTACAGCCGCTCCGAGTTAGCCAACGTCACGTTGGCGTCTCCCGTCGGCGGACAACGATGGAGTTCGATCGCCGTTGTGACAAGGTCACCTTCGGCGGTCGCACCCTTCTTCCGTGGCCTCGGCTTACTGGCCAAGTTTACGGGTCGGGTCGGCATTACCGGACTAGCCGGCAATGCTACAAGCACTGTTACCGGTTGTGCCGAAGCCGCAGCGGCGTTGTTGCCATCAGCGCCAGCCGTAACTGGAGAGACAACTGCCAGAACCACCGCGATCAGCCCACCGATCAAAAGAACAAGCCGTTGTTTCACTATCACCCCCTTGGTCGTATCAACGGAGAAGCAGATTATAGCTTATGCTTAGTAGACTGTCAATATCAATAAACACAAATAACGCACCCAAATGGCCGATTTAAATGGAAAGAGCCGCTTGGGCTCTTTCCAAACGGCTTGGTGTTAGCTAGAGCCTGACAGTGGTCCCCAGCTTTGAAAGCAGTCCCCCTGCTTCGATCTTGTCGAGCCACTCGGAGACTTCGCTGTTTCCGGTCAGGAGTTGGAACTTCCTGATCCACTCCTTCTTTGGGGTATCAACCGGCTGGTTGCCAAGATTCGTGAACTGCTTCAGCCCGAGGCCGAAGGTCGACTCATGGGCCTTAACGGTTCTGTCGTCAACCCGCAGAGCATGTATCGAGCTGGCGCATGGAACCTGGAGCGTCAATCGATCGAAGTCGAACTCGAGTTTTGCCATAGGAGGCAAGACTCCAAGCCATACCTCCTGATAGAAGTGATAGGGCGCCTTGTCCAATGACTTCGCAGCTCTCCGGATCTCGTCCGAATCCTGGCTCCACTCCGTTCCGCCTGCTAAGACGAGTTGGTACGGGGCGCCGGTTATACCCTGCTGGAAACGACTTAGTTCCCGATATCTGGCAGCGAAGTTATCACCAAACACGAGGATACAGAAGTCGAGCAACTCGTCCCCAGTGGTCTGACCGGATCGGACCATGTCAGCCGCTTGATCGACAAGCGACTTACGCTGCTTGCTGAACTGCCACCAACGGCTATGCGCCGCCTGTTCGGCGTCACGTTCAACTTCGGCCTGACGCTGTGATTCCCACATAGCCTCGACCAACCCTGCCAGTTCCATTTCGCCGCCTCTCTATAGGTGCCAGCCTTAACTCAAGGTCGATAATAGCAGAAAAAGAAAGGAGAAAATAAAAAAAGAACTCGATTGAGTCCTGTAAAAAAGTTAGAGGGACGGCCAGATCCGCCCATGTTTGTAAAAATATGGCGCCTGCCGCCCCTCAGACAGTCCCTTCATCCAATAGACGAAGAGGCCGTTAGGGAAAGAGCTCCAGCTCTAAGGTGATGCTCGCATTGCGATCCTCCATTAACCTATACGCTGGCGGTGCAACCCCCACCACTGATTGGTCGCCCCGCTAGGAAGCGGAAACGCCGCGCCGATCGAACCGCCCGATCGACAACCTACAGTGGGGTGAGTCCGAATTAGAAATAAGGGGGATATTCCTAATCCGGGCTGACCCCACCGAAATTGGTGGATGCTGCTATGTTGTTGGGAGAAGTTTTGGTTTTAAATGTGCAAATTCAGCGAACTAGCACCAGTTTAGCATAAGCATTACCAATCTGTCAATACTCTTACCGTTGTATTATTTACAGCGTTTGAGGTTAAGCCAACAGATCGAGCTCGTTTCGGGGTACCATCCTCAACTCCCCGTCGACGTTGCGACAAGGGTCGTTTTCGGATAATACCCCTACAGAGCGGTTAATTTAGCCACGAACCACTCTCAGACAAAAGGAACGAGGATTTTCCTGAAAATAGAATACTGTTCCGCAGAGACGACTTGGATGAGAGTGGTGAGTGGCTAGATGCTAGAGAATTCCAAGGGCGGTTTTGACTTGTTCTAGCTTTGCTTCGGCGATGGCTGCCGCCTTTTCCCTGCCCTGTTCCAGCACCTCTGCCAGTCGCGCCTTATCATCAACGATGTTGTGATACTTTTCTTGAAGTAATTTAACCTGGTCTGCGATTAACTCAGCCAGGTCGCGCTTGAAATCGGCGTATCCTTTATCCTCATACTGTTTTTCGATGGCTGAAACCGATTTACCCGATGCGGAGGAGTAAATCTGCAACAAATTAGTTAATGCGGGCTTATCGGGACCGGCTTCAACGGTGCTGCCGGAGTCGGTGACGGCCCTCATAACCTTGTTTTTAATCTCTTTTTCGCTGTCCGAGAGTAAAATATTGCCGGCGTTATCCGAGTCGCTCTTACTCATCTTCTCCTTAGGATTCTGTAGATTCATAATTCTAGTGCCGCTGTCAGCCAACGAAGCGACCGGGACCTTGAATATCTTGCCGTAGAGTTTATTGAAGCGCTCGGCGATATCCCTGGTTAGCTCAACGTGCTGCCGTTGGTCGTCACCCACCGGCACTTCGTCGACGTCGTAAAGCAGGATATCAGCCGCCATCAGCACCGGATAGTCGAATAAGCCGACTAGCTGGCCTTCTGGGCCCACTTTGTGGCTGCGGTCCTTAAACTGGGTCATCCGCGAAAGTTCGCCCATGGTTACGTAGTTGTTTAGAATCCAAGCGAGCTCAGCGTGGGCCGGGATGTGTGACTGCATAAAGATCACGGCTTTGTCAGGGTCAATCCCCGCCGCCAATAGCCAAGCTACGGCGTTAAGACTGCTCTGTTGCAGATATTTCGGGTCCGGCCGGACGGTCAGCGCGTGGAGGTTCGGCACGAAGTAAAAGTTTTCGGTTTTGTCCTGGTCCTTAGCCCAGTGCTGCATCGCCCCGAGATAATTGCCGAGAGTTGGCACATCGCTGGTCGGTTTTAACCCCGAAAGTACCCGCTTCACTCCTCTTCTCCTTCGAGTAATGCCGCTACCGGCTGCTCCAGCTGTTTCTTGGGTTTATGGGACGTCAGCTGGCTCGCCGAGTCGATCTTCGCGCCCAGCCGGCTAAAGCTGTTTGAGGCGTTGTCCATTTGGCTCTTGGCGTTGCCCAAATGCTTCTGTACCAGATTAAACTCCTCCGCGAAGCGGCGAGTATCACCCTGGATGTCTTTCAGGAAATTCATCACTTCCTTGGCCCTCTCCTCGATCATATCGCCCTCAAGTGAGAGCAGAATAATTCCTAAATAGTAGGTAAAGGTATGTGGCGAGACGAGAAATACCCGCAAAGAATTGGCGTAGATGTCGAGATCGGTGTTGGTCATAATTTCGTAGTAAACCGCTTCGCCGGGGACGTACATTAAAGCAAAGTCGACGGTGCCCTCTCCTGGAAGAATGTATTTTTTGGCGATGTCGGTGATATGTTTTTTAACATCGGCGGTGAACTGCTTGTGATAAGCCGCTTTCTCCGTCTCGTTCTTGGCCTGGGCGTACTTGAGGTAGTTTTCGACCGGAAACTTCGAGTCGATCGGGATTAAGCCGTTCTTCGTCTTAACCACCGCGTCAACCTTGGCCTTGCTCTTAAACTCGTACTGCAGACGGTAGTTGTCTTTGGGAATGTTTTGCTTAATCAAGTCTCCCATCAGCCGCTCCCCGACGTTCCCCCGCAGTTTAGGTGATTTCAATACGTCCTGGATGTCCTTTAATCCCCGGCCCAGCTCCTGCATCTTACCTAGCTCGTTTTGCAGCCCGCCAAACACTTCGGCCGCTTTATCTAACCGCTGATTCATATGGGTCAGGTCCTGCTTGAGTAAACCTATACCCGAGTCGCTTTTTAGATCCGATATCTTCGCATAAATCAGCAAAAACCCGCCGACAACGGCCGCCAATATCACCACTCCTACCAGCACTATTTCCATACTGCTTATTCTACCAGATTAGAGGTCGATGCCGAGCGACTTGAGCTGGCCGAGCAAAACGTGGTATCCGGCAAACTTAATGGCGGTGATCCCAACTTCTTCAGCTCCGGCTACGTTTTCGGCGACGTCATCTATAAAAACCAGTTCCGTAGGATCTACTCCTAAAGCCTGCGCTAACTTTAAAAACGCTTCTCGCTCCGGTTTACGCGCGCCTATTTCGTTACTCATGAGCGCCACGTCGAAGTGCTCGAAAATACCCCGGCGGCGGTTAATTTCAACGTGCGGAGCCGTGGTGTTAGACAGCAGCCCAACCTTATAACCGGCCGCCTTGATCTTATCTACCAGGGGCAGCATATTGGGGATCGGCGGGGTCTCGGTCGCAAAGCCTTCTGTCCAGAGTGGCAACATTGTTGGGCTATACTCTTCGTTGAGAGAGCTGGCGATTTTCTGCCAGAACATTTCTTCGCTTATTTCACCACGCTCGAGTGGCTTCACCGCTTCGTCGAACACCGGCTCAAGCTGCTCTATGGTGACTCCAAGCTTTTCCATCGTCCGCCGGTAAAACAAATTGACGCTGTTTTGAATTAGCACCCCACCCAGGTCAAACCCGACTGCCTTAAAAGTTTTCATCTCAACCATCTTAGCAAACTAAAAAGAAGCCCAATCGGACTTCTTTTTAGTTTTGGGCTAGTGCCAAACCGCCAGGATTGCACCCATGGACATCAAAGCCACTAGGTAATACCCAACGTTGATCCAGTACAGATTCCACGATCGGCCCTCAAAGACCTTGAGGCCCAGGAAGGTCGTCGCCACAAAGCCTAGCCATGCCCAAAAACCGGTAATCGCCCCGTCCATCGTGGTGGTGGCGTGGGCGTAACCGACGAAGTGAGCCAAGACATAAGCCATTACGAGGGCGCCCACAAACATATAAGCGTACATCGAAGGATTAGACCCCTGTTTGATCTGGGCTTCGGTTTTGCCAATGCCTTTCATCCACTGCTTCGCGAACAGCAGTTTGGAGTACCAGACGGAGCCGATAATCATATTAACTACTCCGGCAACTACAACGGCGGTCAAATTAACGTCTACTGTCGTCATTTAATTTCACCGCCTTCCTGGTTTACTTTCAACCTAATTATCCGCTTGCTCGGTCGCAAAGGCAACTAGGCGGTTTTGGTTAGCCGTTGGCCGGCTTCCAGATAAGCACAGTACTCACAATCGGGGGTAATTGGCGGCAGTTCGTCGCTGTTTAACACCCTGTGGGCTTCAATAATTTTAGCCTCGACCCAGCTGTCGTCGGCCCCGTAGGGCAACAGGGTTAAGTGGAACTCTAGTTTGGCATCAAAAGCCTGCTTGTCCTTTAACCCGTTTGCGTAGATGAAGTACCCCGTCGAATTGACCTTGAAGCCGTTTTGCTTCAACAGCCACTGGTAAATATCCATTTGCCGCTTGTAAGATTCCTTCCACTTATCCTCCAAGGTAATCTCGCCGTCTTTAGATGTTGCTTTATAGTCAACAACTATCAGCTCCCCGGCCGGGTTCACCCACAGATCGTCGACAGCGCCAAAGATAATGAAGTTGGTTGGTATGTGATGGTAGCGAATGCCATGGAAGTTCTCGCGCCATTTCTCCAGCTCTGGGTGCACATATGGAATAGCGTCAACACCGTAGTGCTTCATAATCGGATGCTGGGTTTTTCCGAGCCGATGGACGTCAAACTCTTTTTTGAGCAAATGGTCGACGGCGATGTTGAGGTTAAACGGCGGCATCGAAGGCTGGGATAGCGCTAATCGGCGGTCCAGGTAAAAACAGCGCGGGCAGCGCACAAAGTTCTCGATCTTCGAGCGCGACAGGGCAAACGGCTCGCTCGAAGCCGGGTTGTAGATGTTACGAACTCTTTGATACGCCACACACTCCCCCGTTACTACCTAAAGTGTAACAGTTTTCTCCGGCTATCTGTGGTGGTGCCGTCGTTTTTTGAGCTCCCAAAACAGAGCCACGGAACCCCCAAGCAGAAATACTCCTGCCAGGAAATACCAAAGTTTATTTAGTGAAGGCTTGGGTGCTTCCGGACTCGGCGTCGTGACCGTAGGGATAGTATCACCACTCACAGTCGGACTAATTGTACTTCCCGCCCCTTCTCCCGAGTTGGTAACGGCATTGATAGCCGCAACCGCCTCTGGGCTAACACCACCACTTCCGCCGCTAGAGATAACCACACTGTAGCTCTTACTGTCCGTATAGGTACCCGCGTCACCGTTATCGTCCGAGACTTGGATGGTGAAGTTGTAACTGCCGGCCGTAGTTGGAATGCCGGAGATTATACCGGTACTGGAGCTAAGTGAGAGACCGGTCGGTAAGGCGCCAGCAGTGAGGCTGAAGCTTACTGTTCCCTGAGTACCGGCCTTGGCAATGGTTTTGGAGTAGTGCGTGCCAACCCTCCCATTAGGCAAACTAGCTGTGGTAATCCTAGCGAACTCAAACACCAAGACACGGTTATTGCCTGAATCTGAAAGAAAGAGTCTCCGGTTAGTTGAATCGTAAGCATCCTCTACTCCCTCTAGGTTGCAAAAAATTGGGCTTGATGTACTGCAATCGTTACCGTTGGATATGAAGTCGGGTTGTCCAAGAACACCGATTGCGTCTTGGCCGTCCACGATTGCTGAGACCGCAAAAATCATTTCCCGGTTGTTACGGTTATCCGCCACAAACAACAGTTTTTGACTAGAGTCATAACTCAGGCCGGAGACAAAGCCAAAGCTACTTCGAGTCGCGTTCCCCCCGGTATCTGTAATAAAGTCGGGCTGACCCAGTACGTGGCTGGCGTTCATGCCGTCGGTGATGCCGGAAGACAAATCGAAAACCAAAACCCGTTCATTACCGGCGTCCCCTGCAAACAGTCGCTTCGTGCCGGCATCGTACTCCAGACCAGTAGGCTCGATCATCCCGTTTTGAGTGTCCAGGCTATCACTTGTAATAAAGTCGGGCTGACCCAGTACGTGGCTGGCGTTCATGCCGTCGGTGATG
>CAZJNH010000003.1:0-59413 GCA_964547425.1 uncultured Candidatus Saccharibacteria bacterium | reverse complement strand
GGCTGGCGTTCATGCCGTCGGTGATGCCGGAAGACAAATCGAAAACCAAAACCCGGTTATTACTATCATCGGCAACAAAGAGCTGCTTTCCCGCGGGGTCATAGCCGATTCCCTGAGGATTATTCACTGTGTTTTGGGTAGTATCCGAATTGTTGGTATCAAAGTCCGGCTCGCCTAATACATGGCTGGCGTTCATGCCGTCGGTGATGCCGGAAGACAAATCGAAAACCAGAACCCGGTTATTACCCGAATCAACGACAAACAATTGCTCCCCCGTGACATCGAAGTACGTACCTAATGGGTTCGACATACCGTCCTGGGAGGTATTAGGATTTGTGCCAGAAAAGTCTCCCTGGCCTAAGACAAAGTCGGCGGTGTGATCAGCCAGATTGTTCTCGTTATCGAGGTTATAAACCAGAACGCGGCTATTACTAGTATCAGCCACAAACAACCGGTGACCCACCGGATCAATTGTAGTTCCCTCTGGACTTGAGAGCGTAGTGTCAGCGGCCGCGCCAAACTCACTGTTTTCGGACATCCCATTACTAATCCCATTCGACAGATCGAAAATCATGATTCGACGGGGGGCGGACGAAGAGCCGTCTCCCGACCCGACATAGAGACGGTTGCTAAGTGAGTCAAAGTTAACGCCAACCGGACTAGTCATGCCGCTTTGGCTACCCGAAGCAGTTTGTGAAGTAAAGTCCGGTTGGCCAAGAACGTTGCTGGCGTTCATGTCGTCGGTGACGCCGCTGGAAAGATCGAAAACCAGAACACGGTTGTTACTCGAATCAGCTACGAACAGTCGATTGCGAACTCCGTCGAAGCTGACCGCATCCGGGAAACGCATACCATTTTGACTAGTAGCAGCCGCCCCCGAATTGAAATCTGTTTGCCCGAGGACGTTTGAGGCATCCATATGGTCGGTAATGCCGCTGGAGAGATCGAAAACCAGGACTCTGTCATTACCAGAATCGGCCACGAACAGGCGGTCATTTACCGCATCGTAGCAAACACCGTAAGGGGTAATCATGCCGTTCTGAGTCGTCTGAAAAGATCCTGAATTAAAGTCTGCCTGGCCCAAAACGTGGCTGGCGTTCATGCCATTCGTAATGCCGCCCGAGAGATCGTATTCTAAGACACGCGCGAAACCTTGATCCGCTACAAATAAATGCTCATGAGCCGTATCGTAACTCAACCCAACAGCCGCACTCATGCCGCTTTGGCTGGCTGCTGCAGCGTTGGTGGTGAAACCTGGCTGCCCAAGTACATTACTGGCATTCATGCCGTCGGTGATACCGCCGGAGAGATTAAAAACCAGTACGCGGCGATTCGAGAAGTCGCTGACGAACAGCTGGTCGTTTAAAGAGTCATAGCTCAGTCCGGAGGGACCGTTCATACGATTTTGAGCAGTAGAACCATTACTAGAAGTAAAGTTGGGCTGGCCTAGTACATGATCAGGAATATTGTCTGCCATCACGTTGATGTTGCTAAGATCATATTCAAGTACCCGGTTGTTGCCACTATCAGACACAAATAAGCGATGATGAACAGAATCAATAACCGAGTCACCAGCTACATTGAACGAGGGAGGTCCAAGAGTTGAGCGAGTGACCTGCAGGCCCAGTATTGAGCTGGGGATATATGGTGCGCTGGCGTGAGCAAATAAGGGGTTAAGCAGGCTGGTGAAAATCAAAAAAAGGACCAAAAAGAGGCTTGCCGATCTGGTTCCGTATCTAATTTTTGTTCGTTTCCCCTGCATTTTTTGTTTTAGAAAAAGCTTATGGTTCTACCTTACTAGTCCAGATAGAGAAAGCAACCCCTAAACAGCTTTGCCTTGCTGATGTAGAATTATTTAGTTCGGGGTGTGGCGCAGTTGGTAGCGCGCAGCATTCGGGTTGCTGAGGCCGTGGGTTCGAGTCCCGCCACCCCGACCAGAATTTATATCCAGCGGTAGCGGCGAACCACCCGCCGGCGCCGGACCAGCGCGATTGGCCCGAAGTGTTTCTCGATCACCTTTCGCCAATTGTCCTTCAGCCATTTTTTCTGCTGCTTATACAGATCCTCTAACCCCCTCTCGGCAAACTCGGCTCTCATCACGCCGCCAGAGTGCGGGTGCTCAAATTTCTGCTCCAAGGGCGAGTTGAAACCATGCGCGTAGTGTGACATTTCGTGCACCAAAGTGGCCCTCGCCACAAACTCCGGGATTGCCGGATCCTTAAACAAGGCGTTCATCGTAATCACACTGACGCTTGGGTCCCGGCTATCGGTCTTGATCGAACCCAGCCTGGTTTTAGCCCTCCGGCCATACACAATCCGGACGATATTGTTTTGGGGCACGTCGCTAAAATGCCCGTCCCAAACTTGGTCGAGCATCTCTTGCAGCCAGGCTTCGTCGCGGATCTCAGTCGGCATCATCATCTCCCGTCCCCCAATAGCGGTGGGCAATACACTTATGATACATCGATTTGTTGGGTTCGAATTTACGGGCGCGGATGTCGTTAGCAATTTGAATTATTTTCTGGCGATGATTGTCCAAAATCTGCGGCGTCAGTTTGGCCACACCTTCTACACCGGTAACGACGTAATCGAGAACAACCTCCGATGGAGCCTGTCCCGTGACCTCCTTGGTCGCCAAAGCGTATGTCCGCAGCTGGAAGTTATCCTTGGCTTTGCCCGACAGCTTCTCGGCGTCGCGCAGCCGCCCGGTCTTGAAGTCTCGCACCTGGATGCCCTCCTCGGTATCAAACGACGCGTCAATGCGCCCACGCAGCCGTAGCTTGGCCTCTGGTATCAGGAGGCGAATCGGCTCCTCGGAAGACCTTAGCTTTTCTTTGCGTGCCTCTTCGCGAACGAAAAACGACTTAAGCGTTGTTATAGCTCTTTGTTTAGCGGTTTCAGCTTCGGCGGCCGTACGGTAGCCCCGATTGCTCCAGCGCTCCTCCAGTCGCTGCTGTAGCTCCTTGAGCGATAATTTCTCGCCGGACTTAACCCCTTCGTAGTATTCGTTAAACAATTGGTGCAGGACGCTACCGAAGTTAATCGCCGGGCCCATCGGCGAGCTGATTTTTAACACTTTCTCCAGATAAAACTCATACGGGCAGTCCAAATACTTTTGAAGGTCAGTGATGTTTAAATCCAGCCAGCCGTCGGCGGTTTCAAACGGCAGCCGCTTCGAATTCCACTCCTCGCCGGCAGGGGCAAATCGATCGATGGCTTCAAGAGTCTGCTCAAGTTTGTTGGTCAGCTGGACCGGCAGGTCGGATTTAATCTCTTCTAGCTCAAACATTTCCGGCAAAAACGGGCTTAGTTTGCGGTTGCGGCCGCCGCGGTCGTACTGCGGCGCGCTCAGGATTAGGTTGGTTTTGGCCCGAGTTAATGCCACATAGAGCAAACGCCGGCGCTCGTGTTCCGGAGGCAGGTCGAGCTCCGTCCGCTTTAGCTCTTCCGGCAGATCAACGCGGCTGGGAATTGCCAGATCGGTCCAAGCCTCGCGGGTATTGTTCATCAAATAAACCGTCTCAAACTCGAGCCCCTTCGAAGCGTGCACCGTTAGGAGTGAAATCCCTTCCTCGTCTCCGGCCACCTCGCTAGCCTCAATCTCCGGCGGCTGCGGGAAGAAGCTCAGGAAGCCGGGCAGGCTCCTGTCGACGGCGACACTTTCATACTCCTGCATTTGGCGTAAGAGTAACTGCAGGTCTTCAAACACCCGCAGCATCCGAGGAGAGTTGCCGGCCTCCTTAATCCATTTTTCACTTAACCCGGTCGTCGTCACCAGCCGATACGCCAACTCGCTAACCGAAAGCTCATTAGACCAACCCCGCCACTCTTCCAGGAGCTTGCAGACCAGCTTGGCGTCGGCATTACCTGCAGAGGCTTGTTCGAGGGTTTCCTCGATACTAATAAGCCCACTGCGCGACAGCTCAGTGATAGCGCGCACCTTCGAGGCGGGCCAGCCAAAAAACGGGCCTAACAGCAACTGGGTAGCGGCTTCGTCATCGGCCGAAAACGCCAGCCAGCGCAGCAAATACCATAGCTGTAGCAGCTCTTTTTGCTCAAAGATCTTAATGGTGCTGATCAAGCGATGCGGCAAACCCCGGCGGCGCAGCACTCTGGCGAGCGACTGCAAAGCCGAATGTGTGGTCGAAAGTACCGCAATCGACTCTGGCGCTTCGCCGGATTCAGTACGCTCGGCTAGAGCATCGGCCAAACCATTAACTTCCTCCTGGCTGGAAGGAAACAGCTTAAACTCCGGCTCGGCGCCAGCCAGTTTCGCCACCAACCGTTTATTAATCCCAAGCTTTGCCTCCAGCCTTTCTGGGTCGTTGTGGCGAATGAGTTTGTAGGCACGATCGAGAATTTTCTGCGTAGACCGGTAGTTTTTAACCAACACCACCGGTTTTTTAACCTCAAAATGCTCGACGAAATTCAAGATATTTTCAACCTTTGCTCCCCGGAAACCATAGATCGCCTGGTCGTCGTCACCTACCGCAAAGATGTTACCCGTCTTAGCTATAAACGCCCTCAGCAGCTGGTCCTGAGATCCGTTGGTGTCTTGGTATTCATCGACCAAAACATGCTTATACTGCTCCCCAAGCTTGGCGGCAATGTTAGGTCGGTGCTGCAGCAGCTCGAGCGGCAGCATAATCTGGTCGTGATAATCGATCAGGCTGTAACGGCGCTTTAAGTTTTCGTACAATTCGTACAGCTTCAGCCGGTCGCGGGCTTCATCGAGGTCGAAAGGATGGGTCGTTTTAGACTTTTCTAGGTTTTTAACGTATTTTTCAAAGGCCGTGAGTGTAATGTCATTATTTTGCAGTGCCTCAATGTAATCGACACAGCCGTTTAGAAAGTCCAACGGATCGGTTTGGCTACCGTAGTAGCTCAATTCGATCTCCGATAAATGTTGTCGAAGTAGCAACATTTTTATGTTTTTGGTTATCAATTCGGCTCGATTTGCCCTTCCGATGTGATGGCCATAGCGCAGCAGAAGCTGCGCGCCAAAGGCGTGAAAAGTCATAACGTTAACCTGGTGGGCAGACCAGCCAATTAAGATATCAAGCCGGTCGATCATCTCCCCGGCGGCTTTTTCCGTGAAGGTTAATGCCAATATCGCGTCAGGGCGAGCCTTACCTTGATCTATCAAGTAAGCAATTCTTCTGGCAATCACTTCGGTCTTGCCGGTTCCGGCGCCGGCCACCACAAGCAGCGGCCCTTTGCCATGCACCACGGCGGCTTTTTGTTCAGCGTTTAAATCCCTCAAGTCCATCTGATTTCAGTATACAGCCAGACAGATTGGCTTACCTGTTAAAAAGTGTTATGCTCCAGCTAAATGGAGAGCGAAACGCCGTGGCAGAGTTGATCATTAGAGGAGCCAAGCTATTCCCGGCCAACCGGTCGACCGGAGCGCCGAGTTTTGCCGGCGCTTTTATCTATGAAGGCGAGCCCGGACAAGAAGCTATCGGCGAACTGTTCGCCGTATTTGAGATCCTCTCCTCCGCCCGCAACCCGGAAAAAGTTGCAGATTTGATAGTAGAAAGTTTCGGCAAAGCCTTCTATGAAGCCAATACTGGTGAAGAAGCCGACGAAACCGACACCGCCGCCCGGTTTGACCAAGCGGTTAAGGCCGCCAATCAAGCCCTGGCCGAGTACACCGGCCACGAAGACGCCACCTGGATCGGCAAGACCAGCGCCGTCATTGCCGTGGCAGCCGGATCCGAACTCCATCTCACCCACACCGGTTCAGCCGAAGTCTATTTACTCAGAAGGGAGCGCTTAGCCAAAATCGATGTCGCAGACCACGAGCACAAGCACCAAACCCACAAACCCTTTACCAACATAGCCAGCGGCCACCTCCAGCCCGGCGACCGTTTGCTGCTCGCGACTCCGGCCCTGTTAAAAATCCTGTCGCGTGCCGAGGTGACGGAAATCTTAGGTGAAAGCACCGCCAACGCCGGCGCCACCAAGATCGCCCAACGCATTGAGTCAGCGACCGGTGCCGAAAGGGTCGCCGCGGTCGTTGCGGAGGCGGCTACTCCGGATATGATATCGGCAGAGCCGCTACCAAGTGAATCACCAACGGTCATCCACGGATCAAGTGAAGGCCGGCTAAGCGCCCTGGCGGCCAGAGCCCTCCCCGTACTCAAATCGGCCCACACCAAAGCCAAACCCATAGCTCGCAAAGCCTCTCAGGCAGCAAAGCAGGGTTGGCACTTCACTAAAAATAAAGTTGGGCCCAAAGCCAGGCACCACGGCTTGCGTTTGGCCGGTTGGCTCCGCGAGAAACTCCGCCATCCCAGGCAATCAAAGTTATTGCTCGCCGGTGCCCTCGCCGTCGTAGTAGTACTCATCTTTGTAATCTTTGGCGCCATCCATTCAAAGAGCCAAGGTAAACTACTCAAGATCTACGACCAGGCTTTGACCGAAACCAGGGATGGCCAGCAGCTTTGGCTGGTGGGAGACAAG
This sequence comes from uncultured Candidatus Saccharibacteria bacterium, assembly GCA_964547425.1. Taxonomy (GTDB): domain Bacteria; phylum Patescibacteriota; class Saccharimonadia; order UBA4664; family CAZJNH01; genus CAZJNH01. The sequence continues at coordinate 52,948 of CAZJNH010000003.1, read as the reverse complement.
ACCGACGCCAAAACCAAGCTCCTCGCCGCCCAAACAGACCTGGCTAAACTCGACAAGCTTCACCCCGGCACTAGCTTCGACAAAACTTTAAAAAAGCGCAGGCACCAGGAGTTTGACCCGGCATCTTTCAGCGGATTAAAGACAATGGTCCAGGATCTGCTCGACCAAATCGCTGGACTGACTCGGGTCAGCCCCAGGGATCTTGCCAGCCTAACGCAAGCCGATCCCCAGTTCCTGGAACTGGTTGGTAAACGGCTGGTAGTTATTGGCGGAGGCAGCAGCCCCTCTATTGCCAGCGTCGACACCACTACGGGCCACGTAACTCCGGTAACTCTGGACACCAAAGCCGTCGGCAAGGTAGTCGATACAGCAGCCACAGCCGACGGGGTTTATCTTTTAACCTCAACCCCGGCTGTCTGGCTGTTTCAGCCGGGCAGCGGGTCGTTAACCAAGCAAAACGGCACCTGGCAAGCCGGCCGCGCAATCGCCAGTTACTCCGGCAACCTTTACATCCTCAATCAAAACGCGACCCAAATCCTGCGCTACACCAAGTTCGGCTCAAGCTTCGGCTCCCCCAGCAATTATTTCACCAGCAATCCCGGTATCACCACCGCGGACTCTCTGACCATCGATGGATCGGTGATTACCGGCGGCGGCAGTCAGATCAAACGCTTTGAGCAAGGCAAGCTAACCCAAACCGCCAAAGGCCTGCCCGACAGCTTCAAGAACCTCAAAGAAGTCCGTTCCCTTAACGATGGAACCATTATTCTGGCGCTGGACAGTAAATCGGGCCGCTTAGGCTCGCTGGTCCTGGATGGATCGGAACTGAAATTCGCCAAACAGTACGAGCTGACTCTGGGCAAAAACCTGAAATTCCTTGCTTCAAGCGATGCCGTCACAGTTTACGGTCTCTATCAGAATAAAATCGTCAGCTTCACTCTAGCGCCGTAATGAGCGACTCTAAGGTCACAATTAAAGAACTCAAAGATCTCGTTGAACGTTTTAGAAAAGAGCGCAACTGGGGAAAGCACCACACATCCAAAAACCTGGCAATCTCGATTGCAATAGAGTCAGCCGAATTGATGGAGAAGTTTCAGTGGGATGATTTTCCAGAAGCCGACGAAGCTCAGGGCGTTAAGGACGAGCTCGCCGACATTATCATTTACTGCCTTTACATGGCAGTAGTTAATAAAATCGACATATCAAAGGCTATCGACGCGAAACTGGAAAAGCAGGCAAAAAAGTACCCTCCGAACGTCGAGCTAAATAGCGAAAAATACTGGGCGATTAAGAAGAGCCACCGCGGGGCGTGATGGCTGCTCCAACCCCGGTCGTCACTTCAACCGTTTATTACCGCGACAGTTTCCTTGTGATCAGGCGCCACGACAAGGCTAAGAAGTTCGGCGGAACCTGGGGTTTTCCAGGAGGTAAGGTCGAACAGGGCGAAACGATCGCCGGAGCACTGGTGCGCGAGGTCAAAGAAGAGACCGGCCTCCAGCTGGAAGACAAACTACTGTTTTTAGACTCCTACTACTACGGAGACTCCCTCGGCTTACATTTTGCGGTTTTCTCTAAAAGCGATAAGGTCACGACCGAGCCGGGAGTTGATTATCAATGGCTAAATTCTTTGAAGGAACTGCAAAAGCTCCCGCGAATTCCGGGAATCGACTTTCATATCTTGCAAGCCGGAAAGCTTATCGATCAACAAAGCAGTTTTCTTTCTTTATCGGCGGTTGACTACCTGCCCGGGAAATATATCAACTAACTCACATCTTCTTGAGGGGTTCGAGACCCAAAACCGCAAAATAAGCCTCAAAAAACGAGCTAATCTGTTGTATAAAATACAACCTTTTGATCGCCTCTTCTTCTGGTAGGTCGATAATTTTTACCGATTCATAGTAGTCGTGGAACAGTTTGGCAACTTCTTGGCCGAAGAAGGCCAGTTTGTGTACTCCGAAGTCCTTGCTGATATCTGCTAGCACGTCCGGATACTGCGAAATCTGCTTGAGAATAGCCTTTTCTTTATCTGTTAGCTCGCTTATTTGTTCCCCGGGCTTGAGATTTTTCCCCTTCGCTTTAGACAGAATCGCTTGAGCCCGAACGTAAGCGTACATCAGGTACCAATAAGGATTCTTCTGGCTCTCCTCCTTGGCTAACGTCAAATCAAAGTCCATATGGCTGTCAGCCGAGCGCATCAAGAAGAAAACCCGCGCTACATCAGCCCCGACCTCCTCGATTAACTCATCGGTCGTAACGTAGGTGCCTAGGCGTTTGCCCATTTTTACTTCCTGGCCGTCTCGCATCAGCCTCACGAACTGGTAAATCAGGAAATCGATCTTGCCATGAACCTTTAATCCGTTTTCGAGCATCAGTTTAAGGGAGATAACCTGTCCCGAGTGGTCGGCGCCAAGAACCTTAATGGCCAAATCGAAGCCGCGTTTCTCGAATATATTATCGTGGTAGGCCAAATCCGTGCCCAAGTAGCTGACGTCACCGTTGGATTTGCGCAACACCCGGTCCCGCTCGTCCCCAAACTGGCTCGAAAGCGCCCAAACCGCGCCATCTTTTTTGTTGGCGAGACCCTTATCGAGCAATTCATTCTCGATTCGGGCGTACTCTCCGTCCTCAATCAGGGTCCTCTCGTTAAACCAGTGACCTATCTCGATGTTCATATTCTTGATGGCCGGTTCGATGTAGCGCTCGCGAATCGCCGTCGTCAGAGCCTGAGCAGCCTCAATATCGGTCGCGCCCAGCTCGGCTTTAAATTCTTTAGCCAGTTCGTCCAAGTAAGCCCCTTTATATTCCTGTACTCCTTTGGTGATTCCAGCGGCGATGCGGGCCGAGTCAACCAGTTTCATAATCTGTGTGCCGGCGTCGTTAAAGTAATACTCCCGGGTAACCGAATACCCCTGGGATTCCAGGACATTGCTTAATACGTCGCCGATAAATCCGCCGCGGGCATTTCCGATCGTTAAAGGCCCGGTTGGATTGGCGGAAATAAATTCAACTTGAGCTTTTTGGCCTTTACCAAGATCCGACCGACCGTAATCTTTGCCCAGCTGTCCGACTTCATCGATCCAAACCTTATCCTTAAGGGTGATGTTCAAGTACGGACCTTCCGCGGTAACCGACTCGATCATATTGTCCGACATTGCCTCAGCAATCTCTTTCGCTATATCGGCAGGGTTTTTGCCCAAGTTTTTAGACAATTCAAAAGCCACATTGGACGCAAAGTCGCCCCTGCCTTCTGGCGCAAGCTCGACTTGAGCCTCAACCTCAACCTTATATAACTGCTTGACCGACTCGTTTATGAGAACGGCTAATTGATCGCTTTTCACTCCTAAGATTTTAACCCGTATAATCTGGTTAGTGAAAGTTTTAGCCAAAAATCGTCGGGGATCGTATGACTACGCTATCGAGGACAAACTGATAGCGGGCATTGCCTTGTCCGGCGCCGAAGTCAAAAGCATCAAAGCCGGCCATGTCAGCTTAAAAGGCAGCTACGTCAATGTCTTATCCGACGAAGCCTATCTGGTAGGCGCGCACGTTACTCCTTATCAAAACGCTCCGAACTTCGACGCGGAGCGTACCCGCAAGCTGCTTCTCCATCGATCACAGATCAATAAGCTAATGAACGAACGCCAGGCCGGGTTAACCGTTGTCCCTTTAGCTCTCCTAGAACAAAAAGGGCTAGTAAAGGTAGAGATAGGTATCGGCAAAGGCAAAAAAGCCTACGACAAGCGCGAAACCGTCAAACAGCGCCAATTCGAAAGAGAACAGGCTCAAAAACTTAAGAATTAGCTTTGGCGTTTGCGAAAACCGATCGCCAAGTCGTGGCCGAAGGCGGCGGCGATCCTGACAATCATCTTTAGGGTCGGGTTAGCCTGGCCGTTTTCGATTCTGGCGATGTGGGCTTGAGTCGTCCCCACCTTTTCGGCGAGAGTCCGCTGGGAAATCATATTGGCCTGGCGGTAGCGTTTAATGTCCTGCCCCAATATTGCGGTGGCCGGGTTAGTTTTATTCATATACTAAATTATATCATAACCAAAAAACTATATCTGGGTGATATAGTATGTTGCATTGTCCTTGAATCGAAGAGCGGATCTAGGTTAATTCGGTCGATTCTCCGTCCTTTAAGACGATTACGCGGTCCGGGCCGGCTTTAGCGGTAAACTCCTCCGGATAGGCTTTGTAGTGGCCGTCGTAGTGGATAGGGATTATCTTAACGGCCTCTATCTGGTCGGCGAAGGCGATGGCGTTATCGAAGTTGATACTCGGACCCGCGATCGGCAGAGCTAAATTTTCGGCCCTCAAACCGGTTAGCTCGATACCGTCACCAGGGTGAAACAGCATCCCGTCAATTAAAAACCCGGTATTGGGCGGGCCATCAGAGCCATCGCTCATTTTGCAGTGAGGCAGATCGTAAGCCGTGACGTTAAAACCGGCAATCACCAGCTCCTCTTTATCTTTGACTATGGTCACTTCGGCGGTAATTTTGGCCGCTACATCGGCGTTGGCGTAGATCTCGACGCCAGAATCAACCAATTCCTGAATGATCGCCGGATCAAAGTGGTCGGCGTGTTCGTGGGTATACAAAACCGCCTCTATCAGGCCCAAATCAGCCAGTTTGTATTTAGCTGTTACCAGCGTTCCAGGGTCGATACAAAGGCATTGCCCGTTTTTGCAGAGGATCAAGCAGGACTGCGGGTATTTGGTAAGTTTCATACGGTTTCAGATTGTACCCTTTGCCTGGCTCTTAATGTTTGTGAGGGTTCCTAAAAAAATGTATAGATTGGGCCGAAAAAATTTACACTTTTTTATGCAAAAACCCTTGACAGTGGTTATGCTAATGCCGTAAATTCGTCTTAGGTACCTGCATAAAAAAAGTATTCAAAACAAAAACGCATCAACTTCCACAGAAAAAACGGCTTTCCCAAGCCGTTTTTTCTTTATAGTCGATTTTATGTATTGGTGGCTAGTTAAGCCGCCAAAAATATCAAAAAACTAACGCCGGATTTTAAACTAATTGCCAATTCGCCGGGCCGCCGGCTCTTTTATACTGCTATTTGATACTTAAAATTTGTGGAGGGTGCATGCGAAAAACTATTTTACGCGTTAGCGTCGCTGTAGTAGCCGCGCTTGGGATGAGCGGCTCACTGTTGGCGTCTAGCTCGGCAACAATTAGTAATACGGGCAATGGATCGAACAACCAAGTTAATATCTCGAATGACCAGACGGCCAACATAGTCAACGTCCCGAATGGCTCGGTCAACAACAATAATAACCAGGGTACGACCTCCGGGGCTGCCAACGTTTCGGGTAACACTACAGGCGGTAGCGCCTCAACCGGTGCGGCTAACAATGGCTCTGCTGCCAATACTGTGATCAGTTTCGGGCCGGCAGCCGGCTTTACCTTTACCGGTAGCGGCGGCAGCAACACCGCTAACATCAACACCACCGGACCGAATTCTAACAACCAGGTGAATATATCGAATAACTCGAACTTTAACCTGGTGAACAGCCCTTCGGTAACGGTAACCAACGACAACAACCAGGGTGCCTCATCCGGCTCGGCTAACGTCTCCGGCAACACCACCGGCGGCAGTGCCTCAACCGGCAGCGCGGGAAACACTTCCAGCAATTCGACCACAGTTACTTCGACAGCTGCGGTGACGCCTGTAAACCTTGGCGGCGGCTCAAACACGGCTAACATCAACACCACCGGACCAAGCTCCAACAATCAGGTGACGATTTCGGCCAACCAAAACGTCAACATCACCAACTCACCAACCGTTAACGTCAGTAACAACAATACTCAAGGCGCCTCGTCCGGCTCGGCTAACGTCTCCGGCAACACCACCGGCGGCAATGCCTCAACCGGCAGCGCTAACAATACCAGCACCAGCTCGACCACAATCTCGATGTAAAAACCGATATAAAAGGTCGAACCCGCCCCTCTCAAATGGAGGTGCGGGTTCGTGATGCTCTTATCGGCTAATGTGCTTGGCGAGTTCGTCGACAGCCCCTCGGGCCTCCTTCACTTTCGTCAGACTCATCCCTGCCATTACTAGAAGCTCTTCGTAATCCTTGAGGCAATCCTGAACGACCCAAATCACGGGCGGAGCTAGTTGGTTCACTCCCGCGTTAAACGTCGGGCACTCTTCCTCGTGTTTCTGGTTTTCGCCGAGCACTTCATCGATCTCTTCGGCTACTTCGCGCATGAATCCGAACTCGTCTCCTTCGGCATCGCGGAGGATATCCGCCAGATCCTTCAATGTTTCCTGAGCCGAAATTTCGTCCAACAATGCGGCTTTGGTACCAAGAAGCATGATGACCTGGCCAAGTTCACGAAGCGTCTCGGAACTGGACTCATATAGCTTCTCGCCGAACTGCTTGAGTTCGAGTGAATTCTCCATAGAACTCCTATCTCTCGATTGGCGAGACCATTGTACCAGAAAGGTCGAACCCGCCCCTCTCAAACGGAGGTGCGGGTTCGTAATGCTTACTTCAGACTCCAGACTGTGAGTCCCCGCCCGTCGCGGCCGCCGCGCTGGACGAGTCCATGGGACCTCTCCAAAACCAGCAACCGGCCGCGGACATAGCTGACATCGCTGTCGTCGGCTTGGCCGGGATCGAGGAACTCGGCAATGTCGACCGTGGTCGACTTGCCTCCTAGCTCGATAAGAGCCGCGTGGACTTCCTTGAGGTGCTCCTCCAACGCAATCGTCGTATCGGACACAGCTGCTCCTAACTCTCGGGTAGGCAGCCTTATTTTATAATTTTTTGGCCGGTTCGTTAAGCCGCCAGCTCGTACTGTTTGAGCAGGGCTTTGCGCTGGCGCAGCGGCGCGGTTTGCAGGGCCAGCAGTTCGGCGTAGATGCCGCCCTCGAGTTCCGCCAGCTCCTCCGGCGAACCCATCTCGGCAACCTCGCCGTTACGAATGCCGATAATTAAGTCGACGTTTTGAATAGTTGAGAGACGGTGGGCGATAATCATCGTCGTACGGCCCTTCATTAGCCTCTCTAACGCGTCTTGCACCTCCCGCTCGGCCTTGGAGTCAAGCGAACTGGTGGCTTCGTCTAGGACCAAAATAGGCGGGTTCTTGAGGATGGCGCGGGCGATGGCGATCCGCTGTTTTTGACCGCCGGAAAGTTTGACTCCCCGCTCCCCGATTTCGGTATCAAAACCTTGCGGCAATTTCTTGATGAAATCATAGGCGTTGGCGGCTTTGGCGGCAGCCATCAAATCTTTTTCGTTAACCTTAGTCTGTCCGTAACCGATGTTTTCTTTCACGCTGCCGGAGAAAAGCGCCGGATCCTGGAACACTACGCCAATTTGCGACCGCAATGAAGCCTGCGTCACTTTCATAACATCCTGGCCGTCGATCAAGATCTGTCCATCTGACGGTTCATAGAACCTAAGCAGCAAATTAGAGACCGTTGTCTTGCCTTCGCCCGATTCGCCGACCAGCGCCACTTTCTGGCCCGGTTTAACCTGGAAACCAACGTCTTTGAGCACTTTTTTACCACCTCCGTAAGCGAAGTCGATGTGGTTGTAGGTGATTCCCCCTTGTTTGACCCTGAGCGGCTTGGCTCCCGGCGCGTCCTTAATCGCCGCCTCCTGCTCCATAACCTTAAAGTAATCACGGCTGCCGGCTTTGGCTCGCTGGATTTGGTCGATGATAAAACTTGACGCGAACAGCGGGAACTGAGCCTGGGTTACCAGCTGTAGCATCAATGTCATTGTGCCCAGAGTAATTTGCTGCTTATAAGCCTGGTAAACGATAAATCCGTAGATGGCGAAGAAGACAATGCTTAGGCCGACGCGGCGGATCACATCGTAGCGATGCCACTCGGCCGACTGGACGGCGGTTTGTTTCTCGATCGAGCGGCGCTTGCCGGCAAAAATTCTCGACTCTACGACCTCCTGAACAAATGATTTAACAACCCTGACCTGCCCGACCGCTTCGACAAACCGGCCCTGGGCAAAGTCGGTGTCCGCGTTGATCCCTTCCTGCTTTTTTTGCCAGGCTCGGGAAGACAGAGTCGTTAGCCACATGTACAGCGGGAACAGCGCCAGCAGCAAAATGGCTACCGGAGGTGAGTAATAGGCCAAAATCGCGATCGTAATCGCGGCGGTCAGGAAAAACGTCAGGAAGTTGTTCGTGAAGGCCTGAATGAGTTCGCTAACCGTCACGATGCTGCGATCCAACCTCGAAGTAATCCGTCCGGTGATTTCGTTGTCGAAGTACTCCATTGGCAGAGACAGAATATGGTCGTAGTAACGCTGGGAGAGTAAGGTTTTGAGCTTGGCGCCGAGCTGGTCGCCTAGATAACCGGAGTAGTTATCGAAGACGGTTTCGATCAAACCTACGACCAAAATCAACACCACCCAGAAGACAAAGTAGTTGGCGGCAACATGCGTGCCTTTGTTCATCTTGACCAGGCCATCAACGATAAACTTCAGGAAAAACGGCGTGGCTTGGCGCAGCAGCGAAATCAGAATCACAAAAAAGCCGGTCGCCAGGTAGTAACGCTTTAGCGACCAGGAGTATTTAACTATCTTTAACAAATCTCGCACGAAATCTATTTTAACAGATCGAGGGCCCGGCGTAATTGCCCGGGCCCTCGCGAAGGAAGGAGGAAGTGGGTTCTTAGGCTGGAACCTTCACCGGGTCGTACGCGTCGACCAACTCGTCGAACCTCTCGAAGCTGAGCGGCACCATCGTAGCGTCCTGAAGCGAGGGCAAGAACCCGCCGGTTTCCAGCTTGCGTTTGATGTCTTGCGGCACCAGGACGCTATGGTCGCTGGTCAGCCTCACGAGCTCGTAACCACGCAGCGGCTTGAGCTTCTTCACCAGCACGATGTAGCGTTGGCCAATCCTGCCGGCGATGTTGACCTCGGTGTCCCAGAACAGATCCCAGTCGTTGCGGTGGGGTTCGTGGTGCATTTCCTGCTGGTCCGACAACTCGACCGTGCAGTACGGCCCGGCTGTCCATTCCGAATTCGACGAAAACAGACTACGGCAGTACCGCATGTCCATCCTCCAATGTGCTCTCGACAGGTGTCTTGCACGGCAACTGTAAAACTTAAGCGGAATCTTAGCAAGCGGTCAGGCGCGGCTCATCGCCGGCTTTTGGACGATAAAAAAACTTGGGTGCTCTTGGGTTACACGCCGAAACAAAGCGGGCTCCCATCTTCAAAGATGAGAGCCCGCGGCGTCAGTTCATCGACGCCAGAGTGTTGGCCCGGCAGTAGGCGCCTCCCTGGATCCAATTCCAGCACAGGGCCGCCGGCAAAGTGGTTGGGTGAAATAAGTTGGCTAGAACCTCGCCGTCTTCGGTAGTGCACCCGAAGTACAGAAACGTGATTGGCACGCCTGCCGACATAGCTTCGGCCTCACGGAGGCTGATCTGGATCGCGGCCTCCGAGTCGGTGAGTTCGTCCCAACTGCGAAGCAGATCGACTTGATTCTGTTCAATCCGCGGGCCCAAGTCGTAGCTCGCGACCCTTGCCAGAGTCGGTACGGTGAGCCGGTCGCCGAAGATCTTCATCTCGAAGCCGCTGGGATCGTCTTTGTCCGGGTACATGGCCAGGATAGTCGTCAGCGGATCCGATATCCCCATCAGACCCCAGCCTTTGTAGTCCAACTCGATCCGCCGTTCCAGCAGCGCGTTGATCGCTTCCAGCTCGGGCATGACTTCACTTGTCATCTCTGCCCCCAGTCATCAAGGTACGAAATTGGCACTATATTGTGCCTCTTACGCTTGCTTGTCAACGCCGCGGTGGCGGCCCGAAGTGAGTAAACCAAGTTGAGGGTGCTCGAGCAGTTTTTCTAGAGGCAGGAAGATTGGCTCGGGGATCGTACTCCATTTGACCCAACGCCACTCGGCCATCTTGTCTGGCTCCATGATTTCGGGATTACCCCCGCGCCACTCGCACGGCACAAAGTGAGTCACCCAATGCTGCCCGTCTGGAAATACCACCTCGGTAAAGACGGCGCCCGGGTCGTACGGCCGGACTTTCAGGCCGGTCTCCTCCAGCGTTTCTCGGAGGGCGCAAGCCTGGATCGTTTCGCCAAGTTCAAGCGCCCCGCCGGGCATTCCCCATGTACCTGGGCCGTGAGTACCGTTGCGGCGGCCGATCAAGAAGTGATCCTCAATCCGGACTACCGCCGCTACGCCAATCCGTGGGAAGTTCATCTCGCTCCTATCAAGTTGCTCCGCCTAGTACGCCGATTTTACACCAGCTCATTGAAAAACCGGCCTAATTTTGCTAATATGTCTGGGCTCAAACGAGGGGCTGATCAGCTTCGACGTGGGACTTTGACAGATCAGTGCTGCAAGCCGGTGGCCACCGTTATAGGCAACCCAAAAGAACTGACAACACTAGTCTAGTTCCCGCTTTCGCTTAAGTTCGAAAGCCGTCATTAACCTGACTCAGATAGGATTAAACGACGACATTTATCTGAACGCTCCTTGGCACCAGCCTAGTCGCCAAGGCTAAGATGACTGGCTGCTCCAAACGGTTGTTTTGCTGATTTTGAGGCCGGTTGGAAAAGAAACATCTAGACCAGCTAAGCTTGTAGAAGCCTGATTCGTTATCTCGCGGACCGGGGTGCAAATCCCCGCAGCTCCACCAAAAACGTCTGAACTCCGGTTCGGGCGTTTTTGATTGGCAACAAAAAGACCGCCTAGCGGCGGGGTAATTTTAAGAGCGGCAAATCGCTACTTTGCATTTTTATAAGCTTTCGGCTGCTTAGTCTGTCCGGTTGCGCTAGCACCTAGCGAACTGGGCGGGGCTAAGAGCTAAAAGTCTGGTTTTTGTGACCGTTAAGCTGGTCTGGCGCGAGGCATTGCGTGCCTCCTTTTGATTTTCGCTTCCCTCCAGGCTGGCTGCCCAGCAAAAAGCTTACGCTCATCCTACACCTGCGCTCGCCCGCTTTCAACTCGGGTGTATAATAACCGGCAAGCGGCAAAAGGCCGCTTTTCGTTTCAAGCACAGGAGAAACGATGCGCACCTTTACCTACGAGCAACTGCTCCACAAGCAAGTCCCGAAGCCAGAGGACTTTACGGCGGTTTTGAACCTGATCCGCGACCAGATCACCGATGGGGACTCCGGCCGTTTCTTCGACTGGGTCATCCTGGCCGGCTCGGTCCTGCGGCAAACCCAAACGCTGGCCAGCGACCTCGACCTGGTGGTTTGCCTCAAAGATCAGCCGAGCATCGTGGAGTGGCTGGACTGTTTCGACGACCTCAGGCATATCCGCCGGTTTGCGGATGAGAGATGGGTACCGTTGGGACTAGCAATCACGACATCGTCGGAATTGGCATCCCACACCCACACCCTTGGACCCGGCTTCGTCGGCCATCTGCGCTGGGCCATCGCAAACGGCGGTTTGCTGTGGGGCGAGGCCTCGAACTTGTCCGCACTGCCGATCACTCCAGTTGAAGACGCCCGCAGCTACCTGGCGCACAAGCTGCAAAAGTGCCGCCGGATGCTGTCTGCCCCGGCTTCGCAGGTCGACACCGTCACATGGATGGACTGGCTGGCAGAAATCCTCAGCACTTGGCGCCATGCCATCCGGCGTTTCGACGAGGCCCACGGCCGAGGCTGGCTTGAGCCGACGAGCCCCAACCGGCATGCCTGGGGCAGTACCCAGACCATGCTGCACAAGCTCGACGATACAGCCAGACTGCATCTGGAGAAGATCCTTCAGCAGGCCAAGCACGCTAAGCGGGTGGCTTGGGGGAACGAGCTTCACGCGTTAAGCCTCCACGGAGAAACACTCCACCAGCTGCTAGTCGAACTACACCAACAACTGCCCTCAGGCGACGAAGCCTGAGGGCTTCGTCGTACTAAAGCTTGAATTGGCCGTCTTGGTAGATGACTTTTTTGGAGCCGTCGGGCAAAGTGGCGGTAACTTTGCGGCGTTCGGTCGAGATAATGTCGGTGTGGACGGCGCTTTCGTTAAAGCCTAACTCGGCCCATTGTTTCTTGGTAACTTTACTGGGATCGCCGCTGAATGATTCCTGGTAGGCGTTGCCCAACGCCATATGGGTGTTGCCCTGCTTGCCACCAAAGTTTTCGTCGAACAGCGTCTCCCCCATAAGCTTAGTAATCCGGCTCATCCGCCCGTCGGTCAGCGAGTATTCACCCAATTTATCGGCGTTCTCGACCGCAATCATGTCGGTTAAAACCTTCTGATTTTCGGTGGCGGTAGCCTCAACCACCCGGCCTTTTTTGAACTTTAATTTGATCCCGCCGATCTTGTTGCCGTAGCGGTAAAGCGGCTGGTTAAACTCGATTTCGCCTTCAGTCCCTCGCCAGTCGGGGGAAATAAACAGCTCAAAGCTCGGGATGTTAGCCCCCCGGCCGCCGAGCCAGCGCCGCGTCGCGCCCAGCTGAACTTTGAGGTCGACGCTATCTCCTTCAACGTGCAGCCATTCGATTTTGAGATCATCCAATACCTTAATTAGCCGTGCTTGCTCCTGCACAATCGAGCGCCACTTAGCGATAGGGTCCTTCTCGTCGAGGTAACAGCCTAGGATAATCTGTTCCCAATACTGCTCAAGACTCATTCCAACGTCTTTAGCCATCGCCGGGGTGGCAAAAGCCGCCAGCGTCCAGCTGAACTTGCCTTGGTTTTCTTTCTCGTTGCGCCACTCCATATAGGGCTTGAACGTCTTACTGCGCTTCATAATCTTGGCGCTGTCGACATCCTTTAGCTCGTACTTGTCGTGTTCGGCGATAATGAAAACTGAGTGGTCCATCTGTTCGACGAGGCCTTTATAAAACTTGTCCGGGAAATGAGTTAGCTGGTGCTCGCTGGCCAGATCGTAGAACTCGTGGCTTTTAACATCATCCGCTGTGTATAGCGTCAGCATGTGCGCGCCCGAGGTCAGGATTGAGCGCCTCAAGTGAGGAATAAAAACTTTGGCCGCCTCGGGTAAATTCACCATCACCGTCTCGCCTTTTTTGGCGCCAGTTCCGCCGCCCAAAGCAAACTTAATCAGCAGGTCCGCGTACTTGGCTAAAGTTTTCTCGTCGGGCTGGTACATCCAAATGATTGTAACAACTTAGCGGCTACGAAAGACAGCTTGAGCGGTTTCCCAAATCGACGGGTCGTTGAACTTTACTTTGCGCCAGTACCACCACTCCGCTCCCCAAAAATCGATCCGTTTGATGCCGGTCGACCGGGCGTAGCTGGCCGTTTCGCGTAGGTTGTTAACGCCAAAGGCTTCGTTTTGCTCCGCTAGAGTCAGTGTCTTGGTGTCGGTCCTGCCCCAAGGCTCGGCCTGCTGCTCGTGAATAAAGACCTTCGCGCCCAAGTAGCGCTCAATTACGGCCGCGCGCAGCTTAAACCATAGCGTCGGGAAGGGATAATTGACGAAACGATGGGTAATCCTCGAGTCAAACACCCGACGGTAGACCGAAAAACCAATCTCATCGCCGATCGGCGCGCGCAGCGGCAGGCCATACTCATTGCTAACATTCACGGCAACCGGCCGGCCCGGGTCGAGCTGGTGCACCAGATTAAACTCTTTGACCAGTTGGCTCCGGCTAAACGGCATGCATTTGCCAAAGACGGTTAAGAGCGCCTCGTTCTCTAATTGGTAATCCTCCAGCTCCGGACGGACTTTGTAGTGGTTCACTACGGCGGCAATAAACGGATCCAGCTCGGAATAAATCATTTGCTCGCTCTGGCCTTTGGTCCACTGGGGGTAATGACACTCCGGAAATCGGGGCTGTCGCAGACCGACCGCCAGGCTAACCTTGGCGCCGTACTTCTTCGCCAACTCAAACTGCCAGTCGAGTTTGGAAAAGTCGTACTTACCAGGCTTACCCTCGATCTGGTCCCAGTAACTCACCAGCCGCAGGCGGGTTGGGTGCAGATCCGTTAGGATCGCTGTAAGTGTTGTTTTTGGGTCAACACCCAGGTAGTTGGCGTACTCCGCCGAGAAAGTGGCACCGTATTCGTAAGGCTGCCCCGCGTGCTGGCGGTTGAAGTGGTCGAGCGCTTCCGTTGAGATCGCCACGAACACCATAAAGACGGCGGATAAAGCGATAAGTAGTCTTTTTGCCCACATAAACCAAGTATACCTTTACTAAATTTGGAATCTTGCCTGTAGCCCCATCCCGCCCGAGTATCTACGATGTCCTCAGCAGGCAACGGAGCCTACTGATTGAGTTCCGGGCCATGCACTGAAAAGACTCCCTTCGAGGAGTCTTTTCGCCTTCCTAGCCACTCACCACTCTCATCCAAGTCGTCTCTGCGGAACAGTATTCTATTTTCAGGAAAATCCTCGTTCCTTTTGTCTGAGAGTGGTTTGTGGCTAAACGGCTGGGGCTACAGGAATTTGTCGACGATGAATTTAGCTACTTTGGGCGCGGCGGCCGGGTCGAAATTCAGTTTTTTGAGATTGGCGACTAGCGGATTAAGCAGCTTCGGGTCGGCGGCAACCTCGGCGATTTTAGCCGCGGCCTCTTCCGGATTGAAGATCACCCAACCGACCCCTTGTCGGTGGACGAGTTCGGCGTTCGGTTCTTCCTGCCCCGGTACCATGTCGATCACCATCACCGGCCGGCGGGCGGCAAAGGCTTCGCACAGCGAGATCCAGCCGGCTTTACCAACCACGAGGTCGGCGGCCGCGATCATATCCGGCATGTTGCCAACGAAACCAAAAACGTGGGCGTCGTCGAGGAAAGTGAGGCGCGACAACCGAGTTTGCGTTGACTTGTCTTTGCCGGATACCAGCAGGTACTGAACTCCCAGCTTTTGCCTGCAAAGATGCTTAGCTAGTGCCAGAAGTTTGCGGTTTAGCCCAAGACCTCCGCCGGTCAAAAGAATCGTAAATTTATCCGGGTCGAGCCCCAACTTTCCCCTAGCTTTGGCCCTGGACGGTAGCTTGGCGAAGCGGGCATCCAGCGGAAAACCGAGGTAGTGCATAATGTCCCGCGGCGCGCCCAAAGCCTCGGCATACGCGATCGTTTCCGGAGTCGAAACCAGCAGCGCGTCCTCGTTAGACAGCAGCCACATCTTGTGGACATCTCCCGAGTCGGTAATCAAGCTGACAACGCTAACTGGCTTCGGCCAGCGGCGAGACTTAACAATCGAGGAAACTGCATAGCCAATGAACCAAAAAGTCGAGATGACTACGTCCGGGTTCTCACGTTTTAGGATGTCTTCGGCGTCGGTTTTAAACACCATCGACAGCAGTTTACGCATTGTGTCATGCGTTATGTCGGTCGCCCGGTAGAAGGCTTTATAGGGGTAGCCTTTGAGGTTTCTGACCGAGTGGGTGTAAAACGGCACGAAGATTTTGTCGAGCGTCACAATCAGCTTGGCTTCGGCCAAAGCGTCAACCACCTTGACCTCGAATTTGCCGGGATAGCTTTGCTCTACGCCTTTGGCGATGGCGTTGGCAGCCGCGGTGTGGCCGCCGCCCAGCGGCGTAGTCAGAATTAAAATCTTCTTCTTCACTAGAGCCATTTTAGGTTGCTTGCCGTAACTCGCCAAATCAGGGCAAAGCTGTTACGCTTACTCCAGATAGCCATGGCTAAAACCGAGCCAAAATTCGACACTATAACTTCAACCGAAGGCGGCGAGATCCGGAAGCATTATTTTCTCGACCGCTACGTGATTATTGCCCCAAAGCGCGGCAAACGGCCCGATGCTTTTGCCAATCCCGAAACCCACAGCTCAGAAACCGCCGCCAGTCCGGCGATCGAGAGCGAACCGGCTATTTTCCAGATCAAGGATGGCAATGGAGATTGGCAGGTCAAAGTCATCGACAACCTGTTTCCGGCCCTCTCCCTCGACAGCCCGCAGGCGTTCGGCAAACAGGAGATCGTCATCGAAACCCCCCACCACAATCAGGAGTTCTCCCAGCTGTCTCTCGAGCACATCGGACAAATCTTTAAAACCTACACGACGCGCGCCGAAGCGCTGCGCAAAATCGAAGGCATCGCCTACGTCGCCGTATTTAAAAACGACGGGCCAAAAGCCGGTGCCACCATCGCCCATGCCCACTCTCAAATCGTCGCCCTGCCTCTAGTGCCGCCCATAGTCGAGACCGAAGCTATCGCCTTTGAGCAGTACCGCATGCGCCACGGAGCCTGCCCGGTTTGCGACATCCTGGCTTGGGAAAAACAGCAAAATGAGCGGGTCATCTATGAAGACGACCACCTACAGGCTATCTGTCCCTACGCCGGGACCGCGCCTTATGGGGTTTGGATAATACCTAAGCAGCACCAGCCAAGCTTTTGTGACCTGGGAAGCGGCGAACTCAAGTCCTTCGCGGAGATATTACGAATTGTGGCCAAACAACTGGATAAGTACGGGATTAGCTTTAATTTCTTTTTGCAGGACTCTTTGGCAGGACAAGACCACCACTTTATTTTAAAAGTCGAACCGCGGCCCAACGTATGGGGCGGCTTGGAGCTCTCGACCGGCGTTGTCATCAACCCCGTTCCGCCCGAAACCGCCGCTGATTGGTATAAAAAAGGCTAGATAAAAAGGCAGAGGGCCGGGCTCTTGAAGACACCCGACCCTCAGTTTGTAACAGGGTTCCCCCTTTGGCGATAGCTATTCGCCGGAGCTTGAGCTACGAGGAGACCCCCGTTCCAACGCGTCTGCGTTAGAACTCCTTCCCCTCTCGGCTGAACCCTTTTTTGTCCCCGCTCCGGGCGTGTGATCGGAGCGAAGGACGCACACGCCCTGCCTATAGCGACCATTGTTACATCCGGATCGCCACCGGCAGGGGTACTACTTGCACGGCCGCAGCCGTTACCAAGTGTTCACACCTGCCTCCTTACATACAACCAACGCTTCAGCAGGCTCTTCTGAGAAGCAAAATAGCCAGAAGACTGCCGGCCCGGCAGGGTGCGCGAGCGAAGAAATTCTAACAGTTGGCGGCTAAATCGTCAATGTATTAACCGCTAACAAATCTGACGTAAATCTGGAAGCTATTTTGGGTTATATTGCTGGGCCGCTTCCCAAGCTAGGCTAAAAATAACCTCCATGCCCCTGGCCAGCTCTTCGCTGTCGATGGTAATTCCGATCGGCTTAACTCCACTTAAGGAGAGGATCACAATATGATTGCCGATCACGTTCCAATCGCCGTTGAAAGGAAACTTGTCGTAAGGCACGAAGCGTGAGACGCGGCTCATCGCCTTGTCGGTGTCCTTTAGGACCGGCCCTTTCTTGTGGGTATAGATAATCCGGCTCTTAACTCTGGCTCTGGTTCGCTGAGGGTTAGCGTTAGCGGCCTCGAATTCCGGGAAAAAATTATAAAGCTGAGTGAGGTTACTGATGCCAATAGCCTCTCTCGCGTCCGGATGGGCTTCGTAGAACGAAGCTACTATCGATTTAATTCCGCCGGGGGTGTCGTAGAATTTCACGCCCGGAGCTTCCTTAGGCAAACTCTTCAGGGTCTTCAGTTCTGGCAGTATATCCTCGAAGTTTTGCTTCTGCTCCTTGATCTCCTGATCCTTTTTGTCGAGCAGGCGGCGTAAGCTGACCGGGTCTTCGGCGTTAAAGAAAGTCTTTTTGCCCTGACTTGTTTGGCTGACTAAGCCTAGGTTGGCCAATGATTCCAAGATTACGTAGGTGGTCACCCGCTTAATGCCCGACCGGTCAGCGATTTGCTGGACGGTGGCCGGACCGAGTGCCAAGTTGGCCATGTAAACCCGGGCCTCCTTTTGGGAGAGGCCGAGATCTTCAACGGCTTTAATTAACTGTTCATCCATATAGTAATTATATTGTAAATAATCGTTGACAACAAGCTAAAAAAGTAAAACTTGACCGTTCGTTATTTGTTCGCTATTGTATCTGTCAATGGGCGGTTAATTGGAGGAATTATGATCGCCAAAGTCCACGCGCCGGCCAACGTCGGCATCGAAGGCCAGCTGGTAGAAGTCGAGTGTGATATTAACCACGGGCTCCCCTCGCTAACGGTGGTCGGTTTGGGCGACAAAGCTATCGCCGAAGCCCGCGACCGGCTGCGCAGTGCCCTCAAGAACAGCCGTCTCAACTTACCGCCCAAAAAGTTAACTTTGAATCTGGCACCAGCCGACTTGCCAAAGGACGGCACCAGCTACGACTTGGCCTTAGCGGCCGCGGTCTTGGCTGCCAGCGGTCAGATCGAGGCGGATAGTTTGGAGGATAGTTTACTGCTCGGTGAGCTTTCGCTCGACGGCCAGCTGCGGCCGGTCAAAGGCGCGCTGCTCGCGGCCCGGCTAGCAAGGGAGCGCAAATTGAACAAACTTTTTTTGCCAGCCGCCAACGCCGAGGAAGCCGCCGCCGTAAAGGGCGTCGAGATTTATCCTATCAAAAACCTCTCCGAACTTTACGCCCACCTGGTTAAACAAACCGCGGTTAAGCCCTACTTGTCTACCAAGAAAAGTGCTTATGCTGATGTCGTTCCCACAACGGACTTAGCCGAAATTTACGGCCAGGAGCAGGCTAAGCGAGCGTTAGAAATCGCCGCGGCCGGCGGCCACAATATCCTGCTGTCCGGACCTCCGGGAAGCGGTAAAACCATGCTGGCTAAAGCCCTGCCAGGATTATTACCTCCCCTGACGTCTTCAGAGCAGATCGAAATAACTCAAATCCACTCACTCGCCAGCCACAGCGGTAGCGGCCTGATCCGCCAGCGCCCGTTCCGCGCGCCCCATCACACTTCAAGCGATGTGTCGTTAATTGGCGGCGGGCAAAATCCAAAACCCGGCGAAATCAGCCTCGCCCATTTGGGGGTTCTGTTTCTCGACGAGTTCCCCGAATTCCAGCGCTGCGTCCTCGAGGCGTTGCGGCAGCCGCTGGAAGACGGTCGCGTCACCATCGCCAGAGCCAACAACACCATCACCTTGCCGGCCGAGTTTATGCTCGTCGCTACCCAAAATCCGTGCCCCTGCGGCTACGCCGGCGATCCAGTCAAAGACTGTACTTGCAGCCTCGCCCAGGTTCATAACTACAACCGGAAAGTCTCCGGCCCGCTGCTTGACCGTATCGACTTGGTGGTAACCGTGGCCAGAGTCGAAAAAGACAAGCTCCTCGATGCCCGGACCGGGGAATCAACCAAATCAGTAACCCAGCGCGTACTCGCCGCCCGAAAGCTCCAGACCGCCAGATTTGGCCGGGCTAAAACCAACTCCCAGATGAACAACAGTGAAATCAAACAGCACTGTGCGTTGGAAGCCGAAGCGGCTAACTTGACGGCTATGGCGGTCGATAAATTCGGTCTGTCAGCTAGGAGCTATATGAGGCTGCTTAAAACCGCCCGCACTATAGCCGATCTGGCGGAGGCAAAAAATATCTCCACCAGCCACCTCGCCGAGGCGCTGCAATACCGCTCGAGCGGTTAAAGGTTGATTAGGCCGGTCAGTTTGGTTTCAAAGCTTGTGCGGCCAAACAGCAGCCACAAACCAACCTCAAGCAGTACAAAAGCGGCGGTGATGAACAGGATGTGGCGGATCTCACGCCGAACGTAACCGTACTGCCCGACCTCGACCTTGACCGTCTCCGCTTCAACAGCCGGAACTTCGGTTGCGGCCACTTGAGTTGAAACCGGCTTGGCGGCTTTGACCGCCGGAGTCTGCTGCTGCTTCTGCTTCCTGGTCTTGCGTTTCTTCTTGGCCATAATGGTTTAGTATACTTTATATAGATGGCGTTCTCGATCAAAAATTTCTGGAACCTGCGAACTAAATCACTGGCGGTAATCGGCGGGATACTTATCGCGTTAACGATCGCCCTGTTCTTCGCCACCCAAGGCATCTTATTTACCAGCTTTAATAATGTCGAAAAAACCGTTACCGAACGCAACGTCAACCGGGTTAGCGACGCCATCACCGATGAAATGCAGTCGCTGTCTAACTACACCAGCGCCTACTCTAAATGGGACGAGTCGATCAAGTTCGTCCAGCGCGGCGAAAATCGCAGCTTTGCCCAAAACGCCAACGACCCGTATGTCAGCAGTAACGTTGTGGCCTCGACCTTTGAGGCCGAGGGCCATAATTTGTTCCTCTATATCGACAAGAAGGGAAAACTAATCTGGGGGGCCGGTTACGACTTGCACGGTGCCAAGTTTAGGCCGATATCCGATAGCCTAAAAAAGCAGTTCGCCCCCGGCAGTCCGCTGGTAAAGCACAGCGGCCCCGACGACATCAAAAACGGATTTGTCATTGTTTCCGAAGGTTTAATGTATCTATCATCCCAGCCGCTGGTCGACAGTAACAACCAGCCGCCAATCGAAGGCACCGTCGCCACCGGCCACGATTTTGACCTGGCCAATATCAACCACCTCGGCGACAAAACTCACCTCAAATTGGCGGTCTTCCCCATAAACGACCCGAACTTACCTGCGGACGTTGTAGCCGCCAAAGCCGCAATCACGTCCAAGGCTCCTATTCACACTGCGCCGCGGGACAAGAACGTGATCTACGGCTACAAGGTATTAAACGATATCTACGGCAAGCCGCTTCTAGTACTGCGGGTTGAAGCGCCGCGAGAAATATTCCATCAGGGGCTTGTGGCGCGTAATTATCTGATTTTGTCGCTGCTTAGTATCGGCATCGTATTCCTGTTAATGGCCGTTGTCCTGCTCACTCGCCTCTACCACCGCGACCAGGAAGTCACCGAACTAAAAGACCGCTTCATCGCCATCGCCTCCCACGAACTTCGCACTCCGCTGACCTCAATCAAGGGCGGGGCCGACTTGCTTTCAGCCCAAAAACTGCCGGGCGAGGCGGTTACCCCGATCAAGCTAATCCAAGGCGGCATCGTCCGCTTAATCCACTTAACCGACGAGTTAATCAACGTCGCCACGATCGAAAAAGGCCACTTCAAACCGGTCCATGAACCTGTCGATTTGGCCGAAATTGCCAACTCCGCATGCGCCAGCCTCCAGCCAGTAGCCCAAAGTAAGGGCTTAAAGCTAAGCTGCCGAATCTCCCCTAACCTGCCGAAGTTTTACGGCGACGCCCGTCTACTGCGCAGCGCCGTCCTCAACCTGCTCGACAACGCCGTCAAATTCACCGAGAAAGGCGGCGTCCAGTTAACCGTCGAGCCGCAGGGTAAGCAAATGATCATCACCGTAGCCGACACTGGACCGGGTATTAAAGAACAAGATACCTATATGCTGTTCAAGAAATTCGCCAAGGTTGCCTCCGTCCGTGAGTCGTTCAAAGAAGGCCATGGGATGGGCCTATACCTGACCAAGTTAGTAGCCGAAGCCCACGGCGGCAAAATCGAGGCCTACTCACCTGGAACCGGCAGCGTATTTACGATTTCTCTCCCCCTCGACTATACTTAACTCCGTGCAGATCATTGTGATCGTGGCAGTATTGGCAGTGGCCGTGGCGGCGCTGTTTTGGTACACCCGGCAGCTTGGAGGCCGATTCAACAGCGCTTTGGGAGGCAAGTCGCCCGGCAGCCTGGAGTCCAACTTCGCCGACTACTTCGGCCGGATTAAGGTACTTGAAAAGCGGTCGGACTTGACTACCGAGACGCTCGAGAAACTGGCCACTCAAATCGATTTGGCTTCTCAAAAAATCTCGATAGTTCGTTTCAATCCTTTTGGCGATACCGGCGGTGACCAGAGTTTTTCTTTGGCTGTGCTCGACGCCCACAACTCCGGTTATGTCATTACCAGTATCCATGGCCGGGAAAACACCCGAACCTACATTAAGCCGATCGATCTCGGCCACAGCAAGCACACCCTGTCTAAGGAGGAAAAGCAGGCCATTGATCAGGCGACCAAACGGGTACCAAAATTTAAAGTAAGTGAGCAGGCGGCATCCCGTGGCTAAAAGAATCGACAGCCCAATGACCGAAACCGAGACCGTGATTGGCACCGGCGTGAAGGTAAAGGGCACGCTGGTCAGTGACGGCGACGTCAGTATAGACGGCGAGCTCAAGGGCAGTATCAAAACCGGCGGCAACTTAACGATCGGTGTTAATGGCGTCATCGAGGCAAACGTGTCAGCCCGAAACGTTAAGGTTGGCGGCCATTTGGTTGGTAACATTAAGTGCGAAAGTGAAACGGTGATTGAATCAAGCGGCAAGGTCAAAGGCAACGTCCACACCGGGCTGCTGGCGATCAACCACGGAGCCGTTTTCTCCGGGCAAACGGTAATGACCGACGGCCCCCAATCTTCTCCTGAGCCTGACGAGCCGGCCTAATGTACTACTACATCCTTAATCCGGCAGCGGGACGAGGCGGCGTCGGTCAGGTAGAACAGCGGCTGCGCGCACGGCTGGTTGAGCTGGGTATCGGCGGTGAATTCGTAAAGACCACTGGCCCGGGTGACGCTACCAAGCTGGCTTACGCCGCGGTCCAAAAAGGTTACAACACCATAGTCGCGGTCGGCGGTGACGGCACCGTCAACGAAATCATCAACGGGATCAAAAAAGACAACGTCGCCTTAGGCATCGTCCCGTTGGGCAGCCACAACACGTTGGCCAAAAAGCTAGGAGTATATAACTGGCAGCAGGCCGCTGAGCTGCTGGCCAGCCGCCGGTTGACCAGTTTTAATTTGATGGCCGCCGGGTCGCACTACTTCTTGTCTAACCTGGCGGTTGGCTTCCCGGCCGATTGGGACAAGCAGGTTGAAAGCGGACCTGGCGGTGCCAAAGGCCGGCTGCGCCAGATTAAACAAAGCCTCTCCCACACCAAAAACTTCGAGGAGTTCAAATGCAAACTGCAAATCGACGACAATCTCAAGATCGAAGCCACTGTGTTTTACCTTTGGATTACTAATCAGAAATTTCAAAATCCTCAAAGCCCCAACAAGCTAATCATCAGCTTTAGTGACCGGCCCAACCGCCGCCAAATCACCACCTTGGTTTGGCAGCTGTTAACCAACCGCCAAGTGTCGGATGAGAGTTTTACCACCAGAATCCAGGCCAACCGCGTAGTGATTGAGACCAAGCCTGACGCCAGTGTGATGATCGACTCCAAGCTGTCGGGGCGGACTCCGGTGGCGGTAAGGCTAACCGACAAGAAAATCCGCTTCATCTGCGGCCGTAGTACTAAGAGTTGACCACTCCTGATTCTTTCTGGTAAGATTACTCGCGCCTAAACGAGGTTCCAAGATCAATAAGGTCCGCTTAAACCGCGAAATTACTGCCCGAGAAGTCCGTCTGATCGGCGCCGACGGTGCCCAGCTAGGGGTTGTTAGCTTGCCGGACGCCCTAAGGCAAGCTGAGGAGAGCGGTTACGACCTTGCAGAGATCGCGCCGAACGCTTCCCCGCCCGTCGCCAAAATTTTGGACTGGGGCAAGTACCGCTACGAACAGGGCAAGCTTGAGCAAAAAAGCCGCAAGAAGCACAAGCAGATCGAGGTTAAAGGAATTCGGATGGGTCTAAAAATCTCCGAGCATGATCTTGAAGTCAAACGAGATCAAGCCCGCCGATTTTTGGAAGAGGGCCACAAGGTCAGGGTTGCTCTTAGGTTCCGAGGACGCGAAATCGCCCGGCCGGAACTGGGCAAAGGTGTGTTAAGTCGATTCGCCTCCGCCCTCGGAGACGTCGAAATCGAACAAGAACCAGTCCTGGCCGGCCGCGAATTAAGTATGCTACTAGGAAAGGCAAAAAGTGCCCAAGCTCAAGACCAACAAAGCGATAACGAAACGGATTAAGGTGTCCGGCAGCGGTAAATTACTCCGCCGTAAAGCCAACCGTTCCCATAACTTGGCCCATCAACAGGCCAAGACTAAACGCACGCACACCGTTGACCTTGAACTTACCCATAGTGATTTGGCCCGCGTTAAACAGCAGCTGAGGCAGAAGTAATGAGAGTAAAACGAGGAGTTACAGCCCACCGCCGCCACAAGAAGATTACCAAACAAGCCAAAGGCATGATCGCCTCGCGGCGCTCCAGTTCGCGCAAAGCCAACGAAGCCGTTATCAAAGCCCTTTCCTATAGCTACCGCGACCGGCGCAACCGCAAACGCGACCTGCGTTCACTTTGGATCACCCGTATCAACGCCGGACTTGGTGAGGATATGTCTTACTCCGCATTCATAAATGGCTTAAAAAAGAGCGGCATCACCCTCGACCGTAAGATTTTGTCGGAACTGGCCGTCTCCGAACCCAAGGCCTTCAAAACCGTCTCCGAACACGCCCAAAAAGCCCTCACCAAGTAGAAGAACTAAGATTCAAGTCCTAAGGGCTAAGTAAGTTTCAAGATTAAAAACTTAAGACTTGGGACTTTAATCTTACTTAGAGTTTAGAACTTAGTTCTTAGAGTTTGCCTTTTGGTCGACGAAGGCTTTGAGCTTGGATTTGAAGATGGCGATGTCGAATTTGGCGGCATTTTCGCGCAACGCGGCAGGGTCGAATTTGAGTTTCTCGAAGCGTTTGACCGCCGCGATTAAGTCCGCCGGGGTCTGCTTTTCGAACAGTACGCCCGTCTTGCCGTCGATCACCGTTTCAGCCGCTCCGCCTTTACCAAAAGCGATCACCGGAGTGCCCGTAGCTTGGGCTTCAACTGGAACCAGGCCAAAGTCCTCCTCCTGGGGGTAAAGTACCGCCTTAGCTCCAGCGTAAAGTTCAATCAGTTCCCTGTCGCTAACCCGGCCGCGGAAATCAATGTTACCCTTCGCCCGCCGTAACTGGCGGTTAACTTCTTCGCCCACTCCGGCGACCACCAAATGCAGTCCCAATTCGTTAAAAGCATCGACTGCCAGATCTAATCTCTTGTAAGCCACTTGCCGGCCGACGATAAGGTAATAATCGCCTGGACGCTTTTTGGACTTGGCGAAGCGTTTGATATCGGTCGGCGGATAGATTACTGCTGAGTCCCGATGATAGTATTTTTTGATCCGTCCCTTGATGTACTCCGACTGCGATACAAAATAATCCACATTCTGGGCCATACGGTAGTCAAACCAGCGCAGCGGACCGATGATAATCGGCAAGAGCAGTCTGGCCACTGGATTTAGCCAGCCAAACGGTGGGTTTTGGCGGTACCAGTCGTAATCGCTCCAGTAATACCTGATGGGAGTGTAGCAGTAGCAAATGTGGGTAGCGCCGCCGGTTTTTACATATTTAGACTCGGCGCTGGATGAAGAAATAACAACATCATATTCCGAGAGATCTAAGCCTCTGAACGCAAAGGCTCGAGCAACCGAGAACAATTGGTGCTTCCGTTTGGCCAGACCGATCCGGTTTAGCCAGGTGGTTCTGATGTCGTAGCCGGCGAACTGCGGGAATTTGCTCGGCTCATACGCCGCCGTATAAATTGGAGCGTCGGGCCAAATTTCGTGCATCGCTTCGATCACCCGCTCCGCGCCGCCTGGAGACACCAACCAGTCGTGAACGATAGCAACCTTCACTAGTACGCTCCCCGGCGTTTAAACACCGTCAAAATAGTTTTAGCAAGGATGCGAATGTCGAGCAGTAGACTCCAGTTTTCGACGTAGTAAATGTCCAGCTTCACACGCTCGTCGTAACCAATGTCGCTGCGGCCGGAGATTTGCCACAACCCCGTAACGCCAGGCTTAAGCGCCAAGAAAGCCGCTTGCTCACTCCCATAATGCTTCAACTCATCCTCGATGATCGGACGCGGCCCCACCAAGCTCAGCTCACCTTTAAAAACGTTCACCAATTGAGGCAGCTCATCCAGGCTAGTGCGGCGCAGGAAACTGCCGATTGGCGTCACTCTCGGATCGTCCTCCAGCTTCTGGTTCTCCTTAAACTCGCTAGCCAATTCCGGACGCCCCATCGCTTTAAATACTCCCGCAGGATCCTTGCCGCTATAGCGCGCTTGCATCGTGCGGAATTTGTGAACCCCTACCTTCTTCCCGATCCGTGACAGCCGGCGGTGAACGAAAAAGACCGGGCCGTTGTCGGTCAGCTTAATCGCTACTGCGATCACCAAGAACAGCGGCGAAAGTATCACCAGTCCAACAGCGGAACCGACAACGTCAAAGGCTCGCTTAAAGATTCTGCCCCAGCCGTCTAGCGGAGTGTGCTTGATCTCCATCACCGGCATACCGGCCAGCGTGCCAACCGAGGCGTTAATGGCATAGACGCCAAACTGGTTGGGCACGAACCTAAACGCGATATGGTGGTTGGTGGCGTAGTTGACCATCCGCAGAACCTCTTCCGCTTCAAATCCGGAATCAGCCTGAATCATTTCATCGATCTCGCGGTGTTTTTTCATCATCTCATCGAAATCTCGATACGTTTCGAGCCCTTCAAAGTCCGTGGTTTTTGGCTGGCGCTCGTCAACCACCGCGACGACCTCATAACCACTGTGGCGGCTTGAGAGATCATCCAATATCTTTTGGGCTATCGGGCCGCTACCGATCAGGACCGCCCGCCGAATACCGACCTTGTAGGTGAACAAATACCGCTGGATTTTGCGGATAATTTGGCGGCCGGCGATGACGAAAAGTAGCGACAGGAAAAAACCATAAATCGGCACGGCCTTAGAGGGAAAAATCGGCTGGCGAAACAAAAAGTCGATCAAAATCATAAACATCGTCCCGCCGGAGACGGCCACAAAGGCTTTGCTTACCTCTTCCAACCGGCCGCGTTGGCTGGTCAGGTTATACATTCCGGTGATAACGAAAATAAACAGCCAAACCGGGATGATAAGCAGGATGATCTTTAGAAACAAAAAAGCCTGGATCGGGTGGGCCGCCGGACGACCATCAATTTTGATCCGGATAATGTAGGCCAATACAAAAGCGGCGGTGACGGCTAGAAAGTCCAGCGGCACCAGCAAGAGGTTGAAGATTAGCTCACTCTTTTTTCTCATACCGAAGCTTCCTCGATTATCTCACAAAGACCCCGCTGAAGCGGGGTCTTTGGCCTGCCAGATTGCCTATAAGCCGGATTCTGTTTAAATGGCTATCTATCTAGGCCAGCTGTTGCCAACTGGCTCGAGCGGCTAATCATTGACCGTAGCGAGCAGCCCAATAGGTCAATCGCCTTGCAGCGGACGGGGTTTACCTTCTTCGCTAGTCACCTAGCGACGCTGTGCGCTCTTACCGCACTCGTTTCACCCTTACTCGCCAAAGGCGAGCGGTTTCGTTTCTGTGGCACTTTCCCTAAACTTCCATCAGTCCCTATTTTCTCGAGAGAAATAGTGGCCGATGCCGTTCGGTTGCCGTTAGCAACCGTCCTTGCTCTATGCTGTCCGGACTTTCCTCCCGCCTGAGGCGGGC
This sequence comes from uncultured Candidatus Saccharibacteria bacterium, assembly GCA_964547425.1. GTDB lineage: Bacteria > Patescibacteriota > Saccharimonadia > UBA4664 > CAZJNH01 > CAZJNH01. Next base: position 25,772 of record CAZJNH010000003.1, on the reverse strand, counting down.
AGCCATTCAGCAATCTGGCAGGTGGATAGTGTATACCAGATAGGTAATTTTTACAACCCTTACGCTTGGCGGTCTAGTTCGGCGTTAACCAACTTATCCGCGTGCGCGTTTTGGCTGCGGGGCACATGCTTGAAAGTCACCTTCATACCAGCAATCATAGCTTGGATCTCGGCAAATAAAGGCTTCAGTTCAGTATTTTTGACCCGGTACGATCCGTTTAGCTGGTTAACGACCAGCTCGCTGTCCAGAAAGCAGTCAATCGCCTCCGGCTGGTACTGTTTCGCGGTCTCAATTCCCAACTTCAGCGCGAGATACTCAGCTTGGTTGTTGGTCATCTCCCCCAAATACTTGCTGGCTTCTTCCAGCAACTTCCCGTCAACATTCTGAATCACAGCCCCGGCAGCGGCTGGCCCGGGGTTCCCTCTCGCTCCACCATCGGTATAAATCTTTAAGTGCTTATATTCTGCCAAATCTCTTTACTCTATAATTAGTGTTTGTTCCGGGGTGTAGCGCAGTTGGTAGCGCGTACGGCTGGGGGCCGTGAGGTCGCAGGTTCGAGCCCTGTCACCCCGACCAGAAATTATTGATCATTCCAGCTCCGCGGCATGGCGCCAAGTCTGATATATTCCCTGCCAAATGACAGGTGGGTGCCCTCAGTTCCTTCGCCTCGGCGAAGAACAATCTTGAACTCCCTTTCTAGAATTATCAGGAAAATATCACCTCAGCACCGATGCGGCAGAGATACCCTTATTCTACCAAATTAGAAACCGGGATTGTGGCCGATTAAGACGGTGGCTATGCCCGAAACAATTGCCACGATTGCTGGCCGAATTAGCGGAAAAGCCACCAAAATGAGTAGTCCAATCCCGATCAAACCCAGCCGCTCAACCCGGTCAAAGATCTCACGAACCCTATGCGGAGAGAAAGTGTAAACAATCCGAGAGCCGTCGAGCGGCGGAAATGGAATCAGGTTAAACACCATCAGGCCAAGGTTAATGACGATGAGAGTCACAATCGTGTCATCGGCGGCTGGAAATAGCCTGGCCCAAACCGCTAGCACGGAGGCAATGAGTAGATTCGTAGCCGGGCCTGCCGCAGCTACCATCGCTACTCCCCTCTGCCCGTTCCGTAGATTATGAGGGTTAAAGGGGACGGGTTTGGCAGCGCCAAAGACCACCGGCGAACCGGTAAATATTAGTAGTGCCGGCAAAATTACCGTCATAAAAGGATCGATGTGCGGGATCGGATTTAGTGTCAGCCTACCCATCACTCTAGCGGTAGGATCTCCGAGCCAATCCGCCATTAGCCCGTGAGACACTTCGTGCAAAATGACCGAGAATCCGAGCCCAATAATAAGTATCACAACTTGCATAGCGCCATCTTAACAGATTAGAATAGGCCAGCTCTTGAGAGACCCTTGAAATCTACCGAAAGGAATTACCGTGACCGTTAAGCTGGCTGGTTTGGAGCTAGAACACCCGCTGATGAACGCGGCCGGCACCTGCAAGACGCTCGAAGATGTCGAGAAGTTCGCCCGCTCCGCGGTGTCGGCCATCGTCGTCGGCTCCATCACCGTTGATGCCCGCACGGGCAACGAAGGCAACGTCTACTGGAAGGGTGACGGCTACAGCCTCAACTCGCTCGGCCTCCCCAACAGAGGGCTTGGGTACTACGAGAAACGCGCCGGCTGGATGGTTCAAACTGCCCATCAAGCTGGGAAGCCTTTGATCGCCAGCGTGGCAGGGTTTGACGACAAGCAGTACGCCCTCCTTTGCGATAGGGCTGTCGCTTTGGGATTCGACGCTGTCGAACTGAATCTCGGTTGTCCAAATGTCTGGGTCGATGGCGAGCAAAAGAAGATCGCTTCTTTCGACCGCCCAGCGATAAGTTACATCCTTGACGCCGTTTACCGCTTGTTGGGCGAAGACATCCCGGTTGGGGTCAAACTTTCGCCTTTTTCTGACCCCACACTCCTTGAGAGCGTAGCCAAGACGTTCTGGAGTTACCCTGTAGGGTATGTCGCCGCGTGCAACACTTTCCCTAATTCCATGCAACTTGATCAGACTGGCACCCCGGTTATCAGCGTGGGATTGGCTGGGCTTAGCGGAGCGGCAATGAAACCCATATCAATCGGCCAAGTTACCCAGCTGAAACGGAACCTGCCGAGTGATATCCAAATGGTTGGAGTTGGCGGAGTGATGAATGGCCAAGATATCACCGACTACCTCAACGCTGGCGCCACGGCGGTTCAAGCCGCGACAGCGTATTGGAACGCCGGTGAGAACCCCGGTGTGTACGGCGACATCCTGTCGACCTACGAGGAGGTGTAATGAGTAAGAGTCTGACGATTCGGCGGCCGGACGACTTGCATGTCCACCTCCGCCAAGACGAGCTGTTAGGACTGTGTTGCTACTACAGCTCGATGGTGTTTGGGCGAAACCTCGTCATGCCCAACACCGATCCACCGATCCTGACCGCGGAGGATGCCTGGCATTACAAGAGCCAGATCATCAACGCCGGTTTCTCCGGCTCAGAGCCGCTTATGACCATCAAGCTGACGGATGCGACCACACCGGACACGGTCATCAAGGCGCATCGCTGGGGAGTAGTCGCCGCCAAGCTTTACCCGGTCGGCGTCACCACCAACTCGGCTGATGGCGTCACTAACATCAACGGACTGTGGCCCGTCTTCGCCGCGATGCAGGAAGTTGGAATGGTGCTGTGCCTACATGGCGAGCACCCGAAGACCAGCGTCTTCGAGCGCGAAGCCGCTTTCCTACCGATGCTCGGGCAGATCGCCGATGCTTTCCCGAACCTTCTGATCGTCCTGGAGCACATCTCAACTTCTGTAGCCGCGGATTTCGTGGCCGGGTTGGCAGAGAGTGGCGCCAGTGTGGCGGCCACCATTACCGTCCATCATCTGATGATGACGGTTGATGACCTGATGGGCGGCGAGCTGAAGCCCCATCTCTTCTGCAAACCCGTGGTCAAGCGGCCGGCGGACAAAGCCGCACTGCTCATGGCCGCCACCAGCGGCAATCCCTGTTTCTTCTTCGGAAGCGACAGCGCGCCGCACCCTCGGAGAAAGAAGCAGTCGGATAGCTGTAGCGCTGGAGTGTTCTGCGCTCCGGTTGCAATGCAGGCATTGGCCGGGGTGTTTGAGGGAATGGGATCACTCGACAAACTCGAGGATTTCACCTCGCGGTTCGGGGCGGAGTTCTACGGCCTGCCACTGAACGAAGGCTTCATTCGGCTCTACAAAGAGCCATGGAAAGTGGAGTCGCCGTACGTGTACGGCAATACCGGAAAGGTCGTCCCGTTCCTCGCCGGTCAAACCCTTGACTGGCAAGTTTCACCAGAGCCCGGATCGTAATGATCCGGGCTCTTTCAATTGCCAAACCAGATCAGTCGGCATAGAATACCTCGAGACTTAACGGTGGCAGTTTTGACAACAAGGAGGCGGGATGCCAAACGCAGATGAAGTCATCATTTGGAGTGCAGACGTACCGGATGAGGAGACGATGATGGGATGCCTGGACCGGCTTCCACATCTCAAGGCGATTAAGGTCGACCGGTTGTTCCTGACCGGGACCGACCACAGCGTCATCGATCGGCTTAACGACAGAGGCCTGCTGGTCTTCGACGACGCCAAGATCATCGAGATCCCGTCGAAGCTGGCCGCCATCGCGGAGAAGCACCTGAAACACCGCCCATGGATGCTCAACTGCATGGCTGGGGCGATCTCTAACGGTGTCTACAGTGAAGCCGAACAACTCGATGGCCTGATGCAATTCGCAGACGCTTGCCACAGCGTCGGCACTCGGCCCTGTGGCGTAACTGTATTGACCAGCAAATCGGCCGAAGTTGTGCGCGAGGAGTTCAACGGCCGGAGCAGCGTCGACCAAGTTCTCTACTACGTCGAGCAGCTGCTGATCGCCGGCTTCACTGATGTGGTGTGCTCGACCGAAGAAGTTGCGGCGATCCGATCGGAGAGTCGCTTTGACTCCCTGGCCCTCAACGTGCCGGGGATCAGACTGCCAAGCTCGAGCCAAGACGACCAGGCTCGAGTCGGCACACCCGGCGGAACCTTGGAAGCCGGCGCGACACGGTTGGTGATAGGCCGCGATCTGACGAGCAACCCAGCCGAAAACTGGGACAAGATCGTCGGTCACATCCTCGCCAGTAAGGAGGCGTAAATGTACAAAGGGCTGTACGGCGAAGTAGCTGACCTGCTTTTCGAGCTCGGGGCAATCCAGTTCGGCGCTTTCAAGCTCAAGCTGCACGAAACACAACCGGACGCGCCGCTGTCCCCGATCTACTTGAATCTGCGGACACGGGACAACCCTAAGCCCGGCCCCTTGACCGATGAAGCGCTGGAGTTGATTGGCCGGGCTATGGCCGATGTCATCGAGTACACGCCTCGTCTCCACTTCGACTACCTTGCCGGCATACCAAACGCCGGCGATCCCTTTGCGGACGTCGTAACGAAGGCGCTCGGCAAGAATGCCAAACCGCAGCTACGGCTCGGCAAAGTCGAAACCGATGGAAAACGGCGGATAGTGGCCGAGGGTCAAGCCGGTACGCCCGGCAAGATCGTGTTGTTGACCGATGACTTGATCACCCAGGCCGACAGCAAGTTCGAGGCCATAGGCGCCGTGATGAGCCTGGAAATGCTGGTCCGGGACATACTGGTGCTGGTTGATCGGCAACAAGGAGGCGCCGAGCAGCTACTGGCAGCCGGGTACTACCTGACGGCTGTGCTGACTCTCGAAGGTCTTCTCAACCACTATACGGATACTGGCCGTATCGATTGGGAGAAAAGAATGGAGGTCATTGAGTACATCAAGGCCAACAAGTCCTAGAAAGCTCAAGAGGCCCGAGTCACTGCGACTCGGGCCTCTTCTTATACTTGATACGGGATACGTCATACGTTATACTTTCTCGGTTATGGCATACGTATGCGACATCTGTGGCAAGGGTCGGCAGTTCGGCAAGAACGTCCCCTTCTCGCTCAAGAAAACCAACAAGGTTTGGAAACCCAACCTGCAACGCCAGTTTATTGAAATTGGCGGTACCCGCATGCAGGTGCGGATTTGTACGCAGTGTTTGCGCACCCTCAAGAAGTCCGCTAAAGCGGAAAACTCTAAGACCCAAGAGCTAAGTACTAAGTAAGATCCAAGGTTCAAGAATCAAGTCTTTAATCTTTGAACTTACTTAGAGTTTAGAACTTAGCTCTTAGTACTTACGCCGTTACCTGTAACGGTGTAACGGTCGTTTCTAGGGGTAGGTCCTTGGAGGCTAATTTTAATTTGGGCTGAACTTCGGGGTGCGCGCCCATTTCCTTCAAAAAATCATCCAGCTTTTCATAGTTCACCGGAACCACGTACTTGGGCTCGAGCCGGCTAATAATCTCTGAGGCTTCCGAAGGATCGAGGGTGCCGTTGCCGCCGACCGGGATAATAAGTACTTCTGATTCCGACAGTTCTTCGGCCTGTTTGTCGGTCAGCTTGCCCTTAAGGTTACCGATGACAGCAACCTTAAAGCCATCAACTTCAACACGGTATACCGCCCCTTCCGGTTTGTCCGACTCGGAGCCTTGTAGCAGCGCCGGAACGCCAACCGCCAAAGCGCCTTTGACCTCGTACTCCCCTGGCCCGTCGATCAAAATATGGCCCGTGCCGCTCAACTTGGAACTCTCTTTAGGGTCGGTCAGCACCACGATCTCATCTTTGATCTTGGCCGTTTCGCTGGGATCTATCAAGACCGCGATGTTTTTGCCGCTAATCCGGATTCCGGAGCGGCCGAGGTAAGTTATATCCATTATTTTTTCGACTCCGCCGGTTCAACCTTAACTTTAGTCGATTTCTTGTCCTTGTCGCTTGCCGGTTCATCCGACTCAGCCGGTTCTTCCTCGACGATGTTTTCCTGCAAATCAACCTTTTTCACGCCACCCGGAAACGCTCCGCGCTCATCAACTAAAACAATTTTCTTGGCTTCCATAATGTCGGCCAAAAAGCGGTCGTTCAAATCCCGGCGATAGCCATAATCTTCGGAGTTCATCAAAGTGTAGTTTAACTCTCGGCCCAGCTCTTGTTCCATCTCCGCGATAACTTTATTAACCTTCGCTCGGTTAACATCACCAACGATAAAGACGTCGATTTTGTTGTGGCTGTCGCGGACGAAACTGCCGGTCAAAAACGCCACCTCTATGGTGCCGGATTCACGCAGTTTGGTTACGATCTCCTCTTCTTCACGGGTGCCCTTTAGCGCCTTACTCTTGCCGACTTTGAGCGAGCCAAAGATCCGGTGCATCTCGTTGTAATGGGCATACTTATCGTTAACTTCATAGTAGAGACGGTTGTTTTGGGTGCTGGATTTAATCAGCCCAATACTCAAAAGATTCGACAGTTCCCGCCTTACAGAGTTAATTTGCTCATCGATTTTACGGGTGATTTCACGAACGTAATAAGCCCGGCCGGGGTTGTTCAGGAATAGGCTTAACAGCTTAACTCGCGTCTTTGAGCCAAATAGTTGATCGAACATCTAAATTCTTATGCCGGCTGAATAAATATTCGGCCGTTACCCCACAATTTAAGATCAGCTCGATTATATCAAACCCCGGCAAGTGCCGCAAAAGTTGTGTTCATTACAGCAAAACGCTTAAGCTGCTGGCGAATAAATTAGCGCACCAACGGGTTAAAACAGTGAGATAATCGCGGCCACACCGGTCAGTGCCATCAGCCCGGTTATGAGCCAGCCAAGGGCGGTGGTAGTAGGTTTGTTGGCCCACTCACCCATTACTTTAGGGTCCCGGCTAAGCTTTACGACCGACCAAAGTACCACCGGCGCGACGACGGCATTGGCCACAGCAGAGTAGATCAAAGCTTTAATCGGATTTAAGCCAACGAAGTTAAGGCCGAGGCCGAGCAAAAGTGAAATGATAATGACACCGTAAAAGGCCCGGGCATGTTTGAGGTTACGATAAAGCCCCTCGCTCCAGCGGAAGCTCTCCGACAAAGCGTAGGACGCCGAGCCGGCCAGGACCGGGACCGCGAGAAGGCCGGTGCCAATAATGCCAAGCGCGAACAAAAAGTAGGTTGAGTTACCCGCAAACGGGCGCAGGGCTTCGGCGGCTTGGGCTGCCGAAGTTATGTTGGTAACGCCGTGGCTAAACAATACCGCTCCGCAGGCGGCGATGATGAAAAACATTACCAGGTTAGAGAGAAACATCCCCGACCAAACATCGATTCTCATACTGCGGACACTTGCTTTGTTCGATCCCAAACGCGAAGGAATTGTTGTTTTACCCTGCAGAATCTGCTCTTCAACTTCCTGCGATGTCTGCCAGAAAAATAAGTAAGGTGAAATGGTTGTACCCAAAATGGCGGCAACTAGCAGAATCTGGGCTTTGCTGAAGCTAAAGGCTGGTACAACTGCGTGCCGGGCGAGGTCACCCCAGTTGAGATGCGCCATCAGCGCCGAAGCCACATAGGCGAACAAAATTAGCGCCAACCACTTGAGATAACGGGCGTAGCTGGCGTAGGGCGTGAAGATCTGGAGCAATAAACTCAGCATGCCAAACCCGATCAACGCCAGCGGAAAACTCAGGCTGGGATGGATTAGCTGCAATCCTTTGGCCATAGCGCCGAGATCGGCGCCGAGATTAAAGGTGTTGGCCGCGAACAGCAGTATCGCGCTGACGTAGAGAGTCCTGCGGGATAAGTGGGCCCGGATGTTGCCTGCGAGTCCCCGGCCGGTCACCAAGCCGATGCGCGCGCACATTTCTTGTACGATCGCCATTAGAGGGAGGGTCAGCGGGGCAAGCCACAGCAATTTAAAGCCGTATTGGGCGCCCGTTTGTGAATAGGTCGCGATGCCGGACGGGTCGTCGTCGGACGCGCCGGTGGTTAGTCCGGGGCCCAGCATGTGCCAGTAACTGCGGCCCTCAGCCATTAGCTTCGCCGGCGGAGAATTTTTGGTTAGCTGCTCGGCCACCTCAACGGTGTCTTCCAGAATATCGGCCGGAATCTCAACCACTGCTTTGAGTAAATCTTTTTTCGGCTGTTTGTCCCTCTTCATTACCCGCAATTGTACCACTTATGCTTAGCCCTTCCAGAAGCAACAGGTTTGACAACCAAGCATAACCGGAGTCATAATAGCCTTAGCGTTACTACGAGGGGAGGTGAGATAAATATGACTGACAGCGGATTTACGGTTTGGTCCGATTCCGTTCGTAATGGTGTGGGCGATGCGGTGCACAGTACCGTCGCCGGCGTCCCTGACGTCCTCGCCGCCATTGTCGTCTTCCTGCTAGGTGTGGTGATCGGTGTTGTGCTAAAAAACATCGTCGTTCGCGTGCTCAAAACCATCAACCTCGGAAGCATGACTAAACGGGTTGGGCTCGACAAAGTCTTCAGCGGTGACTATCAAGTCGCTGATCTGTTGGGTGATTTGGTTAAATGGTTCTTTATTATCGTTTTCTTACTCCAAGCTTTAACCATCGCTCACCTGGAGAAAGTCAACGAGGTGGTTACGAAGCTACTGGCTTACGTCCCGAACGTCTTCGCGGCAGCGGCCGTGGTGTTTGTGGGTGTAGTAGTAGCTGATCTAACCAGTCGCGTTGTAACCGAAGCTGCCAGAGCCTTGGGCAGTAAGGTCGCTCACCTTTTGGGTGATTTCAGCCGTTACAGCATTGTAGCGATTGTGGCCTTTACAGCATTGGCTCAGCTGGGAGTTAACACTCTCTTCCTTGATCGCCTGTTTACCGCCATCGTTGTGATGGTGGCTCTAGCCGGTGGTCTGGCCTTCGGTCTGGGTGGCCGCGATTTGGCCAAAGACGTTTTAGACCGCGTTCGCAAGAACGTTAAGTAAACTCTTTGCACTAAAAAAGTCCGCGACCCGCGGACTTTTTTAGTTTGAATAAGGTCCGACCTTGTTGACGAGCGCTCTTCGGAAAGGGTGCGACCCTTAACAATCCAAGTAATAATTCTCTAGACGAAGAAGGGTCGTTCCCTTTTCGATTACTGCGGCCGTTTAGCGGCGGTCTGCGCGGCTTTGTGCTCCAGCGAGTCGTCGAGTTCTTTGAGTTGAGTTTTGTCGCCGTAGCGACGCCGTAAGGCAGTCAGGATAAGATGGTCAGCCAGGACTGGGTTCTTCGGCAAAATCGGCCCGTGCAAATAAGTCCCGATCGCGTTCTTGGTAATCGCTCCTTCAAACCCCGATTCATAATCGTTCCCCCATCCCTGCTCGACCTTGCCTATCGAAGCCTGGCCATCATCCAAGAAAGTCTCGCCGCTATGATTTTCAAACCCAACCAGCTTGCCAAATTTACTGTCGACAATGATGTTGCCGATCATCCGGTGCTCCGAGCCGACCGTCCGTGCAGCAAAGACATTGATGCCCGGAATCTCATGGCCTTCGATGGTCGTAAAACCGCGGCCGAACAATTGGTACAGTCCGCAGACTAGAAGCATCGACACTCCCTCGTCGGCCGCTTGTTTAAGGTTCTTTTCGCGCTTCAACAGATCTTCACCGATCAACAACTGGCCCCGGTCCTGCCCGCCTCCGCCAAAAACAATGTCGGCTGAACTAAAGTCAAACTTGTCGCCCGGCCCAACCAACTTCAGCTCGGTTTCGATTCCCCGCCACTCGCATCGCTTGAGCAATGTGATGACATTCCCGCGGTCGCCGTAAATGTTCATCTCCTGCGGATACAAATGCGCAATCGTCAGCTTCATTTCCAGAATCCTTCCAGGCCCGCGCGGGTTGCAATCATTTTGCGGATGGCCAGCATTGATGTATAAGTTGGCAGGATGTAAGCAGTTTCGCCTTTCTTCACTCCACGCAAAAACTTCTCGACCGCAGTATCCAAATCCATCTCAGCCTCGGCCTTAACCTCGGCGTACTTTAACCGCAGCGCCATGTCATACGCTCTGGTGCCAGACGTTATAACCTCTAGCTTCTTCCCGGTAAACTCCTCTAGCGCGGCATCCCATAACCACGAGACGTCCCGCCCATCTGCAAAATTGTCGTTGATTGCGATCAAAACCTTAATGTCATCGCGAGCGGAGCGCGGCGATCTTCCAGATTGCTTCGTCGTACCTCCTCGCAATGACGGGGAGGTAAAAAAAGTCTGGATGATTTGGTTGAACCCTGTCGGGTTTTTGATCAGCATTAAGTAAATTTCTTTGCCGTCGATGCTAACCTTTTCGACCCTGCCAAACGCAGCCGCCACTTTTTCCAGAACCTGGATAGATTTGGCACGTTCAAACTCAAGCGCGTCGGCGACAGCCAACGCGCCCAAAGCGTTGTAGAGGTTGTACAGCCCAGGCAGCTGCAGCTTGATACCTGTTTCGGCAATCTGTGGGCTGGGCCGCTTAAAGTCGCGACTAGGACAGCTGTAATGTCCAACGTGGGCGAAGAATTCGGTCGAGTATTTCAGCGGCTTGCCGTCGACCGGGCAGTGGATCGAGTCTGCCGTGTGGTCGTTTTTAAGCTTTTGGGATTTGGTCGAGTTGATGCCGAAGTAGCGGACTTTGTCGGGCTTTCTGGCGTACTTGGCCAACGATGCTACCAGCGGATCGTCGGCGTTGAGATAAACCTTAGCTGAAGTCGCGGCGATAGCTCCGCCGATTAAACTGGCTGTCCGGTCGAGTTCACCGTAACGGTCCAGCTGGTCACGAAACAGGTTCAGGACAATGATCACGCCCGGCTTCACCGCGGCCGCCACCTCCGGCATGGCTGCCTCATCAACTTCAAACAATCCGATTTTGCCTCGAATACCGAAAAACTTGGCTCGTTCGATTAGCGTCGAAACGATTCCACGGCTCAAGTTGGAACCGCCGGAATTGGTGATCGGCTCTAGGCCGTGATCGCGCAAAATCTCCGCCGCCATTTTAGTGGTTGTCGTCTTCCCATTGGTACCGGTGATGATGATTGAGCCTTTAGGAATCCGGCGAGCCAGCTTTTTGAGGATCTTGGGGTCGAGGTTTTCGGCCACCAAACCAGGCAAAGCCGAGCCGCCGCCGAGCCCAAACCAGCGGTTAAAGTTCAGAATAAATTTGGCGATCGCTACCGTTACGAACGTTGGCATAGGACTAGTTTAGCCTAAAAACTTTTTAACTAGGTCTGCCGCCTCCGTAGGAGATTCGATCCACTGAATGTTTTTGTCGCGATTAAACCAAGTCATTTGCTTCTTGGCTAAGGCGATATCGCCTTTGATAAACTGCTGTTTGGCTTCGTCGACCATCTGTTCGCCAAGTGCCGCTCGCTTGAACACCCGGTAACCAATCCCTGTCATCGCTTCGCTGTCCCAGCCGTATTTTTCTCCAAGAAATCGGACCTCATCTAGCAGTCCCCGCGCAATCATTTTATCGGCTCTTTCGGTGATTCGTTGCCGCAGAATTTCTTTGTTCAGGCCGATTCCAATGAGCAAACAATTTGGTCGGAGGGCTGTTAGCCGAACCTTTGGCAGCCCTGCGGTTTCAATCGCGCGGATCACCCGGCGCCGATTTTTGGTATCGATGGCGGCGGCCGAATCGGGGTCTACTTGCTCCAGTTTCTCGATCAATTGTGGGGTTGTTAGCTCCTCGAGCTGTTGGCGGAAAGCGTGGTCGGCGGGAGGCAGCAGTTGAAAATCGTACAACAACACGCTTATGTATAAACCACTGCCGCCAACGATAATCGGCACTTTACCTCTAGCTTGAATATCTGCAATCGCCTGCTCCGCCATCCGCTTAAAGTCCGCGACGCTGAATGCTTCTCCGGGCTCAACTAAATCCACCAGATGGTGCCGAACTCTCGCCTGATCTTCCTTCGTAGGCTTAGCGGTCCCGATGTCCATGCCTTTATAAACGGTCCGCGAATCGGCGCAGATAATTTCACCATCAAACTTCTCCGCTAGCTCAATCGCTAAGTCTGACTTCCCGCTCGCCGTCGGCCCAACAATGGCAACTAGCTTTTCGGAGGCCACCAAAGTAGTTCCTCAACATTAACTCGATAGCCTTTGACCTCAACGCCATCGGCTTCCAGTGCGCGCTTATGCGCCTCTAGTCCACCGGTAGTGTATCCGCGAGCCAAACCGCCATCCTTATTCACAACCCTCTGCCATGGCAAATCCATCGGCCCCCAATGCGCCACTTGCCCGACCTGTCGAGCGGCCCGCGGGCTGCCGCACAGCGCCGCGATCTGCCCATAAGTCATCACCCGCCCGTGCGGAATCTGCCTCACTATCGTATAAACATCCTCCTTAAAGCGGCTATTCGACAACATCTTTGTCTGACATCAAGTCGAGGATATGAGTGTTATCGAAATACGGGGTTTTAAGAGCCTTCAGCCAGTCCCAGTTGTGATAAGCCGCTCTTATCATCTTGCCTATATCACCGTGCGCTACGAGCAGTACATTCTCCTTAGGATGTCTGGACTGAACATAGGCTAATATCTTTTTCGCCCTCCGGAGTAGAGTCGGGAAATCCTCCGCGCCCTCAGCTTCCAGGAAGTAATTAACTACTTCCGTTTGCAAAGTCTTTTGACTGTACTTGGGAATATCGATAGCCGGCTTGCCTGTAAGTACCCCAAAGTCGCGCTCTATTAAATCCGGTAACACTTCCACCGGCTTATCAATAGCCTTGCCGATGGTATCCGCTGTTGCTTTGGCTCTTTGTAGCGGCGAGGAGTAGATCACATCTATAGCATTAGCCCTGAGCTTCTCCGCGACTATCGCCGCCTGTTGTCGTCCTAGTTCGGTCAGTGGTCTATCGCGGTGACCATTCAGCAGCCCTTCAGCATTGTCTTCGTCCTGGCCATGACGAACGAGGTAGATATTGCCCATTACAGGCTCGAGCGGGGGGCGCGGGATTCGTATTCGGTTGCGAGGGTGGCGATGAATTGGCCGATGCTGATCTCTTTTGGATTCTCGGAACCATGCTCCGATCTAATTCTTGGAGTAACCTTCCCACTTTTGGCCTCTTTGTCTCCGACCACTAGCGTATAAGGCACCTTCATCAATTCAGCCTCGCGGATCTTGCGGCCGACCGATTCATTCGAGCTGTCGACCGAGACTCTCAAACCCGCCTGGTTTAGCTGGGTCTCAATGGTGCTAGCGAATTTAGCTAAGGACTTTGTGTCATTGACGACAATCAGCCTAACTTGCTCCGGCGACAGCCACAGCGGGAACTTGCCCGCGAAATGCTCAATGACGACCGCCAAGAAACGCTCGAAGGAGCCGGCGATGGCGGCATGGATCATGACAATCCGTTCCGCTTCACTCTTCTCGTTTACGCAGGTCAAATCAAAGCCTTCGGGTTGGTTGAAGTCGAGTTGGATGGTGGCCACTTGATGCTCCCGGCCAATGGCGTCCTTGGCCATAAAGTCGAGTTTCGGACCGTAGAAAGCAGCTTCGCCAATCCCAACCTCATATTTTTTAACCTTCTTGTCGGCCAAAGCCTTTAGTTCACCCTCAAGCTCCTTCCACATTTTTTCATCGCCGAGATAGGCCTGCTTCTCAGCCGGGTCATGTAGAGATAGTCTTAGTCGCACCGGCATACCCATAGTCTTGTAAAATTTCTCGACAATGTCCCAGATCTTAAGTACCTCGTCTTTGACTTGATCTTTGCGGCAAAAGACGTGGGCATCGTCCTGAGTAATAGCTCTGACTCGAGACAAACCACCGAGCTCACCCGACTGCTCGTCTCGGTAAACCATCGTCGTCTCCCGGTAGCGGATCGGCAAATCTCGGTAACTGCGCTGGCGGCTGGCGTAGATCTGGGCGTGGTGCGGGCAGTTCATCGGCTTCATCGCAAACTCGTGGCCCTCGCGAGTCTTTATTCTGAAGAGTTCGTCGGCGAACTTGGCCCAGTGGCCGCTTTTTTCGTATAAGTCTTTCTTAGTGATGTGCGGAATCGCCACTTCTTCGTAGCCATACTGACCGCGCAGTGATTGGACGTAGCGATCAACCTCAGTTCGCAGGATCGTTCCTCGAGGGGTCCATAGCGGTAAGCCTGAACCAACTAAATCGGAAAACACAAATAGGTCTAAGTCTTTTCCTAGCTTACGGTGGTCCCGCTTCTCGGCCTCTTCGAGCATTTTCAGATAATCGGCGAGTTCTTTATCGGTTGCAAAGGCGGCACCGTAAATGCGCTGGAGTTGAGGATTTTTCTCGTTGCCTCGCCAATACGCCCCCGAGACCCGCAATAGTTTGAAGGCACCAATTTGCCCGGTCGAATCCAAGTGCGGACCCCTACAGAGATCTTCGAATTTCCCCAGCCGATAGAAGGATACAGTTGTAACTTTATCAACAACCTTTTCCACTCCCATATCTGTTACGCTTATCTCTTTTTGGCTGGTCGTCCCGTGCTGTTTCAAATCTTTTAGCAGCTCGACTTTGTAGGGCTGCTTTTCCGCTTCGTAGCGTTTGATCGCCGCGTCAATCTTGAGGTCAAAGCGCTCCAGCCGCAGATCTTGCTCAATCAGCTTTCTCATTTTGGCTTCGATCTTTGGCAAATCCTCGGGCGAAATTGTTACCCCCGGATCTAGATCATAGTAAAAACCGTCCTCAACCGTCGGACCGACACCAAACTTGGTTTTCGGATACATCAACTGCACCGCGGCCGCCAAAGTATGCGCCAGGGTATGGCGTAAGGATTCCAAATCGACTGGTTTTTTGGCTTTGTCAGGCATAAAGACAGTATAGCGTATGAGGAATAAATTCTGGTGGACCTGGTTGGATTCGAACCAACGACCCCTGCAATGTGAATGCAGTGCTCTAACCGCTGAGCCACAGGTCCGAATGGTGGGTCCTACTGGATTCGAACCAGTCACCTCTTCCACGTCAAGGAAGCGCTCTAACCAAATGAGCTAAGGACCCGCGCGAAGTACAAATATACTAAAAAACGGCCGCGAAGGCGACCGCTTTCTAGTTGCGAACTCTACTTGGTCGTTGTCTTTGCCGGGGTCGTAGACTTAGTACTGGAGCCAATGTTGACCGGAGCGATCTCGATGATCTTGTTGGTCGACGGGCGGTACAGATACGCTTTCTTGGCCTTGGTGTAAATCAACACCTTGTCACCGTTTTGGGCGTCTTTGAAGAACGCCTGGTTCTTGAGCTTAGAAGCATCGGCCACCGTAGCGACGGTCGGGGTTTCGTCCGTCGGCAAAACGGTAATCTTGCCTACGTCTTTAACCAGGTTGTCGGTCTGGATCCGAGCCTGCTCCTGCGGGTTCTTGAGCTTGTTGTTCTCATCCCTTAATTTCTTGTACTTGCTGGCTCCGAAGACAGCACCTCCTGCGACAACTAGTACGAGCACTACGATTGCGGTCTTTTTGAACACTCCTCCTCCTTCGTTTAGTTCCGTAAAAAATTAATAGCTTATCCGCCCTATCTGGATAAGCTTTTTGTTTTACCACATTCTAACCAATACTCTTATCCTTCGCAACGGGTTTGTATAATGGCTAAATGAAACCCGCCAAGATCATGGTCGTAATCCCGACCTACAACGAGGCCGAAAACATCACCCAATACGTTGAGCGTTTGTTTAAAGTTGGGGTCCCCAATCTCCGTCTGGTCGCGGTCGATGATAATTCACCTGACGGCACCGGGGATATTCTCGATACCCTCGCCAAAAAACGGCCAATCGAAGTCGTCCACCGCTCCCGCAAAACCGGCTACGGCTCGGCATGTTTGGCCGGTATCAGAGCGGCACTCAAACAGAATCCCGACCGCGTCATTCAGATGGACGCCGATCTCTCACACGACCCCAGAGTCATCCCCCGAATGCTTCGACAAGACGCCGACCTGGTTATCGGTTCGCGCTACATACCGGGCGGGCGGATCGAAAAGTGGGAAACTTGGCGGAGGATCCTGTCCCGAATGGCAAACCTCTACGCCCGGCAAATCCTTAACCTTAAGATCAAAGACGCCACCACCGGCTACCGCTGCTGGAAACCGGAGGCACTGACCCAAATCCTCAAGCTCCGACTGGATTCCGCTGGCTATGTCTTCCTTCCTGAGACCGCCTACTACGCCAGCCAGTTAGGTTTTTCGATCAGCGAAGTACCGATAACCTTCACTCAACGCGTTACTGGAATTTCCAAACTAAGTTGGCATGTCTTTTTCGAAAGCTGTATAAAAATCCTCAAGATAAGTTCAACTGAGCCGCCTAGCGCTTCCGAAACGAGTCTGCCGGATACTCCGCGATAATCTTCCCTGTCGATGGGCGGTATAAAATCGCCTGGCCTGCGTGCTGGTAAAGCAGGACGATATCATTTTCCTGGGCCTGCTTAAATATAAAATTCGCCGGCAGATGCGAGGCCTTGGGCACGGTCAGCTGCTCCGGCGCCTCGTCGCCCGGAACCACGACTAATTTATTCACGATATCGGCGGCGCTCTCCGGAAGCGTCTCTTGATCAACGGTTTTTGGGTCAACTCGGTTAACAATACTCCGGTACGTGCCGAAAAAGTAAGCGGCCGGCAGCAAAGCCGCCAAAACAATCACCACAGCCGGTAACTTCAGACCGAACGATTTATTTTTCACCAAGTAGCTCCTTCATCTGCCTGATTTCCTCGTTGACCGGAAAGCCGCTGCGGCCCAAAAAGTGTTTGGCAACGTCGAGGCCGTAGAGCTTATAGCTGCCCGCCGCGATAATTAGATACGCTTCCCTCGTCGGCGCCAACCTCATTACCTGTTGGGCGGCAGCGATAGCGTCTTTGTAACGTTTCAACCGCAGTAGCGCCTCCGCGTGGCTGATCCGGCTGCGGATAGTAGTGTAAGGTGCCGCCAGCTGGTAGGCCCGCGTAAAGTAACGGTCGTTGGCCGCCCAGTCGCCCTCGGCAAAGGCCGCCCTGGACAGCATTTCGTACGCCTCCCAGTAATCGGGGTAGATTGCCAACGCCTTTTTGGCGGCAATCTCGCAGGCTTTAGGGTCGCCGTGGTCCAGATACCATGACGCTTGCGTCTGGTAGGTTATGGCGGCCTTTGGCGCGCTCTTCAGCAAGCTGTCGATGACGGTCCGGGAGTTTAGCCAAGCAAAGTTGCGCGGCACCGTGACGGCACCGTAGTAAAGCAGTAAAGCACCGCCTACTGCCAACCCTAGCCACTGTTTCTGCCGGTAGAGCCAAGCGATCCCCCAGCCCAGAATTAGAGCAAAGCCGATCGACGGAAAATACATCCACCGCTCAGCCGCGAACTCCCCGCCCGAAAAGATCATCTTCGAAACCATGGCGTAGGAGATTAGAGTGATCGCCGCGCCGACTCCCGCCCACTGCCAGGCTTTGTTCCTGATTCCCATTACAACCAGCGCCAATAACCCCAGCAACATCGCTAGACCGCCTAAAGCCTGCCAGGATCCAAACAGATTCGAAGTTACCTGTACCTGGTTGTAGTTATAAACCGAACTCAAATTCCACGGCACAAAGCTCTTTGAAAACATCAAAAAGGCAATCTTACACCCGGTCACCAAGCGCTCCGCTAAGCTGGCCCCGACCAGCTGGTTCACCACAAACTCACCGTTGTCGTTACCGAAAGCGTATTGGTGAAGAACCGACAATCTCAACAATAAATAGCCAGCTCCGGCGGTCGCGTAAACCGAGGCAACCCGGGCCAGATCCTTAATTTTAGGCCGATCCATCATCCACCACACCGCCAAGAATACTCCCGGAGCGCTAAACAAAGTCTCCTTTCCTAGAACGGCCAGCACAAAAAAGCCGGCGGAGAGCCACAGCTTCTTGAAGTTAATCTCCTTCGCCTTGGTGGCCCGGATAAAAACCAGCCAAGCCAGCAAACTAAAGAACGTCGCCAGCAACTCATCGCGGGATTTAATGAAGGCGACCGCCTCGGTGTGGATTGGCAAGAAAGCAAACACCGCGGCGCCGAAAATCGCTACCATCTCTTCTTTGAAAAGCCGGCGCAAAATGGCGAAGACCAGGAAAATGTTCAGCGCGTTTAATATGACGTTAAAGACATGGAAGCTAACCGTCGATGACCCAAAGACGACGAAGTTCAGCGCAAACGTAAAAATCGTTAATGGGCGGTAAACCCCAACCTCCCGGATGCCCGGAATATATGTCTGGAACCATACCTGCCCGAGTGATCCGGCATAGTGCAGATCGGTCCGCGGCGAAAACAAAGTGTCATCGCGCACGAACGCGCCGTGGAGGCTAAAGCCGTACAAAATAAAGCTGATGGCCAGGCAGAAACCGAGCGCCACCAGCCAATAACGGTTCTTAACCAAAAACCCCTTAAGCATTACACTAAAGTATATGCCAGCCCAACCTGATGCCAAACTAAAGAAGATTTTGGAGCAAGTCCCGCCGGACTATTACCAGACCTTAAACTGGCTGCAGAAAATCTGGCACCTAGGCAAACTACGGGCCGTTCTCGACCTTATTCCCGCCGATGCGAAAACCATCCTCGACGTCGGCTGCGGCTCCGGCTGGTTCCTCAATGAAGTCTCAAAACGGTTTCCCAAAACTCAGCTGACCGGCGTAGATCTTTACCCCGATGCGATCACCTACGGGAAGAAACGCTACCGGAAACTGGACCTCCAGCAAGCCGACGCCCACAAGCTTCCCTTCAAGTCCGGCTCATTCGATGTTGTAATTTGCACAGAAGTTATCGAGCACCTTTACGACATTTCCGTCGCGATCGCCGAGATGAAGCGAGTCGTTAAGCCCGGCAGCACAATCATTATCGAAGTAGACTCAGGCAATCTCCCTTTTCGCATCGTCTTCGGCATCTGGGAAAAGTTCAAAGGCAAGGTCTGGCACAACGCCCATATGGGCCACTTCTCTATAGACCACCTCGAGAAAACCATCAAATCAACGGGGCTAACAATCAGAAAAGTCACTCACTTCAACCAAGGCATGGCCGTCGCCTACAAACTGACGGCTTAAAGATTGCGATAGACTTCGCGCCGATGAGCCACTCGAATAATTAGGACGATAAGCCGTTTGCCCTCAACCTCGTACAAGATACGATAGTCACCTTGCCTTAAACGATAAGTAGCTTCTGTACCGGCGATTTTTTCTGCCCATGCAGGAATAGGGTTATTCGCCAGCCTCTGGATCTTCGCGATTACTTTTTGGCGGACAGACTTTGGTAGTTTCCGGATTTCCTTGCTGGCAGACTTCTTAAGCTCGACTTTAAAGGAGGCCATCGGCTTTGAGAGACTTCACGAATGTATCTAGATCGATGGATGGCTCATTCTTCCGCTCTTCGATAGCCTTAATGTCCGCTAAGTCTTCGAGGACTTGGTATTTTATTGCGTCCTCAACCATAGCCGAGATAGACTCTCCACTTTCAGCCGCTCTTACCTTCAGTGCCTTATAGATTTTGTCGTTCAGCGTAATAGTTGTTCTCATAGTCAAAGCATATCATCAATGCATCAAAACATCAAAATGCGTCCACTTCAACCAAGGCATGGCCGTCGCCTACAAACTTAAGGTGTAGAAAATCCTGACTTGTTGATGATCTTGTTGTCGGATGGCCTATATAAAACCTGCCGCCCGCTGACGTGGTAGATCAAGTACTCGTCGTCCTTTTGAGCATCTTTAAAAAACGGATCATTCGGGAGTTTTGAGGGGTCAATCAAAGTTAGTACCTCTGGTATTTCATCACTTTGAGTTGGTATTAACGCGTTAACAAGTTCGATTACTTTTTTAGTGTGTTCTGCCGGGCTCAACTCACTTAAAGCCTCAAACCTTGCAACAGCCTTGTGGTAAGAGCCTAGTAGCAGGATCGTCGGCAGCACTGTTGATACGGCAATAATTGCAACGATTTCCCATAATCTCCTGGAAGTAATACCCTCCCTGTTCGGACTTAGTACTCTTTTACGTGAATCCACTTTTGCTCCAGAGTTAAGTTTGGTCCCCAGTCAAAGTATTCCAGGGCTTTTTTGTTATTCCCCAGCCTGAAGTAACAGACCGATTTTATGAACTCCAGCTGAGGATCCTTGAATGTGGGTTTTAGTACATTATCGATAAGGTCGATGGCATCGAGATAATGATGGGCTTTGGTTAGGCTTTGAGCGTACGAAACAAAAGTAAAATATTCCTGATCGTGGTGTTCGATTGCGTCTCGATAAGCCGCTGCCGCGGCCTCGTAATTGTGCTTTTTGAACTCCAACTGGCCAACAAATTCTTGTAGCGGTGGGTAGTGGGGATCCACTTGCTTACCTCTGTCTATTACTTTCTCAGCCTCAGGATACTCTTGTCTGGTGTAGTACCAGCCAGCTAGGGAAAGGTAGCTAACAACGCTGTTGGGAGAGGTCTTTATCATACTTTCTCCTAACGTCTTCTGGTTTATCCAGGCAAGGTTGCGATTAATAGCGGCATAGCCATACCAAGCGAGCAATGGAGCCAAAATAGCCAGTCCAATCCACTCTTTCTTTTTGAACGCTTTCTCGAGTAAATAGGCGCCAATTAAAACTAAGCCGATTGAAGGAAAATACATCCAGCGTTCACCGGTTATTTCCCCGCCCGAGAAGAGAAATTTTGAAACCATAAAGTAGCTCACGAGCAAAACGATACTCCCAACTCGTATCATCTTCGGGAACTTGGGCCAAATCGCTGCGAACAGTAAAGCCAGCAGCATTAGCAGCCCTACAACTGCCTCCCACGAGCTGAAGACATTGGATATCAAGGGTACGCTGTTGAAGTTGTATGTAGCGGTTAGATTCAGAGGTAAGAGGGTTTTGCCTAACATCAAAAACGCCAGCTTGCACCCAGTCGCGAATCTAGTAATAAATCCTGCATCTTTAAGGGGGTTGATGTCATAAAGTGCATTGTCGTTTCCGAACGCAGAAGGGCCTAAGACGCGCCAGCGGAGAAAAAAGTACGGTATCAGCGGCACGGCATAGATCAAGCCAATCGCTATAAGTTCTTTGATTTTTTTCGCTTCCCCTCTTAGCCAGGCCACCAATATAAAAATCGCAGGTAATGTAAGCAGGGTTTCTTTTGAGAGCAGGGTCAGTACAAAAAAAGCCGAGCTGAGCGACAGCCAGAGGTATTTTAGTTTTTTCTTTTTCTGCGAATAAATGAAACTCAACCAGGAAAGAAGACCGAATAACGCCGCCAATATCTCATCCCTGGACTTAACGAACGCGATGGCTTCGGTATGTATCGGCAAGAACGCGAACAAAAGTGCCGCCAGGATTGCTAGATTATCGTCGTCAAATAATGCTTGTACCAGAAGGAAAACCAGCCAAATAACCACTCCGTTGAGAATAACGTTGACGACATGGAAGCTGGTCGTACCACCGCCGAAAACAATGAAATTAATAGCAAAAGTCGATAACGTCAAAGGCCGATAAACCCCGATGTGGTTGTTCAGTGGTGTATAAGACTGGCCCCACAAATGCCAAAGCGCCGATTTAGTATGAAGATCTGTACGGTCGGCGTATAAAAAGTCGTCTCGGACAAAAGCGCCGTGCAAGCTGAAGGCGTAAAGCAAGAAGCTGAGGCTAATACAGCCCAGCAATACCAATAACAGTTTCTTCCACCCTCTTAGCATTACAAGTAATTATATCTTATTAGGGATGGTTGACCGCCGTTTGGGCGTCTTTGGCGGCGATGGCGATCCAGTTGAAGTTGAGGTCATCGGTTGAGACGTCCTTCAACACGATATCAAAGCCTTTGGTGGTGACGTTATTGATCGAGTAGCTGGCGAATTTGCCGTTGCCAACACTGGCAGTGACCACCGGAAGCGTGGCGTATTCGTCGGTAAAGTCGATGTGAACCGTTTGCTCGCCGGTCTTGATGAGCGCGAACCCGGCGGTGTTGTTGCTAAAGGTCGGCGCTTTCTCGAAGGTGACGTTACCGTGGAAGATGGCGTTACCAACGAAAGCTACCAGCGAGTCAAAGGTACTTGGCGCCTTGAATTCGGCCGGGCCACCGATAGTTAGCGCGCCAGCTACTTCCAGGGTTCCCATTACGTTTAGGTCGATGGCTACCGTCTCGGATTGAACGCTTAAGTTCTGCAATGTAGTTTGATCACTCTGAGCAGGCTGACCGGTAGGTTGAGCCGTCGCGTCTGTCCCCGTCTGAGTAGTACCATCAGCCGGCAGCTTCTGCTCCAGCTGGGCGACGCGGTCGGACAGTCCCTTGAGTTCAGTTGATAGGTCGGCGCTGGTTCCGGCGCTATTGTTTACCACCGTGAGGACTCGGCCAACACCATCGGCGTCGAAGGCGTCAATGGACCGCCCGATAATCGGCGCGTTACCAGTTGCCTTCATCGCGACTCCTGGTGTTGAAGATGATGTTAGCGGATCTCCGGCCACGATCGCGCCGTTTTCTTTATTAACCTTGACCGATACGGTTCCCGAGGCCGCCACGATGACTTCCGTCCCCTGCGACTGGATATCGCCCACAATCAGGCCCGGTCCAGTCGACACGACACCGACCAGCCCCGGATCATTCTTCCCGGAAGCCTTTTTGACACCATGCTCGAGCGACGGATCAACCGACACCAGATCCCCGACCTCGAGAGACGAGTCGTTGGTGTAATAGCGCTGACCGATATTGGTTCCAACCACTTGGTTACCGCTTATCTGATCGGCCGAAACGGAGCCGTTAAAGTCCGCGTTACCTTTATCGTCTATGCTCGCGACAGCTCCATCGGCTCCCTGGATCGCGACCTTGCCGTCAGCACCAGGTTTAAGCGTAATATCCTTCCCCGTCGCCGCCTCCACCGAATTAGTTTGCAGCTTGTCGGTCGTCACAGTCGGCGCCACAATCGCACCCTTCGCCACCAACCTATCAGTATCGATCTCATTACCCGAAGTCAACACAGCCTGGTTCTCATCATCCGTCTGCGCCATAAATTGCGACAACAAGACTCTGCCGTCGAATCCAGAATCCTTACCCGATTGATCGGATGGCGAAAGGCTATCAACCTGTAACGGGTCATCGGAAACACCACTTTGGCTATCGATGGGATCATTTGTATCACCCGTTGGCTGGTTGTCGTCTTGCCAGGTCCGTATGAAATCAAGGTCAAGGACCGTAGAGGTTGCGGTGTTAGTCATAAACATAGCTTGTACCCATGGGGCCAGGTTGGCCGAAGGCACATTGGTGGCCGCTCCTGTGCCACATTCTACCTCGTTAACACCATTTGAGACGTCTGGGTCGATAAAGAAGTGCACGTCACTGCTACCTCTAACCTCAATCCTCAAAAGCGCGAATTTGGTAGTAGACATTGTACCTGTACACGTAACGACCGTGGCCGCGCCGGCGCTAGAGACAACTCCATACCAAGTAGTATTACTACAGCCCGTAGGGGCCGTTGTGCTATATGTAGAACAGTTCGTAAAGAATATGCCGTTTTGCGGTTCGCCTGCGCCGTTACCGGTGTTAGCCGTGTTGCTGTTAGCGGCACCGATGTAAACCCTAGCGTTGTTGCTCGAGGCGGTAAGGGTGGAAGGCCTTACCTTCATCTCCATTACAGGCAAGTTTGCGGCAGCGTAGATCTTGTTGGAAGTTGTGGCGGTCTGGCCACCAAGAGTCTCAACGCAGTTCGCGGTATTAGTAGCGGTAGCAGATGAAGTTGCGGTGATTCTCTCTACACCGTTAACGTTTCCTGTTGCATCTGAAAGCTGAGTTGCGCTACAGAGGTTACCGCCCAGAGTACCTCCGAGTTTGAGGCTGAAAGTAAGCTCACCGGCGTTAGCCTGGCATAGACTGGTTGTTCCACCATGGCTGCCGTAGTCACCCCGGGCATTCAAGGTGTTGGTTTCTGTAGTCGTGTTGCTAGTCACACAACCGGTAGTCGTGCCGTTAAAGGTATTGAACTCCTCGTCATAAGCCGAGTTGCGGCTGATAAACGCGCCGGAAGTTACAGCAGCACCAAAGTTAGTGCTAAGGTCCCGAAGCTGCAACAGGTTGTTGTTTGCGGTGCCTGCGTCGGCACAAGAGGTCGTACAGGCGTCAGTAATGCTTAGTACACCAGTATTATCGGTTGCGTTAAGTTTGATGGTTGGCGTGGTGTCGTCAAAGACTAAGCCGGCGTCCCAACCAGTCCCAACATGGAAGCCATATTCATTACCCGCACCGCCAGTGACGTTGGCAAGAAACACACCATTGAGGGTTGAGGTTGACCCAGCAGCTGCACCCTCAATCTTTAAGGCGTTTTCAGTCATGGCAACGGCTGCTGGAGCACTGGTCGTTATTCGAAGCGCGTTCCAGGTTGATGCGGCAGTACCTCCCGCCGTTAAGTCAATCCGTTCGCCGCTAGATTCAACCGCGCCGGAACCACCAGCATAGGTAATTTGCAAAGCACTTACTCCGGAGGTAGTAACCCCTTGGCCCGCGTTGGTGATGGTTACCATGTCGATCGCCGGAACCGCGCTGGCGGTAAAGCTTACAACGGAGTCGGCATCGATACCGAAGCTGGTATCGCCCGCTCCGCCTGGCGTTACGGTGATGTTGCCAGAGGTTGTAGTGGTCAGAGCAAGATCAGCCGAGGTTGAGTTGACCGTTAAACCAGAAGCAGTTGATGTCAGTAAGTAACCGGCGCCGGTAATGGTGTTGGCACCCACATTCAGAGCGTTCACGATGTCGGCATCGGAAGCATCGATCGCGTTAGTCATCCCGGAAGCAGCCGATGCAATCAGGAGACCTGTCTTGTCGGTTCCAGAAAGGTTACTGAGCTCAAACATAAAGGTCGAATCCGTACCTGAAGATGACGGGTTGCTGATGATAATCGAGTCATTGGCCGTGCTTAGAGTAATGGTTTGGTCCCCCGCCGAACCGTTAGTGTATGCGCCAGCCAATGTAGTACTGTCAGTCGCATCAGCATTACATGCCCAAACGTCGCTGGTTTCATTCCATTTCAGGACTTGAGTATCGCTACAACCCTGGAGTAAGGCAACCCCCGTTGAAAGGACTTCCAGGCCGGAGCCGGATGAGGTGGTAGATGACAGGCCGTCAGCCGAAGGTGCTACGGTTAGTGCAATGTTGTCAGCGTTGACCACAATGCCACCGTTGGCGGAGGCGACTGCGATGGTTGGAGTGGAACCTTCAGAGGCCACGTCACCGGTTAAACCATTACCGGCGGTGATGGAGGCCACATAGTTACCGGTAGTCTCAGTGGTTAGAGCTATACAGTCGGTGCAAGCCACATCGGTGGCAGTGATAGTACCGGTACCAGAGGTGGTGAGCGAGCCGCCAGAGCCAATGACCAGAGCATTGGTGTTGGTGCCAGCGCCAATCTCGTTGAAGTTGACGCCGCCGTCTAGGACATCCAGTTCAGTCGATGAGATGGTAGTTGCACCAGTTGTAATGTCATTGGTACCAATGGCTAGGGCGACACCAAGGTCGGAGTCCGAAACATCCAACGCGATGGCTGTAGTGTCTGGGCCGGTCGAAGCCTTGGTGATCTGGAGATAGGCCGGGACGGTGTTGGCGGTTGTTTCGTTGTTGTTAATCTGCAGTAAACCTTCCGTGCTGGCGTTCGCCGCGTCGTCGGCGTTGGAAATCACCAGACCATGCTGGGTTCCCGAAGTGGATTGGTTGGTGATTGTGTAGGTAAGGCCGTCGGCGGTAGTGGTGGAGGTGAAGGTTTGGTTGATGGTGGCTAAAGAGTTGGAATCTAAGTTGAGAGCAAAGCCGTTACTACCGCTCGGTGTAAAGGTCTCGGTACCGGTCCAAGTTAGGGATGAAGCCTGGTCGATGGCAACATTGTCGGAGGTAATCGTCAAACCAGTGCCGGTGTTAACAACTAAGCCATCTCCACTGGTACCTAGACCGTTGCCGGCCAGGACCGACTGGACGACGTCAAAGGAAA
>CAZJNH010000002.1:0-91917 GCA_964547425.1 uncultured Candidatus Saccharibacteria bacterium | reverse complement strand
CCTTGCCAAGGAGGAGGTCGTGAGTTTGAATCTCATCACCCGCACCAGGAATTATTCCCGCCGCCGAAGGGCGGCTTCCTAGTATAATTACGGTTATGGCGCGTTGGCCGAGTGGCTAGGCACGGGTCTGCAAAACCCTTTACACCGGTTCGACTCCGGTACGCGCCTCCAAAATTATCCCCACGGGAGAGTGGTGGAATGGTATACACGTTTGACTTAAAATCAAATGCCGCAAGGCTTGTGGGTTCGAGTCCCACCTCTCCCACCAGGAGTTATTTAATGAACTGTCTTATTCTTTTAGCAACGCCCTCGCTCGGTTCGAGCATTGTTGCCAAGGTAGTTGCCTGTAGCGATGATGCGATCTTTATGAAATGAGTGCAGCCAAGGACAATCGTGTCGGCATCTTTGGCAGCCATAATCATCTCATCGACAACGTCTTCATCACCTGACTCGATTTTCGCAATCCAAACTCCGCTTTCAGGTTCAACAAATTCTATTTCTTTTCCGTAGAACTGCTTTAACTCGCGGTAGCGTGGTGACGATAGAGTTGCTCGGGTAGCGAAGACTGCAACTTTTTTATTCTTCGTAATTGCGGAGGCAGGCTTGATTCCAGGTTCTACCCCGATGATAGGCAAATCGAACTTCTCTCGTAAATTATGAATCGTATTTGTCGTTAGGGTGTTACATCCGATGACAGCTAAGTCACAACCGGCGCCAACCATTGACAGAAGATTGGCTTCAGCCAGACCCAGTAGCTCGGCAGGAATTTTGGAACCGTAGGGAAAATTTGCGCTATCAGAGAAGTTTATGATCTCGATATCCGGCAAGTACTGATGAATTGCCAAACTAAGCGCCTTACCGCCCACCCCAGAATCATAAATGCCAATTTTCATTAGCTTGTAGGCATGTGGTCGTAGAGGTGTTTCATGGAGTATTCGTGGCGGAGCAGCGGTTTGATGTCGGCGACGGTGACGTCGAGTTTTTTGCCTGGGTTTAGGATGCCAAGGGGATCGAAAATCTGTTTTACTTCGCGGAACAATTCATACACATCCTCGCCGTAGAGTTTCTTCAGATATGGTGCCCTCATCAGCCCATCGTTGTGTTCCCCGCAGGTTGAGCCGCCCATTCTGATTACCAGGCTGTAAAACTCGTCGGCCAGCAGGAATATTTTGTCGCGGTCGGTAATTTTCGATAAATCCATATAAGGCTGAAGGTGCAAGTTGGCGTCTCCAGCGTGGCCCCAGACCGCAAAATCAAGCTTGTATTTGCCCAGGATTCTATAAACTTCCTCCAGAAATTCCGGCAGTTTCTTGACCGGCACGACGCCATCTTCGATCACCGGCAGGGCTTTTTTGCCGCCCTCCACCTGCCAGATTACGGCGGCCGCGCTGTGGCGGATGTCCCAGAGTTTGGCCTGCTCCTTCGGATCGGTCGCGATAATTACTTTCGACGCCAGTTTGCGCATTAGCAGTTGGCTGCGGCGCAGTTTGTAGGTCTGCTTGATCTGGGAGGTATCGTCGAATTCAATAAACAGCACTACTTTGGGCAGTTTCTCGGGAATGATACCTTTTATTTGAGCCGGTTTATGTTCCTTTAAAAACTCCAGCAGATGAATGTCCACCACTTCGAGCGCGCTTGGCTTTAGCGGCATTAATTTTTCGACCGCCTTCCCCGCCTTTTCTAAAGTGTCGAAGCAGGCCAACATCAAGGTTGTCCGGGGATTAAACGGCACTGTACGCAGTGTGATCTCAGTCACTACCCCTAATGTCCCTTGCGATCCGGCAATCAGCTGCGACAGATCAATAGAGCCATCCCTGCCCCGGGCGTGCCACAGGGCGTAACCGGCAGCGTTTTTTGAAGTTTTGGGAATATGTTCGTGAATTACGTCTGAGCGAGCTTCGAGTAAACTGTCGACCTGGCGATAAATTTCGCCTTCAAAATCGGTTTGGCGCTGCTTGCGCCTGACTTGCGCTTTGGTCAGCCGTTTGGTCTCGATTAGGTCGCCGTTACTTAATACCACTTGCAAACTGCGGATAAAATCACGGGTGGCGCCGTACTTCACGGTTTTTTCGCCGCAAGCATTGTTGGCCACCGCGCCGCCGATACTGGAGAAGTCGATACTCGAAGGGTAAGGCGGCAAAAATTGGCCGGAGGATTTGAGCCGGCGCTGGAGCTCACCGTAGAGAAGTCCAGGTTGCACAATCGCGGTTCGACCCTTGTGTTTTAACAGGTGGTTCATGTGAGCCGGAAAAACCAGCATTAACCCGTCACCCAACGCCCCGCCGGCTTGATCGGTACCTTTACCGCGTGCCACCAACCCTGTTTTCTTGCCGTTTTTGGCTTGTTCGTAAACTTGATTTACAGCTTTGCGCACATCGGTGACGTGCTTAGGATAGGCTATAATCTGCGGCCGCATCGTGAAAATACTTCCGTCGGTCGCAAAGTAATCTAACGCATCGGAGGATTCGGTAACCTGCCCTTCTAATTCGGCCGCCAAAGCCTTAGCCAACGCTGATTTCATGCTTATAGCATAACAACTTTAGCCCGGCAAAAGAAGGTGGGGCGTGCTATTGCAGCAAAAACGGCGAGTTAAACCAAGCCGGAGGTTGTTTGGCGAGCCGAGAAGACGCCTTAAAGCTGGAGTAAGTTGAAGAACTTATGTAAGCTGGAAGGCGTCTTTGACGACGGGCGAGTGGTGAAATGGTAGACACGCTAGCTTCAGGAGCTAGTGAGCGCAAGCTCGTGGAGGTTCAAATCCTCTCTCGCCCACCAGGAATTATTTACGAGATTAAGGCGCAAAATGCTAAAAGGCAGTGAAGCTCAATCAAACGAAGAGTCCTACGATGCGTTTCCCCGTATCGAAGAAGCATTCCAGCAAGAGCTGGACAAGAGTTTAGACCCGCGAGGGCCAGATGTGCTATTCGATATAGTTAGAGAGTTCGGAATGAAACCGGGGGCTAATGTTATCGACGTCGGCTGCGGCGAAGGTGAGCATGCCATTGATCTGGCGAAGCGCTTCAAGTTCAATGTTTTGGGAATCGACCCTTTGCCGCGCCACATTGAGTTATCTACCAAAGCTGCCAAGGGCGTACAGGGCGTTAGTTTCAAAATAGGAGCGGCTGATAACATCTCGACCGATGATGGCACGGTTGATCTTATTTGGAGCCGCGAAGTTATCGGCCACGTCGAGGATCTAGAGGGTGCGTTCAAAGAATTCCGGCGCGTTTTATCGACTTCTGGTAAAGCTATGGTTGAAGCGACTTTCGCCGGTGAAAATATTAATCTTAGTAGCGTTGATTGGCCCTGGCGGGTAAAGGCCGATGAAGTACAGGATGTAAAAAAGGCTGTAGAGGGTGCCGGTCTTAAGATCGAAAAATTCATTGATTTAGCCGGTGAGTGGGGTGAATTCTCTCAGGAAAAACGTAGAGAACCGGGCCGTAGATTAGTCCACATTGCCCGAATGCTGCGCCAGCCGGACCGCTACATCAGAAAGTTTGGCGAGGCGAACTACAAAATCATGCTGGCAGATTGTTTCTGGCATGTTTACCGCATGACCGGCGTGTTACGCACGGTCGTTTTTGTCCTGAAGCAGGATTAACGAATGACCGAGGGGCGGGTGCGGACGGTCCAGTTTTCGACGCCATAAAAACGGTCGGCCGGCTGAGAAAGTATCCCCGGCTGCACTCCATTGACATCATCAGACACGCCGTAGTAATAATCATCACCGTACAAAATGACGGCAGGGGCATCGGCCTTAAAAGCTGCCAAAAATGCTTGATACTTGCCCGCCCGAACGTCGGGATCATTAACGATCCGGCCAACTTCCAGGGCCGCATCGGCCGCCGAGGATTTGTACTGCGACAGATTTAGCCCCGGATCGTGGATTTGCGACGAGTGCCAGTAAGGATACACATCAGGATCGACACCAACCTCAATTCCATACAGCAAAACCTGGTACTGCCGCGGTTTAATGTGGCTTTGGATTAATTCTTCTATTCCAACAGATTTAACATTCACCATAATCCCGGCACTTTGCCACTGTTTTTTAACCTCCCGGGCGACCGCCACGAGCCTTGGCTCGCTCAGCGTCAGGATCTCAAGCTGAAGCAATTGGCCATTTTTGCGGCGTCCTCCGCCGTCGGTCTTCCAACCAGCGGCCTCAAGCAGCGACTGGGCCTTGGCTAGGTTATACCGAGGCTGCGCGAACCGGCCTGAGTAACCCAGCTGGCCCGGCAAGAGCGGTGCCGATAGCGGCCTAACCAGGTTGCCAAGAGTGCCGCTTACTATGGCCCTGCGATCGGTCGCCAGCACCAGCGCCTGGCGGACCTGCTTGTCGTCCAAAGGCGCAACGGGGGTCCTCAAAAACAGGTTGGTTTCTTCGGTCGTGCGGTAGCGCAGCAGTTTGAGGCCTTTAATTTTGGCGGCCTGATCGGTTTGAGAAAACTCTAACCGCGACACAGCGTTGACCTGCCGCTTAGTAAAAGCTTCCAGCGCCTGATCGGCTGACTTAAAAAACCGCAGCTCAAAACCGTCGAGTTTCGGCCGGCCGCGAAAATAGTTCGGATTGGCTTCCATTACTGCCGTGCTGCCCGGGGTAAAGCTCTTGACCTTAAACGGGCCGGTGCCTATCGGTGATTGGTTAAAGTTGATGACCCGCAGGGTCGATGGGTCGATCGATTCAAGCAAGTGCCGAGGCAAAATGCCGACGGTGGTCAAATAAACGAATCCGACGTATGGATTGGGCAAAGTAAACACCACGGTTTGATTATCGGGGGCGGAGGCCTTCACCCCTTTCCAGTCAGCAGCCAAAGGCGAGCGCGAATCCGGATGCTGGATTGCGGTAATGGTAAACACCACGTCGCTGGCGTCGAAACCGACACCGTCTTGCCATTTAACGTTCTTTTTTAGCTTAAAGGTGTACTTTAGCCCGTCTTCGCTCACCTTCCAGCTGTCGGCCAAGTCGCCTTCCAGCTTGCCATCCGGCGTCAGCCGAGTTAATCCGGAAAATACCAGCCTGGAAACATCAACGCTGGCACTGTTGTCCGGCAAAATCGGGTTGATCGTCTTCACCTGCCCAACCACCGCTTCGTTATAGATGCCGCCGTTAATCGGCTGGCGCCCAACGTAAAACCGCTGAAGCGCCTGGCTTTGGTAGAGCAAAACGACCAAACAGATCAGTAAAAGCCCCCACCAGACCATAACGAAACGGCGAATAATCCCAAGCTGGCGCCATTTTCCCCAGACATGGCGATAAAAATAATTAAGCAGCCAGATCCGATAGGTTCGGGACGTCCGGCGCCCCCGCCGCCATTGCCGCTTAATGCGAAATCTTAAGTACGAAAACATTTATTTAGATAAGATAGCCAAAATCACCGACAAGCCAAACACAATGGCCGCCACAATCGTGAATTGGAATAAGACCTTTTCGACACCCCGCCGGCTGCGGTAAATTCCGCTGTCGCCGCCGAATGCCGCGCCTAGGCCTGAACCGCGCTGCTGCAACAGAATCGACACCGCCATCGACACCGTCGAAACCAGGATTAACCATAAAAATAAGGTTTTCATTTCTCGGGGCTCTCCAGCCAGCTGTTTAATACATAGTTTACGATCCAGATGATAATAACAGCCAGAACCGCCGAACGGAAGTTAACTATTTGGAAGCGGTGGTAAAACAGCGTCACCAGGTAAAGCATGAAGGCGTTGATAATAAGGGTAAACAGCCCCAGGGTCAGCACAATCGCGGGCAAGGTTAAAAGAATAATCAGTGGGCGGATTAAGGCGTTGACGATCGAAAATATCAAAGCCGCGATAATTAAAACGCGTAAATGCTGCTGGTAATTAATCGCGCTCGACAGCAGCCAGGCGGCTACCCAGAGACCGGCAAAGTTGACCAGCCAGCGGATTAAAAACTGTTGGATAGGGCCTTTCACGAAATCTATCTTACGCCAATTTGCGATTAAACATAAGGGTTTTAAGCTGATTCTTTAAGTGCCATGATGCGGGCGGTAGCATCATCAACGAACTTTTTGTCATCTGTTAAAAGCGCCAATGAAACCTTGATCCATTCCACGAGCTTAGATAGATCTTTAGTGGTAATGTTCTCCGGTTTGATGCCGAGATGAAAGGTAATCTGACGGTCAACGAATCGGCTGGCCGCTGGACCTAAATAATCTTCAATTACCTCAACTAATGATTCATAAAGCTGATTCTGGCTCATACCCGCCGCCTATTCTTTGGGCAAATAATAGCACATGCTTGCTTGCAAACCATGAGCGTTTATTTTGAAGATTTTATCTTATTGAGAGTAAACACGCCTTTGCCGCTAACCTTCATTTTTGGCTGGCGCTTTTTGTCCCGGGACGCTGAGCGCCGCAGCGCTTTTTCAAGTTGACTGCGGCGGCTCATAAAGATCTAAATCAGCTCAATTGTATTTAGAGCGGATTTGCATCAGGAAATAGGTCCAAATGACCGCGCCGATGATACCGCTGATAACTCGGAAGCTCAAAACGTCGCCGACCAGGTTCAGCAGCATAGCGTAAAACAGGAAGTTCCACCCGGATTTTTTGCGGGCAAACAGTCCCGGCAACGCCAACGCGCGTAAGGCAAAGTAGGCTAAAACGAAGAACCAAATCAAGGTAAAACCGGTGTGGGCAGCTACAGGAGCAAACGGTAAAGCAAACATCGAAATAGCAAACGCTGCGAGCAGCAAAGGCAATGCAAGCAGTAGCAGCACTAAGTCGATGTAGGGACTGTACTTAACGATCCACTCTTTAACGTTTTCGGGCAGCTGGAAAGGAGCCTTTTTTACAAATACGGTGTCTAATGAGCTGATGAGCTTATCCATCCAGATATAAAGTCCTTATGCTTAATTTATACTTTCTATCCTAGGTTGCTCGACCATCCAGGTCAAGCTAAAGCTAATTAAGATGTTGTTTTATTAGCTTAGCTTTGGCGCGGCCAACCGCGGCGATCAGTTCAGATTCAGTAGCGGATTTAACCGCTTGTCCGCTGCCTAGAGCTTTGACCAGTTTTTTGCGGGTGGAGGGGCCAATCCCGGGAATATCATCGAGCAAGGATTTGGTTTGGCGCTGGCTACGCAGTAGAGAGTGGTAGGTGACGGCAAACCGGTGAGCCTCATCCCGAATTCGCTGCAGTAGTTTAAGCACGTAGGAATCCCGAGGCAGCCAGATCGTTTCGTAGCGGCCTCCGGGCAGTGAGCGGATTAGCTCCTCCTCTCGTTTGGCCAGTGCCGCGGCTGGAATTGGAATTTGTTTTTCGGTTAACACCTCAAGGGCCGCTGACAGCTGGCCTTTACCACCATCGATCAAGATTAAGTCCGGCTTCGGCCAGCCTTCGAGAGCTTTGCCACCAAATCGGCGCGCAATCACCTCCCGCATATGGGCAAAGTCATCGTTACCGGAAAGCCGCATTTTAAACCGGCGATATTCTGCCTTGTCGGGAACTCCGTCGGTAAAAACGATCATACTAGCCACGTTATCGGATCCGGAGATGTGAGAGATGTCGTAACATTCGATCCGGCGCGGAATGCCGATCAGCTCCAGCCTTTCAGCCAAACCTGACAGCGCCTGGTCTCGGGTTAGATCAAAGGATTCTTCTTTGCCAAACACCATCTGTTTGGCCAGAGCTTTGAGGTCTAGCATTTGGTCGCGGGCAACGGTCGCCGCTTCGTAATCCTTAGACTTTGCGGCCTTTTTCATTTCCCTCTCAAGTTCGTCGATAAGCTTTCCGCCCTCGCCGGACAGATAAAGCATCAATTTCTTAAGTAGCCGGCGGTACTCGATCGGCGTAACGGCGCCTTCCTCTGGATTAGGGCAGAGCCCTAGATGAGCATCGAGGCAAGCCCTTTTCGGCAGTTTGGCGTGAGTGACATACGGGAAGATCCTGCGAAGCAATTTCATCGCCCGCTTGAGCGCCAGCCCTTCGCTGAACGGACCAAAATAAACCGCTCCGTCATCCATCGGCCGGCGGGCGTAACTGATCGCTGGCCACTCCTCTTTGACTGGGATCCTGACATAGTTCCAATGTTTGTCGTCTCGCTGGTCGATGTTGTATTGAGGTTTGTAGCGCTTGATGAATTCGGATTCGAGGAACAGTGCTTCGACTTCCGAGCCAACTTCGACCCAATCGAGATCGCGGATCTCATCGATCAGCAGTAAAGTTTTCGGCTCATGCTGCTTGGATTTCTGGAAATACGAACCAACCCGGTTTCGCAGTACCGCGGCTTTGCCGATATAAATAATGTCGCCATTAGCGTTTTTGAAAAAATAAACGCCCGGCACCAAAGGCAGTTTCGCCAGTTTGTCTTTGAGGCTCATGGCTATATTTTAAGCCGGTTGGGTGATTTTGGCTTCAGGTTTCGCGGTCTTTAAGACTTTGGCTAAATACTGGCCAGTATGGGATTTTGCCACTTTGGAGACCTGTTCAGGAGTACCTTCGGCCACAATCGCTCCTCCGCCCTGGCCGCCTTCAGGCCCAAGATCGATCAGCCAGTCAGCCGATTTAATCACATCCAGGTTGTGCTCGATAACCAGCACCGTATTACCACTCTCAACCAACGCGTTCAAAACCGATAGTAAATGCTTAACATCCTCAAAGTGCAGACCCGTGGTCGGCTCGTCGAGAATGTAGAGCGTCCGGCCGGTTGAGCGCCGGGCCAGTTCAGTCGCCAGCTTGATCCGTTGGGCTTCTCCGCCAGAGAAAGTGGTGGCCGGCTGGCCAAGGTGGATATATCCCAACCCAACATTATTTAAAGTCTCCAGTTTGCGGCGGATTGATGGGATATTCTCGAAGAAGACAACCGATTCTTCGACCGTCATATCAAGTACATCGTAAATGTTCTTTCCTTTATAGTGGATCTCCAGCGCCTCCCGGTTGTAGCGCTTGCCTTTACACTCTTCACAAGTAACGTAAACGTCCGGCAAAAAGTGCATCTCGATCTTGATAATGCCGTCGCCGCGGCAGACTTCGCAGCGGCCGCCTTTGACGTTAAAGCTGAACCTTCCCGCCCGGTACCCGCGCAAGCGAGCCTCCGGGGTTTGGGCGAATAGCTCTCGGATATCGCCAAAAACTCCGGTATAGGTAGCCGGGTTCGAGCGCGGTGTCCGGCCGATCGGGGATTGGTCGACGCTGATAATTTTGTCGAGGTTGGTAATACCCACGATGTCTTCGTGTTTACCCGGCAAATCGCCGGCGCGGTGGTAGGTTTGGGCCAGTTTCTTGGCCAAAATGTCGTTAATTAAACTGGATTTGCCAGAACCGGACACGCCGGTAACGGCAACGAATTTGCCCAGTGGAATGTTGACGTCGATGTCCTTTAGGTTGTGCTCGGCGGCCTTTTTAATAGTCAGCGATTTGTCGTTACCGCGGCGGCGGCTGGCCGGGGTGGCAATCGATTTTTTGCCAGATAAGTACTGCCCCGTGACTGAGCCGGATCTGGCAACTTGTTCCGGGGTACCGCTGGCGGTTACTTCGCCGCCATGCGCGCCGGCACCTGGTCCGATGTCGATCACATAATCGGCGGAGCGGATGGTTTCCTCGTCGTGCTCAACCACAATCACGGTGTTACCCAGATTGCGAAGATGAGTCAAAGTCTCGATCAGCCGGCCGTTGTCGCGCTGATGCAGACCGATCGACGGCTCGTCGAGGATATAGAGCACACCCATTAAACTTGAGCCGATTTGTGTGGCCAGCCGGATCCGTTGGGCCTCTCCTCCGGCCAAAGTATTGGCGCTACGGTCGAGGGTTAGGTAATCCAAACCGACATCCTCGAGGAAGGTCAGCCTGACTCGGATTTCTTTAAGGATTTGTTTCGCAATCTGGCTTTCGCGGTCATTTAAGCTGATGTCTTTGAAAAAACTACTTGCCTCGTTGATCGGTAGTTTAGTGATATCAACGATCGATTTAGAGTTGATCGTAACCGCTAGCATCTCCGGCTTTAGTCGGGCACCCTTACAGACTGGGCATTCCCGCTCGGCCATATACTTTTCGATCTCTTTGCGGACAAATTCGGAGTCGGTCTCGTGGTATCGGCGTTCCAGATTCGGAATCACCCCTTCGTAGGTCGAGTGGTAGGTCCTGCCGCCGGGACCGCGGACACTAATTTGCTCTTCACCAGAACCATACAAAACAATCCGCAGATCGCCCGGCTTCATTTGGCTGACTGGTTCGTCGAGCGAGAAACCAAACTTTGAGGCCACTCCGTCGAGCAGCTTGGTGTACCAGGTCATCCTCGCCGTGGTTCGGCTCCAGGGCCGGATAGCTCCTTCGGAAACGGACAGCCGGCGGTTAGGAATGACAAACTCGGGGTCGACCTCAAGCTTAATCCCAAGCCCGGTACAGTGCGGGCAGGCACCGTGGGGTGAGTTGAAGGAAAAATTGCGCGGCGCGATGTCGGGCAGCTGCACCTCGGGGTGGTCGACACAGGCGTAATGCTCACTAAATAAGTGCTCTTCGTCCTCATCGACGTTCAGAACCTTCACTACGCCTTCGCCCAGCGTTAAGGCTTGCTCCACCGACTCCGTCAGCCGCTGTTTAATTTCCGGATCGACGATCAAACGGTCGACCACGGCCTCAATCGAATGCTTCTTCTGTTTATTCAGCGCCGGGAATTCGTCCAGGTCGTAAACGATCTTGTCTACCCGGGCGCGGGAGAAACCGGCCTTTTTGAGTTGGGCGGTCAAGTGGCGGTACTCGCCTTTTTTGTCGTCGACAACTGGGGCTAAGACCATCATTTTGGTGTCGGCTGGCCAGGACATAATTTGGTCGACGATTTGGCCTGAGGTTTGGCGGCTAACCGGTTTACCGCAAATTGGACAATGAGGGATTCCAACCCGAGCGTAAAGCAGCCTTAAATAATCGTAAATTTCGGTGACGGTACCAACGGTAGAGCGCGGGTTGCGGGAGCTGGATTTTTGGTCGATCGAAATGGCCGGAGACAGACCTTCGATCTGGTCAACGTCCGGCTTCTCCATTAAACCTAAAAACTGCCGGGCATAAGCCGACAGACTTTCGACATACCGTCTTTGGCCTTCGGCATAGATGGTGTCAAAGGCTAAAGACGACTTGCCGGAACCGGAGAGACCAGTGATAACGACCAGTTTGTCTCGCGGAATCTCGACATCGATGTTCTTTAAATTGTGTTCGCGGGCACCCCTAACGACAATCTTGTCCTGCAATTTGGTCGCGACCTCACGATTAACGAAATTGGATTGTACACGAAAATCGCGCGCTTATCAAGAAGCGGGGCCCCGCCGGTTCAACCGACGGAGCCCCTGTGTGGATGAGATTCTAGCGCCCCACCGATTCTTGAGTCGGCGTCGAAACCCTTCCTTGTTGCTTGTCGAGCACTCGCTGGGCTTGCCGGCCGGCCTCAGCCACTTCGGCCTGGCTCAAGGGATGTTCGTGCTGTTCGGCAACGATGTAGCAGAGTCCCGAGCTCAGCAACCAGCCAACGGTCGCCAAGCACAGTGGGGTCACGCTCCGGGGGTGCTCACCGACCAACGCCCCGGCGGTAAGAACACCGAAGATGATCGCTTCGCAGGTGAATAACCCGGCGAGCAGAGTGCTGGTGGGCGGGCGCTCCTGCGGCCATCGTGAACCGAACGCTGCGACGAAGTAAGCCGCCGCGATCAGCAGAATCAGCAATAGATACTGCATCACCCTCCCTTCTCGACGATGTCAACTGTCGAAGCTTAGCAAATCACGCTTATGCTGTAAACATTTTGGCCACTCGATTGACACATCTGATAGAAAAAACTAAAATAACCATAAGCGTTTTTAATTAAGGAACCATTGTGCCAAAAACAAAGAGTAAGCTAGTCCAAAAGACCAATGTTGATAAAAAGATCCTTATAGCCGTCGCAGTCCTAGCGGCCGCGATCGGTTTTGTGATTTTCCAATCCCACGCCGCCACCAATACCGCTAACCTCACCATTACCTCCCTGCCTGGCGGCGCTAAAGGTATTCTTCTCGAAACCTTACAGTACAATTCCTCCGGGATTCACCATTCCAACGGCAAATATTTTTACGATACCTATTACAAGCCATACAACCACAGGGTTTGGCAGGCCCAGGCACCTAATAGCGGTTTTGCCTGGTGGGGCCCATACCATAACTACGGTGACAGCGCGCACTTCTGGGCGTGTTACGCCTACCGTACATGGACATCCAACGGCCTTCCCAGTGTTGCCACGCCTGTTTTATACATGGACGTCACCAGCAACGCCGGCCGTAACAACCTAAACAATTACACGATGGCGCTGCCTCGCTCTATGGGGCTGTATGGTAAGTACTGTTTAAGGTTCACCGGCGCGACCGTCCAGACTGAAATGCGGATGAAGATCAAAGGCGGCACTATCAATATGGGAGACATCTCTGTGTATGAAGAAACTTCCCCTGGGATTGGTATCATCAGGGGCCAACAGCCTGGCTTCTAAGTCAGGCGTTTAGTTCGGCGATCTGGTCACGCAAGGCGGCAGCTTTCTCGAACTGCAGGTTCTGAGCGGCTAGCTCCATCTGCGCGGTTAGGTCCTTGACCAGCCTGCCGCGCTCCTCTTCTGGAATTTCCTCAACTTTAAAGCGCTTAACCTCGGCCTGCTCCGCCTCCATTTCTTCGCGCAATCGATCGCCGATAGCTTTTTGGATTCCGGTGGCGGTAATGCCATGCTTCTGGTTGTACTTCTCCTGGATTTTCCGACGCTCGGTTGTAGTGTCCATCGCCCTTTTCATCGAGCCGGTAATATTATCGGCGTACATAATCACCCTCCCCTCAACATGGCGGGCCGCGCGGCCAATGGTTTGAATAAGTGCCTGCTCACTCCTCAAGAATCCTTCCTTATCTGCGTCGATAATTGCGACCAGGCTGACTTCAGGCAAATCCAGCCCTTCGCGGAGTAAGTTAATGCCAACTACGACGTCGTAAACGCCAAGGCGCAGGTCGTGGAGGATATCGCTGCGCTCCAGTGTCTCCACCTCGGAGTGCAAATACTGAACTTTAACGCCTAAGTCTTTCAAATATTCGGTCAAATCTTCGGACATCCTCTTCGTCAAAGTGGTAACCAGCACCCGTTGACCCTTCGCGACCGTTGCCTTTATCTCAGCAATCAGATTATCAATCTGCCCTTCGACCGGCCGGACCTCGATTTGAGGGTCAAGCAGCCCGGTCGGTCGAATAATCTGCTCGACCACCTGCTTTGAACGCTCAAGCTCAAACGGAGCCGGAGTAGCGGAAACATACACTACTTGATTGATGTGCCGGTCGAATTCCTCGAACCGCAGAGGCCGATTGTCCAACGCGCTCGGTAAGCGAAAACCATAATTTACCAGAGTTTCTTTGCGCGCCCGGTCACCGTTGTACATACCGCGGACCTGCGGGATTGTCATATGCGACTCATCAACGAACATCAAGAAATCGTCCGGGAAATAATCTAGCAATGTCACCGGCTGTTCCCCAGGTTTACGCCCGGACAAATAACGGGAGTAGTTTTCTATCCCGGCCACAAAGCCGGTTTGTTCCAGCATCTCAACGTCAAACTTGGTCCGCTGCTCCAGCCGCTGGGCCTCGAGTAGTTTGCCGTCGGTGCGCAGTTCGTCGAGCCGAAGATCCAAGTCTTTTTTGATCTCGGCCACCACCCCCTGCAGCCGTTCGGCCGGAGTAACGTAGTGTTTGGCCGGAAAGATTTTTACCTTATCCGGCTCGTCCAAAATCTCTCCCGTCAGAGCATCAACCTGGCGGATGCGTTCGAGGACGTCGCCAAAGAACTCCAGCCGATACGCTACCTCCTCACCGGCCGGGAAAATTTCCAGCGTATCGCCACGCACCCGGAACTTACCCCGGGAAAAGTCCATATCATTGCGTTCGTACTGGATTTCATTTAGCTGGCGCATCAGTTTTTCGCGCTTGCGCTGCTCGCCTTTTTCCAGAGATATCGTCAGAGCGGTGTAATCCTCAACATTTCCCAGACCATAAATACAGCTAACTGAAGCCACAATCAAAACATCTCGGCGGGTCAGAAGCGACATTGTAGCCGCGTGGCGTAGCCGGTCGATTTCTTCATTTATAGAGGAGTCTTTTTCGATATAAGTGTCACTGCGCGGCACGTAGGCCTCCGGCTGATAGTAGTCGTAGTAGCTGACGAAGTAGTGAACGGCGTTGTCCGGAAAAAATTGTTTAAACTCGCCGTACAGCTGGGCCGCCAAAGTTTTGTTGTGGCTAACCACCAAAGTCGGCCGCTGCAGATTATTCACAATCGACGCCATACTAAAAGTTTTACCCGAGCCGGTAACACCTAAAAGTGTTTGCTCCCGTATTTTTTGCCCCAACCCATCGGTCAGCTGAGCGATCGCTTGAGGCTGGTCTCCCGCCGGTGAAAATTTGGACGCGAGTTTAAACTGCATCCCTTAATTGTATCAAGAAGAGAGTGCTAAGGCTTAGTAATGACCGCCACTGGGGCAGATTTGGGAGAACGGTTACCGACGGTGTCGACCGCCTGGATTACGTAGCGATAACGAGTTCCGGGTCTTAGCTTATGATCTGTCCAGGTGTAAGTCGGAATGCCTTTTGGATCAGTAAAGGTTAGGTTTTTAGCAAAACCGAGGCTGACTCCATTGCGGTACACGAGGTAATTCGCTACTGGCCCATTATTCGGATCGTAAGAGGCTACCCACCTAAGCGTCACTGTTGTTCTGGTTTCACCGAGAACCCTTAATTTGGTCGGGGCGGTGGGTGGCGTAACGTCGAACTTATCTAAAAGCATGGAGTTAACCGTGAAAGTGCCAACACCTTTAACTGAAGCCGCGTACTCAATCTGGTTTGAAGCATTGGTGGTGACCAAAGGCTTAGCGCACAAAGTTTTGCGTTCCGTCAAAACGGTAGTATCAACTAACGCGGTGTCTGGTTGGGCTTTCGTCCCGGCGCTGATCTGAACATTTACTCCACTGGAGCTACCTGGGTCTGGAATGGCAGGGGTAACATCAAAGCATACCCTGACCGTATCGCCTTCCTGGAAGGATCCAGGAGCGTAGCCGGCAAAACCACGAATCGGTGAAGGGTTAAGTAGCCAATTCAGGTCCTCGCAGCCACCGGCTTGCTGTCCGTGCACCGCCAAGCAGTAATTGTTGACCGCTAAGTTGCCGCCGGCTAAAACCGTGACGCCTAGCCGGATGCCGTTATCGGCACTGGAGGTGGCAGGCACGGGGGTGTCGATGCATAGATCTTTGGATTGGTAGTAAGTCTGATCAAGGGTTTGTTCTTTACTCACGAAGGAGTTGCCTCTTGTGGCCTGGATTCTGACTTTTGGATTAGGCCCTATTTCTGATTGAGTATTGCGCAAATTAAAGCAAACATCGTAGGAGTTCCCAGAAGACTGCTGGGTGGTGGTAAATTTTTCGAAACCGTCGCTTTTGACCACGGCGTCAAGCGGAATAGTGACCGTCCCGTCGCCCCCGCCGGCGTGAGCGAGTAAAACTACAACAATACCTACTACTGCTAAAAGGCCGGCGCCGATGATAGCTTGGAGTTTAGAGATTTTGCGAGCGGATTTGAGTTTGGTTTTGGGCTGTGCCATTGTTAGCCGCACCCTACTTGTTTAAGTTTGAAGTCATCCCAGAGAACAGCGGTTTTTCTGCCTTCAACGGGCAACACAGAAATCGTTATGGCACCTAGGCTTCCGCCACCTGTGCCACCGCTGGCGTAGGCTTTGGGGACCAACGCGGAGCCAACCCCACCGCTAGTGCCGTTCACGAAAAAGTTAGTGAGAGCGATGCTGTGCCATTTGCTGTCTCGCGTCGAAGTATGCTTGACCGCTAGGTTGCTGTCGGAACTTGTCAAAGTGAAGTCCTGTGCAGGACCCGACAAATATTTGTACTTGGCTGTAGCTGTGTAACTGCACCCGGTCGCAACTGAAACCGTTTGAGAGATACCTCCGCTGTAGGTTCCATTGCTTTGCAGTTTTAAAACCCAGTGGCCAGCAGGGGCGGTTGCGTCTTTGATTCGAGTTCCAGCTTTGGCAGATTCACAGACCCAGTCGGATCCTTGATCCGTTGGGCAGTGGTTAGTTTGATTGCTGAACGGTATTTCAAAGCTGCCGTTTACGAGTTGGCCAGCGTCCCCGCCGGAGCCGGCGTGGGCCAGTAAAACTACAACGATGCCGACCACTGCTAGTAGGCCGGCAATTAGTAAAGCTTTGCCTTCGCTCATTTTACGGACGGACGATAATAACGATTTTTTGTTTTTAGTAGCCAATTTTGGTTTTTCGCTTAATTGCGGTTAGTTTAGCAATAACGCTTATGCTTTGTCAATCAATAATACGGGTTGTAACCGCCGCCGCCGTAGACACGGCCATTTCCTTTATAAAAGTCGGCTATCTTGACCGGTTTGCCGCCGCTGACCGAGACGATGTATAAAGAATTTTCATCGCTGGTGGTGGTAAAGACAATGTATTTGTCCCCGTACCACTGCACGAACTGGCTAACTTTGGCACCGTTCGTCAAACGACGCTCATTGGTACCGTCGAAGTTAACCAGGTATAGCTCGCTGCGCCCGTCCCGTTCGTCAATGAACGCGGAGAAACGCTTGTCGGGAGAGTCGGCGTAGCCATAATTCTCAGTGGCGCTAGGGCCATGAGTCAAGGAAGTGACTTGGTCGTTGGTAAGATTTAAATTCCGCCAGCTGACCGGAGAAACGTCGGCGTAGTTGTAATGCCGATAAACCACATGGGCTTTATCCTGGATGACCACGCTGTCAATCGGCGTTGGGCTCAACCGCCGGCGGCCTTGGCCGTTAGCTTCTACAACGTACAACCCGTTTATGCTACTAGCGCCGTTATCGATCGAGTAATACACCTTGTCTTTGTTGACCAGATTAATCGACATATTGGCGGGGGCGGATGCAGTTGCGATAGTCGATGTCTGGCCGGTTGAGGCGTTGTAGGATTTAAGCTTGCCGCCGGTTGGTGTAAAGACTTCGTAAACCAGGTAACCTCCCAGCCACGCCCGGAAGTTGCCAAATGCCACATCCTTGTCGAGCAAAGTAATATTTTTTGTGTCCCCGTTCACAACAAACAAATCGTGCTTGGGATCGCCGAAGCTGTCTTGACGGCCGGCGCGGCTGGACACCAGGGCGATCAGGTTGGCCTGGTTAATGTCGGGCAAAATGCCGGTTTCCTGGTCTTCAGCGCCGGTTCCAGCCAGTACCAACACTTCACCGGAGCCATCGAGGTTGGAGCGCATCAGGTCTATCCGGCGGTTGCGGTTGGTCAGATAGTAGACCTTGCCGGCGGGTACTAAGCTAACGCCGAATGCCGGCTGGCCGCGTTTTAACGTCACCGAGAGCTTTACTTCCAAGTAGCTATCTTTAGAGACGGTAGCAGATGCGGCGGTTGCGTCGCTTTGCTCAACACTAGTGGTTGCCTTACCAGCCGTGTCCGTGGTCGTTGTATTTCCGCCGACCGTAATGCGCGCGTCGCTAACGGGGGCACCGCTGACTTTATCCTTAACGACAAAACTAACCCTGATACCGCTTAATTCCAGATTGATAGTCCCGAGGTCGTTGGTCCTGAAGCCTAATTTTTTGTGAAGAGTAGTGGTTTTGTAGGCTTTTTTGGTGACCTCGATGTTTTGGTTACCGGGCCAAACGTCGTTTAGCGTAACCTTACCGTCCTTGTCAGAAGTACCGGATGCCCGGCCGATAGTCACTGTGGCATCAGAGATCGGCTGGTTAATTTCTGGATCGACTATAGTTGCCTGGACTTTGGTGCGAACCACCATGCCGGCGACAAGATACTTAAGGTCGGTAAAACCAACCACCAAAGCCGCAGCCACCAACAATAAAGCGGCGATGCTCCGCAATGGATGGCGGCGAATCAGCGCTTTTAGCCTTGTTCCGAGCGGCGGTTTCGGAGCTTTAACCGGGACTGCCACCGGCACTTCCGGTTTTGG
This sequence comes from uncultured Candidatus Saccharibacteria bacterium, assembly GCA_964547425.1. Lineage (GTDB taxonomy): Bacteria > Patescibacteriota > Saccharimonadia > UBA4664 > CAZJNH01 > CAZJNH01. Next base: position 73,962 of record CAZJNH010000002.1, on the reverse strand, counting down.
AACGGCTGGATTGGTTTGGTCTTCTGGCATCTTATCGACTATAGCCCTTATGCTTATCCGCTGTCAAACCTTCGAGGGATTGATGACTTCATTGTCTAAATGCTCGAGGACCTGTTGCTGTAATGCCGCCTCCCCGAAGTAGCGGGCAAAGATTTCGTTCCAAAGTGACTCCCGAAAATGGTAGTTGTAGCGGTCCCCAAAAGCTAACTGGTTGGCATAACCCAGTGACACGTCCATTAAATTAAAGCTGACATCCTTGCCCTCTTTTAGGCTCGCCACAAAATCCATGTCCTGCCAAAACTCCAATTCCGGATCGATGGAGTAGAGTACCTCTTCGGCCTTGCGCCAATGCAAATCCTCCGGCTGGAGGTGGGGTTCGAAAATTTCGGGATGATGCTCGTGTTTAAGTTTGCCGAAATAGCGCTGGATCACCTTCCAGCTGATTTCGGCGTGGGCGGACACTTTAACACTTGGCGGTTTGGCAACCAGCGTATCAGCGACAACCTTGCCAAAATCCGGCCGGTTTTTGACCAGTTTAAAAAAGGAGCTGTAGAGTCGGATTTCGTTAAAGTAGTGGCAAATCAGCGGCATAATCTTGATCGTCACGCCGGGCGTATGGACCGCCCCGACCGGCAACACGCATATAGCACCCATTTCTTTGGAGTGGGTAATGTTGTGCAGCTTCTTGGCGATAAACGGAGCCGCGACCTCACTCCAGCGCTCGGCCTCGAACACAACTATCTTAATTGCGCGGTTCTCAAAATCCGTCGGCTTCAGCTTTTTGGTGTAAGCGGCGTCAAATTTATTCAGCCAGTCCGGCGTTTCGCAAAAACGCAAGGCGCAAAAGAGCTGAAAGATGTCCTCTTTTTGGATCAGCTGTTTAACCGATTCGTAACCGAGCAATTTCATAATCCCTTTCGGCGGCATAGACTCCAGTAATTGCTTGGCTTTGGCGGCCTTCATGAACCAGCCGGTTTTTGGGATAGCCTGAGCTTCGAGAGTCTTGATAATCAATGGCGTTAGCGCCGCGAGATCGGTCGGGTCATCTCCGCCTATCAGCCGGCAGAGCCTCTCGTCGTCGTTTTTAATGCGGCCTAAAAGCGCTCGGTACAAAGCCTCTTGGCCGTCGGTTTCATGGATCCCCAGTTCGGCAGAACGCTCGGAAGTTTTTTGGCGAATCTCGGCGGCTAGCGCCGCGTCGATTCCCTTGCGTCCAGTCCGCTCCTCCATCTGCTGCAGCGCATGTTCAAACAGCGGTTCTTTAGCCGCCAGCAGATCGGCAAGCAAACTCACAGCTGGCTTACCTTAATTCTTAGCTTTCGCAGGCGATGGCCGCGCAATATCCCCGGCTTCGCGCCGATTTTAGTTACGACCGAAGTTGAATTGGCGCTACCTAAAGTTAGGGCATCCTCCACCGAGCCGCCGCGGGCGAGCGCGGCCGTAAATCCAGAGGCAAAAGCGTCCCCGGCGCCGGTCCTGTCCACTACTTTGACTTTTTGGTACTGGCCTGCCTGGTACAAATACTGGTTGTCGCTGACGAAGCTGCCGGTCGGCCCGTCGGTCAGCACAAGGTAAGGGCAGACGTTTCGCGACTTCTCAATAATTTCTTTTGAAGTACTGCCGCCGAACAGCGCCGACAACTCTTCTTTATTACCAAACAGAACCGTGACCAGGGGCAGAAGATGGCGAAGTTTACGGGCGCCGGCAATCTCGTCTTTACCGGGATTGAGCGCTACTTGGATGCCATGGTTGTTGGCATGCGAAAGCAGCCGGCTTAGCAGTTTGAAGTTGCCGCCAAGCGAGGAGATGTAAAACCAATCGGCTTCGAAATTGCGGATTGAAAAGTCTTTGGCGTCCAAGTGGCCGGAGGCGCCGCGGTAGGACAAAATAGTCCGTTCGCCGTTTGGAGACAGCAGTAACGTGGAGTACGCGGAGCTATGCTTCGGATCAATCGCCACCAGATCAGCCGAAATCCCTTCCCGGCGAAACATCCGTAAAATGTCGGCGCCGGCCGGGTCGCGGCCAATCTTGCCGGCAAAACTGGTTTTAAAACCCTGCCTCGCAAAGGTGGCCGCGGCATTGGATGCCCCGCCGCCGGTATCGAAATACACCGCGTCTAGTTCAAGTTTGGCGCCGAGAGGAAACTCCTCAACGTAGTCTTTGGTCCGGACGTCCCGTTTGGCGGTTAAGGCCTTGCCGGTTAAAAAAACGTCCTGGCTGGCGGCGCCAATACAAACAATTCTGGGTTGGTTTTCCACGCCCCAATCATACCAGTTATGCTTGATATGGTTAAGGCTGGGCTTTGTTGGCGGAGCCAAACATGGATATTTTCTCCTCGACGACTTTTTGGACAGCCTCGATTACTGGGCCCTCGAGCTTAACCACCGCGTATTCGTCGGGGTGGTCTCTCAGCTGTTCCTCAAGAGCCGTCCGGAAGGCAAAACGCATGTCGGAGTTGATATTGACCTTGCTGACTCCAACTTGGATCGCTTGTTGGAAATACTCAGCGGCGGTGCCTGATCCGCCATGTAAAGAAATAGCGCAACCGATGGCGGCCCGGATGGTTTTTAGGAGTTCGATGTCTAAAATTTTGGGCACAGGATATTTGCCATGGAGATTCCCGATGGCGGCGGCGAACGTATCGATGCCGGTCTGGTCTATAAAGGCTTTGGCGCCTTCAGGGGTAGAGAAGGTCTTTTTTATCTCTTCATAGTCGATAGTTTCGGTGTGGACATTTGAACTCCCGGCGAAGTAATGAGGCTCGGATTCAACCAACGCGCCGGTTTTTTTGGCGTACTCAACCACTTCTTTGGTGGCAGCGATTATCTCGGCATCGGTCGCTTCCTTATTAGCTTGCGACACGTCGATATGGATAAACTCAAACCCGGCATCCACTCCGGCCTTAGCCGCTTCAACGGATGGCGAGTGGTCAAGATTCAGATACATTTCAACGCCGTATTCGGTTTTGTAATTGTCGACAAGGTCGCGGGCGTTGGCTAAACCGATGGCATCGACTTCGCCCTGCGATAGTTCAACCAATACAGGCGCGTTCTTGGCCTTGGCCGCCCTGGCAATGGCTACGATAGTTTCCTGGTTATCGGCATTAAAGGATCCGACGGCGAATTTTTCGGCTTTGGTTCGGTCCCACAGCTGGCGGGCTTTTTCCTGATCAGTCACGGCGTTTCCTTTCGATTAGTTTGCGGGCGGCGGAGGCGATGTGTTTGCCGGTTAGCCCGAAGTGTTCCAGCAGTTCGTCGGGCTCTCCCGACTCACCGAACCGGTCCTTCATCCCAATCCGCGTTAATGGCAACGGCTGGTTTTCGCCTAAAACTTCGGCTACGGCTCCACCCAATCCTCCGTTAACCTGGCCTTCTTCGGCGGTTAGGACCGCGCCGGTTTTTTTGGCGCTGGCTAGAATTGTAACTGTATCGAGCGGTTTAATCACCGGGCAGTTAACGACCTCCGCCTCAAAGCCTTGCTTACTCAAAACCTCCGCGGCTTCGAGTGCCTGATAAACCATAGTCCCGCAGGCGACTATAGTGACGTCCCGGCCTTCACGAAAAATCTGAGCTTTACCCAGGTTAAACGGCGTTTCGGCGGTAGTAATAACCGGCGTTTTCTCACGCCCCAGCCTGATGTAGCCGGGACCGTTATGGGTGGCTAACGCTCGGGTAGCCTTGTCGGCTTCGATGCTGTCACAAGGAGCGATTACCATCATTCGCGGCAGTGACCGCATTAAAGCGATGTCTTCGAGCATTTGGTGAGTCGCTCCATCGGGACCAACCGACACTCCGGCATGGGAACCGGCGATTTTGACGTTAGCTTCATTTAAACAAATAGTGGTGCGGATCTGCTCCCAGTTGCGGCCGGGGGAAAATGCGGCATAAGACGATATAAACGGAACTTTGCCAACCAGGGCCAACCCCGCCGCTACCGTCGCCAGATTTTGCTCGGCGACCCCCACCTCGATAAAACGGTCCGGAAACTCTTTGGCAAACGCGTCCATCTTGGTTGATTCTGTTAGGTCGGCGCATAAAGCCACAACCTTCGGGTCAGCTTGGCCGGCAGCCAATAAACCCTTGCCAAACCCGGCGCGAATCGGTTCGTACTCCAAATCCAACAGTGATTTTAGGTGCATATTAGCCATTACTCGTGCTCGCTCCTGATCCGGCCTTTAAGCGTCCTCAGTTCGTGCAAAGCTTTTTTGGCCTCTTCGGCATTCGGCGGTTTGCCGTGCCACTTGTAGTCGTACTCCATAAAGTCGACACCTTTGCCGGGAATGGTATGGGCGATAATGACGGTCGGGCGTTCAGTGATGGCTTTGGCTAAATAAAAGGCGTCGATAATTTGGTCGAAGTTGTGGCCATCTATTTCAATAACATGCCAGTTGAACGCCTGGTACTTGGCGGCTAGGTCGTCGAGTGGCATGATCTGCTCCGTCGGCCCATCGATTTGAATGTTGTTGCGGTCGATTAAAACCGTCAGGTTGTTCAGATTGTATTTGGCCGCCAGCATCACCGCCTCCCAAATGTTGCCTTCGTCGTGTTCGCCATCGCTGGTTAGGCAAATCACCCGGCGCTCTTTTTCACCATCCATTTTTAACCCCAGCGCCATGCCGGAGGCTTGCGAAAGACCCGATCCCAATGGCCCACTAGTTGTCTCCATACCCGGCAATCTAACTCTTTCCGGATGGCCCTGTAGCCTTGATCCGAGTTTGCGCAAAGTCTTAAGCTCGGTTAGCGGAAAGTAGCCAGCGTGAGCCATCGTGGCATATCGCACCGGCACTATGTGGCCGTTTGATAAGACCAGTAGATCGCGCTCGGCCCAGTCCGGTTTTTTCGGGTCATGTTTTAAGATTTCAAAATATAAGGCCGTAAATACGTCGGCCATGCCTAACGGTCCGGCCGAGTGGCCGCTGCCGGCTTCGACTAGCATCTTAATGATACTTTGGCGGATATCGTTGGCTTTTTTGGCTAGGGTTTCATTTCTCGTCATGCCATCACCGCCTCTTGTAATCTGGTATATGCGTCCTTAGGGTCGGCGGAGTTCACGATGAACCCACCGCTAATTAAAATGTCCGCCCCGGCGTTTTTGACCGCCTCGATGTTTTCCAGGTTGATCCCACCGTCGACGCTGACCTCGATCTTGGGATTAATAGCTTTAATTTCAGCGATCTTTGGCAGGCAATCGGTCCGCAGTTGGCCGCCGTAGTAGCCTAGGTGGCCGGTAAATACCAACACATGGTCAACGTTTTTAATCAGTTCCGCAGCTTGGGCAACCGTCGTTTCCGGCAATAGCGCCACTCCGGTTTTAATACCTACCTGCTTCATTCGAGACAAAAAGTTTTTTTGGTCGCCACCGGCTTCAAAGTGGATAATTGCCAACTCCGGGCCCAAGCTAATAACGGTTTCAGCCGAGGGATTGTCGAGCATTAAATGAAGATCGCAGCTGGTCTCCACCGGCAAATGAAGTTGGGCCAGGCCGATCGTCCGGCGCGGCGCAAAAGGCGGGGAGGCAATGTCGATATGCAGCCGCCGGGAAAAGCGAACCTTCTTGAGGTCGTGCCCAAGGTCGACCGGGTTTTCCGCCAACACCGCCGGCACCACTTGAGCCACTTTAGGCTCCTTGGTCAATTTCAGCGATCCGGCGCGCGTGGCGTTCCTCGTTCGAAAATGGCGTTGCCAACCAAGACTTGAGCACTTCGATAGCTTGCTCCTGGTTGATAAAACGGGCCGGCAAACACAAAATATTGCTGTCATCATCGTTTCTTGAAGCCTTGGCGACCTCCTCATCCCAGGCCAAAGCCGCACGGATGCCGCGCACCCGATTGGCCGCGATACAGACCCCCTCGCCGCTACCACACGCGATCACTCCCTTCTCGGATGTGCCGGCGACTTTGTTGGCCAAGGCGAAAGCGAATTTCGGGTAGTCATCACTTGGATCAAGGTTGTCGGCGCCGAGATCTTCGTACTGGTAGCCGTTGGTGTGTAGCCAAGCTTCCAACCCTTGCTTTAGTTCAAAACCGGCATGGTCCGCCGCCAGGTAAATCTTCATGGGCGAATCGTCCTGCCAACCAGCACCGCCTGTTCAACCAGCCGGTTGGAGTAACCCCATTCGTTGTCGTACCAAGCGACGACTTTTACTAGATTGCCGCCAACGACATCGGTAAGATTCAGGTCAACGATAGCGGAGTGGGTGTCTCCGATGAAATCACTCGACACCAACTCCTCATTCGTCACCGCCAAGATACCTTTAAAAATTGGGTTTTGGGCCGCGTCGGTGATTTTCTGATTGACCTCTTCGATGGTGGTGTTCTTTTTGGTGACGAAGGTAAAGTCCGACAGCGAAACGACCGGGGTTGGGACGCGAATACTTAAACCCTTAAAGACTCCTTCGAGTGCTGGCAACGCTTTGGCGGCGGCAATCGTCGCGCCGGTTGAGGTTGGCACGATGTTCTCAGCGGCGTTGCGTCCTTCGCGCAAATCCTTGGCTGGGGCATCCTGCAAAGCTTGGCTGGCGGTGTATGAATGGACGGTCGTCATCATAGCTTTTTCGATGCCGAAATTAGCCTCAACGATGGCCGCCACCGGAGTAATGCAATTGGTGGTGCAAGACGCGTTGGAGATGATCGGATTATCAGCGGTGATTTTGTCGGCGTTAACGCCAATCACGTAGGTTGGGGCGCCGTCGCCCTTGGCCGGGGCAGAAATGATTACTCGCTTGGCGCCGGCATCGAGATGTTTCTTGGCATCTTCGGGTTTGGTAAACCGGCCGGTGCACTCCAAAACGACGTCGATCGCCATCTCGGACCACGGCAAAGCAGCCGGATCCTTTTCGGCGGTGACCCGAATGGTTTTGCCGGCCACGCTCAACGACGATTCGTCGAAGCCGACTTCTTGATGGTAAGCCCCGTAGTTTGAGTCGTGTTTGAGTAAGTAAGCCAGGGTTTTGGTGTCGGTCAAATCGTTAACCGCCACGATTTCGAGTTCGGGATTGGCCGAGGCGATCTTAAAGGCGTTGCGCCCGATCCGGCCAAATCCGTTAATTGCAACTTTAATCAAAGATTGCCTCCTAGAGGCAATCTTACAAGCTTTAGCGTTTTAGCTCAAGCGAGCGCTAGAGGCCTTTGGGGAAGGCGTAATTTGAAGGAATGGATTTCGGCAGCTGGGCTTTAGTGCCGTAAGTGATAACAATTTCTTCGTGGGCGGTCAGCGGCAGGTCTTCGGGATTCCCGCTTATCAGTTTGCCATTACTGTAAACCTGCAACACTTTGTCGCCGGCGCTGCAATATCCGCCAACGCATTTGTCGGTTAAGTTCACTCCCCAGATCGCGAACGCTTGGCCAAGAGTGAAGGTTTGAATAGTTGGTGACTCTACGTGCAGAATGCCGGTAGTGTCATGGACGTGAATCGGCGAAATGAAGCTGGAAGCGATGCCGATTTCCGGGGGAATCGCAATCTTCTGGCCTTCAACGAAAATATCGAGGTGCTGGTGAATGTGGAGCGCGGTACCTTCTGAGGCGAGTGAGGGCAGGCCAATCGCGTTTAACCGTGCTTGAAGATTAGTAGCACCGTTGTTGGCGGGCCAAGGCGCTTTGCCTGTCAAAAGACCCGGGAGATCGGCGGCCCAGTTTTTAGCGGTTGTCGATTTTGAAGTCGAGGGCGCTTTTTTATTGCCTATTACGAAAATGCCAATTAAAGCGGCAACGACGAAGACGATTGCTATTGGAAATCCGTATTTGTTCATCTTGCCAAGAATTTTACCAGAAGAAGTGCCACAATGTTGAGGATTTTGATCATTGGGTTGATGGCCGGGCCGGCGGTGTCTTTGTAGGGATCGCCAACGGTGTCGCCGGTTACCGCCGCGGCGTGGGCCGGTGAGCCTTTACCGCCGAACATGCCGGACTCGATGTATTTTTTGGCGTTATCCCAAGCCGCTCCCCCGCTGGTCATCGAAATCGCCACGAATATGCCGGTAACGATACTGCCGACCAGGGCACCGCCGACCAGTTTGGCGGCTACGCCTTCGCCGATCATATTGCCGATCAATAGTAGCGCGATAGGTGCCAGAACCGGCAGTAAAGCCGGAACCACCATAGCTTTAATGGCGGCTTTGGTGACGATGTCGACGGCATGGCCATACTCCGGCTTGGCCTTGCCCTGCATAATGCCTTTGATTTCCTTGAACTGGCGCCGGACTTCGTTAACCACCGCGCTACCGGCTTTGCCAACTGCTTCCATAGATAACGCCGCGAAAAAGTACGGCAGTAAGCCACCAAGTAACAAGCCGACTAAAACATAAGGATCGGACAGCAAAAAGACGATACTTCGGCCGGCGGCCAATAATTCCTCTGAGAAAGCTGAGAAAAGCACAACCGCGGCCAAGCCGGCTGAAGCTATGGCGTAACCTTTAGTTATAGCTTTGGTGGTGTTCCCGACCGCGTCGAGCTTGTCGGTCACTTCCCTGATATTCTTCGGCAAGCCGCTCATTTCAGCGATTCCGCCGGCGTTGTCGGCAATCGCCCCAAAAGCGTCGATCGCTACCACCATCCCGGCCATCGACAACATCGCAACACCCGCCACCGCCACACCATAAACGTTGGCCAAACTATAGGCGCCCAAAATACTGGCGGCGATGGCGATTACTGGCAAAGCGGTCGATTTCATCGACACGGCCAGCCCGGTAATAATATTGGTGCCGTGCCCCGTTTCCGAAGACTTTGCGATGTCTCTAACCGGTTTAAAGCTAGTTGAGGTGTAGTACTCGGTAATTAGCATCATGGCGGCGGTTAAGCCTAGTCCGATTAATCCCGAGAAGAAAAGCTGGTTGGTGCTATAGAGGCCGTTTAGGCTCATCAGCCGGTTGGTGAGGCTGTAAAACAACGCGCCGGTGACCACCGCGCTAACGAGTAATCCTTTGTACATGGCAGGCATAATGTTGCCTTTTTTGGTGACCTTGACGAAGCCGAAACCAATCACCGAACCGACGATAGCTGCCGCGCCCATCAGTAATGGATAAAGCAGGGGTTCGGTTTGGCCTGGAAAAATCAGTGAGCCCAGCAACATGGCAGCTACGAGTGTAATTGCATAGGTTTCGAACAAGTCGGCGGCCATTCCGGCTACGTCTCCGACGTTATCTCCTACATTGTCGGCGATCACCGCCGGATTGCGCGGGTCGTCCTCGGGGATTCCAGCCTCAACTTTGCCAACCAGGTCGGCACCCACATCGGCACCTTTAGTGAAGATTCCGCCGCCCAGCCGGGCAAACACTGAAATTAGGCTGGCGCCGAAACCTAGGCCAATAATCGCTCGAATATCATGGAAGACTGCCCAGAAGCCGCTAACTGCTAGTAATCCCAGTCCGACAACCAACATTCCGGTAACCGTCGCGGCTCTGAAGGCTAAGCCAAAAGCGTCGGGCATACCCTTCTTGGCCGCTTCAGCCGTTCTGGCGTTTGCTCGAACAGCCACAAACATGCCCAAATACCCGGCAACCGCTGAAAAAGCCGCCCCGATTCCAAATCCAACCCCGGTTCGCCAGCCAAAAGCCCAGATCAAAATAGCCCCAACGATCACCGCGATTGATGCCACAACCCGATACTGGCGGGCCAAATATGCCGCGGCGCCTTCTTGAATGGCGGCGGCGATTTCCTTCATTTTTGGGCTGCCGGCCGGAGTTTTGAGAACTTTAACCATGCTGCGCACGGCGTAAAGAATGGCAACGACGGCGGCTAAATGAGCTAAATTAATAGCGCTGAAATTAAACAAAAATAACTCCGGAAACTTAATGAGTCGCAGCTAAATTTAGCATGTCTAACGGGTACGGGCAAGCTATTTTGCGGGGTTTTCTTCCAGGTATTTGCGGATTACTAACGCGGCGCTAACGGCTTCACCGGTGGCGCTGGCGATCTGGTAGGTTGAACCTGCCCGCACATCGCCCGCAGCAAACACTCCTGGTAAACTGGTTTGAAAGTTCTCGTCGGTAACGATAAAACCCTGCGGATCGAGTTTGAGTATGCCCTGCAGCCAATCGGTGTTCGGCACTAGCCCTATAAAGACGAAGACACCATCGACTTCGAGCGGAGACGATTGGTCGTTAGTCTTATTGGTGACGGAGACACCGCTTAGCATTTTGTCGCCGGTCAGCGCTGTTACTTCGGTTTGGTAGTGGACGGTAATTTTAGGATTCTTCTGGACTTGCTCGATTAGCAGTTCGGTCCCTTTCAATTTGTCGCCGCGAACCAGCAGGTCGATGTGAGTGGCGAATTTGGTTAAAAATAACCCTTCTTGCATCGCCGAGTTGCCGCCGCCGACCACCGCCAGTTTTTTGTCGCGGTAAAGCGGGCCGTCACAGGTCGCGCAGTAATGTACGCCGCGGCCGGTTAATTCTTGTTCGTTCGGAATACCGAGCCGGCGATAGTGGTTGCCGGTAGCGATTAAGACGGCTTTGGCCTGATACTGCTCGCTGCTGGTTGAAACAAGAGGTTTTCCGGCGTTTGAGGCAATAGATTCAACCGTTTGGCCGGTAATAATTTCGGCGCCGAAGCGTTTGGCCTGGGCGGCTAGCTTTTCGCCTAATTCCGGACCATCGATGCCATCTGGAAAACCGGGGTAATTATCGATAACGGCCGTTTGCGAAGCCAAGCCCCCGCTAATCACGTCGCGTTCCAGGACAATGGTTTGAATGTCTTCCCGCGAAGTATAAATCGCCGCCGCCAATCCGGCTGGTCCGGCGCCGATAATCGCCAGGTCAGCCGTTTTCATTTCAAACCAAGTTCAGCCGACAGCCGCGGTTGGTCGAAACCGAGGATTCCGACCTGGTGTCCGTCGTCGTGGGTGATCACCGTAAACGGCACACCCATCTGGCCCGAAATCGCGATCATCTCCTTGGCCGCTTCGACGTCGGTATCGGCGTGTGCCTCCTCGTATTTGACGCCTTTGGCATCAAAAAACGCCTTTTCGGCTCGGCAGTAGGCGCAGGTTGAAGTGGTGTAGATCTTAACTTTAGTCATTACTACCATTCTACCGCAACGCGCAAGCCACTATTTTTGGAACTTAGACGACGCGGTGAGCCTGCCGGAATGGTAGTTTAGGTTGAGTAAGGAGGTGTGATTTGGCAAAAATGAATCGGAGCGAGGCCGGTAAAAGAGGCGGGCAGGCCACCGCCAAAAGGCACGGGGCGACTTTTTTCGCTGAAATCGGACGTAAGGGCGGAACCGCTGTAAGTAAGAACCGCGACCACATGTCGAAAATCGGGCGGATCGGCGGCAAATCTAGAAAAGCCTCATGACAACTTAAAAAACGCGAAAGCCGATCCGCCTGATGGCGGACCGGCTTTTCGTTTGATCTGGCGCTGAACTGTCAGCCCACTGAAGTAGGCCGCCAAAACGCTCATAGCTGCCAGCCACTTCAGACTCCCTGAACCGTGATGGCTGGCAGGCCGCGCCTTCAAGCGCTGAGGCAAAGCCGACTCGGCAACCTTGCCTCCAAGGATCGCGTTTACCGGCATCACGGGCTTAGCTACTGTCTTGGCCATGACCTGTGCCGACTGCGGTTTCGATACGGCGACCAGCGCGTTCGCGACCGGCACCGGCACGTACTGCTTCAAGACGATATCGCCTCGCCGCACTCCGTCAACCGCTATCACGACCCCAGCGCGTTTCACCAGCGTGCCAACCGGATGGTTCACGACTTTGCCGCCCTGAACGGCCAGCGTTGTCGAACCGCCGCCGTCGAAGTTCACCGCCCAGACGCAGCCCAGGCTTTTGGCCAAAACTGAGGCTTCGTCCAGATTAATACCGCGGCTGCCCGGTTGGCGGCCATCGACCGTTACCAGTAACCGGCTGTTTGGCCGATCGCAAACGATGGTACGCGGATGCCTCACGTCGGTGAAGCTGCCATCCGGCGCGAAGCTAGCGGATCTGCCGCCCTTCAGCAGGATCGCCGTGCCCGGACCAATACCCGGAACGCTCAGGCCCAGAAGCTGCTGGACTTGAGAGTTGGATCCAGGTACCGGCTGTCCGTTCGGCTTAAAAAAGCCCGCGTTCGCCCCGACCAGGCAATGACTCAAACGGCAGAGGTCGCTGACCGGGGTCTTTATGCCAAGCGAAACCACCTTCCACTCCACCGGGGCGCTCTTATCCACCTCGGCGACGTGCACCAGGTTTGGTTGGGCTATCGCCGAAGATTTGTACTGAAACACCTTCACCCCCGGCATCAACACCTTCTGATTGAAGACCGGTGAGTCGGCCTCGGCCGGCGCTGCTCCCAGTAGAGCCAGTCCAGCCAGAATCAGCCACCGCAACCTGCGTCTACGCTTGTGTCTGCGCACCCCCATCGCCTCCTCAAGGTGCTACATCGTCCCGTCTACATATCAATATATACCCCTTATGCTTACTTTGACCAGCACCAAAAACATGTATTTCTCTAACCTGAAAAGGGTTACACCCTTAACAGATAGGGAAAATACAAGGTTTGGAATTATCAGGTTGGGGAAGCTTAAGCGGTATTGACAGGTTTAGGTGATTATGCTAGAATCTCTCCTGTTAATCGTACCTTTCCCCTGATCAAGGAGTCTTAAATGTACTCTGTTGACTGTCCGGTTTGTGGAGCAGAAACTACCTTCGGTGAAGATTGCTGGAATTGTGGCCAGGTCGCCGAGGGGATCGAAAGAATGATTGTTCAGACCGAGAGGTATGAGCGTCAGTTCGAAGAGCGAGCCGAGGCTCTCAAAGGCGATGATCTAAGGCGAAACCGCCTTTACGAGGTCACCGTCCTGACCGACACCGGCTGGGTAACGAGTATTGAGCTCGATGGCGTCAAGATCGGGTTGGCTACCCAGAACTCCCGATCCCAAGCCGCGCTCACTCGTCGGCTCCAGATCCACCGGCATATCTGCCGAAGAGTTGAGCGAAAGCTCAACCTACCGTACGAGTCCGTCAAGATTATCACGATCATGAAGACCGTACGGATTGGGCAGACCGTGGCCTAACGGCCCCTAGAAACAAGCTTTTGTAACACCGCCAAAACGGCTAGCAAAAGTCCCTGAATTCTAGGGGCTTTTGCTTTCCTTTTTTTCCAAAATCTGTTACTTTGTACTGCTCGGTTTCGAGCACCCCGAACCTTGAGAGGTGAATAAATGCTAAGTCAACCGGTCAAAGCCGGCCGTTTTGCCGGCAAGATGGGGTTTTTGCCTGAGTACGATCCAGAACTCAGGTGGCGGATGGTCAAGGTCACCCCAGCCGGCCTGAATTGGTACGTCATTTACGACGTGTCGATAGCGGTCAATATCACGGCAGTCGGCGAGATCAAAACGCCGCGTAATCACAACCAGAGAGGTCGCGCGGCGAAGCCATTGGGGCCGAACGACGAGGTGCCGCGCCATTACGAAAGGGCAACGTACACCAGACACACGCTGCGGCGCTTCCTGTTCGACCACTTACCAGATAGTCGGGCGGCCAGCGAGCAGCGCCTCGATGACATGCTGGCCGTAATCGACAAGGGAGTCGAGGATTCCGCTAATTGGAGGAATCTCGATGCGGCTGAGATCGAATACGATCAGTACTGGCTCGGTCAAGTAGGTGAGGTACTGGGAGACGCTGACAGTCCCTGGCTTCTAGACGCCGGCGACCGGGTTAATGCCCATCGGGACTTTAAGGATGTGACCGGACGGGTCAATCCCCAGGCGTCCGGAGTCAGCCTTAGGGCAGCCGAACAGCGGATTGGCCGGCAGCAACAGGTCAATGAAAAGACCAAGTCGGCCAACCGGAAGAACCAGGTCGCGTTCCGCGAGTTCAACGGGAAGTTGGAACATGTCCTGGCCCACATCGAAACTCGGTTGCTGCAACCGCCTACGACGGAGCGTTCCAGGGGTATCTACCGCGATTTGGAACTGATGGTGAAGCCGGAATGGCACGCTGCCAACTGGATTCGCAGTCTTTTGCGTGAAAATCCGGAGTCGGAGGCGGTATACCTGGCTGCGCTGAAAGCTTTAACGGCGGAGAAGCTCTATCACTGGCTCGATGATTGCATGAGCCTGCTGAAGCGCGAGCCGGAGCTTTACCAGAAGTACCAGACCGGTATCACCGATGTGGTCCGCAACGTCAACGGGCTTGAGCTCCCTTTGTACCGGGAGCTCAACCGGAAGATGAGCCCACATTTGAAAGAACTCGGCAAGGCATTTCTGGTGATGAACAAGGACAAAAAGAAGTCCAACGCGAGGAAAGCCGCCGAAGCAGTACAAGCCGTTATGCGGGACAGGTTGGAGCCAATTTGGCTGCCGCCGAGGCTGCACCGCCTGACGGCTCAGTAAGTGAAACTCGAAATCGAAAAGCCCCTGGAAGATTAATTCCGGGGGCTTTTTCGTTTTGTCTACAAATTAGACTTGGTGGTCGTCGGCCGGAGGGGTTCCCTCTGGGGCCGGGGCAGGAGCGCCCATTCCACCATCGGCCGGAGCCGGTGCGCCCATTCCACCGTCAGCAGGGGCTTCCGGGGCAAGAGCAGGAGCACCCATTCCACCATCGGTGGCCGGAGCGGCCGGGGTGGCGTTAGGGTCGGTACCGGGCACTTGAGTGTTGTTTTCGTCTGGTTGCATTAAGACAAGTTCCTTTCCTATTTAGTTTACAGATTATAACACCAGCATAATATCTGGTAGGCCACTAAGTCAAACAAACTTAAGCTGTTTGGGGTAAACGAGCCAGGGGCTTACTTCGCCCCTAGCTCGTCCATAATTTTGCGGATAGCCTGCGGATAAAGCTTGCGCTCCTCGATCTTGATCCTCTCGTGCAGGGTTTCCTCGGTGTCGTCCGGACGAATTTCGACCTCTTTCTTAGCCAAGATCCGGCCGTGGTCGACCTCGAGGCTGGCAATATGAATCGTCGTTCCGGTCACCTTTGCCCCATCCGCCAGCGCGTCGCGCACCGCGTGCGCCCCTTTGTAGTTCGGCAAAAGAGCTGGGTGTGAGTTAAGTACCCGATGCGGGAAAGCGTCGAACATCGGTTGCGCAAACACCGTCATAAACCCAGCCATGGCGACCAGGCCGATGTCGTATTTTTGGAGCACCTCAACCATCTGCCGAGTATAGGCTTCGCGGTCGAAGTCTTTTTTGAAACTCGTGCGTAGCACCAATTCGGCAGGAATACCGGCTTTTTTGGCAATTTCCAACCCTTTACACTCCCGGTCGGCGGCAACTAGAGCAATCTCGAGTCCATCCTCGATCATCGCCTCCAGCAAGGAGCCGGTTCCCGACACCAAAACCGCCAGATTTATTTTTCGCATAGCTATAAGTTACAATAATGGTTGTTAATAAGGAAATTGAGTTGGCTGAAGCTCCCAAAGTTGTACTGCTCGTAGAGGACGATCCGAATATTCAGGAAATTTACTCGACTATCCTAAAAAGCGGCGGTTTCGATGTTACCAATGTAATTAACGGCAAAGACGCCTTGGCCCACATTGAAGACAGCAAGCCGGAGTTTGTCCTGCTTGATCTGATGATTCCCGGGATGCCCGGAATTGAAGTGCTAAAAAATCTGCGGACCAATCCGAAATACCAGGCCATAACGCCCCAGCCAAAAATTATCATTATCACTAACGTCGCCGATCCCAAAATGGCCGCTACCGCCAAAGAGTACGGTGTCGACCGCTATATCATCAAAGCTGAAATCTCGGCCAGCGACCTACCGGAAATTTTAAAAGCTGTCGCTCTCGGCCAGCCCGAGACTAAAAAATAATTTAGCGCGCCGAAACGAAGGTCAGCGCTTTGCCGACTTTTCCGGCCCGGCCGGTGCGGCCAATGCGGTGAATGTAGTCGTCGTAGGTGTTGGGCTGGTCGAAGTTAATGACGTGTGAGACGTCGGGTATGTCGAGGCCTCGCGCGGCCACGTCGGTCGCGACCAACACGTCAACCTGCCCGGCTTTGAAGGCCTTTAGCGCGCGTTGGCGCTGCGGCTGGGATTTATTACCGTGAATGGCTTCGGCTTTGATGCCGCTTTTGACTAGTTGGTCGGCTAGTTTCTGCACTCCCCACTTGGTTTGGCCAAAAACCATGACTTTATTGAAGTCGGGCTGGCGAAGCAAGTTGGTGAGGATCTCGATTTTTTGCTCTTTGCCAACGGCTTTAATAACGTCCTGCTCCACCTGCTCACTAGTTTCGGCGGTTTTGACCGAGACCGTCACCGGGTCGACCAAAACGCTGTGGACTAAATTCTTGATTTCGTTGGGCATAGTGGCGGAAAAACACAAAGACTGGCGCTCTTTGGATAGTTGGTCAACGAGAAAGCGAATGTCGCGGATGAAGCCCATGTCAAACATGCGGTCGGCTTCGTCGAGCACCAGAATGTTGACAGCATGAAGCTTCAATTTACCCTGCTGGGTCAGGTCTTTAAGCCGGCCGGGAGTTCCGATAATCACCTGCGGATTACGGCTCAAGGCTCTGATCTGGTTATTAAGGCTGGCGCCGCCAACACAAACGGCCGAGTAGAGATTGAGTCCTCGGGCAAAAGCGCGGAACTCGTCGTCAATCTGCGTAGCCAATTCGCGGGTGGGGACGATAACCAGAGCCGTGCCGCGGCCTTGGCGCACCTGTAAATAGTTAATGATCGGCAATATAAAGGCGGCGGTTTTGCCGGTGCCGGTGTTGGCCAGGCCAACTAAGTCTTTGCCGGCCAGAACCGGCGGGATGGCGCCGTCTTGGATGGGCGTCGGAATTTCGTAACCCTTGGACGTAATGTTGTGTTTTAAGGCTTCGGTAAAGCTAAAATCAGCAAAGCGGTGGCGCGGCACAAAGTCGGCCACTGCGGCTGAAACCTGGGCTTTGTTGATAAAGCGGTCGGGGTTAATGTATTGGCCATTGCGGTTAGGCTTGGCATAGCGCGAAGAAGTAGAGTTGCGGAAGACCGGTCGGCCGCCGCGCGGGCGTGAAAATGAATTGTTTCTCATGAATACCTTGTTTAATTATTCTCTTAGGATGAACCGCGAGAATAATTGACAACCAGACTCGTATTCATCAGTAAGTTGAACCAACTATAACATAACTTTTATCTCTTCGCAACAGACAAGCCAAACCTTGTAATTTCCCAATCTGTTAAGGGTGTAACCCTTTTCAGGTTAGAGAAATACAAGTTTGCTTATTTCTCGAAGGAAATAAGGCGATTGGAGATCCTGGTGATTTCATCACTTGAAACATCGAAGAAGGTTTTGCGGTCGGCGCGGACGAAACGGCCGTCTGACAACCATAGATAGTGTTCACCCTGAAAGTCGTCGATCTCGAGCTTCCACTCGAAAGGCGGGTTGGCTTTGAGCGCGAACTCGGTCGCCAGATTGATTTTGACACGGCCGTGCTTTTCATCCTGAAGATCAACAACCTCAAGAACCGCCTCGTCACCCGGCTCCAATCCAAACTCCTTTGCTAACACGGTGCTTACCGGATATTTGGCTTTCAATTTGAGCGTCAATTCGTACAACTGTTCTGCCCTCATTTCTTCTCCAGGTGTAGCGCGAGGATAATTCCGGTATGAAGGATAATCGCCGCAAGCAATGAACCCGTAAACAATACAAAATTACTTCGATACTTCAGCGCCGCTAACAGGTACCCAAAAAAAAGCACAGCCATCACTCTCGCAACGAAGATTTTTTTGTCTCTCATCAAATGCCGCCAACTCACTCTGTATATATAAACCACTAAAAACGCGATATGGAGGATTAATAAAAAGGAGACATAAACGACAACGGAGAAGTACTGCTTGAAATAGACTAGTGGACCAAGAACAAAGGTAGCTGCCGCGAGCAGTAGAACCTTCCGAAGAAATAAACCGGGGTTATTAAGGTGCGAGCGAATTTTTTCTAAGATATGTCCCCCATGACCCCACGAACCGCGAGCAGGGTCTTGAGTTGGGGCCAGCGGCCTCGGGAGTATGCAATGTAACGAGGCTCCATGTTTGGCTCGAACTTGGCCTTATACGCGCTTAGGCCTGATCCAAAAGGCGTGACGGATTTTAGATTGATTATCTTCTTTGTAACCTCGCCCAGTAGACCGGTCAGCTCAAGCTGCTTTGGGTTTAATGGGCTAAATCCTAAACTGAGTTGGTCGAAACCTCTAGCACGGACTTCCGCGATATAGCGCATTATTAGAAAGTCCATCACACCGTTTGGGGCCGACGGCGCGCGCCGCATTAAATCGAAAGTAGCAACGTTATCCCGGTATGAAGGTATTTCATTTAGGAATGCACCGAGCTTACCTTCCTCGTCTCTGACGCAAAAAACCTTCGAATGGCGGATGTATTCCTCCGAGTATGGGGAATTCAGGAATCCCCTTTCTTTATGGCAGTGTACTTTAGCCCAACTCTTAGCGAGAGTCGTCAACTCCTCTAGTAACGCTGGGTCATGAGGGGGTTGAGACGGGGTAAATCTCCAATGCTTTCTGTTAGCTCGATTCCTAATTGTCTTGAAGTGGCCGGTATGCTGTGTTGAGTCTAGAAAGTTCCTGACATCAATGATCGCGTTGTGCCCAATTAAACAAACATTCAGCCCAAGCTGCTCGTAAAGTGCTTTGAATTCGGCTTCGGAATTAAGGAACGCCAGTTCCCATCCATTGCTACGGCAATGAGCAAAGTAGCGCCGTAGGAAATCTTCTCGCTGGTTGGCCGGACAAGCGATATCACCCGCGGTAACTGCAACCCCAAATTTAACCTTGTATACGGCGGCGGCACTACGGTCTTGGTTGAAATAGGTTAGCTTTCCGGTCGGCCAAAACTTAAACCAGTCCTCAGTTGACCCGCCCGTGTGGGTGAGGATTTTCTGCAGATCCATAGCATCTCTCGCTGCAATCGCTTCGCTCATTGCGACCCATTATAGCGGAGTCATCTATACTGGACTGATGAACCAAAAAACGGCTTCTAGACTGTTAGCCGGTATAGGCATAGCATTTTACAGCGTCTGGATAATTAGCGCTTACCTCAACCCCAAGCTATCCATTGCCCATAGTTACGTGAGTGAGCTGAGTGTATCCGGACAACCTTATGCTTGGTTTTTTAGGGTAACGCAACTGCTCGGATCGCTTTGTCTACTAGCCTACTGTTGGCTACAGGTGAAGAAAACAAGACTAAAACGCATTCATATAGTGCTCGCGGTTTGTACCGCCTCGGCCGCCGTAAACGCGTTTTTTCCAATGATCTGTTCTCCTTATCTATCGCGAAGTTGCCTTGCCAGTCTGGATAGCTATAATTTCGGATTCAACCAATACGTACACCAAGTTACTAGTCTAATTACTTTTGGGGGATTAATTTTGGCTCAGCTACTAGCGTTTAAAATGCCAGCTACTGGTCTCCGGCGCAAATGGCATCTATCACATTTTATATTGCAGGTAGTTGTCAGTGCAGCCATTGCCTATATTAGTTTTCACGGAAATCATTTTATCGGTCTGTTGCAACGGATTTCGCTGGCTGCGTTCGAGATATGGGTGATCTCACTGGCCTTTATGGCGTATGAACATAAATCAGCCCCGAGCGATCACCAAACTGGTGTAGCCCGGGTTAATTCCTAGGTGCTGGTATTTCCGATGAACAATCTTCAGTTGCCCTTTCTCTGCCGCTAAAGAGCTGAGAATTGCCTCCATTTCGGCTTTAGCAATAACCGAGCCCATGCAAAAATGCATTCCTGTCCCGAACCATAGGCCGTAGGTAATCTCGTTGTGCTTACGTTCGATATCAAAACGCCCTGAATCCTTATTGAACTTATTGCGATGCATGATGTTATGCAGAAGTATTAGTACTCGGCGGCCTGATTTAAATTCGAAACCATCAATGGCCGTGGTTTTCTTTACCCCGTGCAGAAATACCGGCCCAGGGGTAACATACCTTAGCCCCTCGTCTATCGCCTCGATAACTACTTCGGGAGACTTAAGTTTATGCATTTGATTCGTCTCGATTAACATTGCCGCGATCCTGGGTAATCCGGCAGAAACCGTAACGGTGCCGGCTACCAAGAACATTGAAATAAACCCATAGCAGTTTTCCTCTTCGTATCCCAGTTCTTTGAGGTGGTTGATAATACATTCGGCTTTCGGATCTGTATTGGCAACGTAGGATTTCGCGATCTGCTTGAATTTCGCTACATTCCGAACCGCCTTTGCTCGGTTGGCGGCGGTGAAGGTTTTGTAAGCCACATCCACGCAACCCATAGTTTCGGTAACTAAGTCGCTTATTTCTAATAGTTCTTCGTCGGTCGGGGCTACTTTACCGGTCAGAAGTTTGGTTGTGATTCTATTGGTATAAATTCTCGTCAGTCTAGCCAGATCGGCTCCGTCGGTATCATCAAGCTGGTTTTTTAGCTCGGCTACAAAGCCATCCAGCTGGTCGCCAATTAGATTAGAGAGATTGTCGTTGGCGTACATTTTGAGTAGCGAAAACTTGACTCGATGGTGCTCTTCTCCTTCCATGCTCAATATCGTTGGCGTCGTCCCCCATAACTCAGATATCAAAGTTCCCAGGGCGCCAGAATCGTTGAAGCTAAAGTGCTCCTTGTCCTGAAGGATCGTCCGGGCCAGAACAGGATCATTGACGCAATACCCAACGCCGGGTAGGTAAGCAGCTTTGGGGAAAATTTTGAGCGCCTTGCCGACCAAGTAATTAAAGGGTCTCAGCGCCAGAAAAACCCTCAATTCGTGATAGCGGGCCTTGATTTGCATACGCTGGATTGTATCAGTTCAGTCGGGTCATCGGTACTCGGGGTTTTCAAAATCGAAGCGGGCACCGGCGTCCCATTTGCTGCGTTGATTGCCGTAGGCTGGGATACCACCGTTGTCTTTAAGTAGTTTGGCCATATGCATCAAATTCCAGGTCATAAAGGTGGTGTTGCGGTTGGTAAAGTCGTTTTCCGGCCCGCCCGAGCCTTTGTCCAAATACGATGGGCCGGGCCCGGCCTCCCCCACCCAACCAGCGTCTGCTTGCGGCGGAATGACGTAGCCGATGTGCTGCAAACTATAAAGCGTGTTCATGGTGCAATGTTTAATGCCATCTTCGTTGCCAGTAATAATACTGCCGCCAACCTTGCCATAAAACGCGTACTGGCCTTGGTCGTTTAGCTCGCTCGAGCAAGCGTACAACCGCTCAATAATTTTCTTGGTTTGTGAACTGTTGTCGCCCAGCCAGATCGGCCCGCAAAGCACCAAAATGTCGGCCGGCATAACTTTATTTTTATAAATCTGGGGCCACTCATCGGTTTTCCATCCCTGTTTCGTCATATCCGGGTAAACACCGGTGGCAATATCATGGTCGATTGTCCGGATCAGCTCGGTTTTGACCCCGTGCTTTTCCATAATCCCGCGGCTAATCTTGATCAGCCCTTCGGTATTAGAGACCTCCGGCGACTTTTTAAGCGTCCCGTTGATAAATAAGGCTCGCAACCCCTCAAAATCCCACTGCTTCTCGCTCATTAATGCGGAATCTCCAGCCAGACGGTGGGTTCGTTTGCAATATCCCAGCCGTCGTGGCCGGCAGGAATGTGAGCCAAATCGCCAGGACCAAACTCTAATTCTTCGCCATCGTCCATTTTGACCGCCATTTTGCCGGAAATCATATACAGCAAGTGATCCATCGGACAGCTCTCTGTCTTCATCACCGGCTTAAGATCAACGAACCATTTCCAGCCGGGCGCTGCGGTAACCCGATAAAAGTCTTTACCATCAACTGTAACTTTATCGCTCTTAATTTTTTCAGCCGGATTCATCGACTCATCGGGATTACTAAAACTTTTCTTTTCCATTGAATGTCTCCTTTTCCAGATTATACACAACTGGTAAACCATTAGCATTTTGGGGCGAGTTGTCTTAATATGTTGGGGTAATAATTAAACGATCGGAGAAAAACCAAATGGAAGAGAAAAAAGAAGTTTCAACAGAGAAGATCCCGGGCGGCGAAAAGGTCACCGAAAAGACCTCTAGTTCACCGGTATCACAGGAAAACAAAGGCACTTTTCAGGCTTACTACCTGGTGTATTACATTCTGGGAGTCCTGGAAATCCTGTTCGCGTTTCGGCTGGTATTTAAACTGTTAGGCGCCAACCCGAACAGCGGCTTTGTGTCCTTCATCTACTCGATTACCGGCGGTCTTTTGGCGCCGTTTTTGGGGATTTTTCATACTACGGTCTCGCAAGGTGTTGAAACCACCTCGGTACTCGAACCGGCTACGATCATCGGTATGATCGTCTACGCCCTCGTCGGTTGGGGTATCACCAAGCTAATCGTCTTGATGCTAGCCGGCAAAGAGTAATTCCAGTTATTCTTTAAGTATCTTCAACAGATCTTGAGAATTTTGAGTCTGGAAATCGATTGTTTGGTCAAGACGATTTTTGATCGGTTGGTCTATAAAATGCTTTGCTAGAAAGTTGTAGGGAAAAGTTCTAGACTGGCTATTCAATGCGGTAACTTGCTGGTTATAGTCATTCTGAGCCGTCACCAATTGGTTTTCAGTATCGCTTAAAACTTGAATCAACTTCAAGAACCCGGCATCGCTTTTTAAGTTAGGGTAATTTTCCACGTTTACCGAAAGAAGGGCTCTATTGAAATCGTTAATAGCTCCAACTTTGGCATTCGTGCTTCTGGATCGGAGATACAAGGATCTGGCTTTGGTTATACTATTTATTACGGCTCTTTCTTGGGTTGCGAGTGCCTTCGCGCTGGCGGCTACGTTTGGAACTAAGTCGAAGCGTTTTTGATACACAACATTTACGGCGGCAAATTTTTGCGAAATGAGCTCATCTTGGGTGACAAAGTAACTTTGGGCGCCGCGGTATGCCCCCCATGCGGACAATACCACCGACACCGCCGCGAGGGTAACGATCACGCCGTCGGAAGATAAGAAGCGCTTACCTTTTGAATTACCGTTAAGTTTTTTTAGCCACAGTACAGGCAGCAGAATAAATAGCGCTGGCCAGAAAATATCTAGTGGGCTTGGTGGTACGGTCGGGGCGGTTTCGGGATTAATACTCACTCCGAAAATAACAACCATGCCAAAAATAAAAAGAATCCAGGCTACAAACTTTAAAATCGTATTAAGATTGCTGCTTTTTGCTAAATTGACTTTTGCCATAAGAATAATCCTTTTTAAACTCTAGTGTTGAAACAAATTCGTGTCAACTTCAGGGGATTACAATAATAACCTTTGGCTCGGGTGGTAGGATTCGAACCTACGATTTCCTGCTCCAGAGGCAGGCGCCTTACCGCTTGGCCACACCCGATCATAACCGAGATATTTTACCGTAATCGAAGGTGCCGGTCTAGAAGTGAGAAATTATGATCGAAGCCAGGACGATTGCGCCTAGCAGACGGCGGAAATAGCATGAGCCGTCAGTTAGTTCCAGATAGGCCCAGGTAAAGATAAACGCAGTCCGCAGGAAAGTTAGCAATTGGTGGGCACCGCCGGATTTTACAACTACCAACAGCACAATACAGGCCGCCCAGCCAATCAGCGGTATATTGGGCGTTTGCCATACCGCTACATTGCCATGCTTGTCGCGCCAGAATTTACTCCAAAACGTGCTCATTTAGCCATTCTACTTGATACCATGATGTTATGAGCAAACACGATCTACGGGTCGATAAATACATCGCCTCACTTCCTGATTGGCAGCAGAAGATTTGCCGGCAAGTGCGGAAATTAGTGCACGGAGCGGATCCGGACGTTGTAGAAGCGATTAAGCGCAGTAACCGGCCGTACTTTACGCTCAGCGGCAATATTTGCGCGCTTTTGGGTGCCAAAGACCACGTTAATATCTTTATTTATGATCCGATCGCGCCGGATCCGCACCATATCATCAACCAGGGTCACGGAAATTTAACGGCACGGGCGATCCAGGTTTATGAAGGCGATAAATTGAACGAACCGGCGTTGCTGGAACTATTCAAGGCCATCATTAAAAACAACCGGGCAGGCGGCTGGCGCAAAATTCAGAAACGGTAGTACTATTTAGATATGAAAAAAGGTATCGAAAAACAGGCTAATGGGCTCAAGATCGGCCTAGCGGTCCAATTTCTGCTCGGTATCTATATTAATTTGTTTGTGAGTTTCCCCGAGAACGCCGACCCGAACGCCAATTGGGCCTTCGCTCGGCATAACTGGCTGATTATGCTTCATGTCCTGCTCGGTACCGCGCTGTTAATTGGCGGCATCGTCTTTATTATTAGGGTGTATAAAAACAAATTGGAGCACTGGAAGCTTCCGGCAAGCCTAGGATTGGCCGGGATTTTGACCGCTTGGCTCGGAGGCGAGCGGTTTGTGGCTACCCAGCAAGATGCATGGTCGTTTGTGATGGCGCTGGGGTTTGTGCTGGCCGTATCGATTTACGGCTGGGGCCTTTCCCGCAATGAATAGCCATCCTAAGGTTCGGCATCCTAAAGAGCTAATTAAAGCCGCGAAGGCCAAGCAAAACGCGGCTCTGCGGGCTAACGACGCAGTTTTAACCTGGATTACTAACCATATTTTGGCGTCGGTATTACTGTTTGACGTGGCACTAATCGTGCCGCTTTTGGTACTGCGGGCGCCTTCAGGGGTCAAGATTACTCTAGGGGTGATCTCCGGTAGCTGGATCCAGTGGTGGGCGTTGCCGGCACTTCAGCGCAGCCAGAACAAAATCCAGGCCCAAAACGACGCCAAAGCCGAAACCGATCACGAAACTTTGACACACTTGGCCAATTTACAGGACCAGCAGATGGAGGAGCTAAAAGCCATCAAAAACAGCCTAAAATCGACCAAAAAGCCCTAAATTCGTCTTTTTCCAGATAGAAATCGACCTTACAAGTACTTGACAAATCAAAACTATTATGGTAATATGGTTGCTAACAACTAAGCGTAAGCACTTTAGAACGACTTGGTTGTGGCATCCAGAGATTTATACCGTTCTGATTTACATCCTCACACCTCAAAGGAGGTGAAACACATGGAAGCTAGCGGAAACGCTGCAGTGGCTGTCCTCCACACCGGTCGCGAGATGATCGATGAAGTAGTAGGGACAGGCACCGACCTCGTCACCAAGGCGACCGACGCCGGCTCCGCTCTCGCGGAGAAGGCCGTCGACACCGCCAACTCGGTGAGTAGCAAGCTCGTCAGCCTCGGGTTCAACGTCGTGGCCCTCACGGGTCTCGCGTACGTCGCCCACTGGCTGATCGTGCGGTTCTAGCACAACCATGGGATCAGGGACCGTTCGCCAATTCGGCGGGCGGTCCCAAACCCCTCTGATGCCTAAACAAAAAAGCCCGACAATTCGTCGGGCTTTTTTTTTAGTGTTCGAATTTTACTGCTAAAAAGCTAACTGCCTTTTAGAGCTGCTTCGATAGTGTCGCGGGGCAGAGCGGCCGCGGAAAGCAGGGCCTCACGGACTTTACCAGCCGCATCGCCGCCAACTGTAGTAGCGGCCTTCATCGCGCCGCCGACCGCGGCCGTAGCGGCTTCGCCGGTATCAGCACCCACGTCACCGGCCGCCTTGATCGCGCCTTCAACCGCCGAAACGGCAGCGCCGCCAACATCTCCGCCGACCTCGGCGGTACCCTGGACCACACCGGTCGCTGCACCGCGGACTGCGTCAGTAACATCACTGCCAGCCTGGCTGGCCGCGCCAACCACACCATGCATAGTACCGCTAACGACTTCGGTCAACGAGGCTCCAACCTTGCCTGCCCCTTGAATCGCACCGCTGGCAACCGAAGCCACCGCGTCGATCCCGCTGCCCGAAACCTCACCGGTGCCTTTGAGTACGCTGGTCACTTGGTGCTTAACGGTGCCGGTGACCGCCCCTAAAATGTCGTCGACACCTTTGACGGCCGCAACAACAGCTTCGGATGTTTCATTAATAATTTCTTTTAGCATGTACCCTCCTACTGGTTATTTTTTTCGCGACAACGAACAATACGACCACGATAACACGGCTCCAAAAAAACTTGAACTTGTGTAACATAACAAGTATGTATTTTCTATTTGGAGAAATAACCAAAAAGTTATTGACAAGCCGAGCAAGCATTTCGTATAAACGAAATCGCATATTAATTTAAGGGGGAAGCTTAGTGAACTCACTAATTGTGGCCGACTCTTCAGTCAACTACAGCACAAAAGAGGTGGCCATTATCGTGGTCGCCTTGGTCTGGATTTTGGCCATCGGCGGCGCGGCAGCGGTTTCGGTGTTCATTTGCGGTTGGCACCGGACCAAACAGCTCGCGGTCGACTGGCTCCGCGGACGCGTCATCTTCTACTGCAACTAAGTTAGAATATGCCACAACCGTATCTGTTGGAGGGCGACACCTTGTCGCTCTCCAACGAATTTATCCTAACTAAATATTATCTGGTTGATGTGACTCTGGACGCAAATCACCAGATCAACAAACAGGCCTACCGAGCGTTGAAACTCTTACGGAGTTCAATCTCCTACTCTAGCTGGTTAGCGAAATCCGGGCTAAAGGATGAGCAGCTGGCTGAGGTTTTGAGTTTTTTGAACCATACCGGAGCGCTCAGGGTTAAACGCGGCTGGGCTGGAGCTATCAAGCAAGAGCTAAGTCGAGTGCTCTGGATATTCCAGGGTATGAGGTTGCCGAAGCTTAGTTATCGACGGCCGGGCGGTTTGAGGTCGGTGACGGTGGCAACTTTGCGGGCAACCGGTTGGATATGGCTTAGCTGGCCAATTTTGTTGCTGCTAGCGAATGGCAGCGGGTTATTCGCTATGGCAAAGTTCATCGCTATTACCGGAGCGTCGCTAGTGATGATCCTGATTAGCCTGATCGTGCATGAATATTTCCACGTTTTAATTGCCACGTGGAGCGGCCGGCGCTCGAGTGTTTTGCAGCAGGGGCTAAGGCTAGGCGTCGTGCATCCCGAACTTCCCCCTCGCAAAGAGCTGTTTTCGGCTCTGCTATGTCCTTTATTGGGAGGACTAACCGCGATTGCGTTTGGCCGGGCCGGAGGATTGATCGATAGCGCAATTCCAACTTACGGAATATTGATTGGTTTGACGCACGCGGCGAGCTGGCTCCCATGGTATGGAGATGGGCTGACGCTAGTCAAGATTGGGAGATCGCGATGGGCCTAAAGCCGGCACTGCAGCTGGAATCTCTTGAGGTTAAACGCGGCCGGAATTTTAAGTTGGTCATCGATAGCCTCGAAGTGCTCCCAGGGCGAATACTTAGCGTCACCGGTCCGAACGGCAGCGGCAAGACTACTTTGCTTGAAACATTGGCTGGGCTGACTAAGCCGGACCGAGGAGAAGTTAAGTTGGGCGGCCAAACACTCAGCCATAATCTGCGGCAAACCAAGGCCTCGCTTGGTTTTATACCCGACGACGACAGCTGGTTCGTAGCTGAGCTAACGGCACGCGAGTACTTTAGGCTGCTTGGCAAAGTATATGAGGACGCAGGTCGTAAGGTTCAAGACGGGTTAACTGAGAAGCTGGCCGCCCGATTGTATTTTTCCTCGTGGGATCAAGCTCTTGAAAGCTTAAGCCATGGAAACAAAAAGAAGGTCCAGATTATCGCGGGGTTAATGCACTCACCAGCGGTGATTGTTGTTGACGAGTTGCGCAACGGTTTGGATCCACTGGCAATCATCGCGGCTGAAAAATTAATTCGGGATGAAGCTAAGCGGGGCGCCTCTATTGTCGCCGCGACCCATGACCTATGGTGGGCGGAGCGTGTCGCCGATGAGATTTTGCTGCTAAATGACGGCGAAGTAGCGATTAAGGGGCGCAAACAAGAGCTGGTCAGGCGGTTTGGCAGTCTAGAGCGGCTGTTTTTGAAGCTGGCGGCCGCCGGTGTTTGAATTTACTAAACTTGGTTTGGTGACGACGTTCGGGCGGGATAAAGGGCCATTGCTGCGCAAAGCCAGGGTTCGGTTAGTGGCATTAGTGGCGTTGCTCCTAGCTTTCACCGGCTTGATGGTGCCGGCTCTGCGTCAGCTGCCGCTGTATCCCGGCCTGCCGAAATGGTGGTGGCTAGTGGTGATCACCGTGGGCGTGCAGCTGCTGGCGGGAATAAGCTTGCTGATGGGCCAAGCCATTCTGCCTAGCCGGTCAGCTTTAGCACGGTTGATGGTTGCGCTACCGATTGGCCCGGTGCGGCGATGGCTAGTCATTAACGCCCCTGGAATTATTCTTGGCTGTTTGCTTCTGGTCCTGATTATTCAGCCTCTCTGGCTAGTTGTGGCTAATCTCGGCCTACCTACCGGACAAGTAGTCGGCGCTGTCGGGATCGGACTCATTTCAGGGTTTGGGCTTGCTAGTTACCAACCTAGTTCGAAGTTGGCATTACGGCTTGGTTTGGCGGGCTTAATCGCGGCAGATGAGATTTTGTTGTTAAAAAAGATAATCATCGCTTATTTCGAAGGGCAGCCAAGCTTGGCCTGGTACTCCGCGGCAGCCTTAATCTTGGTAATTCCGGTTGTGTGGTTAGTAATTAGCGTTTATGGCTTAACCGAGCGCCTCCAGCAGGAGCAAAACCTGCAAACAAAAACGTTATCTTATAGCTCGAATCGACACTGGTACTTCGCGAAACTGTTACGTCATCGGCGCATCGCCGGGGCTTTTGCGGTAACGATCGCGCTAAGTAGTTTGGTCGCCATATCCGCGTTATATCATCAAACCGCTGTCGGTGATGGCGGAGTCTTCTTGATAGTCGCGGCGGTACTTGCCAGTGCGTTCGCGACGGACGCAAGAGGAGCCGTTAAAAAATTTAAACCGCCGGAAATCACCGGGCTCTACGGCGTTGTCCGATTTATGCGGACACAATTGCTTACAGTCACCCTACTATCAATGCTTGCCACAGCACCAATCGGATTTGCCGTGATCGCTTTGTCCAACGACGGATTTATCGGTATGAAGTTTGTGGTCTTGATGTTGTTTAGCTCAGCGGTTGGTCTGGCGGTTTCGGAGTCCCTGGTCACCGGCGGGCGCGACGTGTCGGGGCAATTATTAAGCGCTAGCTTGTGCGTGTCGTTACTGATCGGGCTACCAAAATTATCCTCCGTTTTAGCGCCGCAGCAGACCACGCTAGGGTATGCAGTTCTCGCTGTGACCCTATTTGGGCTTTGTTTTTTAATCGAGCGGATCAGAAATAATTTTGTTTGGAGGAATCCAAGGCATGTTAGACCGTACTAAATCCCAAAACCAAGTTGCCAGCTGGACCGGCAAAGCACTTATCGCTGCATCAATGTTGCTGCTTGGGCTAACTCTTTGGTACGCGCGCCGCTTCATAAACGCGGATTCACTCGTCGTCACCGTTCGGCTTGGCCCTCTACGGCTAATTGAGCTAGGCAAAATCCTAACCGACAAGGGCTACGCCGGCAGCATCACCTATCTCCCCAGCCTTATCCCTTACTTCGCTTTTTCAGTAATTTTTGGTGCCCTAATTGGGCTTTACCAAAGCCACAAAACCTAACCTTGTATTTCACCCATCTGTTAAGGGTGTAACCCTTTACAGGTTAGGAAAATACACGTTATATTGATACACCGATGCCAAGCCGTAATACTATCAAGCAATATCAAGAGGGCGGGTACTACCACATCTACAACCGAGGTGTTGAAAAACGTGATATCTTCATGGACGACCAAGATTATCGAGTGTTTCTAGGCTATCTGAAACTTTATTTGGACCCGGATCAAAAAAAACGGCCCGACAACTTGCCGGAACTAAGTAAAGAAATCGATCTTTTAGCGTATTGCTTGATGCCCAATCATTTTCATTTGCTCGTCAGGCAAAACACGGCTGAAGGTATTACGAAGTTAATGAAATCTATTGGGACCAAATATGCAATGTATTTCAATACGAGGCACAACCGCGTCGGGAGTTTGTTTCAGGGGACATATAAAGCGGTTCTCGCAGAATCAGACGAGCAAATTATGCACTTGACCCGTTACATCCATCTAAATCCCCAAACTATCAGGTTGAGCTACCTGCGATACCCGTATTCAAGCTACCGTTATTTCGTGTTAGGACATGCTCCACGGTGGTTGAAGCATATCGATGTTCTTAGCCTGTTTTCAGGCTCTATGGAGTTTTCTGACTTCCATGAGGGTTTAATCCGAGACTCTAAACCGTTACTAGGAAACCTTGTAATCGACTAACCTGTTAAGGGTTACACCCTTAACAGGTTAGAAAAATACATGTTTTAGCAATAATTTGAGTCAAATTTTGAAGGAGGGCCAGTTTATGAGGTTGAACCAGGCGTCGACGTAGTCGGGGCGGCGGTTTTGGTATTTCAGGTAGTAGGCGTGTTCCCAGACGTCGAGGCCGAGGATTGGGGTTTTGCCGTCCATTAGCGGGCTGTCTTGGTTGGGGGTTGAGATGATTTCTAGTTTATCGTCGGATTTAATTAGCCAAGCCCAGCCGCTGCCGAAGCGGCCAATAGCTGCTTCTTTGAATTTAGCTTTGAAATCTTCGAAGCTACCGAACGAAGCTTTAATTGTTTCTCCTAGCTCCCCTGTCGGCTCCGCGCCCCCTTCCGGCGACATGAGCTGCCAGAAAAAACTATGATTGGCGTGCCCGCCGGCGTTGTTGCGCACAGCGGTTCGCTTGTCCTCGGGAACCCTATCGAGATTTTGGATTAGCTCGTTAACATCCATTCCCAGCAGATCCTCGTGTCCCTCGAGAGCAGCGTTGAGTTTGTCGACGTAGGCCTGATGGTGCTTGGAGTGGTGGATTTCCATCGTTTTGGCATCGATGTGCGGCTCCAGGGCATCGTAGGCGTAAGGTAGATCCGGTAGTGTAAACATGTTTTAATTCTAGCACTCAATATTAAAGTCCCCGGCCATCTTTTGACCGGGGACTTCGAAAACCTTACTGCTGAACGACGATCGGCGTCCCGTCGGGCGTCCAATCGTAGAACGGCTTAGCTTCTTGCCAGGGGATCCGAACACATCCATGCGAGGCGTTGTAGTTCGGTACATCCTCGCCGTGAATGGCGTCGATGGTGCCGTAAAACCAAACCGGCCAACTCATCACTCCGAGTTTGCTGGTGTAGGTCCCGCCTGGACCCATATGCAGCAGCTCCCCGTCGTAGCCATCGACTTTTTGGCGGTGCGCCTCAAACGCCCCTCTGTGCGTGTCGGCGTGGCCGGTTTCCAATTCGTATTGGCCGCCCGGCAGGCGGTGAAGTTCACGGAATGGACCGCCGAAACCGGTCGAAATTTGTAGCCGTTTGACGATAATCCCGTCCACCAGCTCATAGAGCATGAAGTCCGAGATATCTACAACTACCATCTTTCCGGCCCTTTGCGCCGGCAAATGGCTGTAGATCGGATCCGGCGGCCGGAGCGGCAAATACCCCAGCAGGGCAGATCGAGGCACCACAATCCGATGCGAAACCACAGCTTGCACCGATTCCGAGCCCGCCGGAGCCTCAATCACGAGCGAAAAGCAAGCCGCCAGAAGCAACGATACCCACACCCGTCGCACGTTCTCTCCTTGTGTCAAAGGAATTCGAGTGACAATACTCTACTCTTACCGTTAAAAATGTCAACGAAGGCGGACAAGGGGTATAATAACGCTTATGCTAGAGAGTCGAGGTCGAGCACGGATTTTTGTTGTGGTCGCAGCCAGCGCGATTGTAGCAGCCACGGTTCTGATTGGTATTGGCAGTTTGAGTGCCGCCGTACAACCTCTATCCTCCAGTGATTCCACGGATAGTACCGCTCAGAGCCAAAATTTACAGCAGGCGGTCGACGGGTTTTTATCCACCCAACCAGTCTCTTATGGCATCGTCATCGAGGATCTTAAAACCGGTGCCGCGGCTTCACACAACGCCGACCAGCAATTCACCAGCGCCAGCCTCTATAAACTGTTCGTGGCACAAGGAATTTTGGAACGGGTCGACCAAGGACAAATCCAGCTTGGTTCGGTCATTGGCTGCCTAAACCCGATGATCACAGTCTCGAGCAATCAGTGCGGAGAAACTCTTGGATCAAGACTGGGATGGAGTAACCAAAACGCCCGCCTGGAGCAGTTGGGCTTTAGTTCGACCTCGCTCGATAAATACAACCTCCACACTTCGGCCGGCGACGTGGCAAAATTTTACGAGAAACTTTATGCCGGCACGCTCCTTAGCCCATCGAGCACCAAGATCCTGACCAATTTACTCAAAGCGCAACGCGTCAATAATCGCCTACCTCTCGGTTTACCCGGCGGCACGACCATCGCACACAAAACCGGCGACCTCGGCGGCCTAATGCACGACGCCGGCATAGTTTACGGCTCCAAAACCGATTATCTGATCGTCGTTTTGTCCGGCCCGTGGACTAACCCAGCAAACTCCTTCTCTAGCTTCGCCAAACTCTCAAGCGCGATCTATAAAGCTCTCAATTAATCCCGGCTATACGGCCGTTTGCGCTTAAACAAGAACCGGCTATTGAACGCGCGAACGTATTCACCCAATCCACGGAATAATCCTTGATGGTAACGTTCTCCGGAGGTAATGACCGCTGGTCGCCTCAAAAATCCTATCCTGCCCAGTTTTCTTACCTTGAAAGCAAGGTCGTGATCTTCGAGGTCTGGAATTTTAGGATTGAAACCACCTGACCTCTTGTAAATATCGCTACGAATAGCAAAATTCGAACCTGTTAGCCAGTAATGCCCAAACAACAAACGAAACACCCGCATCGAAAACGGCTGGAACCAATTAAAAAAGCCGTTAACCAGCAAGCTTTGGTCGATTATGCGGCAGGTTCCACTTAACGCCACCCAGTCAGGATGAGAATCGAGCGTATCTACCAACGAGTCGACCCAGTTCGGTGGCAAGATAGTGTCAGCGTCGGTTGATAGTAAAATTCGGCCTTCGGAGGCGGCAAACCCAGCCGCTCTCGCTGCCCCTCGCCCCGTCCGAGCCTCTTCAATGACTTTGAGCTTTAGCTTAGCTTTATAAGTAATCGCGGCGGCTTTTGTTTGATCGGTCGATGCATTATCAACTACCACAACCTCGAATTGGTGCCGGGTTAGTTGCTTGGTTAAACTGTCCAAGCATTTGGGTAGGTCATCGGCTTCGTTATAGGCCGGAATAATAACTGACACCATTGCGGCTATCTTAGCAGGTCGGGCCGGTTTTGCTTGGTTTTTTTAAGAGCCTGCTCCTTACGCCATTTGGCGATTTCGGCATGATGGCCGCTTTTTAAAACTTCTGGTACTGATTTGCCCTTAAATTCATCTGGTTTTGTGTAGTGCGGATACTCCAGCAATCCATCGCTAAACGATTCTTCAATCGAACTAGTATCATCGCCCAACACTCCGGGGATTAGCCTGACAACGCTATCAACGACCACCATCGCTGGAATTTCGCCGCCCGTTAATACGTAATCTCCGATAGACAGTTCCAGATCCGCCAAACTCAAAATCCGCTCGTCAAAACCCTCGTAGTGGCCACAGATCAAGATCAGACCAGCCTCACGACTCATGTCGCTAGCGATTTTTTGTTTGAATAACTTTCCCGACGGAGTCAAAACGACAACCTTAGCCTTTGGGTTCTGCTTTTTGATCGCCTCAACCGCGTCGAAAACCGGCTCTGGACGCAAGACCATACCAGCCCCGCCGCCATATGGAGTATCGTCGACCGTTCGACGAGATCCTAGACCATATTTTCGAAGATCATGAATCCGAATTTCAGCCAACTTATTATCCTGGGCTTTTTTGAGCATGCTGGTGGCAAACGGCCCATCAAACATGCTGGGGAATAAAGTCAAAATGTCGATTTTCATTGCTCTCTCCTAATACACAAGGGCCACCAAAGCGGTTTGGGCTGTGGTGACCCTTGCTAAATATTTCTATTAAAACTCTAGATCAGCGATTTCTTTTAGTTCGGCTTCGGTCTTTGCCCGGATATCGGAGGTGGTTTGTTCCTCCTCTTTCGGCTCTTCCTCGGCCACTTCGGCCGGAGCTTCTGCTGAAGTCTCGGCGGCGGCCCGGACGTGCTCGCTGCCTTCGGGCTCAACGATCTTCAGGTTTACCTTGGCGTCGTTTTTGGCGCCCAGGACCCGGAGCAAAGTCCGTAGACTTTTAGCGGTGGCACCGGCTTTGCCGATGACTTTGCCCATATCGGCAGGATCAACTTCGAGTTCGAGTAAAACTCCCCGGTCATCCACGCTGCGTTCGACCTTGACGGCGTCGGGGGTAGAAACTAGCGCCCGAACGACGTATTCGACAAATTCCTTGTCAACTTCTGCTGCCATAATTTCCTCTTCTGTTATGCTTCCGCGAGTGCGGATAGATTTATATTACTCTGGCTCGGCGGGAGCTTCAACCGCAGCTTCGGCGGCAATGTCCTCGGCTTTTTCGGCCGCTTGCTCCTGTTTTTCGGCGGTTTCAGCGGTTTCGGTGGTATTTTTGTCCGGCACACTTTCGGCGGTTTCAGCCGCCTGATCCGCCGCCGTTGCCGCTACATTTTCGGTGGCATCGGCCGGAGCTTCTTCGGGGGTTGCTACCTCCTCAGTCGGAGCAGACTCCGCGGCCTGAGCAGCAGCTACAGGAGCCTTTTCAGCTTCTTGCTTGCTAGCTTTGTTCTTAGCATGGTACTTAGCCCACTCCGGCAACTTAACCTTTTCCTTGTCGAGCAGCCGGATCATCGAATTAGAGGGTTGGGCGCCGTTTTCGATATAGTGGATAATTTCCTCTTTTTTCAGCACTAGTTCCTTGGTGTGAGGATTGAAATGGCCCAAAATACTAACAAATTTGCCGTTGGCTGGCCGGCGAGAATCGGCGGCAACGACACGATAGGTTGGGTATTTATTTCGGCCCACGCGGGACAAACGAATGACTAACATACGAACGATAATTTTAGGTTACGCTCAGTAATAAGTCAATCTGTTGGGGTGGCAAAATGAAGCGCTCCGTCCCGGACGGGGGACGGAGCGCGGTATGGCGGGCCCGTGAGATCCGCCGATCTGAGGTAGAAGCCTAGGCGACGATCGTGAGCGGCACCGGGTGAACTTCACCCTCGCGATGGTTCCGTGAGAACTTCATCACCAGCTTGTGCAGCTGCCGCTCGAACATCTCGCCGAGGTGACCACTGTGACGCGCTCGCCAGTGCTTGATGCCGGGGTAACCGGGATCTTCCTCGCCCAGGAAATACCTGAAGAGCATCTCCGGGTTCGGTATCGAGAGGTCCCAAGCCGTCCCGTCTTCGGAGTCGACGAACTTGTCCTTCTCGCCACCGACCAAGACCAACCGGACATCCGCGCCCCAGCTCTGCTCGACGGCATCCCGCAAGTCGTGGACCGGTTGGCCCAGAAACGCCAGACTGTGCAGGCTTGGGGCCTTCTTGTAGAGCCAGCGTTCAACTGGTTCTTCCGCGGCGTCCCAAACCCTGCCGGCCAGCTTCGCAATTACGCGGCCGGCGGGAAGCCTCAGCGTTCTTGAGGTTATACGGGAGCGAATGCCCTTCACCGTAGCGTCCAAACCCCCAAAGGGCGTCGAAATCGCGATGACGGTGTGAACCAGGTCCGGATGATCGAGCCCGAAGCGCACGGCATGAAAGCCGCCCTGCGAGTGGCCGATGATCGCTACCGGCGCTCCGCTTTGCTTAATCGAGCCAAGCAACCTGCGCTCAACCCCGACGTAACTTGCTTCCAGCGGGCCTAGTCCCCACCCGGGAATATCGATCGGGTCGGTGCGGCCAGAAAGCCAGAACGGCAGGTACGCGACCAAAGCCGCCCAAGGCCCCGGAACTCCAGTGCCCGTGATGACGAACGACGGATTTTGAGGGTCCATCTCCCCATCCCCTTTGAATGAGCTACAAAGTTATCGCAATAACTTCTGCGTAGCCCCGGTATAGCATAACTACGATGAAATAGCAATAAGGAGGGCTTATTTTTGGAATAATGACTAAATAATTACTTTTGGTACTTTTTCAGGGCGTCGGCGGCGGCCACCAGTTGAGCCGCCTGTTTGCTCGAACCTTTACCTTTACCAAGCAGTCGCCCGCCCAGATAAGCACCAACCTCAAAGATTTTGTCGTGGTCGGGCCCGCTTTCTGAAATAACTTTGTACTGTGGCGTAACGCCGTCTTTTTCTTGGGCTATCTCCTGAAACCGGCTTTTCGGGTCCAAATAACTGCCCTCTTCGAGAATTTCCGGCAGGGTGACGATGATTTGAGCGTGAATAAACTTGCTAGCTGCCTCAAAACCTTGGTCCAGATAAATAGCCCCGATAATGGCTTCGATGCAGTTGGCGGAAATCAGCGCCCGGCTGCGGTCGTTGCCTTTGGCTTCACCTCGAGAAAGTTTCAAATAATCACCGGCTTGAAGCTTTGCCGCCACAGCGCTCAAAGATTCAGTTTTAACCAAGGCGCTACGGTAGTTGGTCAATTCGCCTTCCGGATTCGGGAAATTCTTGTATAGGTAGTCGGTCACCACTAGTTCAAGTACGGCGTCGCCCAAAAACTCCAGCCGCTCGTTGTGTTCGAGGCCAAGTTTGGGGTGTTCGTTGATGTACGAGCGGTGGATGAACGCGCGCTCGATTAAGCTGGCGTCCTTAAAGGTAACGCCGATTAACTTCTGAAATTCAGCTAGATCGGGTTTGTTCATGCCTCAGCCTTGACCGGTTCCGGCTGGCGCTCGGCTTTGCGTCGACTTAGTTTAGTTAGCCCAATCCGAAACAGCCGCTCGGTGTCCTTATACTCAATCAATTTCAGCGCTTCGTCTTTGTCGAACCACTTAACATCCACAATGCCTTCACTATTTTCCGGCACCACCCGGTCACTGCGGCCGACCGCTTCCATCAAGAAAACGTAGGTGGTCATTAAAATCAGTTTGCCTTCTTTGCGATAGAAAAAGTGGATTTTATCCAATTTGTCGCGAATTTTGGTCTTTTGCAGCCCGGTTTCCTCCCGCACTTCGCGGATGGCGGTTTGGGCCAAGCTCTCACCCGGCTCAACGTGACCTTTGGGGATAGTCCAACGACCCATCCGGTCCTGGATCATCAAAATCTGCAGCTGGCCGCGGCGAAAACGGTAAACCATGCCGCCGGCGGTATACTCTTTGACAGCTTTATTTGGCTGAGGTTTTGTCTTTGTGGTCTTCTTCTGGTTCATAAAAATCACTGTTTCGATAAATTGTGCCGAGCACGCCGTTGACAAACTTTGAGGAGTTTTCGCCCCCAAACGCCTTGGCCAGCTCGACGGCTTCGTTGATTGCCACCTTGGGCGGAACGTCCTTTTTAATCATTAATTCGTAGATCCCGATCCTAAGAATAATCTTGTCGATCTTGGCGATCTGCTCGATCGGCCATTCCGGCGCTACCGGCACGATCATAGCGTCGATGTCTTCCTGGTGCTTGGTTACCCCGTCGACCAGGTCTTTCACAAACGCTTTGTCGTCGATACTATCGGAGAATTCATTGATGTTACGGGTCAGGATCTCCTTCAAATCCGGCTGGGCATCGGCGGAATGGCGAAAATCCTCTTCGTAAAGAGTCTGCATCGCCACAATTCGCCCAAGGTGCCGGTTTGACGCCATTATTTGCTCGCTTGGGTCACTTTCGCGCCGTTGTAAAAGCCGCAGCTTCGGCAAACCTGATGGGATCGCCCCAACGCGCCGCAGTTGGAGCATTTGGTCAGAGCCGCCACCTTTAAAGCATCGTGGCTGCGCCGCTGTCCGCGGGCACTCCGAGTGCCGCGTTTTTTCGGTACTGGCATTAATTTCCTTTCAGTTAATCACGCAGACGAACCGATTACTCGGTTTGTTACTCTCTAATTTGAGTGGCTGTTTCGCCTACGTCCATGACGTTCGCACGAATTATGGCATAAATAAGCCTAAAAGGAAAGAGGGCGACCGCGAAAGCGATCGCCCTCTTGTGAAGCTACGCGGAGCGCTTTCCCCTACACTCCGCACAACGGTGCCAGTCGTCGAGATCGTTGACATCGAAGACTTGACCGCAATCCGGGTCGCGCTTGACTCGAACCAAAGAACCGGGCAAACGCAGTGAGTACAGCTTGTTGCGGGCAACCTCCTGCGCAGAGCCGTCGAGCACATTAAACCCGACTCCCCAGCCTTCTTCTTCGATCCCGCAGTCGGTGCATAGCCGTAGCGGCTTTAGCGAGTCGAACATGCCCGAGCGGCTGGGTTCGTACGGCGCCTCCACCACGTGCTCGTGCGTGCAGACTCGCCGCAATTCAGCGATTGCTTCAGCCATTTCAGCTTCAGTACGTTGGCGGCGTTTGATCTTTTGCTCCACCTTGCGCCTCAGCTCTTTGACCGGCGCCGAACCCCGCGAGTCCAGAGTTTGAACCGGACCCTTCGGCTCATGATTGGCCAGAGCAGCAACCTTCAAGGCTGCGTCTACGCCCAATGCAAAATCCGACATACAAGCCTCCTCGATCCGCCTCTTCGACGTGAGTATTGTAGCAGACTATTTAGTAACGAAGTTGATGAGGCGGCGCGGAACGTAGACGGTACGGGCAATCTCTTTGCCCTCAAGCTGCTTTTGCACTCCCGTTTGTTCTTTGGCCAATGCGACCAATTCTGCCTCGCTGGAGTCCGGTGGAGCGGTAACTGTCGACCGAAGTTTGCCGTTAACCTGGACCGGAATTTCGATCAATTCTTCTTTAACCAAACTTTCGTCGTACTTCGGCCAGCCTTGCAGGTGAATACTCTCGGTCTCGCCAATTATCTGCCACATTTCTTCGGCGGCGTGCGGCGCGTATGGTGCCAGTAATTTTATTAGCGCTTCAATCGCCGACCGCCAGCCCTCGGTGTCCTCACTTATTGGTAAGTCGGCCTTTAGCCGGAAAAGCTCGTTGAGGCCTTCCATCATCGCGGCTATAGCGGTGTTGAACTGAAACTCTTTGGTGTCGTGGGCGACCCGCTTGATCATTTTCTGGATCGTCGAGTTTATCGATGTTGCGAGCGATCCGCCGCCAGCTCCGGCCGATTTTTGCTGAGAAAACTCCTCGACCAGGTTGAAGCAGCGCTGTAAGAAGCGGAACACGCCATTAATGCCTTTAGGATCGAAGGGTCCGCCCTGGTCGTAAGGCCCCATAAACATCAAATACATCCTAAAGGTGTCGGCGCCGTATCGGCTAACGTAGTCATCGGGATTAACTACATTGCCGCGGCTTTTACTCATCTTCTGGCCGTCTGGACCGACAATAATCCCCTGGTTGTACAGCTTTGTAAAAGGCTCATCGAAGCCGATCAGTTTTTGGTCAAACAAAACCTTAGTGAAAAAGCGGGCGTACAGCAGGTGCAAAATGGCGTGTTCGATCCCGCCAATGTATTGATCAACAGGCAGCCACTGCCGAACCGCCGTAGTATCAAAGGCCTTATCATCGATTTTGGTATTCGGGTAGCGCAGGAAATACCAGCTCGAGTCGACGAAGGTGTCCATAGTGTCGGTCTCGCGACGGCCCTGTTTGCCGCACTTGGGACAGTCCGTTTCGTAGAAGTCCGGCCTGGTTGCCAAAGGGGACTGGCCGGTTGGCTCAAATTCGACATCGGTCGGCAGCTTGACCGGAAGATGCTCCTCAGGCACGGGCACTATGCCGCAGTCGTCGCAGTAAACGATCGGGATCGGCGCGCCCCAGTAGCGTTGGCGGCTAATCAGCCAGTCGCGCAACCTATATTTAGTTGCGGCCTCAGCCCTACCTTCTTTATGTAGGTCTTCGATAATCGCATGTTTAGCTTCGTCGCCCGATAACTCAGCGTATTTGCCCGAATGGACCAGCGGACCCTCGCCGGTGTAAACCCGGCCATGAATAAACTTGTCATAACCATACCTGTGAAGCGGCTCAACGATTTCCTTTTCAGCGGTTTCCTGGTCCACCCATTCGACCTTAAAATTCCCATGCTCCGATTCATCCAGCTTCTGCGGCTTTTGGGTTTGGCCTTTGACTCTAAGGTGAACAAAATTTACGGCCGCATCATGCGCTTCATTCTTGGAGAATGCGTAGTATTTGTAGCGCATGGTTTCGGCTCCGACCTCAACCACCTCTAAATCATGATAGCCAGTTTCTTCCTCGACCTCGCGCAACGCCGTGGCCTGTGGCGACTCATCACCTTCAATCGTGCCGCCAATAGTTAACCGGCCGCCTAGTTTTGGACCCCAGTTGATGGTTAATATCTCGCCTTTGTCGTTTTCAACTACTGCAACGATTTTTTTCTTTGATTTAAATTCGGTCATGCCTTTTGCGTCGTCACGGACCAAGACCGGGTTTACAACATTTTGAACCGGCAGCTTGAACTTCTTTGCAAAATCATTGTCTCGCTGGTCGTGGGCAGGGACCGCCATAATCGCGCCCGTGCCGTAGCCCATCAAAACATAATCGGCCACCCAAATTGGAATCTTCTCTCCGTTTATCGGATTTACGGCGTGGGCGCCGGTGAAGACGCCTGATTTGTCTTTGCCTTCTTCCATCCGGTCGAGCTCGGTTTTGCGGCCAGTTTCCTCCTGATATTTTTTGACCTCGGCCGATTGATCTTTGGATACCAATTTTTCAACTAGAGGATGTTCGGGCGCCATAACCATATAGGTGGCACCGAACAGGGTGTCGGGACGGGTAGTAAAGACCTCGATTTCTTTGTCTGAGCCTTCGACGCTGAATTTGATCGAAGATCCTTCACTCTTGCCGATCCAGTTTCGCTGCATCGTTTTGACGCGCTGGGGCCACTCGAGTTTGTCGATATCGTTAAGCAGCCGTTCCGCGTAGTCGGTAATCTTGAAAAACCACTGCTCAAGCTCTTTTTTGATCACGGGTGTACCGCAGCGTTCACAGACGTTGTTCTCGCCAATTACTTGCTCATTGGCCAGAACGGTTTGATCCTTAGGGCACCAGTTTTGCCAGCCTTTAGCGCGATAGGCGATGCCGTGTTTGTAAAACAGCAGAAACAACCATTGAGTCCAGCGGTAATAATCAGGGTCGGATGTGTTAACGACTTTGTCCCAGTCGTACATAGTGCCGATTTTTTTCAGCTGCTCGGTCATCTTCTTGATGCCGTCTTTGGTCCACGTATTTGGGTCGATGCCGCGCTTGATCGCGGCATTTTCGGCTGGCAGTCCAAAGGCATCAAATCCCATTGGGTGAAGCACATTTTTTCCCTGCATACGAAAAAACCGCGCCACCGTATCTCCCGGGCCGAAGTTATACCAGTGGCCACTATGAAGGTCGCCCGAAGTATAGGGGAACATCACCAGCGTATAAGCCTTGTCCTGCCCTGGTTTGGCCGGCGTTTTGTATATCTCGGTTTCTTCCCAGATCTTTTGCCACTTTTCTTCGATTGATTTCGGATCGTACTTATTCATTGGCTGGCTTAATAAAAATCGCGCGGCGGTTCCATTTTTCCTGAAATCGTTTGATCGAGACATAACGGTCTTTGCGCTCGGTCTTGGTCGGACTATAGGGGTCGTTATAGAAAAATCCAAGGTAGCGGCCAAGCGCATCCTCGCGTTTAACGCCGGTTAATACTACTAGATGGCCCTTTTCGATATCGTCAAAATCTTTGGCAACGGCCACGATCACGGGGTTACCCTCTTCAAGCTCGGCCACCAGCGTTGGGTAAGCTTCTTGTTCCATCTGGTCGGCATAAGCTTCAAGTGATCGATCATTTACCCCTTCTTCAGAAAACTTGTCCTTATTGTCGCCGGAAACGTTCCAACTACGGCGAAAGGAGTTAAAGCCTTGGCGCTGAGCAGCCCGCACCAAAGCGGAGTGGTACCAGCCTACGTCGTCGAGATATCCATGGTCGGCCAGCGTTTCGCCGAGGAGTTGTTTGAGATTGGCTGGCTTGTCGGGGTGCCAAAAATCCATCACCATTTTGAGCGCCAAAAGACCGCAGGCGTTTGGCCGCCACTCCTCCGGCAGGTCCTGTTGGTCGAGCTGGTTATAAAATGGGACGTCGAGAATTTTGTCGGGCATTTTCTTATTTTACCCCGAAGGCGCGCTGTTTGCGCCTTAGCCAGTCGGATGATTGGCGAACCAGCTTGCCCCGGTCGTCGCGGCGAGCGAGTAACAGTTTGGCCGCTTCTTCGCTAAATACCCCGTTTTGCGAGCCTTTGACTAGAACCTGATCGCCTTTTTTCAGGTTGGCTAAAACGAATTCGCCGGCTTTGTAGGGATCGTCAAACGAGCGGATGTGGTCGTTCTTAAGCCCAGCCATATGTGCCGCCGGCGCTAAAAATTGTTTAGCCTGGTTGCCGATAGTAATAAGCAAATCAACATTAGCCGCGGCTTTGCCGACTGCCTCATGCCCTTTAGTGCTCGACGATCCCAATTCGTTCATTGACCCTAAAATTGCGATTTTACGGCCTGACTTCGGCAGCTGATAGAGCGTTTCGAGAGCCGCCAGAGCGGTATCCGGGCTGGAGTTATAGCTGTCGTCGAGGATTAACGATCCGTGCCGGCCTGGGAGCGGGTTCATCCGGCCGCTGACCGGCTGCAGGCCGCCAATAGCTTTGGCGATGTTTTCCGGATCGACGGCCA
Source organism: uncultured Candidatus Saccharibacteria bacterium (assembly GCA_964547425.1). Lineage (GTDB taxonomy): Bacteria > Patescibacteriota > Saccharimonadia > UBA4664 > CAZJNH01 > CAZJNH01. The sequence continues at coordinate 31,547 of CAZJNH010000002.1, read as the reverse complement.
ACAAATCCGCCACGGCCGCCGCCGCTGTAGCAGCGTACAGGCTGTGTTTGCCAATCAAGCCGGTTTGAATCTTTAGTTTCTTTTTGCCAACTATTAACGTCCCCTTGAGGCCGGCAGGTGTGGTAACTAGATCACTCCAATGAGAATCACCATGTTCAAGGCCATAAGTGGTGGCGTGCCGGAGCTCGGTAACTTTTTCCTTCAGTAGTTTGTCTTCGGCGTTAATAACAGCCTGACGCGAGACCTTAGCTACTTGCCACTTTTCGGCGAGGATTTCTTCGACCGAAGTAAACTGGCCTTCCTCCATATGCACGCCCTTGACCGCCGTGACGACGCCGATGTCGGGTTTGATGTAGGTCAAAAAGTTGGCGATTTCGCCTTTTCTCTCCGCCCCCATCTCGAGCACCCACGCGTCGTGAGTTGAATTACCCCAAATCCTCAGTTCGTTACGGACGAAAATTATGATCCAGGACACTGGATTTAGTAGCCAGGATGGGGTTTCCTCCTCAAAAATAGCCAACGGGAGCCCGACTGCGGAGTTGTAATTGCCGTCGTGAGCGAGGACGCTGTACTCGGAGGATAAAACGTGCGCAATTGCGGATTTAGTCGAGGTTTTGCCGACACTGCCGGTGACCGCCACGATTTTGGGATTATGCCGTTTGATTAACCGCTTAACCTGCCAAGCTAAGATGGTTTCTATACCACGCCGAAATTTACTAACCATAAGTTTATTTTATCAGGATTGGGGTTATTCGCCGCAGATTGAGCTGTGATTGAGCTGGAAACTACTGGTGCTCAAGTAATGCGTAGAGGCGATGACCTTGTTGGTTTTGAGGGTTGTCATGACAGACCTGATATATGGGTAGTTTCCGACCGGCGCGATGGAGCCTCCCCCGTAGCCTGCACCAACGGCGCTAACGGCCATTGGGCCAGTACTCCATTTGCGTAAATCCGCGACCGCCGCAAAACTGCCATCCGGGTTAAGCTTTGTCGGAGGCCGCTCAACAATCGCTTCCGCGGTTCGGCCATCGTAAAGCTGATTAACCGGGACGTAGCTTGGATATTGTGTCGTGCCGATATTGCCGGATACGTGGACAACGTTATTGGATTTGCCAGTCGAACTGTTGTACCAAAAGAAGGTGACCTCACCGCTGGACTTATAACTAGGATTATACTTAGTCGAGAAAATTATGGATTGCCCCGGAGTTGAGCTACCGGAAACGACGTGTCCCTTATCGGGCAGGATCTCCCAAAACCATGTCCAATTATTGAGGGAGCCGGTACCGTTGTCGTCGATACCGTTTTGAAATAAGCCGGAATTCGGGTAAAACTTGCCGTTGTTTGGATACTGTCCACCTATGCCGGTCCAGATTCCTAATGCGCTGGGGTGAGGACAAGCGGCAATGTCCCGCGGGACGGTTACTCTAGTTTGTGAGCTAGTGAAATTACTGTGACCGGTCGCCACCCAGCCAGCCCAAGTAGGGTTATTGTCGTTTTCGATCTGGCCGAACCGCGTATTGGTGACACAGTCGCCGACTGGCTCAAAGCCCGAAAAATTCTTGTAGGTTTTGTTCCAGTCAGCCAAGCCTTTAGGGTCGGTTGGACGCTTTGGAAAACCGTAATAGGCCAGTTCCGCATCGGTTGCCATAAGCGGCTTCCAGCTTCGCGGAGGTCGATGTTGTTCAAACTGGCTTCCGTCCGAATCGCCCAGGGTGATTGCTGTCGCTGCAGTCGCGGAATTAGAAGCAGCCAGTGTCGTTGGGCTAACCCGCTTCTGGCGAAGGACTCTGCTGCTTTTTACGCATGCTGAAGACAGGGATGGAGGGCCAGCCGCAAATATCCTTAACGCAATATAGCCGGCAGCAACCGCCAAAACGGCCGCAACAATAGCGGTCAGCCGATCAAGTTTAACCTTATTTTTCAGAGCTTTTGAAGGCATTGGGGACTTTATATCATAATACTAATGCTCTGACAAGGTTACTATTGACAAAGAGTAATCTTTTTGTTATAATGTAGCGGCTTTAAACTCTGGAATGGAGGTAAAGCTATGCGTCGATGGATGGTAGTGGTAGTCGGCGTGGCGATCGTTGGGCTTGGAGTCTTTTGGGCGGTCACGATGAGCCACAGTTCCACACACCCGCCCGCCTACCCCAAGCAATGTTGCGGACAACCGGTCCGGCCCAACCAGCGAGGTGGCCTTCCGGTCGCAACTCCAGACACCAAGCAGTGCTGCGGTCATGTTCATGCCCCTCCGACCGCTTCACCGCTGAAGTAACCGTTGAAGAACGGCCCTTCGGGGAAATCTTCCAGGCTCCCGCCTCACCGCGGGAGCCTTTTCTATTCGATGCCAAAATGCTAATATCTTTTGGTTCAAGGGGATATAGCTCAGTTGGTAGAGCGGTCGCCATCGGCGACAGGTCAAAGTCATGTATCATACCTACTTACTAAAAAGCATCAAGAATGGGCGATACTATACTGGATCTACAAGAAATCTGGAAAAACGACTTGCTGAGCATAATGCGGGAAAGAGTCCTTACGACAGGTTAAATCAACCATTCGTGCTACTTTATAGTGAGAGTTTTGAGACAAGAACTGAAGCCGTTAGGCGCGAACGCTACTTGAAAACCGGTAAGGGCAGAGAAGAATTAGAATTGTTGGTCGCGGGGCTGTAGCTCAGTTGGTAGAGCGCTTGCATGGCATGCAAGAGGTCCAGGGTTCGAATCCCTGTAGCTCCACCAGGACTAATTCCTAGAAGGTAGAGCGGTCGCCGCAGGCGACAGGTCAGGAGTTCGAGCCTCCTTATCTCCACCAGGATTTATTTATCTGATTGTGAGATCTAGCTTGGCCTCGGCGGCCTTGTGGTCAACTTGGTAATTGATAATGATGGTGTATTTACCGGACGAAACCTGATGGCCACCTTGGTCGTCTTGATCCCAGCTCCAGTACCGATTCTCTTGGACAGACAACGCGCTGAAATCCTTGACCGCGACGGGTTTAAAGACCTGATTGTTATGCTCGTCGACCACCTCCCATGGCGCGTTGTCGGTAAAGGTAATGCCCTGCTGGGTGTGGTCGGTGACCCCAAACACGACAAACTCACCTTTATTAAAAGCGGTGCCGTGGTCCGGAGGAACAAAATGGGCCATAACCGGCGCGGAAGCCAGAGCGTGGAGCAACAAGTAGGTGCCAACCGCCATAGCGGCCGCGGCCGTTAGATAAAACGTGGCCTGATTATATTTTTTGCGAATGCGCAGAAACGTTTTAGCCATATTGCTTATGCTTTTACTATAGTATATCTTAGCATCATCAGGTAATTATTTTAGGAACATGCCAAAAACAAAAAAAGCCCTACTCAAAAAACAAAAACGCTTCGAATCAGCCGTCATCGCCATACTTGCGATCGGCGCTATTTATTTAGGCTATCGCCTCCTTTTCGCCCACGCGTCGGTGGCGCCAGCTGGCTATGTCTACGAGCAAAGTGGTAGCACTGGAAGTTGCAATACGGGTGGGGTTAGAGTTACTAAAGGCGCTACGGTCAACGACTATGCGACACCTGCGATTAACCACCCCTCCGGGAAGTTCACCTGTAAAGGTGATAACAAAGCTTGGCAGGCTTTCCCATTAGGCTCTGGCCTTAACTGGTATGGACCTTATACGACCTGGAACGTAACAAATGACCGTAACGCCGGCTACAACTACTACACAGTATCGTTTTATTACCGATCTCTGGGTCAAACCACGTTTCACGCCAACGTTAGCGCGTGCGGTACGCCTGGCTGCGGTTATGTTATTGGCGCAACCTTGGTGTGCCCAATCAGCGGTAATGGCGCCGCAATGGGTTCATACACCCACGCCACAATCAGGTTTGTGATTCGAACTGGGCAGTGGAGGACAACATGCTTACCGAGCCAAACCCCAAGGACCGTCTCCAACACCAATATGGCTTCCACCGAGCATGGAGTTGAATACCGCTTCGGTGTAGAAAAAGGTGCGGCGGTTAATGTCGACAAAGTTACGTTTACCAAAAGCTAAAATAAGTCCTGGTGGAGCATGCCGGATTCGAACCGGCGGCCTCTACAATGCGAATGTAGCGCTCTACCAACTGAGCTAATGCCCCATAACCAAGCCTAGATTATACCCATTCCAGTTCACTGGAGCCAACCTTTACGGTGTCGCCGGTTTTGATACCTTGGCGGAGTAGTTCTTTGGTGACACCCTGGCGGGTAAGGATATTTTTGAAGCGGGCGATGGCATCGGACTGGTTAAAATCGGTTCTGGCGGCGAACCTTTCTATCTTTTGGCCTGTGACTACATATACATCTTTAACTTTTTCGACCTGCCACTCCTCACCTAGCGACGACTGATCGATGACAGGGATTTCTTCTTTTGTAGCTTCGGCTTCAGCGCGGGCGGCTTTGATTGGTTTAGTAGCGAGATTGAGCAATTCACTCAATCCTTTGTGCGCAACGGCGGAAATAGCGGTGACGGGCAGTTTCGTTTTGGTCTTTAATAACTTCACTTTTTTAGTAACTTCGGCTTCGGGCAGAGAATCAATCTTGGTTAAAACCACCAGCTGATCTTTCTTGGCTAAGTCTTTGGAATGGGTTTTGAGCTCAGTCATTACCGTTTGCCAGTCTTTGTATGGATTTTCGGAGTTGGCGTCCACCAAATGCCAAATCACCGCGGTCCGCTCAACGTGGCGCAGAAATTCATCACCCAAACCTTTGCCCTGGCTGGCTCCTTCGATTAAGCCTGGGACATCGGCGGCAACAAACGAAAAATCACCTGAGTCTACAACTCCAAGATTTGGGATCAACGTCGTGAAAGGATAGTCGCCGATCTCCGGTTTGGCGTTGGTGATAACCGATAGCAGCGTGGATTTGCCGCTGTTAGGCAAACCAACCAAGCCAACGTCTGCAACCAGCTTGAGTTCCAGGGTCAAAGTTTTAACTTCGCCTGGCTCGCCTTTTTCCGCCATCCTAGGAGATTGCCTAACCGAACTGGCGAAGTGGGCGTTGCCGAACCCGCCGCGGCCGCCTTGAGCGATCACTTGGATTGTGTGGTCAACCGTCAAATCAGCCAAAACCTTGTCGCCCTCTGACACTACAGTTCCAGGCGGCACCTTGACCGTCACTCCCTCGCCGTGGCGCCCGGCTCGCCTAGCTGGTTCACCGCCATGCCCATCCTCGGCTTGGATTTTGCGGTGGTTGCGGAAATAACTCAACGTGTTGAGGTTGTGATCGACCTCAAACACAATATCGCCGCCGCGTCCGCCGTCGCCCCCATCCGGGCCGCCCTTGGCAACGTATTTTTCGCGCCGAAAACTTAATTTGCCGTCACCACCTTTGCCAGCCTTAACCTCAATTTCTATTTTGTCGGTAAACATATGCTAATTATACCTGTTGCAAGCTAAAAAAGGTCTGACCCTGCACAACCCATGGCTTGACTAGGGTTCGACCCTTCTTCATCTAAACGTTAGTTACATAGTTTGTTTAGGGTCGAACCCTTTCAGTTAAAAAGAGTCAGACCTTTTTTCAAAACTAGTAGATGTAGCGGAAGTAGGATGAAGGGACGGTGCGGTAGGTGACTTGGTCCCAACCGCCATAGTTCATTTCCGAAACGGTCACCATACCGCCATGAACGGATTCGACGTAGGCGACGTGTCCGGCGTAACCGGCTCCCGTCCAGGCGATGGCACCGGCGCGCGGGGTGTCACCGACTTTAAAGCCACTGAATTGAGCGTTGTAATACCAGTTGGCGGCGTTGCCCCAGTTTGAGGGGACCGACCGGCGGCTGGCCACGTACCAAGTGCAGTAACCGAAGTCATAACCATTGCCGGCGCCGTAGTAGGCGGTTAGGGCTGGGGCTGGCGAGTTGGAGTAGGTCGAAGCCGGAGCCGGAGCAGCGTCAGCCTGGACTCCGTCGGGAACAACAATCCGTTGCCCAACCTGCAAGCCTTTGATTTCGGCGTTGTTGAAGCTAATAATCTGCGCGGCGTTGGCCTGGAACTTGTCGGCGATGCTAGAGGCGGTGTCACCGGACTGGACGCGGTAAAGCAACCCGGTAATCGGCAGGATCGTTAACTCGGTACCTGGGGCAAGAGTGTCGACGTCGCTTAGGTGGTTGGCCCACTTAATGGTGTCGGTTGTAACGCCAAACTTGGCCGCGATGCCGGAGACGGTGTCGCCGGGGGCGGCTGAATAATTGCGGATGGTACGGCGTTCACTGCCAGCGGTTTCTACCACTTCTCGCTTGGCCAGAACGGTATCGCTGGCGGTAGGTAAAGCTACTTGGGAGCTAAGCGTGTCGGCTTGTTTGACCGCATCGGTAGCCGCCATGAAGTTAGCTTTTTGGGCGATTTCAGCGGCTAAGGTGGTGGTTGAGATTTGATCAAGCGCCGAACCGTAACCGCCGGTGCGTGCCTGAAGCGAAGCGACCCCCAGCTGGTTAAGACTGGAGCCGGCGACGATGCCTACTAAGCCTAGAGCCACAGCAAAGTGAACCAACACCCGTGGACGGGCGACGACAGCTTTGGCGATTTTGACTAGGCTAAGACCGCGGCCCCGGCTTCGTGAAGAAGCGAAATGGGCTATTTTTGGCGGTCTGGGCAATTTTATTTTCGAAAAGGGCTGAGCGGTCTCGGCTCCTAGCTGCCAGTTGGCTGGCGGAAAAGACTCGAGCGAGCCGCCTAGAGCTTCTCTACTAATAAAGATACTCCACTTCACGGTTAGCATTGCGCTAACGCTTATCAATATACGAAGGTAAGTTTAGCAATCGGTGTCAGTAGTGTCAATTCCCTTATCGGCTGATCAAGCCGTACCGAGCAATATTGGCTTGGTGCTGGGAAAAAGTCACAGCGAAACGAGTCTTGCCGTCGCGCCCGGTAACGAAGTATAGGTAGTTGGTTTTAGCCGGATTGGCGACTGCCTGAAGAGCGGATAGTCCAGGATTTGAAATTGGCCCGGGCGGCAATCCGGTGTGGCTGTAGGTGTTGTAAGGCGAGTCCAGGTCGATACTGAAAGCTAAGCCCAGTTGGGCAGCCGCGTACTCTACGGTGGTGTCGGACTCCAGCGCCATCCCAATCCTGAGCCGGCGCAGGAAAACTTGGGCGACTTTGGGCCGATCGGCGGCGGTATTAACCTCCTTCTCGATCATCGAGGCCAGAATTAACCCATCATGCAGACTCAAACCCTGGCGTTTGAATAGCGGGGTGAACTTTGCCGGCACTTTTTGGGCAAAGTTGGCGAGCATGTCGTTTACTAAATCGCTAGCCGTTGTCTTTTTGTTGACTTGATAACTATCGGGGAAGAGATACCCCTCTAAACCTGGAGCGCCCTTAAGGAAACTGTAACCGTACTGCTTTGCTAGTGCCGCTTTCATGTCGGCCGATTGTATGCCTTTGGCTTCGGCCAGTTTAATGATTTGGCTAAGGTTTTTGCCCTCCGGAATTATCAGCAGATTGGTCGAGATTTTGCCCTGGCTCAAGATCGCGGCGACATCGCTGGCCGAATGTGATGGCGACAGCGAGTAACTGCCGGCCTGCAGTTTGGCGCGAATGCCGTGGATGATGATAAAGATTAAAAAGGCGTGTTCGTCCCGAATTAACTGGGCCTTTTCCAGGCGGCTGGCGGTCTCAGTGCTTTTTTCACCTTTAGGCAACTCAAAGCTGACCGCCGAATGGTCGCTGGCGTTTGGCGGGCGCAGGCTGACTTCGTACCAGGTGATACCGCTGAGCAATAGTAAGCCGGCCGCCGCGGCTGACACTATGAGAATATGTCGCTTGGTGAACTTCACTGATTCAGATAATCCCGCAAAATGATCGCGGCGGCTTCGGCATCAACCGCCGTTTTGGGGGCAGCCGGGCCAACGGTTTGTCTGGCAACCTCGCTAGTGACCGCCTCGTCAACGGTTTCGATAGGTATCTGTAGTTCGGAAAGAACCTGGGCGACAAACTCCTCTACCACCCGGGTTTGCTGGGTTGGTTGGCCCTCCAGGCCGCGAGGCAAACCAACGACTAACTTACCAACATTGCGGTCAGAGATAATTTGGCGCAAACGAGTAAGTAGGCCGTCGTCATTGACCAGGGTTTCAAGCGGTTCGGCGGCTTTGGTTTCGTCGCTGCCGAAAGCCAGCCCTACCCGTTTGTAGCCGTAATCTATCCCCAGTAGATTCATAGATTTAGCCGCCGGCCTGGACGACCTTGATCTTAATATGGATATGTGAGGTGATCCGCGGGACGGTCGCCACCCAGAAGGGTGACAAGCTGATTTCGGCCTTGTCGACGCCGGCCAGTTTTTCGATTTCGTCACCGGCCGCGCCCAGTTTTTTACCTTTAATGACGGCTTTGATTTTGGTTTGGTCCAGCTTGGCGCCGGCGAAGACGGTGGTTTTAACGCTGTAGGTATTTTTGGCACCGGTCGGGGTAATGTCGGCAGTAGCGGCGCCGGTGTCATAGATTTGGTTATCTTTTCCGATCTTGGCACCCACATCTTCATTAATTAGCTCCTCTAAGCCTTTTTTGTCGACCGCCAGCATGGTGTATTTGATGGTACCCGACAAGGTAAAGGTGTTGCCTTCGGCCCCTACGGCAGGGTTGGGAGTCAGATCGGCGACCGAAGCGTTAAAGGTGCTTTTGGCGGCGATTTGGTCGGAAGTAGCTTTTTGGGCCAGGTCTTTTTTGATGCTGTCGTCGGCAGCGGCCAGCTTGGCCTTGGCGGCGCTGACGTCGGTCGCGGTAACGACGCTTAGTATCTTTGAGGTACCGCCACTCATCTGTTCTCCGCTTATTTTGTAGTTGGAGTTTAGGCTTGGACTGCTATAGGATGCCGGGGCTAAATTATAACTGTCACCGTTTGCTGTAGCGGTAACGTTAACCGATACGGTTGTCGAATTACAGATCGTTCCTCCGCCGGAAAACGAGCCCGCGGGGATAGTGACCGTCGATGCGGTCGCGAAGGTTTTGCCTTGAGAAGTCACCTTCGAGCCAGCCGCGAAGGAATGGGCGCTGGTGTCGTCACAGTTTTTGATGCTGACGGACCCCTTGGCCTTGGTGCCGACGTCTTTTTTGCCGGTCGCGGTAAAGGAGTCCGAAGCGTCTTTGGAGTCGGTCAGGGTGGTTGTAGAAACTTCGCCGGCTTTAGGGTCGGCTTCAGCGCCCTCTACGGCCTTGAAGCTAGTTTCGCTCGGAATTTGAGCGCCCTTGGCGAAAATAGTAATGTCCGCGGACTTGAAGAAGAAATTCAGCAGATAGAGCGCGATAATCGCCGCGACAACTCCGCCGCCGAGGAGTAATCGCTTCTGGAAACTGCCAAAATCGGGCACCTTTAGGCCTTTGCCTTTAGGTTTTTTGGCTGGTTCATCTGGAACGGCGTCCTCAACTGGCCCATCATCCGGTACAGGGCGGCTGGCGATGACCGGTTCGGGCGCTAACTCTTCGGGCTTGCCCTGAGCGGAGTCGAAGGGCTCATCCTCTTCAATGACGTCGGCGGCGTCGGCAACCGGAGTTTCGGCCGCGAGATTGGGTACTTCAGCGTCAGCTTTTACATTCTCAGCCACCGCCAAACCAACCCGGCTGGCCAGGTTTACAACTGCGGAATCGGTGGTCACTAGTACCAACTTCTTTTTACCGTCGTGGGCGGCCTTTTTTAGTAACTTCAAATTGATGACACTTGAAAGTAACCCTGATCGTTTGGGCACGACGAGCCTGACTTCGTGGCCTTCAGCTTGGGACAGCTTGTCGATCGCCGAGGTAATGTCTTCGTCGGCTTCCAGATACAAAGTATGGTTCATGCCGAGACCGCTTTGGCTAATTTGGAAATAATTGATTCTGTCACGCTACCAGTATTTATAACATCTAAACCGAGGTTAGCCAGACCCATCGGGGTAATGTCGGCGTAGCTCACGAGCTGGCCGGTCTTATCGATGACCCGGGTAACTTCGGCGGGAGCGATGTGGCGGACGATCGGTTTGCGGGCAAACGGCAGGTTTTTGTACCAGCTCGAGTTTTTGAGTGAGTGCATAATTTGAGGCAAACCGGAGCCGCCGCCGCAGAGCAAAACTTTTGATGGCAGGTGGTCGATTTTGTTGAATTCGGCGAGGCTTAATTCAACTCCGGAAAGCCAAACTTTGATATCGGAGTTGACCGCTTCTTCCACCTGTTCGCGGGCCTTAGCCGAGGTTAATTTGCCAGCCGAATATTCGAGTTTGAGTTTTTCGGCGGCCTCAAAGCTTTGGCCGGTAACCTGGGCGATGCGCTTGGTGAAGCTGCGGCCGCCGATGGCGAACATTTTGGTGCCTTCAACGCCGCCATTGTTAACCAGCGCTATGTCGGTCGTGCCGCCGCCGACGTCGATGAAAATAGCCGAAAATTCGCTCGATTCTTCTTCGCCGACCGATTTGGCGACCGCGAAAGGTTCAGCGGCGATGTTGATAAGGTTGAGGTCCAGATTGGCGGCGACGGATTGCAGGGCACCAAGGTGGACCATCGGCGCAAAGGCGCAAAACAATTGGATGCTGACGTCTTTGCCCTGGAAACCGATTGGGTTGGTCACCCGGTAGCCATCGATTTTAACGTCGACGATGGCGGTGTTTACCAGTTTGACCTCGACGTCCTTGTCCCCCGTCTCCCACTGCAAAGTCTCGCGGGCTTTTTCAAACGCCCGGTACTGGACGCGGTCGAGGATGCGGCGCAGTTCATCCATTTCAATCGGGTTTTCGGGTTTATTGCGTTTGTAACGAACAGTAGTTGAAGTACCTTTGACTAATTCGCCGGCAATTCCAATTACAACATCCTTAGCCACCACGCCGCTCATTTTTTCGGCAGCCTTGAGTGCTGCGTCACAATTCTCGACGACTCCGGCAATATCGGTCACCGTTCCGCCTTGCATGTCGGTCAGCCGCTGCCTTTGCCGGCCGGCGCCAATAATTTCGACCCGGTCCGGCTCGGTGATTTTACCTACTAACGCTTTAACAAATTCGGTGCCAATATCAAGCGCGACCAGGTATTCCTTAGTAGTAGCTTCGGCCGATTTCGATTTAAATTTTTTCAGTAACTTCAAACCAGCCCTGCGTTTAGTTAGGGTCAACCCCCATTTTACCGCTTATGCTCCCTAACTTCTAGGCGGGCTTTATTTTACTTTGAAGCTAGCTAGGATGTCGCGATATACCTGGTCGCTTACTCCTGTTTCTTTCTCGATATTACCTGCTTCGAAAAAATAGTTATGCCCGGTATGTAACCCACCAGGCATATAGATATGGAACCTCCCATCACCAGCTTCGCAAGTGAATTCTCCCACCTTACATATCTTACTTTCAGACGCAATCTTGAACCCGGCTGTGGTCTTGGATAGTGTCCATACGACGTCGTTCCCGATTTCTCTACCGCCCGGGTCTACTAAGACATCAAAGAAGTTGCCGGATTTGTCCTCATAACAGTAGTCGTACTCGGGCACTTCCGCATTCGGCACTGCTCGGCACTGCCTGAAGTACCCATTACCTATCTTGGGATCATTGGCGTGACCCGCTTTCCAGCCTACCGGTAGGGTCAGTGTAAACGTTCTCTCTGAAATTGTGGTCGGTTTCGGGGCAGCTTTCGGCGCTTCAGCTTTCTTTTCGGTTGTCACTGGGGCAGCCTTATGCTTATTCTGCCAATACCGATAACCGACGGCGCCAATGACGAGCGCGACCGCGGCCACCAGAATAAACTCGAGGACAAGAGCGAAACCGCGCTGATCTTTGATAATTTTCATAATCAAAAGCATAACCGCTTTACTTGCCCAAGTAAACAACCGCAATTCATTAATTAATTTGAGTCAATTTTTCCAAAAAACATGTAATTTGCTTATCTGTTAAGGGTGTAACCCTTTTCAGGTTAGAAAAGTACAAGGTGGGTTAGGCTAGGGTGGCTTTGATGCGGCGGACGCCGGCAGAGGAGGATTCTTCTTTGGTTATTTTGAAGTGGCCAAGGACGCCGGTTTGTTCTACGTGCGGGCCGCCGCAGATTTCTTTGCTAAAGTCGCCGATAGTGTAGACCTTCACGGTGTCGCCGTATTTATCGCCAAACGCACCGATGGCGCCAGCCGCAAAGGCATCTTGGGTTGGTAATTCCTCCATCGTCACCGGCAAATCGCGATGAATCTGGTGGTTAACGATCTCTTCAACTTCTTTGAGTTGTTCGGGCGTGACTTTTTCGGTATGTGAAAAATCAAACCTTAATCTTTCTTCGGTGATGTTCGAGCCTCGCTGAATAACATGATTGCCGAGTACGTGTCGAAGCGCCGCGTACATCAAATGATTAGCGGTGTGGTACTTGGTCACCTGCTCAGAATGATCGGCTAGGCCACCCTTAAAGACGCCGGCGGTCGCGGTCCGCGAGCGTTCTTTTTGCTCATTCATCAGCCGCTGAAAATCTTCGTCCCAGTTCGGATCAATCGGAATATTTAACCGTTTAGCATCCTCGACCGACAACTCCGGGGGGAAGCCATACGTATCAAACAACCGAAAGGCGGTTTCGCCGGTTAGTTTATCTTTGACCTCCCGGGTGAACTCACGCACCCCGCGATCCAGCGTTTTTCTAAACTGTTCTTCTTCCTTTGTGAGAATGTCCAAAATGAGGTTCTGCTGATCTGTTAATTCCGAATAAACCTCGCCGTATAATTCGATTACTTTAACGCCGACGGTCTCGCTCAAGCCGGATTTAATCCCAAGCACCAGTCCCTGGCGAATCGCCCGGCGCATTAGCCGTCGCATAACGTAGCCTTGCTCGGTGTTGCTGGGTTGGACTCCATCCGCCGCCAAGAAAGTGGCTGCCCGCAGATGGTCGGTGATAATCCGAATCGCCCTGCCCATGTTTTGATCGGTCTCAAGGAATACTTGGTCAAACTCCTCGCTAGCTAGTCCGGTGATTGTATAGCCGATTTGACTCAGTAGATCGGTGTCGTAGACGGTTTTAACTCCCTCCAAAGCGGCGGCGGTACGCTCAACTCCCATACCGGTATCGACGTTTTTCTGTTCCAGCTCTTTGTAGCCGCCCTCTTTTTGGCGCTGATAGGTTAAAAAGACGTTATTCCAAATTTCGACGTACTTGGATTGGTCCGCATACTCGAACTTTGGATTTTCCTCATCTCCCAGGTAATAAAAAATTTCAGTATCTGGACCCGCGGGACCAGTCTCTACCCCGCCCTGCTCCCACCAGTTGTCGTCCTTGCCCAGCGCAATGATCCGCTCCCCTTCTTTGGCGTCCATACCGACGGACTTAAAATGTTCCTGCCAATACTCAACCGATTCAGAATCCTTAGGCACCTCCGCGTCACCTTCATAAACTGTGATATATAGCTTTTTCGGATCAATCCCCAGCCACTTTGGGTCGGTCAAAAACTCCCAGCTCATCGCGATCGACTCTTTTTTGAAGTAATCGCCAAAGCTCCAGTTGCCCAGCATCTCAAACATTGTTAGGTGGGTTTCGTCCCCAACCTCGTCGATGTCGGTGGTGCGCAAACATTTCTGGACGTCGGCGATTCGTTTGCCTGCAGGATGGGGCTCGCCCAGCAAATTCGGAACCAATGGCTGCATGCCGGCGCTGTTAAACAGCGTCGTCGGATCATGCTCCGGCACTATCGGCGCTGAAGGGATGATGGTGTGCCTTTTGGATTTAAAAAACTCCAGATATTTCGACCGCAATTCGTTGGTAGTCATTAGCCTTATTTTACTTTAGCTAAGCGTTTTACGGTAATCACGCCACCGCCCAGGACTTTTTCACCGTCATAAATCACCGCCGATTGCCCGGGGGTCACCGCTCTCTCAGTCCGGTTCATCTTGATAGTGCTGCCATCGATCTCACAATCTTTAAGTTCGTCTCGATAACGGGTATGAACCTGATATTTATTACCGGAAACCGGCTCTTCGTCGATCCAATGGATGTCTTCAATTACGAACTCTTTGGTGAACAACTCCAGATCTTGAGGTTTGTCGGTGACTAAAACGGTATTGGATTTCATATCCTTGCCAATCACCCACAGCGGCTTGCCGATTCCCAGATGCAAACCGTGGCGCTGGCCGATGGTGTAGAAAATTGCGCCATGATGTTCGCCTATTACCTCATCACCGAGCATAATCGAACCGGGCTTGGCCTTAACGTACTCCGACAGGAAATCTTTAATACTGACCTCTCCAATAAAACAAATGCCTTGCGAATCGGGTTTATCGGCGGTCGGCAAATTAAATTGTTTAGCTAATTTTCGTACTTCGGTTTTGCGCAGCTCACCGATCGGCATCAAAGTTTTCTCGAGTGCGTGCTTGGTGACTCTATAAAGGAAGTAAGTTTGGTCCTTTGACTCATCGACGGCTTTGAGCAATTGGCCGTCTTTGAGCCGAGCGTAGTGGCCGGTGGCGATTAGATCGGCCCCGTCGGCCAATGCGGCATCCAAAAACAACTTAAATTTGATCTCCTGGTTGCACATAATGTCGGGATTAGGCGTTTGGCCGCTTTTATAGCCCTCGATCATATATTCGACCACCCTGTCGCGATACTGCTCCTGGAAATCAAAAACCTTGAACGGAATATCGAGTTTTGCCGCGGCAGCCCGTGCGTCGGTTAGGTCCTGCTGCCAAGGGCAATCGACGCCTCCGACCGAAGCGGTCCAGTTTTTCATATATACGCCAACCACCCGGTAACCTTGCTGCAGCAGAAGCGCCGCGGCCACCGAGCTGTCGACCCCTCCGGATAATCCAACGTAAACTGTCTTCATCAGCTAGTTATTTTACCGCCCTGGCCTACACCTGTCGACAACATTGACTTCCCCTGTTACGGCCGTTAATCTAAAGCATAAGCATTAATTTCAAAAACAAAAAAAGGAGATATTTTTGGCGAAAAAAGGCATAAACGGATTAATTAAACGTCCGAGCATCCCCAAAAAGGTCGTCGGAGTTTCAATTTTTGCACTCGCACTACTTCTGGGGGTCGGCTTATTAATTACTACTTTCGCGTCAGGCGGAGTTGTCATCAATGCCGGGGTAACCTGGACTCATGGCTTTAGAAACGCTAGCAAAACACACGTTTGCGCCAACTGGAACACCAAAGCCAACACTCGCGGGTCCTGGAAACTTTACAATTCCGGTTCTGCCGTGGGGTATAGTTTCGGTACCGGCAGCGGCTCGTTCAGGTACGCGGCTGGAGCAAGCTCAACATTGCAGGTTCACGTCTCAAGCGGCAGTTCCACCTGGAATGCCTACCTTTGCTAGTCGGCAAAGTCCTGGGTGAACATTTTGCCGTAAATGCCGCCGTCGATAACGCCGATACCGACGCGGTGGAACGATGACTCTAGAATATTAGCGCGGTGTCCCGGCGAATTCATCAGCCCGGCGTGGGCCAAGTCTAGCGTAGGAGCCAAGGCAAGGTTTTCACCGGCCGCAAAAAACTTGATACCTCCCGCCCTCATCCGGTCGAATGGGTCTAATCCTTCGGGGGTGACGTGCGAAAAATAACCCCGGGCAAACATATCTTTTGAGTGCGCGCGGGCGATCTCTCTGATCTGATCGTCCATCACTAGCGGCTGTAATCCCCGGCTGGTGCGTTCGTGGTTAACCAAGTCCAGCATCGACAACTCAGCCGACTCATCGACGCTCACCGACGTAGTAGTGAAACCGAGCTTAATGCTTTCTTCGCCCTTCGGCTTAACGGTCAAGAAGGTGAGCGTTTCTGATAGGTCTGAGACGACGTTATTAACTTGCTGTTGGTAACGGCTACCGGCCGCGATCAGCTGCCGCGAGACAAAAGCTTTGCCGAGATTATCTTTAAAGTTCCCTCCCAGCGGCAGAGCCAATAGCACCATTAGACTTAGCGAGGCGACCAGCAACATTTGCATCAGGCCAAGGGCCGCGCCGCCAAGCCGGTTTCCGGTACTAGGGCTGTTCGGCAGGTGGGCCACTTTGCGTACCACGATCAGGTGGATGCCCAACCGGTATAAAAACTCTACGCCAAACCATACCAGCAAAAACGCCGCTAAGCTGGCAAACGCCGCCGGGATTGAGCCAACCTTGGCCAACAGCCGCGCGACCAAGAGGTAAGTTAAGCTGGCGGCTGCCGTTGCCAGCAAAAGACCGCCTAAATCTACCGCCAATACCTCTAGCCCTAATCGCCAGCCGCGCACGGCGGATAGCGCCAGGATAACTATCAGGATTAATGAAATGACGAAAGGCATTAGGCCGGGTTACCGCCCACTATTACAAACAGGTTTTTGGCTAATTCCGCCACCGTCAAAGCGAAACTGCGCGGATTGGCCCACCATCTCGAGCGCCGCCAGTTTTTGTCGACCGCCGAGTGGTTGATAATTCGCACGCCTTTGCCCAACGATTTGTGAAACGCCAGATTGGCCCGCCGCTGGTGGTAAGGCGAAGTAACCAGAATGATACTGCTGTAACCTCGTTCTTTAATGATGCTGCCGACGTACTCGGCGTTTTGCTTGGTACTCGTAGATTTTTCTTCGATTGTGATGTCGGTAGTCGGTACGCCCAGGTTAACGGCTTCCCGCCGCATCGCTGACGCGTTGGAAGGCCCGCTGGTGTCCCGCGCCGCCCCGGAGAAAATCAGCTGGTGCGACCAGCCATCTTTATAAAGTTTGACCGCTTCACTAACTCGCGAATCGGTTTCTCCGCCGCTAATCGCCACGATCGCGTCGGCGTGCTCGAGTTTACTTTGGGGCGACAGATAAAAGCCGATGCCAAAAAATACTATGGCAGCCAGAGTCAGGACTATAGCCGCGCCTAAAGCCAAAAAACCCTTCATCGCTCTATTCTATCAATTTCTCTTAGCCGCTTGGCCGTTTTGGCCAAAGCTTCGATGAAATACTCAATATCATCCGCGGTTGTTCCCCTGCCCATTGTCACCCTTAAATTAGAGTTTGCCTGCTCTTTTGATAGCCCCAGCGCCAACAAAACGTGAGAAGGTTCAGCGGAGGAGGTAGTGCAGGCGGCGCCGGTTGATACCTGCACTCCAGCTTCATCCAGATACAAAACCAAACTTTCTCCGTCGGTTCCGTCAACGGAAAAATTAAGGTTATTTGGCAGCCGGTGTTTGAGGTCGCCATTGATTTCGATGCCCTCGACTTCGCGCAATCGACTGATCGCTAGATCACGAAGTTTCATTAAGCGATCACCCTCGAGCTGGCGCAGTTCTTGTGTCAGCTCCAGGGCTGCCGCCAAACCGATAATCAATGCAGCTCCTTCGGTCCCCGATCGCCGGCCTTTTTCCTGCCCGCCACCGTAAGTTAAGGGTTTAAGCTCGATGCCGCGACGCGCATATAAAATCCCTGACCCCGGCGGCCCGTAGATTTTGCCGCCACCGAGGCTCAACAGGTCAACCCCAAGCCTCTCAACGCTTAACGGCAAATATGCAGCTGCCGCAGAGGCATCAGTATGAAAATATAGCGGCAAATCGATACCTCTTTTTTGGCGGGCCAGTCGATGCTTTTTAATGAGCTGGGCAATCTGGCTAATAGACTGAATAGTCCCAGTCTCGTTATTAGCATAGGCCACGCTAACGAGGAGTGTTTGGTCATCGATTAATTTTTCGAGGGCGTCTAAATCGATCCGCCCTTTGGCATCTACGGGGATTAGCTCCGTTTTAAAACCTTCGCCATGTAAAGCATCGAGCGAATTTAACACCGCGTGATGTTCGGTGGCTAAAGCCAGGATTTTGGATTTTGGATAATTGCGTGACGTGCCTAGGATCGCCAGATTAACGCTTTCGGTCGCGCCGGAGGTAAAAATAATTTCGGTCGGCTTGGCCCCTAATATGGCCGCGACTCTGGCTCGGGCAGCTTCGACCTCTTTTTTAACCTCTCGCGCCGCTCGATACAGGCTGGATGGATTGTAAAACCGGTCGCTCAGGAAAGGCCGCATCGCTTTTAAGACCGTTGAGTCAAGCGTTGTAGCCGCGGCGTAATCTAAATAAACTGGTGTATCTGGCTTCATAAAGCCTTTATTAGGGGTTCAACCCCTAATTTTAGCTCTCCAAAATGAATCCAATCCGGCGCTTTATCAGAAAAAAACTTATAGCTTGAGTATGGATAATTCCGGAAGTCAGAACATAAGTCTTTGGGATTCTCGTGAATATACCGACTAATACCTTTAAAGTGCGGGTCGTTCTGTATGCGGACTGCCTTATATCGACCTTGGAATACTGGGCCAACCCTGTCGTAAGTAGTATTGAAATATTGCGTATAGGCGTTAGCCAATGCCCTCATGAAATCAGGTAAGCCATTATCATCTACTTGCTGTACGAAAAGATGATAATGATTAGGCATTAAGCAATAACAAACCAGCCTTACCCGGCCTTGATAGTTGGTTCGGTAGGGATTCGATGAGCTAACGCGCGAAGGGTCCGAAAGAAAAGACTCTAGATAATAAAGAAATACCCCGTAATCATTCTTCGTTTTAAAGACGAGAGATTTATCTATACCCCTATTAAAGACATGATAATACTCTCCCGCTGCTAATTCTCGAATCACATTCTTGCTTGGCATTTGACGAGGATACCATATTAGGGGTTCAACCCCTAAATCAATTTAAGTAGCATTTCGGCGTTGGCGGTGGTTTGACGGGCTAGCTCTTCGAATGACTCGCCGCGGATACTAGCCAGGAAACGGGCGATGATCTCGATGTTAGCTGGTTCATTAACCTGACCCCGTTTCGGCGCGGGCGACAAAAATGGACAATCGGTTTCGAGGACTAGGTTTTCAAGAGGAATAGTCTTGGCAGCCCGTAACTGCTCCTCGTCCTTAGTGAAAGTCATAATGCCATTTAATCCGATTAGAAAGCCCCGCCCCACTAGCCACTCCGCGTTTTCGGGCGAGTCGCTAAAACTGTGAATGATGCCTTTAGCTTCTGGGTAGTCGGCAACGATCCGTTTGAAGTCGGCAAAAGCGTCGCGGACATGAAAAATTATTGGAAGCCCAAGAGATCCCGCCAGCTCGATTTGCTGGCGCAGGGCCATTTCCTGCTCATCCTTGGGTGACAGGTTGCGGTAATAATCCAGCCCACACTCCCCGATCGCTACAACCTTCGGTTGTTTTGCCAGAGCTTTTACCCGATCAATCGCCGCCTGGCCCCGTTTAGCTTCGTGCGGATGCAACCCCACCGACGCATAAATAGAATTATGCTGGCCCGCTAGCTCGACAGCCGCTTGGCTATCGGTATCATCCACACCCACGGTAACAATCTTGGTCACCCCTGCTACTTTGGATCGTTCTAAAACATCATCGAGCTGGTCGCGGTACTGGTCAAAATGCAGATGGGCGTGGCTATCGATAAGCATGACGATCGGCTTAAATCTCGGTTTTTTTGGCCGGACGCTCTTTTTTGGGAAACAATACTCCGGCGCTCATATCGACAACCGGGCCCTTAAAAATCTTCATAATTTTGAGCGCAGTTTGAGGCATAAACGGTTCAATCATGGCCGACACCTCGAGTAGGTCGCTAACGGCGTGGCCCAGCACCGCTTGCAATTGCACGGGATCGGTTTTGGCCAGCTCCCAGGGTTTTTCCTCGTCGATGTATTGGTTCAGCCCACGAACCAATTCCATAATTTCGGCTAAAGCCTTATCTAGCTTGAACTCGACCATGGCGGTATGGTACGGGCCGGTATCGTGCACGACTTCGGGAACCGGGCCGATGGCGCCTTTGAAGTACTGCTGGATCATCGATGCCGTGCGCTGGACGGCGTTGCCCAAATCGTTGGCGAGCTCCGACTCGTAGACCACTTCGAACCGGGCGTGGTTAAAATCGCCGTCGGCGCCAAACGGAATTTCACGCAGTAAATAATATCGCAGGGCGTCGATGCCATATTGCTTGGCCAGCTCGCCGGGGCTAATGGTGTTGCCTAAAGACTTAGAAATTTTCTGGCCGTCGATGGTAAAAAAACCGTGAGCGAAAACGGCTTTGGGCAGGGGCAATCCGGCGCTTAAGAGCATCGCCGGCCAGTAGACGCAGTGGAAACGAATAATGTCTTTGCCGATTAAGTGCAGGTCCGCTGGCCACCATTGCCCATAGGTGTCGGCCGGGTATCCGGCGACCGTCAAGTAATTGATCAGCGCGTCGAACCAGACGTACAGGACCTGGTTTGGGTCACCCGGAAACGGAATGCCCCACTTCGTTTTTTGCCGGGAAATACTGAAGTCCTCGAGCCCACTTTGGATGAAAGCCAGTATTTCGTTGCGGCGGGCTTCGGGCTGAATGAAGGTCGGGTTTTGGGTAATGTAATCGAGCAGCGGTTTTTGGTAATTACTTAATTTAAAAAAGTAGTTTTCTTCTTTAACTTTTTGAGGAGCGGTACCGTGCTCCGGACACTTGCCGTCGACCAGCTCGTCTTCTTTCATAAAAGCCTCGTGGCCAACGCAGTACAGCCCTTCGTATTGGCCTTTGTAGATATCGCCTTTTTTCACCTTGGCGAAAAAAGCGTTGACGGCGGTAACGTGGCGAGCGGCCGAAGTACGGATAAAGTCGTCGTATTTAATGCCCAGTGAGTCCCAAGTCTTTTGCCAGGCCGCGGCCATCGTCGTGGCGTATTTGGCGGTTGAGGCTTCTCCAGCTTTGACGGCGGCATCGACGGTTTTTTGGCCGTTTTCATCAACACCGGTCGACAGCAAAACCCGGGCGCCCTTGTCCCGATGATAGCGTGCCAGCGCGTCGGCGGCGATCGTCGAATAAGCGTGCCCGATGTGCGGCACGTCGTTGATGTAGTAAATCGGCGTCGTTATATAGAACTTTTCCATAGCTTCAGGATACAGGGTACGAGTTTCAGGGTCTAGGATTGGACGATCAAGCCACCGTCGTCGCGGCGGGCGTCTTTTTTACCGCGTTTAGGCGGGCGTTTTTTGATCCCGAGGATTAAGTGAACCACGAAAACAATCACCGCCAATCCCGCCACTACCCCCGCGGCAATCAGATAACTCTTGGCCGTTGCCTTAAAAACCGAGTCCCCCAATGCTTTAAGTACCGGCTCAACCGCCTGAAACTGCTGATTATTCTTTAAGGCGGTATCGGCAATATCCGGCAGAATCTGGAAAAATAGGGCATTCGGCAAAATAAAAACACTGGATAGTAAAAGGGTTTTTGAGACAGCGCGTAGCCGGCGATCCGCTCCAGCCAAAAGACCGACCAATCCAAGGAGCAACAGTGCCAAGCCGGCACCGCCATATTCGATAAGTTTAAGGTTGGCGAACAACGGGTGGACTTTTTTGGGATCGATTGGGTCGCCCGGTTTAATCGGTTTACTAACAGCCTCCGGCGGCAGTTTAAAGCCACTGCGGCTAGCGATTTTTACCAAATCACGCAAATCGATCGTGGCCGGTGGGCCTTCGTTCCGATAGTGGTTTTCGAGCTGAGAGACGTAGTCTGAAAACTTGGCTTGGACGTATTTGGGGGTCACCACCGCCGCGATTATGTCGGCGCTTTTACGGGTGTTTTCGTCTTCGCTTTGGTGCATTAGCCGCGGTACAGCTTTGGTAAACTCCGAGTAAAAGCTGCCTGAAGCAGCTCGAGAGATAATGAAATCGCTGCTTAAAAGTGTATGGTCCAACACCCACGTACCGGCAACGTTGGTAATAACGACGCCGGCGAGGAACGCGGCCAGGAAACGTAAAAACTTCAAATCAGGTTATGCTTAACCGCTTCATTGTACAACCTTTGCCAGTCGGATAGCGAGAGCTCCTGCGCCCGGCGATGGCCGTCGACGTCCGCGGAGGCTAGCACCTGCGCGACCAATTCATCGGCGCCATTGAGCCCGCCGGCCAGAGAGTTTTTGAGCATTTTGCGTTTTTCGCCAAAACCGGCTTTGATCAGCCGAAACAGCTTTTGGATGTCGGCTTCAAAAACCGGCTTATCAAACGGCGTGATCCGCAGAATAGCCGAATCCACATCCGGCGCCGGCCAGAATTTTTCCCGGCCGACTACAGCGATAATTTCAGCTTTGGCGTAATACTGGACCGACAATCCGAGGATAGAAAGTTCCCCCGGTTTGGCGCAGACCCGCTCGGCGACTTCTTTTTGGATCAGCAGCACAATTACGGCCGGTTTGGCGATTGCTTCGGTTAAGGTACGCAAAATTTTCGAGGTTAGGTAGTAGGGGATATTGGCCACCACTTTGTAGCCGGACGGGAGCTGGCTGAGGTTGTAGCGCAGGATGTCGGCGGGTACGACCTCAACGTTCGCTGGCGCAGATTTACGCAGTAATTCGGCCAGCTTCTGGTCGGACTCAACCGCCACAACTTGGGCGGACTGGGCGGCAAGAAGTCCGGTCATCGTACCCAAACCCGGCCCAATCTCAAGTACCGTGTCGGTCGGCTCGAGGCTGCCGGCATCAACGATTTGGCGCAACGTATCAGCATCGATCAAAAAATTTTGCCCCAACTCGTGCCGCGGTTTAATGCCGGCTAGCTTCATCGCCAACCGCAAATCATCCAGCTTCGTCAAATCCATATCTTATATTGTAGCTGACACTACCAGCCGTTAGCGCAGACCCAGGGCGACCAACCACGGAGGTTGTAGAGCATTTGGGCACGGGAGTCCTGTTCGCTGGGTGAAGCATTTGCCGGGTCGCCGGAACCGCCGACTGAAGCCCAGGTGCTAAAGGAGAACTGGTAAGCGCCGCGGTAATTCGGGTTGTACTTGTCGGCGTAATTATTGCTCGACTCGCACATTCGCAGTTTTAGCCATGTGTTGGCCGTGACCAGGCTACCCTTAGCCACAATCCGCGGTTTCGGCTGGACCGTGACCTCGCTTTTGATCGGGGTTTTGGAGACAATTTGGCCATTTCGGTAAACCACCCTGTAAGTGGTGACTTTTTGGCCATCACTGCCGGCCTGCTCGACCGCCGTAGACGGCACCTCAAGCTTCGGGTCGCGAATAGCTTCTTCGCCGTGAGGAATCACCTCTTCAACCTTGACTAATTCTTGGTTAACTCTGGATAAAGTGATGGTGCTTCCAGAAACAACCAGAGCGGACTGCTTAGGCGAAACTCGATCGCCGGGCCGTAATTTAATGTTTAGCCCGGCCAACACATCTCCCACGGTGGCGGCTTGCGTCCGCAACTGTTTAGTGTTGCCATCAAAATCTTCGACCCTAATTAACTTGGCGCGGGTGATCGTCAGCTGCTGACCGACGACGCCGGTGTTCACAAAGTCGTTCACTGGAGCAACGGCCAACAAATCTTCAGGGTAAATTTGAATACCTAACTGCCCGAGGATCAGCTTCGGATTTTGGTAAGCGCTGTAGCCGCGGGTTACTTGTGACCCATCAATTACCACCACCGGCCGAGAACGGTAGACGTTGACGTAAAACGCGCCTTCAGGAATTGGCGTTGAAATATCCGGTTCGACGATGTCGCCGGGTCCTAAGGTAACGTGGCTGCGGTTTAATAGGTCGCCGACGGTTTGGGCATCGGTCGGGATGATTCGCTTTTGGCCGTCGACGTACAAGCTAACTACCCGCTGGGCGTCGGCCAAAGCGGTTCGGGTAATCGGGATTTTTCCAGTTCCTAGTCCGTACGTGGCAAGAGTGAAGGTTAGAATCGCCACGAGCACCAATCGGCGCTTAATGCTGCTTAAAATGTAAGCCCTCTTTGATTAACAGCGGAGCGTTTGTTTCGAGCAGTTTTTGTTTACACCACCTCACAGATACAGCGAGTACTAAATGTACTCAAAGTGGTAGTGTTTATACTACCAAACTACTCAAGCTTTTCAAGTGGGGCGAGACTCAAAAGTAGGGTCTTTGTGCCCACTCCGGCGAACGCGGCGGTGACGGTATCGTCTTTGGTACTAACAACGATCCCCTCCCCAAATTTTGGATGCTTTACGCGGTCACCGTCTTTGAGCTCGACGGCTTTAAAGTTTGCGTCAACAGCCGCTGTGGTGGGCTGGTCGCTTGCGGCTTGTTGAATGTCGAGCAAAAAGCGCGACGGCGGATTGTGCATCGTTTGGCCATACAGCAGCCGCTTACGGGCGTAGGTTAAATGCAGTTGCTGCTTGGCCCGGGTCATGCCGACGTAACACAGCCGCCGCTCTTCCTCTAACTCTTCGGCATCCTCCTGCGCCCGGCCGTGCGGGAACACTCCCTCTTCCAATCCCGGCATAATCACCACCGGAAATTCTAAGCCTTTGGCGGCGTGCATCGTCATCAATGTGACCGCGTCGGCGGCCGGCGAGTAATCGTCGAGTTCACTCATCAACGCCACGTCCTGCAAAAAGCCTTCCAAATCGCCGTCATAATCACCGGCCACACTCAACAACTCTTTAACATTCTCGATTCTCGCCTCGGCGAGTAAACTGCCGTCATCTAGCCACTCCAAAAAACCGCTTTTTTTGATAATCAGCTCGAGCAGTTCGGAGACCTTCAGCTCCGTTGAGCGGTTCGCCAGTTCATTTAATAGGACCCCCAGCTGCTTCAAATTGTTGGCGGCTTTGGTACTTAATCCTTCAATTTCGTCGGCGCGGCTGAGGGCGGCCAGGAGAGACAATTCCGCTTTTTGCTTGAAGCTTTGAAACCGGCCCAAACTGACATCCCCAAGGCCGCGGGCCGGCACATTCACAATCCTTTCAAAAGAGAGCATATCCTCAGGCCGGTACGCCAATCGCAAATAGGCCAGGGTGTCTTTAATTTCTTTGCGTTCGTAAAACCTGACGCCGCCGACGATGCGGTATGGCAGACCGATCCGCAAAAAAGCCTCTTCCAGCGCCCTTGACTGCGCGCTAACCCGGTAAAGCACCGCAAAATCGCGGGGCGTTTGGCCGCGTGCGATGCCCCGTTTGACCAGCTCGGTGATTAATTCAGCCTCTTGAATTTCGCTGTAAACTTCGTGAACCTCAACGCGGGCGCCGATGGTCTGCTCGGTCCACAGCTTTTTGTCGCTGCGCGACCGGTTTTTGCTGATCACGCTATGCGCGGCGTCGAGGATGTTTTTGGTTGAGCGATAATTTTGTTCAAGTTTGATGATTACGGCATCGGGATAATCTTTTTGAAAATCCAGGATGTTACGAAAATCGGCGCCGCGCCAGGAGTAAATGCTCTGCCAGTCGTCACCGACCACGCAGATGTTGCGGTGCGACTGGGCTAGAAGTTTCGTGAAGCGGTACTGGGCGTGGTTGGTGTCCTGATACTCGTCGATCAAAATGTATTTGAACTGTTTTTGCCAGTGCTCCAACACCTCCGGGTGGTGCTGCAACAACCTCACCGCCTCCATAATTAAATCGTCAAAATCCAGCGCGTCGGCTTCACGCAGCAGCCGGTGGTAGAGCGGATAAACCTTGGCCGCCGTGGTTTGAGTCGGCCCTTGAGCCAGCCGGCTGTAATCGCCATGGGTCACCAGCTGGTTTTTGGCGGAAGAGATAATGCTTTGCAGTAAACCCGGTGCGTAAACTTTTTCGTTAATTCCTAACTGCTTCGAGGCTTTGCGGATCGCGGCCAAACTGTCGGATTGGTCAAAGATAATAAAGCTCGGCGAGAGGCCGACCAGTTCGGCATGTCGGCGGAGCATCCGGACGCAAATAGCGTGGAAGGTGCCCATATAAGGAAAGAAATATCGGCTGGCATGGCGGTCGAGCAGCTTCATCACCCGCTCGCGCATTTCGCCGGCGGCCTTGTTGGTAAAGGTAACCGCCAAAATATTGTCGGGCTGGGCTTTGCCCTCTGCCACCAAGTACGCGACCCGATGGGTCAGGGCTTTGGTTTTACCGCTGCCAGCGCCGGCCAATATTAAAACCGGCCCTTCGGTCGTTAAAACCGCCAGCTTTTGCGGCTCATTTAAGCCGTCGAGTAAATCTCTCACCTCAACATTATAGAAGGACTAAACTCTAAGTCCTAAACCCTAAGTAAGACTAAAGTTACAAGATTAAACTTTAACCTTTGATCTTGAATCTTACTCAGCACTTAGAGTTTTGTTCTTAGAACTTGCTAAAGATTAAGAGTCCCAGGGAGAAGCCAGCTGGAAAAAGTTGCCGTCGGGATCGGCCAATGTCGCCAACCAGAACTCGCCGTTTGGGTCCGGTTTGTAGGGCTCGGCGATAACTTTGGCGCCTAACTCTTTGATACGGCCGAACTCCTCTTTGACCTCTTTGGTTTCGAAGAAAATGATAATCCTCTCCGGTTCCTTGGATTTACCTTTGACTTTGTCGTGGGGGCCAACGCTCAAGAAGCCGCTGCCAACCAGCCAGCCCGTGTAGTTGTTTTCGTCCATCTTCGGATCGCCTAAAACTTTTGTATAAAACTCCACCAGCTTTTTAGGGTCTTCGCTGCCTAACATTACGCTATTGAAATTTAACATCGATCTAACTCCTGCTTACTTGCTTGAGGGTAGCCTAGTTCGCTAGCGGAGGCTTTGGCTAAACTCCCAAAACCTAAATCGTGATTATCGAACTGCCTTTGAGGTCATCGATGTCGTGCTTGATCACCGAATTATTTTGGATCGAGTCGATAAATTTCTTGTCGGTAGCGTCGCCTTCATTGCTAAGATCATAGAGCTTTTTGGACGCCGCGTTGAATTCGGTCAAACTGTGATCTTTGTATGCTTTGGCGATGGCGCGTAGATAAATGGCCAGATTATCGACCTCGGCCAGCAGTTCGTTATGGTAATTCTGAAGGTAGGTCGGCGGAGTGATCGCCCGGAAATCGGTGCCAACGCTATCCATTTCGTCGGCCATTTTTGTTAAGGTCCCACCAGGATCGGCGCTGGACAGTTTGTCCAGTTCGTTGAACTTAGCTTCAATCGTAGCGCCAATTGCGTTGACCTTTGAGGCGTAAGTCACCAGCTGCTGATAATCGCTCAAGAACTTTTTGACGGAGGTACCGTAATCCAGGTAGTCCTTCCGGTTGTCCACCGCATCCTTAACCGATTTACTCCATCCGGTCAGTGGCAGGATCCGCAAGCTCGTTGCCGCGGTGCCATACGTTGCGTAGGCTTTTTTGGCTGAGTTAATCGAATCTTGGGCGTAGGCGACGTCGGCTTTGTCATTTTTGGTAGTGGTATCGCTTTTGGCAAAGGCTGGCCGGCCAAAAGAGCCGATGGCCTTGTCGATCGTGGTGTGAAGATGGGCCGCCGGATCTTTCATCGTCGCGGCGTAAGCTTTGGCGTAGTTGTCGGGCAGAATCTTGAAGTAGACTATGCCGGCCGCGGTCAAAAGTACCAGCAAGGCAATTCCGGGGATGAGCAACTTTTTGAGACGAGCCATCAGCGGCCGGCGCCCGGGCGTCGGAGGAACTGCTGGACTGGGTGGCGAGGGAGCGGCCTGGACTGGTGCGGGCGGGACGATCGGCGGTGGTACAGGAGTTGGCGGTGTCGCGAGAGATGGAGTCGGGGCAGCCGGTTGCTGAGGAGCAGCTTGAGCAACAGCGTTAGCAGGCTGTGTCGGCCCGGTATATCCGCAGTTCAGGCATGCCAAACCATGATTGGTCGAAGTTAACTCGTGGCCGCAGTTAGGACACGTCATTGCAGGGTCTTAATCTCGGCTGGGATCGGAGACTTGGTTTTAAGAATTTTTGGAAAATCTAGTTTACCCAGATCTACGGATGGCGGACCAAGTTCAAAAAATCCGCCAAAGAGTTTACTGGGGTCTTCATTACGCGCACCTGCTGCCATATCGCGAAAGGCTGTTGCCAGTTGATCGAAATCCTTTAATACCCTCTTATTAAAATCGCTCAGATAGCTAGGTGTGGTGCCCTTTTGTAGCGTAGCGGTAAAATTGTCTATCTCAGCGGCGACGCTGTCCAAACGCTTTGCGCCCGCCTCGGATGTAGCGGCGGCTGGGCCATTAATGGTAGCGTCGGCCAAGGTTCCGATTTTGTACAAGGAGTCAACGAACTGCGCCACATAAACCTCCAAAACACGATAGTCATTTACGAACTGGCCGGCTTTGGCACCGTAATCTTTAAAACCTTGTTGCTTGGACTTGGCGTCACGCACAGGCTTGGTCCAACCGGTGCCCGGTAAAATCGTTATTTTGGCGGCAGAATTATTGAACACGGTTAAGGCAGTCGCGGTAGTGCCAATGGAATCGCTGGCATACTTCAGATCGGCTTTATCCTTGGCATACTGCTTGGTAGCTGCTTTCTGGTCATCCGGGGTGGTCATCGTGGTGAATACCGGCCGACTATAGGAATCGGCCGCTTTATTTATGGCGCTTTTTAAGTTTGCCGACGGAGTAGCCATGCTGTCGCTATAAGCCTTAGCGTAGCGGCTTGGCAGGATTTGGAAGTAAACATAAGCGCCGACCGCCAAAATAACGACCACGACAGCCAAGATTATCCATTTTAGTTTACCGCCGGATGAGGGGACCTGACTCGGAGTGAGGGTGGGAGGAGTTTGCGGCGATTGAGGAGGAGTCGAGGCTGGGGTTGGGACTGGGTTTGGAGTTGGTTCTGGTGTTTGGGGTGCTGGTTGTTCAGGATTCATTGGCTATCTCCTGGGCAGTTTTAACAATCGACGCGAAACTTTCGTAATTGATGCTGGCGCCGCCGACCAATAATCCATCAACGTAGTCGACGTTCAAGTAGGCTTTGGCGTTGTCGGCATCGACGCTGCCGCCGTATAGGATCCTGACGCGAGAACTGGCCTCTTCACCGTAGAGCTCTTCGATGGTGTGGCGTATCCATAAAACGACCTGGATGACATCGTCCGGCTGAGCAAAGTCGCCGGTGCCGATCGCCCAGACCGGTTCGTAGGCAATCACGAAGTCGTGAAGGTCCTCAGCCGTTAGCATCGCGAGATTAGCTTCAAGTTGGTCCATGACCACTTTTTTGGTCAGGCCGTGATGGCGGTCGCCAAGGTTTTCGCCGACACAGAGGATAGGGACGATGCCGCTACGGACAGCGGCCGCCAGTTTCTCGGCGATCGTTTTGTCGTCCTCCCCCATCGCCCGGCGTTCGGAGTGGCCTACTATCGCGTAGTCCGCCAGGCCTTTAACCATGGCGGCGGAGATTTCACCGGTAAACGGGCCCTCGTCGCGGTAGTGAATGTTTTGGCAGCCGAGTTTAAACTTCTTGGAGTCCATGTCTTTTTGGACCGTCAATAAATCAACAAACGGCGGGCACAACACGATTTCCACCTTGGGGTCGTGATCGATTTTTTGGTTTAGCCGTCCAGCCAATAACCCGGCTTCGGCGGGCGATAAGTGCATTTTCCAGTTTCCAACGATCGTTTTCTCTACCATAAAAATAATTCTAAAGCTTTTATGCTTATTTATCTAGCAAGGCTTCGAGGCCGGGGAGTTCTTTGCCGGCCATTAGTTCGAGCGCCGCGCCGCCGCCGGTCGAGACAAGGTCGAATTTGTCGTGCAAGTTGGCCGCGTCGATGAATTCGGCGGTGTCGCCGCCGCCGATAATGGTTTTTGCCTCCGAATCGCCCAGGCAATGGGCTAACTCTAATGAAGCTTTGGCGAACTCGGGAATTTCAGTTAATCCGAACGGGCCGTTCCAGATCACTGTGCCAGCCTCCATTAGTTTTTGGCAGGTGGTTTCGACCGACTCAGGGCCGAGGTCCGCGATAATGTCGTTTGCGCTAACCTCCGCTACCGATCGCAGAGTCCGAACGTTTTTGGGCGGCCGGAGATTGTCGGCCACCACCACGTCGATAGGCAGGACCAGATCAACTTTGGACTCTTCCAGAATCTTTTTTGCGGCACCAACTTGATCCGGTTCATAAATACTTTTGCCGATTGGGGAACCTTTGGCGGCCAAAAAAGTGTTAGCCATCGCGCCGCCGATAACCATCATGTCGACTTTGGAAAGAAGCCTGTCTAAGAACTCAATTTTGTCGGAGATTTTGGCGCCGCCGATCATGGCGAGCAGCGGCCGCTTCGGATTCTCTAACGCTTCGGTGATTGTGGTGACCTCTTTTTCGACCAGCAGCCCACAGAGCGCCGGCAGGAATTTGGTGACACCAACGGTCGAGGCGTGGGCGCGGTGAATCACAGCGAAGGCGTCATCAACGAAAACCTCGCCTAGGCTTGCCAGCTCTTTGGCAAACTCCGGATCGTTTTTTTCCTCGCGAGGATCAAAGCGCAGGTTTTCTAATAAGATAATTTCTTTCGGCTGCAGATCTTGGGCTGCTTGTTTCGCCTGATCACCGATCGTGCCGGGGATAAACTTGATCGGATGGCCAAGCAGTTTGGCGGCCTCGACGGCGACCGGCGCCAAGCTAAATTCCTGGTTCGGTTTGCCGTCCGGGCGGCCGAGGTGGCTGATTAAAACAATCGAACAGTTTTGGTCGAGAAGGTAGTTGATGGTGCCGAAGGATGCCCGGATCCGCAGGCTGTCTTTGACCTGGCCGTTTTCGATCGGCACATTGTAATCGACTCGAAGCAGAACCTTTTTGCCGGCTAGGTTGTAGTCGCGGACCGTGGCCTTGCGCATGGCACTAGTTTAACAGGCAACACGCTTGAAGTATTAATGCTTATGCTCTAACCTAAATTTAAAGTGATGGCTAAACAATTTCGCGCCAAACGAAAATTCAGCTCCAAACAGATCGCAATTCTCAGCGGCTTGACTGTTTTTGTGGCGGTTATCGCCACTTCATTGTCTTTCGCGGCTTCGTCTAGCACAGTCCAAACCGGCAGCTCGACGAGCGAAGGCTGTATTGTTGGACAGGTAACAACCTCCAGCGGGACCAATACTTCGAGTGGCTCCTGCTCCACCCAAAGCGTTAGCAGCTCCAATACCACCAGCTGCTATAACAACACTTGCACTTCGTCCGACGGTACTTCGAATGGAATTGTATTTACAACCTCCGGCTCCGGCACCAGCGGCGGGGTAGGCGGAGCGCTAGGCTGCGCCGCGCAAGGAGCAGATTCGATCAGTTGGCGGGCCAGCTGGGCAAGAGCAAAAGGCACAATTGTTTTAATCGACACTACCGATACCGTCCGGCATGCTTTGCGGCGCAGTACCGATCCGGCAACGGGAAAAGGCAGCTGGACCGAAACCGGGCTCAAGGCTCACAAGATTTATCAAGCTCAGCTACGCCAATTAGTGAGCGGCTCCTCAACTCTGCTTGCAACCATTTCCTGCCGCACTAAAAGTGCTAGCACCACGCCAACTACCACCAAAACCCAAGACAGCACCACTACGACAACTCAAAACGGTTCGAGTAATTCGAGTTCTACCGGAGGCCAGGTAACGGTTTGCAATAACAACGTTTGCACACAGGTTCACGGCAGTACTACCAGTTCCTCTAGCTCAAGCGCCACGACAACGGTCTGCAACAACGGCAAATGCACCACCTATACCACCACCAACAGCAGCGGTTCCATTGGCCAGAAGTTGGTCTGTAGCAACGGCAATTGCAGCTACCAAGCCTTCGAAGCTAAGCCGGTTACCGGTGTTAAGGGCTTCTTCACCAACCTCGGCCGCGGTATCCACAACTTTGTCACCAGCCTGCTCGGCGGCATCTTCGGCCGATAGTATACTCCCTAGAGTTATTGAGTGGGGGTATGAATTCTGGTACAATCTCTCGGTTCGAGGCCCCATCGTCTAGTGGTTAGGACACCAGGTTTTCATCCTGGCAACCGGAGTTC
>CAZJNH010000001.1:0-111248 GCA_964547425.1 uncultured Candidatus Saccharibacteria bacterium | reverse complement strand
CAAGCGCCGATGATACTAACACTAGATTGTTGGGAAAGTAGGTAGTGCCGGGTTTATGCAAAGAGACGCGTTTATTCGCGTCTTTTTGTGTTTAGGAGTAGTATGGCTCGATCGGCGAGCTGGAGGCTCTAATGGAAAGCGGTAATGAATATGTCTGGGCGCATCATTTCGACAACCGCAACATCGCTGCCGTTGTCGGCTCGCTTAAGGTCAAGACGTACGCGGATTTGGCTGAAGTATCGATCCAGCAACTCAAGAAGCTGCACCTCGACCAGAGCGAGATCGGTATAGTCCAAAAGCTGCTGGCCGCTCGCGGTCTGTCGCTCAAGTAGAGGCCGGGGAGATTCATCCCCGGCCTCGTTGCGTTATAATTACTGTAATGACGAATCAAACGAATCGGCCGGAGTGGGAGCACGCTAAGCGGGAGGAGACTGAAGCCGAGGTCAAGGAATTGACTGAGGACACAGTCGCTGAAGAGTCTCGCGAGCTGCCAAAACCACCCGAAAAATAAAGCACAAAAGGTATTGACAGCATTAGTGTTTTGTTATAATATGTTGCTCTCTCAAGTAGGCGGCTGAGACGGTCGCCAAAAGTTTCGGTGAATTAACTTAAGCTTTTTGGCATTATGGCCAAAGCGGTTATTCTGCTTGTCGGGCAGAATAGCTTTAACGCAATTAAATAGGAGACGAAAAATGGCCGGAACCAAAACTGGCGGCATTAAAGCTGCCACCACCAACAAGCAGCGCTACGGCGTGGCTTTCTACGAGCGAATCGGTCGCAAAGGCGGCTCCATTAGCCGAGGGGGCGGATTCGCCAAAAACCCGGAACTTGCACGCGTTGCAGGCCGGAAGGGCGGACAGGCTAGTCGCCGCAAAAAGGCTGCTTAAGTTAGATAACTCTAACTCACTCTAAAAAAGACCCCCGCGGGTCTTTTTTAGTTGTCTGATTTGACGAACCCGGGAAAAATGCTTATGCTTTGTCCAGGTTTATTCATGCCCAGAAAATCAAAAACCAAGCTTCTGAATCGAAAAATTAACTTTAAATCACCTGCCACGATTATTACGTTATTGTTGGTCGCCGCCATCGGCGGCTTTTTTGTCTACCAAAGCCTTGCATCAAGCACCAGTTTTTGGGGCGAGGAAAGTGGCACCTCTAGCTCTTGCTCCTCACGGCATATTGTTTGCAACCACGGTGGCAGTCGGGTCAGCGCATCGGGTGCTAGTGGTGGTTATGCTTATAAAGCTACTAGCAACACGGGGCCTTATTACTGGCCTTGGTTTGGTCCATATCTAAGCTGGAACGTTAGTTATGACTATAATACCCGACACATGCACAAATATGTGGTGGAGTTTCGATTCAAGTTTTTAAGCAAAGGCTCGTTTTGGACTCAAGTCTCAGCTTTTAACGGCAAAAATGACATGACAGAAGCCGCGGACAAACAATCCTACACCTGCGACTCTGCGTCGGCAGCAGACTGGAATACGATGAAGTTTGTATTTGACTTGAATAGCGAAGTGCATCGTAGCGGTAGAGGGGTGGCGTTTTACTGTGGTACATCGGGTGTGAGCTATCAACCGTACAACTGGTTACTAGCAGGCATCAACGACGGAATTGAATTTCGAGCCAAGGTTCTATCGGGCACGGTTCTTATTGACCGGGTTCGTTGGTACGAGCAGTAGGCTAAACGAGGGAAGGGTGGACCCAGCGTTCGACGACGCGGCGGGTGACGCGGCGGTCTTTGCGCCAGTTGACGCTCCACTTTGAGCCGCAGGCAAAGCAGCGGTAAATGTCGCGGTCTTTTTGCAAGCTGAAGTTGGCACAGTCGGGACAAGTAGCGCGTTTCGAGAGCCATTCGTCGTAGGTTTCGATGCATTGGGCGATGTGCTCTTCGTCGATTTTTAAGCCGAATCCGGGCGCTAGCTGCCGCACCACGTCCCAAGCTTCCATCTCCATGTGGAGCAGTTCCATATCGTATTTATATGTTCGATGATTGAGTCGGGCATGGCCGATTTCGTGGAGTAAGGCGATTTTGCCGTTGTCGGTTTTGATCCGGCGGGTGTCGTAGGTGACGGTTTCGGTGGCTGGTGACCACATAAAGTAGCGGCCAGGAACGAAGTTGATATCCGAGAAGTGTTTTAATAAATCCAAACTTGTGCGCCCTCCACTCAAGGACGAGTATACACCCGCGCTACTTAGGCACTACAAGCTTAAGAACTAAGCTCTCGAGCCAGAATAATTGCGCCATAGACGGCGGCGGTTTCAGGGAATTTTCCCAAGGCAATTTTGGGCGCGGGATAGATTAGGTATAGCTCTTTCAGGTGCTTCTCAAGCGGTTTGATGAACTGGTTGTAGTGGGTGCCGACGCCGCCGCCAATCACGATGATCCCGGGAGATAGCGCCGCGCAAAGATTGGCGAGGCCGTGGGCTAAATCCTTGGCGTATTCGTCCCAAATTTTCGGGTCCGTGACTTCGGCCGGCAGTTTGCCGAATCGGCGATGGAAAGCCGGGCCGCTAACCAGTGTCTCCCAGTGCCCATGCCCGCCGCAGCCGCATTTTTCGCCGCCGGGCTGTATTATCATATGTCCACCCTCGGTGTCGTGGGCGCCGCGGTAGGTGTGCCCGTTAATAACCAGCCCAGTGCCAATGCCGGTGCTTATGGTTACGTAAAGTACCGGATTGTGGCCCCGGCCGGAGCCGAGCCTGGCCTCAGCCAGTCCGGCGGCGTTGGCGTCGTTTTCTAAAACCACCGGCACCCGGAAGTGGCGTTCCAGGGTTTTAACTAGTTGGGCGCCTCTCCATTTCAGATTTGGTGAAGCGCCGATCGCCCCGGCTTCCCAGTCAAGCGGACCGGGCGCCGCAATGCCAATTGCTTTGATGTCGTTTTGTCTGGCGACAGCGTGGATAATGTCGATAATAGCTTCGAGGCCAATGTCGGGTTTGGCGGGCGTCGCGATCTTTTGCTGCGAGACCGCCTTACCTTCCAGATCTGCGGATGCGACCAAAATTTTAGTTCCGCCGATGTCCACGCCGATATACATAATCTAATTATACCGCTTATGCTTTTGGCTTTCTTAAGCCATTTTCCTTGCACGCAAGCTCGCTTTATCGTATAACTTTTATATCTAAATTAAGTGAGGGGGACGCGTGAATCTCAATCGAGACTTCCTAAAAACCCTGGGCGGGATCCTGATCATTGGTGCGATCGTTGTGGCCACGTTCTTGTACGGCAACCAACAGCGCCAGGATCAGATCAGAAAAGAACAGCAAGCTAAAGAGCAGGCCGACCAGAAGGTAGGGAAGCCCGCCGCGTCTAACAAAACCAAAAGCCAGCCCAGCTCTTCAAAAGTCCAAGCTTCCGGGAGTGTTGGTGGCGGCAGTCTGCCGACCAGCACACCTCAAACCGGCAGTACCAATGTCTGGCTATTAGTTATCCCGGCTGCTGCAGTCGGGTTTGGTTCAACCAAACTGCGCCCATACCGCCGCCGCTACTCCCTGTAGACAGAAGCGCTGTTAGCCGGTAAAATAGACCAGTTAAATTTATGGCTACCAAAAGCGCAATCAGTATGGAGGATCTGCTCGGTGAGACCGAGATCGAAGCCCTGAAGGTTGGGGATTCGGTTGAAGGCCGGGTGATTGATATCGAAAAAAACGGCGTTTGGCTGGATCTCGGCCAGCGCGGGACCGGTTTGGTCGTGGGCAAAGAAGTCGACCACTCTGAGCCGATCAAGGTCGGTGACGTCATCGGTGCCAGCGTGCTCGATCCGGAGGCCGACGGCGGTTTTGCCGTGCTGTCGCTAAAGCGTGTGGCCAAAGAAAAGGGCTGGGAGGCACTCGAAGCCCGGTTCGAAAAAGGTGAAGTGTTTAACCTTGAAGCTTATGACGCCAATAAAGGCGGTTTACTGGTTGAGTGCGAAGGCATTCGCGGCTTTTTGCCGGTCTCCCAACTAGCTGCCGAACATTATCCCCGCGTCGCCGGCGCCGACAAAGACGAGATTTTGCAGCGTTTAACTAGCCTAATCAACAAACCGCTGCGGGTGAGGATTCTTGACCTCAACCGACGTGAGAACAAGCTGATCGTATCGGAAAAAGAGGCCTTGCGTGAAGACACCGCCCAGCGGGTATCTAAACTGAAGGTCGGCGACAGCATTGAAGGTCTCGTCACTGGAGTAGTAGACTTTGGAATTTTCGTTAACGTTGAAGGCATCGAAGGATTGGTTCACATTTCCGAGATCGCCTGGGACCGCGTGGACAACCCTAGCGCCTACGTCAAGGTTGGCGAAAAGATCAAAGCCAAAATTATAGCCATCGACAAAGACAAACTAAGCCTGTCGATTAAGCAATTGACCGATGACCCATGGCTAAAAGAGATCAAAAACTACAAAGTTGGCGACTTAGTTGAAGGCAAAGTCACCCGTATTACTCCGTTCGGTGCTTTCGTTCAGGTGACTCCGGTGATCGAAGCTTTGGTGCATGTTTCGGAACTGGCCGACGAAACGGTTGAGGATCCGGCGAGCCTGGTAAAACTGGGTGAGAACAAGCAGTTCAAGGTTATCGACGTAGACACCGAGGCCCACAAGTTATCATTGTCGCTGAAACAGGTCGCGGGCAAAGCGTCTAAGTCCAAAGCCACAGTTAAAAAACCGGCCGCAAAAGCCGCCAAGGTAACTAAAAAAGCCAAGGACGCCGATCAGTCTTAACGCTGATCGTACTTTATGAACGATCAGCCAACCGCCAAGACCAAAGTCGAACTGCCCGAAGCCATTCGGGTGGGTGAGTTTGCCGAGAAGCTGGGCTTGCCGGTTACTAAGGTGATCGGCGAGTTAATGAAAAACGGCGTTATGGCCACGATCAACGAGATGATCGACTACGAAACCGCCGCAATTATCGCGACCGACCTCGGTTTTGAGGCCGAACCGGAAAAAGAGGAAGAGCCGGAAGATGCCCCGACGATCGAAAAGGTCACCGATGGCATCGCCCGCCCGCCGGTAGTGGCGGTGATGGGCCACGTTGATCACGGCAAAACCAAACTGCTTGACGCCATTCGCTCAACCGACGTTATTAGCGGCGAAGCCGGCGGCATTACCCAGCACATCGGCGCCTACCAGGTGAAACGAAAGGACCGCTGGATTACCTTTCTCGACACCCCCGGGCACGAGGCATTCTCGGCTTTGCGTGCGCACGGTGCCAAGATGACGGATGTCGCAATCATTGTGGTCGCGGCCGATGACGGCGTGAAGCCGCAAACCAAAGAAGCCATCGACCACGCCAAAGCGGCTGGGGTCAAAATGGTCATCGCTATCAACAAGATAGATAAAGAAGGGGCGGATGTTAACCGAGTTAAAACTCAATTAGCCGAACTCCAATTAACGCCGGAGGAGTGGGGTGGCGATACGGTCATGACCGAGGTTTCCGCCAAAGATGGCACCGGCATCGATCAGCTGCTTGATATGGTTTTACTGGTTGCCGATATCGAAGAGCTCAAGACGCGAAAAGAAGGTCCGAGTGAGGGAATGGTGGTTGAGTCGCATGTTGAGAGCGGGCGGGGACCGGTGGCGACGGTTTTGATTAATAATGGAACACTAAAAGTTGGCGACTACATCGTAGCCGGCGACACCTACGCCAAAGTCCGCAGCCTCGAAAATGACCGGGGCAAGAGGATTAAAGAAGCCACCGGCGGAATGCCGGCAATCGTGACCGGATTTAAGGATACCCCGGCCTTCGGCCAGATTTTCTACGGGGTCGATAGCGAGCAAAAGGCCCGCGAAAAAGCCACCTCCGGCAAACGTTCGGCCCAAGCCAAGAGTATGGTTAAGGTTAAAAAAATTGAGGCCTCTGACATTGCCAGCGCTATTACCGCGGGTAAGGTCAAAGAGCTCAATGTGGTGATTAAAGCTGACGTGCAAGGCTCGCTCGAGGCACTGCTCGATAGCCTCAAGGATTTGCGCAATGAAGAGGTGGCGGTCAAAGTCATCCAAAGCGGTCTGGGTGACGTTAGCGAAAACGACATTACATTAGCTAAGACGGCCGGAGCCCTAGTGCTTGGGTTCAACGTCGGGGTTAATTCCCTGGTCAAGCAGCTGGCTAGCCGAGAGCAAATTCAGATCCAGCTATACAAAGTTATTTATGAATTACTCGATGATCTGCGTGATGTCTTGAGTGAAATGCTACCGCCGGAAGTGATTGAGCACGTCGTTGGTGAACTAGAAATTTTGGCGGTTTTTAAAACCACAAAAGCCAATGTGATCTGCGGCGGTGAAGTCAAAGAGGGTAAGGTAGAGCCCAAACTGCAGGTCAAGATTTTGCGGGGTGGAGAAGAGGTTGGCCGAGGCACAATAACCAGTCTGCAAAAAGAGAAGCAGGCCGCCAAAGAAGTTAATGCCGGCGAACAGTGCGGGATGGAAATCTCTACCCACGACAAAATCGAAGTCGGCGACCGGCTGCAGTTTTTCACCACAGAAGAAAAAGCCCGGAGGCTCTAATGTCAAAACGAACGGAGAAGGTCGAAAGCGTGGTTCAGCACGAAGTGGCCTTGGCGCTGGCGGAGTTTTTGCCTCGAACTTCACTAGTAACTGTAACCGGCGTTGAGGTTTCGCCGGATTTAAAACAGGCTACGGTGTGGATCGGAACTTTAAGCGATAACGGTGAAGAGGTGATGCAGCAAATCGCCGAAGTCCGCCGCGATGTCCAGCAAAGCGTCAACCGCCGGATGACCACCAAATTCGTACCCCGCCTTCACTTCCAACTGGACCACGGCGGCGAGTACGCCGAACAAATCTCCCGCGTCCTCAAAAACCTGTAGTTTGCTAACCTGAAAAGGGTTACACCCTTAACAGGTTGGAGAAATACATGTTTTTAGGGAAATTGAGTTACATTGTGTGGCCGGCGAGGAACTCGCGTCCGGTCATTTCTTTTTTGCCTGCGGGTTTGAGTCGGTCAATGATTAGGTTACCCTTGGCTAGATCTTTTGATTCGGGCTCCCCGACGTGGGCGGCTGTGACAGTGACTTCGGTATTGCCGAGTTTAGTTTTGGAGCCCGGCCAGCCGAGGTGGGCGCGGATTTTACGTTCAATTTGCTCGGCGGGTTGGTTCCAGTCGATTTCGGCGTCTTCTTTACTGATCATGCCGATAACCGTAGCTTTTGAATCGTCCTGCGATTTTGGTTTGAGTTTGCCACTTAGGATATCCGGTAGGTACTTAACCAGCATCTCAGCGCCCATTTTCGATAATTTATCGTAGAGTTCGAGCCGGTCGCTGCTTTCTATATTGATGCTCTCATCAACGTAAGCCGGGCCGGTATCCATGCCGGCATCAATCTGCATTAAAGTAATCCCGGTTTCTTTATCACCGGCTAGAATCGCGGCCTCGATCGGCGCTGGCCCTCGATATTTCGGGAGCAGAGAAGCATGGGTATTAATTAAGCCTTTGGGAAACAGATCGATAATCGATTGCGGAATAATTTTGCCGTAGGCCACAACCACGCCGGCGTCCGGCTTGAGTGCCTCAAGTTCTTCGCGTATGTCCTTAAACTTCAGTGGCTGAAAAATTTTGATATTGTGAACCTGAGCGACCTTCTTCACCTTGGGTTCAATAATCTTCTGCCCGCGCCCGCCCGGCTTATCCGGTTTAGTAATGATGGCTACGATATTAAAATTGGCCTTAATTAAAGCCTCCAGCGCCGGAGCGCTAAAGTCTGAAGTCCCGAAGAAAAATAATCGGTCCTTAAGCATCGGCCTTGAGCTTTGTTGGGGTAAATTCGCCCGAGGGTTGGAGTTCGAAGAGCTTGTTGCGGTCGGTCACTCTTTCCAAAAAAACTTTGCCGTCCAAGTGGTCCAGCTCGTGCTGGAACACCCGCGCCAGAAACCCTTTCGCGGTCACTTTAACTTCTTTTCCGGCTAGGTTGAGGGCTTTAACCTTTACGACTGGGTAACGCGCAACGGTTCCGTAAATGCCATTAATGCTAAGACAACCTTCCAAGTCTTCCTCCGGCTCGCCCTCGTGTTTAACAATTTCCGGGTTTATGAAAACGTCAAAATCCCGCTTTTTCTTTTTCTCCAAATCCCGCCGCACAATCACCACCCGGTAGGCCTGCCCAATCTGAATCGCCGCCAAGGCCGCCGCCGATTCATGCTCCCGGTGATCTTCCCAATCCAAGGTAGCCTCGGTCATTTGCTTGACGATTTTTTTAACCGAAGCGTCGATTATGTTCACCCGCTTCGATTTTTGCTTTAACCGCTTGTCCGGTAATGTGACTATGTCTTCTCGGTTCATAGCCTAATTTTACCTGATTTAGAGCAAATTGACTGGGTCGAGGTCAACGGTCCAGCTGGTAGGTATGGTTTGGGCGGCTGCAACGAGCGAGGAACGGCGTGGGGATTTTAGAATTAATTGCCAGTGGAACTTGCCGCCAAACTGTTCGCGGTAGGCTGGGGCGGGTCCCAGGACTTCGATTTCTGGCTGTCGTTTGAGTTGGTCAGCTAGTTTATGAGCTTCCTGCGACGCTTTGTCGGCTGACTTAGCGGATAGGGTTAGTTTGGCCAAATAAATGTAAGGAGGATACTTTAGCAGTTTGCGCTGTGCCAGTTCAGCCTCGGTGAACTCATCAAAACTTGAGTTGGCGGCCGCGACGATCGCCGGGTGGTCGGGGGAGTAGGTTTGGATAATGACTTTACCGGGCTCCCCGGCTCGCCCTGTTCGGCCGCTAACCTGGCTGATCAGTTGGTATGTCCGCTCGGTCGCGGTGTAGTCGGGCATATAAAGCATAGTGTCGGCGAGGATGATCCCAACGGTGTCCATTAGCGGCAGGTTTAGGCCTTTAGCGATCATTTGGGTGCCAATTAAGATGTCGATTTTTTCGGCGTGCAAATCGGCGTGGGTTTGGTTAACGAAGTTGGCGGTCGCGGTATCTTTGTCGAGTCGGGCCAGGCGGGCTTCGGGAAACATGGATTTGATCTCCGATTCGATTCGCTGAGTACCGCCGCCGAGGTAGCGAAAGGCTTGTTGCCCGCAGTCGGGACAGGCCGATGGGGGAGCCGATTGGTAGCCGTCGTGGTGGCAGATTAGCCGAAGTTTATCCTGGTGGAAGGTGAGGGGCAGTTGGCAGTTGGGGCAGAGTGAAACGTAGCCACAATTGCCGCAAATGTGGGTGGTGGCGCTGCCGCGGCGGTTAAGAAAAAGCAGCGACTGCTTGCCGGCCGCCAGGCTTTCACCAAGGGCCTGCTCGAGTTGCTTGGATATAAACCGGCTGCTGCCGCCAGACTTAATTCTAAGATCGATTATTTCACCAACCGGCTTCGTTTGGCCGCCAGCCCGTTCAGTCATTTCCAGCAATTTAAGCCTATCGTTTTGAGCCAGGAAAACCTGTGACAAACTCGGTGTGGCGCTGCCGAGGATTAATTTTGCTCCGTGTAGATGGGCCAGCTTGGCAGCAACCGCGTCGGCTTGATAGCGGGGCGCCTGCTCAGATTTATAGGAAGTTTCATGGCACTCGTCGATGGCAATCAGGCCAAGGTTTTTAACCGGCAAAAACAGGCAGGAGCGGGGACCGATGATGACTTTCGGATCTTTGGAATTTAGAATCTCCTGCCAGTTAATGAACTTTTGGGCCGGCGTCATCCGTGAGTGGCGCGAGATAACTTTGTCGCCAAACACCTCATGGAAGCGGGCGATGATCTGCGGCGTCAGCGCGATTTCTGGCACTAGAATGATTACCGATTTACCAGCCTTGACCGCTTCTTTGGCAAGCTCAATGTAGATGTGGGTTTTGCCGGAGCCGGTTACTCCATGAAGCAAAAATGGGCCAGGGTCTTTTTTGGCCGCCGCCAAGGCTTTGACTTGATCCGCGCTCGGCTTTTGCTCCGGCCAGTTTATTTTAGGGGCATCGTAGCTAAACCGGCTCGTTTTCGGCGGCTTGTCGAGCCCGGCGGGCAAAATGGTCTGCCAAACAGCAGCGGGGGAAGCGAGATAGTAGCTGAACATCCACCGCGCTAATTCAACTAAAGCGTCTGGAATCTGGTATCTGACTTCCGGAATTTGGATCGTTTTAGTCGGGAAGTCGGGTTTCGAAGTCGAGCCGGTAATAACTCCCCAGACGCTGCGGCGGAGCAACGGCACCTTAACCAGTAACCCGACGGGCAAGTCCTGATCAGATTGATAAGTAAACTCAAATCGGTCGGTCGCGCCGTAACCAGCCGGAGACACCAAATAGTATTTTTTGCCCTCACTCATTGCCTGTTTAGTATATCTGTTAAAATACTTCAGTACATGAAGCTAAAGACTAAATTCTATCTGATTTTACTATTGTCGGCGTTCGCGCTGATTGTCGCTTACCCAAAAGAGCGCAACATATTGCGCTACGTTGGCCTCAGGCAAAATCTGCAGGTTAAACGCGGCCTCGAC
This sequence comes from uncultured Candidatus Saccharibacteria bacterium, assembly GCA_964547425.1. Classification (GTDB taxonomy): domain Bacteria; phylum Patescibacteriota; class Saccharimonadia; order UBA4664; family CAZJNH01; genus CAZJNH01. The sequence continues at coordinate 100,853 of CAZJNH010000001.1, read as the reverse complement.
CTCCAGGGCGGCGCCCACTTGGTTTATCTAGCAAATCTTGATAGCATTCCATCCTCCAACCAGGAAGGAGCGATGAATAGTCTAATCGGTGCCCTCCAGAAGAGAGTAAACAGCACAGGTACAAACGAGGCGACCGTGCAGAGAGCAGGGAAAAACCGTGTCATCGTGGAATTGCCCGGCGAACGCGACATCTCTAGGGCGATTCGAATATTGGGGCAGCAAGCTAATCTAATTTTTCTGGAAGTCACCACAAATAAATCATCGGGTGGAATGCCTTGTTTCCAAGGATCATACTGCGTAAACACCGGTATTTCGGGCAAAGATGTTGATAGAGCGGATGCTGACTTTTCTGGCCAGACCGGTGCTGGCCAGCCTATCGTACGGTTAAGAATGAAGGCGGGGGACTCAACAAAAAGATTCGCTGATGTGACAACCCGTATAAATAAAACGGGCACACAGTTAGCCACCTTCCTTGATAGTCAACTGATCTTCGGACCGGCTACCGTATCCTCGGCTATTACTGATGGTACGGCTCAACTACAGGGTAATTTCGACATCAAACAAGCCAAAGATATCGCCTTAGAGATTAACGCCGGAGCTTTGCCGGTGCCAATTAGCCTGGGCGAACAACACACTGTCGGGCCGACTTTAGGTAAAGAAGCAATCGCTCGCAGTTTGGTCGCAGGTCTAATAGGTCTTATCGTCTTGGCCGGCTTTATGATTTTTTACTACCGGCTAGCCGGCCTCGTCGCGGTATCGGCCTTGCTTATATATACGGTCCTGATGGTCAGCTACTTCAAATTAAGCGTGTTTATCCCGGGCGGGTGGTTCATCTTCAGCCCTCTAACCTTAACTCTGGCGGGCATCGCGGCGTTTATTATTTCAATCGGTATGGCGGTAGATGCCAACATTCTAATTTTTGAGCGGATGAAAGAAGAATTGCGCTCAGGCAAAAGTTTCGTCGCGGCGCTTGAGGCGGGTTTTGACCGCGCGTGGCCGAGCATCCGCGACTCAAACGTCACAACCCTTATATCCGCTGTTATCTTGTATAACTTTGGCTCAACCGTGATCAAAGGCTTTGCCGTGACGCTGGCGATTGGAGTACTTGTCAGTATGTTTACCGCCGTGGTCGTCAGCCGAACCTTTATGCGGATGCTGATCCGAACCCACGCGGGACGCAACCCTAAGCTCTACGGACTAGAAGGACTGGAGGCCGAAGCGTGAACATTATCGGCCACCGAAAAATCTGGTACGCCATTTCAACGGTCCTAATCCTGCCAGGAGTGATTTCGCTGTTTGTGAACCACTTGCGCCTGGGCATCGACTTTACCGGCGGCTCAGCTATTGAAGTCCAGGGTAGTGTAACCCAGGCACAAGTGACACCGCTGATAAAAAATCTAGGCCTTTCTGACATTACAATTACGCCGGAAAGCGGCGACCGTACCCTCATCCGCTATCGGGACGCCTCCGACTCCAAAACCGCCGAAACGCACCACAAACAATTCAAAGACGATCTAGCAAAGTCCGGGCACAGCGAAATCGAATTCAATAACGTCGGCCCGACCGTCAGTAAAGATCTAACTAGAAGCGCTATCAAAGCGATTATCTTAGTTGCCTTAGCGATCGTCGTCTACATCGGCTTCGCTTTTCGCAATGCGCCTCCACCGGTAAAACCGATTAGTTTTGGGCTAGCCACTATTGTAGCGTTGATCCATGACGCGCTATTTCTAATTGGCCTGTTCTCGATCCTCGGTTGGTTATTCAAGGTCGAAGTTGACGCCTTGTTTGTGACGGCGGTACTAACCGTGATCGGCTTTAGTGTCCATGACACGATTGTGGTGTTCGACCGGGTGCGGGAAAACCTGCGCCGTGAACGCAAACCGTTTGAGGAAGTGGTCAACGACAGTATGAACGAAACCCTGGCTCGCTCGCTGACTACCTCATTGACGGTGCTTTTGGTATTACTTTCGTTATATCTGTTCGGGGGAGAATCGATCAAACTATTCGTCTTAGCTTTACTGGCCGGTATCGCGTCAGGAACTTACTCCTCGATCTTCAACGCCTCACCACTGCTCGTGACCTACCACAACTGGCAGACCAAGAGAGCTAGAAGCTAGTACAAGAAGTTAGTATGATGCTTCATGGATCGGGGCGGAGCTATGGTTGAGAAGCGGAGTTGAGGCGGATTTGACGGCGACGTGGACTTTGGAAATCTGAGGAGCGGCGATGGGTTCAATCGCCACCGCGGTCGGCTTGGCCGGAGGAGGCGGAACTGAGTTGTCGAGAAGATGCCCACACAGCAAACAGAAGTGGCCGGCGCTGGTTTGGATCGGGTTCGGGTGAGTGCAGTTCTCAAGCATAACCATATTGTATAACCTTTGAGCAACTATTTTAAGCATTTGCATTATGGAAAGTAATGTTGTAAATTAGACCTAGATTCAAAGGAGGGTGTGGTGGCGATTCTCGACCTGTTTATTACATCGAAAACCCGGCGAAAAATTGTCGCCGTTTATACCAAGCACCCTGATTTTCGAATCCACGTTCGCGGCTTGGCCAAAATGATTAAAGAGGACCCGGGCAACGTCCAGCGCGAGCTGATCCGCCTAGAAAAGGCCGGATTTGTGACCAGCGCCAAGGACGGCAACTCCCGCGTTTACTCGGCCAACCAGCAGTTCTACCTGTTCCGCGACCTGCAGAGCATGGTACTAAAGGCCTCCCAGATGCGAGGCCGCGCCTAAGTTAGTTCGCGATCAATTAATAAACAAAAAGTGCGCCAAAAGAAAGGAAACCAAAATGTTCGCAAAGTTCTTCAAAGTCCACACCATTAAAGTCGTCGGTGACTCCAGCCTTTATCGCCCAGTGATCCGAGTCAGCCAGCCTGTCCGCCCGGTAAACTTCATTGCTAGAAGTGAGCCGGTTTTTGCTTTGCAGGTCCGCGCCAAATAGGCGAGTGTTCCGTTTTTTCTGTGGAAGTATAGGCACGATGGGACTAAAATACTCCTGTTGTGAGCAAAACCGCCGTTTCGCTGGACGACAAAAAGTTTAAATCGTCGGAGCTGAAGCTAATTAAAGAGGCCGAAGAGTTTGCCGCCCGAGCGCACGCCAATCAGAAGCGCAAAAGCGGCGAGCCTTTTATTTCCCATCCCGTCGAGGTCGCGCAGTACCTGGGTGACCTCAAGCTAGACAGCGAAGCCATCGCCGCCGCGCTTCTGCACGACACCCTAGAAGATACAGAAACCACTCCTAAACAGTTAAGCGACAAATTCGGTCCAGAGATCACCGGTTTAGTCGAGGGCGTCACTAAGCTGGGCCAAGTCGACCTCTCATCCGTTACCCAAGCTGAAACCCGCCGGCAGGACTCGAGTGAAAACATCCGTAAACTACTGCTGGCCATGTCCAAAGACTTGCGCGTAATTCTGATCAAACTATCCGATCGCCTGCACAACCTCAAAACCCTCAGAGCTTTGCCGATGGCCGACCAAAAACGCATCGCTGAAGAAACGCTCGACATCTACGCGCCCCTGGCCGACCGGCTGGGTATGGGTCAGCTGAAAGGGGAGCTAGAGGATTTGAGTTTTCATTACATTAACCCCCAGGCCTATAAAGATATTGAGGCTCGGGTTAAGGCCGTCACCAAAGAAACCAACCGTTACCTGGCCAAGCTCAAACGCCAGATTAAGGACGAACTTGAAGCCGGCGGAGTCGAGGCCCTTAGTATCGAAGGCCGCCAAAAACATCTCTATAGCATATTTAAAAAACTAGAGAAGGTAGAGGATATAGACGATATTCACGATTTAACGGCGGTGCGGATTATAGTTCCGACCGAGGCCGACTGCTACAAGGCGCTGGGTGTGATCCATCAGCATTACAAGCCGCTGATCCACAGGATCAAAGACTACATCGCCGTACCCAAGCCCAACGGCTACCAGTCACTGCACACCACCGTGTTCGCGCTGGACGGTAAAATTACCGAAATCCAAATCCGCACACCCCAAATGCATGAGTTAGCCGAAAATGGTCTGGCGGCCCACTTTTTTTACGACCAATGGAAAAAGTCCAAAGCCTATAAGGGCGGCGCCATGGCCGGTAAGGTGCCGAAACAGCTGGAATGGGTGCGCAAGCTGACCGAGATCCATGCCAGCCCGGATCCCAGCCAGGATTTGGTGGAGTCGCTGAAGCTGGATTTGTTCGAAGACCGCATTTTTGTCTTCTCGCCAAAAGGGGATTTGTACGACCTGCCGGAGGGCGCCACGCCGGTTGATTTTGCCTTTACAGTCCACTCCGATGTTGGCCTGCGAACCGCCGGCGCTACCGTGAATGGCAAAATGGTGCCGCTCGATACCCGTTTAGATAACCGGGACGTAGTACGGATCCAAACCAAAAAAGACCCGGCACCGAACCGGGACTGGCTGGGGTTTGTCAAAACCGCCGCGGCTCGCAACCGAATCCGTGCCTGGTTTCGTAGCCAGGACAAGTCGAGCAACCTCATTCAAGGTAAGGCGCTGATCGACCAAAGCCTGAAGGCTTGGGGATTGAAGCGCATCGAAGAGGTTCCCAAACAGCAGATTAAAGAACTACTCGAAGGGGTGCCCTATAAATCTTTGGATGATGTGATGTCGGCTGTGGGAGAGGGAATGCTGACCGTCGGCGCAGTGCTGAAAAAGCTGTTCCCGCCGACTGAACGTGTACTGCCGCGGATCGTCGCCAAAAAACCTGAAACCGCTACCGGCAAAATCATTATCGCCAAACAGCCTAACTTGAGTTACCAGCTGGGCCAGTGCTGCAAGCCGGCCTATCCAACGCCGGTTATCGGCTACATTACCCGGGGCAGCGGCGTGACCATCCACCGCCGCGGCTGCGCCAACGTGCCTCATGATGATCCCGACCGGATGGTGGCCTGCCACTGGGAGATTAAAGGCCAGCAAACCAAGGCGCGGCTGCGGGTAATGGCCGACAACGGTATCGGCCTGCTGCGTGACATCACCTCATCAGTCTCCAGCCTGGGCATCAATATTACCGGCATTAAGAGCCGGGATTTAAAGGACAATAAGGTCGAAACCGATCTGGATGTGGAGATTCTGGACCTATATATCCTGGCGTCTCTGATCAAAAAGCTCGAACGGCTGCCGCAAGTAACAGGCGTTTACCGGATTAAATAAAACCAAAAGAAAGGCCCCCCGCGTGAGGGGCCTTTCATAAGGCCTAGCGGGGGGCGGGTGGGCTGGCAGCAACCCCAGAAGGGAAGATGCCGGCCTGGTCGCGCTCGTCGTGGCTGTTGCCATCGCGGCGCATGTAGAAGTAGTAGCGGAGGTAGAAGTGCCGGCCGATGGTGCCGAGGAGAAACACTCCGATCAGGTACCACTGCATCTGCCACACCTCGGCCCGGAATCCCTGGAACCAAGATTGCTTGGGATCCAGGTAACCGATCAGCGTGGCGAGCGCCAGCGACAGCGACCAACCTATGATGTACCGCTGTGGGATCAGTCGGAACAGCCACGGCTCCTGGCTAAACCACCACACCCGGTTCCGGCGGAAGTTCCGCGGTCCGTAGTGAGGGTTGAGCAGGAACCAGGAGTAATCCCAGACCGTCGCCCATACGAGGTAGAACGAAAACGCCTGGACGACCCCGATTAGGGTGACGTGTCCAGTGTCTATCATCGGCCAGACGAAGATGCCGAAGGTAAACAGCGTCAGCGGCGAGTGGTAGCCAGTCAGAGGTTTCTGAATGATCGCCAACCACTTCGCCGGCTTCGTCGTCACGCGGTACCAGGTAGGGAAGTTCTGCCCCCACCCGAAGCGGCCTTCCGCCTCGAACTCGACGATCGCGAGCAGAACGGCCAGCGCGAACAGGAAGTAAGTTCTCCCTGCGTCCATCTATCACTCCTTAAGGTACGGTTCCGGTCTTCTACCGAAACGAAGGCACAATTATACACCAAGCATAAGCGTTTGTCAAGATGTAGGCTGGTTGCTGGCCTCCTTCGGCGTGTGCTAATCTGGCTAACAGATACATGGCGACCAAGAAGTTCCAATCAGTGAGGGGGATGAGTGATATTTTGCCTGGGCGGGAGGCGAAGTTTGATCTGGTGGCCGCCACTTTTGAGAAGCTGGCCCGGGCCGCAGGGTATGGGAAAATCGCAACCCCGATCCTTGAGGACGCCGAGCTATTCCACCGCAGCGTTGGCGAAGAGACCGACATCGTCTCGAAGGAGTTGTATGAATTCGAGGATAAATCGGGCAATAAGGTAGCGCTGCGCCCCGAGTCAACGGCTCCTGTTATGAGGGCTTATCTGGAACACGGAATGGGCAGCCTGCCCAAGCCGGTCAAACTGTACTACATCGGGCCGATGTTCCGGTACGAGAGACCGCAAGCCGGCCGCCAGAGGCAGCATTATCAGGTTGGGATTGAGGCGATTGGGGATGAATCCCCAAGCTTAGACGCCCAGGTAATGATGCTGGCCCTGCGCTTTTACCGCAATCTGGGCGTATCTGGAGTGGTGCTTCAGCTTAACAGTATCGGAGACGCCAACTGCCGGCCCAAGTACATTCGGGTTTTAACAGAGTACCTGGAGGGGCACCGCAAGCAACTGTGCGAGAACTGCAACGCCCGCCTGAAGACTAATCCGCTTCGAGTACTCGACTGTAAGGATGAGGGCTGCCAAGCCATTCTGGAAGGTGCGCCGCAGATCTTAAACTACCTTTGCAAGCCCTGCCACACCCACTTCAGAGGGGTTCTCGAGTATCTGGATGAACTGCAGGTGCCGTATGACCTGAACCACCGCTTGGTTAGGGGGTTGGATTACTATAACCGAACTGTGTTTGAGTTCTATGGTGCCAGAGAGGGCGCCCAATCGAGTATCGGCGCCGGCGGCCGCTACGACGGGTTGGCCGAGGAGCTTGGAGGGCCTAGGACCTCAGGTATAGGGTTTGGGATAGGTATAGAACGGGTGCTACTTGAGCTTGAGGGAGCGGGTGCCGAATTGCCGGGAGCCGATCCGCCTACCGTGTTTGTGGCGTCTCTCGGAGAACCGGCCAGGATAGACGCCTTCAGATTGATTGAACAGCTGCTGGACAATGATATTTCGGCCGTTGGATCGGTTGAAAAAGACGGGATTGCCTCTCAGCTCTCGAAGGCCAATAAGACGAAAGCCCCTTATGCTCTGATCATTGGGCAGAAAGAAGTGTTTGATAAGGTGGTGATCCTCCGAGACATGCAAAACGGTGCCCAGGAGACGATTCCCCGAGGCCGAGTCATGACCGAAATCCAAAAGCGAGTTAATAAGGAATAGAAAAACCCCGCATAAACTGCGGGGCTGGGGTGAGAGGGGGCCGGGCGAGCCGACCCCCTCTCGAGTATGATCTACCAGGGGCTGCGGGTGAGCCTGCGCGGGTAGACGTACTGAGGATTGAATTGGCGCCGGAGCTCGGCATCGATAAGGCACGCGACGACCTCGCGGCACATCTTTTCGACACTGCCGGCTGTTCCTGCGAACATGCCCGAGTAATCAGGCAGATATCGCTCCTGCGTTTCGACGATCACTTCGATGATCTCGTCGAAGCTTCGCAGAGATGTCACCTCAACTGCCGCCCTACGGCGTTCGGCGTGAGGAAACGGATCGTCACTTCGGAACTCTGCTCGTGCTTGTTCGAGCAACTCAGCGAAAGTCATCTTGGCTCCTTGGTTCGATTTCGGTAGACAATCTACCAAAATAGGGAACAATTGTAGCATAATAGTTATGCTTTGTCAAGATTAATACAAACTAAAAAGCCCCTCCGTAGAGGGGACTTTTTAGGAGGGCTTATTTGATTAAGCCCAAGCGACGGGCACAGGCAGGCCATGGGTACCAGCCACGAGCGGCTTGGGTCATCCGGGCCTTAGCATCCTGCACCTTCGGCGGAGCAAGGTTAGCGGTAGCATAACCACCGTAACCACCCCAAGTGCTGTAGTCGAACTGGTAAGCGCCGTAAAAGCCGTTACCAGTGTTTTTGTGGTAGTCACCACCGGCCTCACAGAAACGCAACTGGGCCCAAGCGTCACCGGTATTAACGATAACGACGGTGGCCTTCGGAGCGTACTGCATGGCAGCCAAACGGGCTTTTTCAGCCTTTTGCTTGGCCTTTAGAGCAGCCTTTTTGGCAGCTTCCCGGATCGGGATGCTGACCTCCGTGGCAAAGTCGGGCTTTTGTTCCTCGATTTGCAACGGGTTTAAGGCAGTAGTGGCTAATGTCATTTTGAAAGGAATGGTCTTGATCTGCTCACCCACGCTTTTGGCCTGGGCGGTCGCCACCTGAAAGGCGGCTAAAGGTGAGAATCCGGTCGGGTTGATGGCCGCAAACACGGTCGTCACTAGCACCAGAATTCTACGCATGTGAAAGAAAAGTCTCCTTTTCCACCCACACCTCTCTAGACGGTTTTTACCCCGTCCGTTTAAGCAAGAGGGGCAACAAAAAAGACCTGTCAAAAGACACGCCTTTTTCAGTTACAAGGCGGTATTTTAGCAGCATAAGCGGTATTTGTCAACCCCTAAAGCCAACTTTTTCTCGGGAAAGGTCTCTGCCAATCTGGATTGACAGATATAACAATAAGGACTATACTCTCGAAATTCGCAGTCTTCACAACCTCGGGAGGTGTGGATGAAGCGGACGCAAAAAGAGCGAAAAGAAGAGGCCATCAAGGAGCTGATCGAGCTCTACTACGACCACTTTGGCGCGGTCGAGTCCGGCGAACGGGCGGTGATCGCGAGCGAAGTAGCCAGGTTGTACCACCCCCTGCCAATTTCGTTGATCCGCGGGGCATCGAACCACCTGCGTATGCAGCCGAAAGAGCGGCAGGAAACCATTCCGCGTCATCCGGCCGGCGGACATCCGGCGAGGCTCCAAGTCGTTAAGTAAGAGAACATCCGCTGCCAAAGAGGAGGCGAGTTGTCGGCAACCCGAGAAAAACGGGCAAAGCTGCGTAACTTGTGGGAGAAGGACCAGGTGCTCCATGCCCAGGCCGTCGAGGAGGGCTGGAGTGATGAGAAGATCGCCAGTGTGCTGGCGGATCTTCAACTCAAGGGCGATCCCTTGGAGCCGGTTCTGGCCAAGGCTAGATCCGAACCCAAGAGCGAGCCCAAGCAGAAGCCGGTCAAACGGCAGCATGGCGTTGGCGCCTTCACCGCCGGACTCCGACAGAAGGTCAGTTTCGGAAGAAACCGCTAGCGAAGCGGAGCGAGAGAGCCCCTGGGACCAACCCGGGGGCTCTCAAACGTTTATACTGTATTTATGGACTGTTTATTCTGCAAAATCGCCAACCACCAAAAGGAAGTTTTGGTGTGGGAAAACGACTTCGCCGCCGCCTTTAAGGACATTCATCCCAAGGCGCCGGTTCATCTGTTGGTCGTTCCAAAGCAACACGTCGAGAATCTGGATGCCGTAAAGGACGAAAACTTCGCCGGAAAACTGCTAATGGCGGTCCGGGAAGTTGCTCACGATGCGGGACTAAAGGGCGGATACGAGGTCCGGCTACATAACGGTCTGCGGGCGGGCCAGGAAATCGATCATATTCACTTTCACGTTTTGGGTTCTAAGGGTTGAACTGAGCAATTTATCAGATTAGAATTGGTGAGCTTATCGATCGGGAGGTGAACTTTGGACGAAGCTGACGCTAGGCGACTCGTAGAAGCACTCGGCACAGAGGAGGAGTGGGAAGAGGCTGAGCGGCTCAACGCCAATCTCTTTACCCAGTACGTTCTGCCGGCGAACACTCCAGTGTTGCCGCGCGACACCTTTCTGGATGATCCGGGGCGCTATGGCATCCGGGCAATTCGTACGGAACGAGGCTATCTCAGGCTGGTAACTGCCGTGTTAGATGAGAGCGGCCAAGTAATTGGGGTTCTGCACCCGCTAGCGGCTGGCATCAACCCCTGTGGCGAGGAATAGCGATAGGCTCCCTTCTCAATGAAGGGAGCCTATTCTAATGCTTGAATAGATCTGGGATAACCTGTAAAATACTAGGGTTCATGCTACAAGTTACCCGCAAAGACGACAAAGAAACTCTCGAAAACCTGCTCCGGCGCTTCAACAAGAAGGTCCAGCTAGCAGGTGTTTTGGGTGTGGCCCGGCGTAAGCAGTACTTCGAGAAACCGCTGTCTAAGCGGGAGGCTCGGGAGATCGCCATTCGCAAGCGGGTACGCAAAGAAGCCCGCGCCAAGCAATTTATATATAAGTAGGCAGTGTGCTAGAGAAGATCGAGCAAGATTTAAAGGCAGCCATGCAAGCTGGTAACAGCGACAAAGTGGCTGTTTTGCGTTTAATTAAGTCGGGACTGCATAATCAAAAGATTAATTTGGGCCATGATCTTTCGGAGCCGGAAGAGCTAGCGGTACTGGAAAAAGAGGCCAAACAGCGCCGTGATTCGATCGAGGCTTATGAGTCTGCTGGCCGGCAGGATTTGGCCGATCCCGAGAAGGCCGAGCTTGCTATTATTGAAGGTTATTTGCCGGAGAAGATGAGCCAGGCCGATCTGGAAAAACTGGTAGACGAAGCGATCGCCGAAACCGGCGCAAACTCAGTTGCACAAATGGGGCAAGTCATCAGCAAGGTTCGGGAAAAGGCCGCCGGACAGGCCGACGGGGCGGCGATTTCAGCCGTCGTCCGCGCAAAATTAAGTGCCTAAAATCACGGTTAATCCGACGGGGACAATGCCGCCAGGTTTTAGCTTGAACTTCATCGACCGGATTGCGACAGGTTTAAACGCTCAACGGGATCTGCCCGACAAAGCCGGCACAATAAATTTAAAGCTAGTTAGTGACGCCGAAATCTCGGCTTTAAACGAACAGTTTGCTGGGATCAACACGCCAACCGACGTTCTGAGTTTTCCCTATAGCGGCGAGGATGAACTGGGCGACGTCGCGATTAGTTTGGAGACAGCCGAGCGCCAGGCCGAGTCGGCTGGGGTGAAGCTGGAGGACGAACTAGGTACGTTACTCGTGCACGGTTTGCTCCACATCTTGGGATTTGACCACCAGACCGCTAGCGAGCAGGCTTTAATGGATAAGCACCAGACCGCTATACTAAAAGCAGCTGGATTAAATTATCGAAAGCTGGACTACAAATGAGCCGACAGCACTACAGTTTAGTCGCCGCCGTCCGCTACTCCCTCCAAGGGCTGCGCTACATACTGACGCACGAATTAAACGCCAGGATTCATTTGGCGGTGGCAATTTTGGTCCTGGTGTCGGGTTTGCTACTCGATTTGAGCAACCAGGCGCTGGCGGCGGTTTTCTTTGCGGTACTTTTGGTGTTTTTGGCGGAGATTTTTAATAGTGCGATCGAGAAAATCCTCGACATCATCAAGCCCGAGCATTCCGAGGAAGTTAAATTAGTTAAAGACATGGCGGCCGGGGCGGTACTGGTCGCGTCCGTCGGCGCGTTTTTGCTGGGCGCGGCTATCTTTGTGCCGGCGATTTTGGAGAAGCTATGGGGCCGGTAATTGTAGTGATGGGTCCAACCGGGTCGGGCAAAAGTTTGCAGGCAAAATTAATAGTCGAGAAAAAAGGTTACGCGTACGTTTCGACGGGAGATTTACTCCGAGCCAGCGACGACCCAAAGATTAAACAACTGCTGTCTCAAGGCAAACTGGCCGAGTCGGCCGATATCGAAGCGATGTTGAAATCAAAGCTGGATCAAGTTAAACCGGGTCAAGGAGTAGTGCTCGATGGTTGTCTGCGGATTTTAAGGGATGCGCAGTGGCTCGATAATTACCTCGTTGACCGAGGCGGCGTCAACGTAAAAGCGATTTATCTGAACATTACCCCGGAGCTGGCGATTACTAGGATTCATGGCCGCAAACGTTCAGACGATAGCGACCAGCTGTTTGAACAAAAGTGGAAGGATTACCATTCTATGACGATGCCGGTGATCGACTATTTCCGCCAAAAGGGCGTTTTGACCGAGATCGACGGCAGCCAGAGCATTGAAACAATTTATCGCCAGATCGAGGCAGCGCTGTGACTGGCTTAGTTAAGACTCCAGCCGAAATTGAGGCGATGCGTAAGGGCGGGCGGATTTTGGCGGAAGTTTTGGGGTATTTATCCGGCGAGTTAAGACCGGGGATGACTACGCAGAAGATCGATAGCCTGGCGCGGCAGCAACTGGAACAACGCGGCGGGGAGGCCGCTTTTTTGGGTCATGAGGGCTTTCCGGCAACGATTTGCGTGTCGATTAATGATCAAGTGGTTCATGGGATTCCGGGCGGACGCGTTATTAAGGAAGGCGATTTAGTTGGGCTCGATTTTGGCGTAAAACTTGACGCAATGATCGTTGACGGCGCAGTCACGGTACCGGTGGGAGAGGTTTCCGCCGAAGCGAGGAAGCTGCTCTCATCGACCGAGGATGCCTTGAGCTTGGCTATCGCCCAGGTTCGTGCTGGCGCCAAGGTTGGTGACATTTCCGCTGTAATCGAGCAATCTTTGGCGGCATCTGGCTTACGGCCGGTTGAAAGGCTAAGCGGTCACGGGGTTGGGCGTGAGCTGCATGAGGACCCAGAAGTCGCCAATGTTGGACAAGCCGGCACCGGGCCAAAGTTGGTGGCCGGGATGACGATCGCGATTGAACCGATGGCATGCCTGGGCAGCGGCAAAATGGAGATCGATGCAGACGGCTGGACGGTTGTAACCGCCGACCACAGCTTGGCGGCGCAGTTTGAACACACGGTTCTGGTCACCGAATCCGGATCAGAAATCTTAACTAAACGAGTATAATGATCTCTAGCCATGGCTAAAGCACAACCGGAACAAGCGTATATTGGTCTCGACATCGGTTCGAGCAAGGTGACTTGCATCGTCGGTATCGCCGAGGAAGGCGCCGCCAAGCCGAGTATTATCGGAGTGGGCGTCGCGCCGAGCACGGGTTTGCGTAAAGGGATTGTGACCGATGTAGAGGAAACCGTCAGCTCAATTACGGCGGCGGTTGACGAAGCCGAGCGGATTTCCGGAGTGGTGATCGACCGTGCCACGATCAGTATCGACGGCGGGCACGTCGGGAGCCAAAACTCTAAGGGCGTAATTGCTGTTGGCCGGGCAGACCAGGAAATCAGTGTCGAAGATTTACACCGGGCGGAGGAGGCGGCAACGGCCTTGAATTTGCCCCAGAACCGCGAAATCCTGCAAGTGTTTCCGCGCAATTATACCGTTGATGACCAAACCGGCATTCACGATCCGGTCGGCATGCACGGCGTTCGGCTAGAAGTTGAAACCCACATCGTGACGGGGGCGACTCCGGCGATGAAGAATTTGCACCGGGCGATCTACCAGGCCGGGATCGATATCGCCAGTCAGGTTCTGGTACCGATCGCTTCAGCCAGAGCCGTTTTGTCTAAACGCCAGAAGGAGCTGGGCGTCGCCCTGCTTGATATCGGCGCCGGCACCACCGGGATCGCCGTTTTCGAGGAAGGTGATATCGCTTACTCCAGTATTTTGCCCATTGGCGCGGGGCATATCACAAACGACATCGCGATAGGACTTAGGACTTCGGTCGAAACCGCCGAGAAAATTAAACTCAAATACGTTCACGCCGGTAAAGCCGCAAACAACGACAAAATCAGGATCGAAGAACTGGACGGGGAGGACGCCTTGGTGCCGCGCAAGGATCTCGCCAACATCGTGAACGCTCGGCTCGATGAGATTTTTGAACTGGTTAGAGCCGAGCTGAAAAAGATTGGCAAGGACGCTCTTTTACCTGGCGGTGTTGTTCTCACCGGCGGCGGCGCCAAGCTAGCAGGCATTACCGAATTTGCTAAAGAAGCACTCAAGCTGCCGGTCGCAATCGGGAAAGTAGAAGGGCTTTCAGGCTTAGCCGAAAAAGTCAGTGAACCTGGCTATACCGCGGCGATTGGGCTGATGCTTGAGAACATGACGGCAACCGCGATAGAGGGTAACGCCAATGCCAAAATCAGCCATACCGTAGACCGAATTAAGAAAACTTTACGCAATTTATTGCCTTAAAATAAGCATAAGAATTAATAACTTTAATGCCTCTTTGAAGGCATTTTTTGTAATTTCCGAGTAATTTTTGTGTGCGTTTTTTTGAGCTAATTTGCCCGAACAAATAATTTGCATTAAAAAAATGGTATGCATATACTGCTTGTTGTATCCGCCTGAGGCGGACTGTGGTAAGGAGAAAATCAGATTATGGCAGAGATTCTGCCCGAGATCGAAACCTTTGCCCGCATCAAAGTGGTGGGCGTAGGCGGCGGCGGATCAGCTTCCGTCAATCGAATGATCAAAGCTAAATTGCAAGGAGTGGAGTTTGTGGCGGTTAACACCGACGCCCAGGCTCTTCACAATTCACACGCGCCGCGCAAGGTCCATATTGGTAAAACTACGACTCGCGGGCTTGGTGCTGGCGCTGACCCAGAGGTGGGGCGCAGGGCGGCCGAAGAGAGTGAGGCTGACATTTATGAATCTCTTAAAGGCGCCGACATGGTCTTTATTACGGCCGGAGAGGGCGGCGGTACCGGTTCTGGTGCCAGCCCGTTAATCGCTCAGGCCGCGCGGGATAGCGGGGCATTGGTAATTGCTATCGTCACGAAGCCGTTTACGTTTGAAGGCGAACGGCGTAAGCGGGTAGCCGACAAGTCAATCGACGAACTGCGCGGCAAAGTTGACGCATTAATTACGATTCCAAACGACCGGCTGCTGGCGATGATCGACCGCAAGACTTCACTTATTGAAGCCTTCGGGATCGTCGACGACGTCTTGCACCAGGGTGTCCAGGGCATTTCCGATCTGATTACGATCCAAGGTTTAATCAACCTCGACTTCGCCGACGTCAAAGCCATTATGCAGGGCGCCGGCACCGCCCTAATGGGTATCGGCCGCTCAAGCGGTGAGAACCGGGCGGTTGAAGCGGCTCAGCAGGCCATCGATTCGCCGTTGCTAGAGATTTCAGTTAACGGCGCCAAAGGTGTGCTGTTTAACGTCACCGGCGGCCGCAATATGGGTATGCACGAAATCGATCAGGCTGCCAAGACCATCACCGACGCTGTCGATCCCGATGCCAACATTATCTTCGGTGCCGTCTTAGACGAAACTCTGGATGATGAAATTAAGATTACGGTTGTTGCTACTGGTTTTGAGTCCAAGAAAAAGATCGAACAGCACCAGCAGCCGCAGTACGGCTTTACTTCCTACGCCTCAGGTACCCGCACCCCGTTCATCAATGAACGCCCGGCCGAAATCGTCGAAGAGGTGACCGAAGTAGAGGAGATTATGGAGCCGGTGGCGAGTATTGAGCCGGAGCCGTTTGATGCCACCCAAGATAAACCGCTGGGTGATCCAAAAGACGAAAAGGTGGAGCAGGCCGCCGATTGGACTGAAGTCGGACTAGAAGAAGATGACATCGACATCCCGGCGTTTATTAGAAAGAAGGTAGATTAACTCATAAAAAACTCCGGCGCCCGCTGGAGTTTTTTAGTTTTCGCGATTTCTTATCTTATTTTTCTTGCTTCGCTCGAAAAAGTCTTGACAGCCCCTCGACCATTAGCGTTATGATGTAAGTCGCTTACGCTAAATATGGGGGTATGCAAAAGTGAAGTGTCATGAATGTGACTACATCGACAGCAAGGTCATCGAAAGCCGCGACGCGGATGGTTTAAGCATTCGCCGCCGCCGCCAGTGCTTGCGTTGTGGTTACCGCTTTACCACCTATGAGCGAACCGAAAGGTCGAAACTAGCGGTAGTCAAAAAGGATGGCCGGCGAGAACTGTTTGACCGCGAAAAAATTTCCGGAGGCATATACCGAGCCTGCGAAAAACGGCCGGTGGCGGTCGCCTTAATCGAAGAAGTGGTCGACCAAATCGAAAGAGAGTTACGGGCCAAGGGGGAGGCCGAGGTTGCAGCAAGCAGTATCGGCGAACTCGTAATGAATAAGTTAATGGCCATCGATGACGTGGCCTATGTTCGGTTTGCCAGCGTTTACCGCAGCTTTACCGACTTGGCCAGTTTCGAAGCGGAGGTAGCCCGGCTCAAAAACCGCCCCGCTTAATTTTTGTTGCTTACCTCATCCAGCTTAGGGAAGTTGGATGGGGCTAGCGCCAAAAAAAATCGCTAGGGGGACTTTGACAACCGAAGATTCGAGAGAAAGGTAATGAGAACATGACCGATGTTCTGGAAACACCAGTCGACGCCAAGCCGAACGGCAGGGCATCGAAGCGTCGGGCCAAGCGAGTCTTGTCCAAGCGCGGCATTCGTGCCGGCGGTTGGGCGAGCACCAAGAGCGAGGCCGACAAGAAAGACCCGTCGAAGACGTTCCTCCCGGGACTGCATCTGTTCGCGAAGGAACGGGCGCAGGCTGGAGAGAGCCGAGAGCGTGACGAGGAGTTCTACTACCTCTCGTACCGGCTGAAGGACGAGTTCGTCGAGCAGTACAAGGATCGAATCCCGAGGTGGGGCTTCCCGATGGGCGCAGGCAACACACTTGGCGAGTACAACTGGCTCACCAAGTACTCGCGCAAGAAGGTCGACGGCACCAAGGAGCGCTACTGGGAGGGGTGCCGGCGACTGATCGAAGGTGAGTACTCGATCCAGAAGGACCACGCCGTGCACTACAACCTGCCGTGGGACGAGGAGACGGCTCACACTTCGGCGGAAGAAGCCTTCGAGCGCTTGTTCAGCGGTAAGTGGAGCCCGCCGGGTCGAGGGTTTTGGATGATGGGCACGTTCTTCGTGAACGGACTGCACAACTCCAGTGCTCTGCAGAACTGCGGTTTCTTGTCGACGGCGTTCATCGGCGACGGTGACCCGGCCTTCCCGTTCATGCGGCTGATGGAGATGAGTATGCTCGGCGTCGGTGTCGGTTTCGACACCAAGGGCGCGGGTGCGCTGACCCTTCACCAGCCGGTGAGCAACAAGGACGAGCCGGTCGTGGTCGACGACAGCCGTGAAGGCTGGATCGAGTCGACGGGCATGCTGCTCAGGTCGTACCTGCTCCCCGATCAGCGGGAGGTAAGGTTCGACTACAGTGAGATCCGTGAGCGCGGCACGCCGATCAACGGTTTTGGCGGTACTGCTGCTGGACCAGACCCGCTCATCCAGCTTCACGAGCGGATGCGGGCGAAGTACAACTACCGCAGCGGCGAGAAGCTGACCTCCACCGACATCGTCGATCAGATGAACATGGAGGGCAAGTGCGTCGTGGCGGCCAACGTCCGCAGTTCGGCGGAGATCGCGCTGGGAGATCCGAACGACGAGGACTTCCTCAACCTCAAGAACCCGTTCGTCAACGCGGTTCGGTTGGGATACGTTCCCGGACCGGATGGTCTCCCGCAGGTCGACCCGGACGACCCGAAGGGTAACTGGCTGATGCACCCGGACGGCGGTTGGGGCTACACGTCGAACAACTCGGCCAGCGTCACGGTCGGTACCAAGCTCGACCACTTGGGCGAGCTCAACGCCGTCAGCGGCGAGCCGGGGATCTACTGGCTCGACATGTGCCAGCAGTTCGGCCGGCTGGCCGACCCGCCGGACAACCGGGACTACCGTGTCGCCGGAGTGAACCCGTGCGGTGAGCAGCCGCTGGAGCACAACGAGCTGTGCACGTTGGTGGAGACGTATCCCACCAACTGCCGCAGCTTCGAGGACTACATGCGGACGCTGAAGTTCGGGTATCTCTACGGCAAGACGGTTACGCTGCTCATGACACACTGGAAGGAGACCAACGAGGTTATGATCCGCAACCGGCGGATCGGCACCTCGATGACGGGTCTCGCCATGTTCGTCGAGCAGCACGGGTGGCACGAGCTCAAGCAGTGGCAGGACGCCGGCTACAAGGAGATCCGGCGTTGGGACAAGATCTACTCGGAGTGGCTCGGTGTGCGTGAATCGATCAAGGTCACGACCATCAAGCCGTCGGGTACGGTCAGTCTGCTCTTCGGCGTCACGCCGGGCTGCCACTGGCCGAAGGAGCGCGGCCAGTACATCCGGACCGTGCGGGAGACCGAAGGTCACCCCGTGGTCAAGGCGATGCAAGAAGCCGGCTACCACGTCGAGCCCAACGTGCAGAATCCTGAGTTCGGCGTGGTGATCTCTTGCCCGACGAAGGGTCCGGACATCCGGCCGGAGCGCGAGGTCTCTGTTTGGGAGAAGGTGCACTTGGCGGAGCAGTGCCAGACCTGGTGGAGCGACAACTCCGTCTCGGTCACGGCCAGCTTCAACCTCGTCACCGAAGCCAAGGAGATCCCCGCGGTCATCCGTGCGATGGACGGAAGGCTCAAGTCCCTGTCCTTCCTGCCGGACCAAGAGGGCGTTTACCCGCAGATGCCATATCAGCGGGTGGAACCTGAGGTCTTTCAGGAGGCCTGGGACAACGTCAAGGCGGTCGATTGGGACCGTCTGTACGACGATCCCGGAGCCTGGGATGCAGCCGGCGAGAAGTACTGCAGCACCGAATCCTGCGAGATCCCGCAGGCCGTCGGGGCAGTAGCAACGCAATAAGTGCGTGAGGGCCCGGTCTTTGAAGACCGGGCCCTCTTCGCGTTTAGATACTTCATACCAAATACCTCATACCTTATACTGGCTGATATGACTGCTTATGTTTTTTATACGCCGGACAACGGGCCGGAGGAGCGCAAAGTTAAAGAGTTTATGAGAGAGCTGGAGATTAATAAAGTTGATACCAAGCTGATCGAATTCGAAAGCCGCGAGGGGATTGGCCAGCGCGATCTTTATGACGTTATGAGCCATCCGGCTTTGGTTTTAGTCCGCCTCGATGGCAGTATGGTTGCCAAATGGCAAGACGAACTGCCGCTGGTCACCGAAGTCAGCTACCTGGCGCACCGGACATGAGTCCAGTCGTCATTCTCGTTTTTATAAATCTTTTCGTTCTGGTCTTTAACTTTTTGCTGCTCGCCCGGGTGCTAATGAGCTGGATTATGCCCGGCTCTACCAACTGGTTTAGCCGGCTGATCTTCGAGCTGACCGAACCGGTTTTGGCGCCGGTTCGCAAACTGCTTCCGTCGAGTAGCGGTATCGACTTTTCGCCGCTAGTAACTTTCTTTTTGCTCCAAGCCCTCCAGATCCTAGCGGCTCGGATCTTTGGCTGATAGAATTTACATCTAATGAAGAAAGCCGAACAACCAAATTTACCGGAGTTTGAAGCTGAAATGCTCAAGGTTTGGGACGGCGAAAAAGCGTTCCAAAAAAGTTTGGAGTCGCGCAAAGGCAGCAAGCGCTTTCGGTTTTACGACGGCCCTCCCTTTGCCAACGGCGAGCCCCATTACGGTCATATCGAGCAAGCAGCGATCAAAGACGCCGTCGCCCGCTACAAAACGATGCGGGGCTACCACGTGCCGCGCCGGCTGGGCTACGACACCCACGGCTTACCGGTCGAGTATCAGGTCGAAAAAGACTTGGGATTCAATAATAAACAAGACATTGTCGACCACGGCATCGATAAGTTTATCGAGGCTTGCCGGGCGGTGGTGTTTAAGCACCGCGGCGACTTTGAACGGATGCACCACCGGATTGGGCGCTGGGCCGACTTTGACGACACCTACGCCACACTAGACCAGGAATATATGGAAAGCGTCTGGTGGGTGTTTTCGGAAGTCTACAAAAAAGGTTTGGTCTACGAAGGGTTTAAGTCTCTGCCTTACTGCCCGCGCTGTGCCACGCCTCTGTCCAACTTCGAGATGAACGACGGGTACCAAGATAACGTTATGGATCCCAGTCTGTTTGTGAAGTTCAAACTCAAGGATGAAGACGCTTATATGCTAGCTTGGACCACGACGCCGTGGAGTTTGCCGGGAAACGCGGCGCTGGCCGTTCAGGCCGAAGCCGACTACGCGACCGTTGAGGTTAAGGGCCACGGCAGATTGATTTTGGCCAAAGATCGGTTGGAAGTACTTGACCTCAAAAGCCATGAATTTAACGTTGAATCTACCCGTAAGGGTAAAGCACTGGTCGGGCTGAAGTACGAGCCGCTATATAAGGCGACCGACGAGCCCAAGGCCTACGTGGTTTACGCCTCAAATGAAGTCAGTCTGGAAGAGGGTACCGGCATATTGCACGTCGCTCCTGCGTTCGGTGAAGTCGACTTGGCTTTCGGCCAGGAATACGGCTTGCCGGTTTTAAGCACCGTCGACGCTAATGGCAAGATTACCGAAGATATCGCCAAGGGACAATTTTTCAAAGACGGCGATAAAACGATTATCGAAGACCTGACTAAACGCGATTTGGTTTTTTCGGCGGAGTACGAACCACACACCTATCCGTTTTGCTGGCGCTGCGAAACGCCGCTCCTTTATTACGCCATTTCGACCTGGTTTGTGGAGGTCACGAAGATTCGGGATCAGCTGGTGAAGGCGGGCAAAGAAACCAATTGGGTACCGGCCCACGTCAAAACCGGCCGGTTCGTAAAGTGGCTGGAGGGCGCCAAAGATTGGGCGATTAGCCGCAACCGGTTTTGGGGCACGCCGATCCCGGTCTGGCGCTGCGATCAAGGACACTTCACCGTGTTCGGTAGCGTAGCGGAGCTGGAAAAAAACGCCGGCCGATCGGTGAAGGAATTGCATAAGCCCGACATCGATGAGGTAAAGGTTACCTGTGCCGAATGCCGTAAAGAGGCGAGGCGGATCGATGAAGTTTTTGACTGCTGGTTTGAGTCTGGCTCGATGCCTTACGGCCAAGACCACTATCCATTCGAGAACAAAGAAGAGTTTGAAGCCTCATTTCCCGCCGACTTTATCGTTGAAGCTATCGAGCAAGTCCACCTCTGGTTTTACACTTTGCATGTGCTGGGTGTGGCATTATTTGACAAACCCGCCTATACCGACGTTGTGGCTAGCGGTTTAATCCTGGCAGCGGACGGGCGGAAACTCTCCAAGAGATTAAAGAATTTCCCGCCGGTCGAGGAGTTGTTTGAAAAGTACGGCGCGGATAGTGTCCGGTTTTTCCTGCTTTCAAGTCCGTTGATGTACGCCGAAGCCACCCGGTTGGATCAGGATTCGATCCGTGACGTTCAGCGCAACGTCTTTCTGACGCTGTGGAACACCTATTCCTTTTTTACTACTTACGCGGAGATTGATAACTGGGATCCAGGGGCCAGCAGCCAGAAGCCAGACTCGGAAAATTTGCTGGACCAATGGATTCTAGCCCGGTTGAACCAAACGATCTCGGAGGTTACTAAGCAGGCGGATAAGTATCAAATTGCTGCAGCGTTGCGGCAAATCCAGGAGCTGGTCGACGACTTATCCAACTGGTACGTTCGCCGAAGCCGCCGCCGTTTCTGGAAAAGTGAGAGTGACAGCGACAAGGAGCAGGCTTACCAGACACTGTGGTTTGTATTGACCAGAATCTGCCAGTTGCTAGCGCCCTGGGCACCGTTTATGGCCGACAAAATGTATCGAGAGCTGGCCAGCGAGTCGGTGCATTACACTGATTGGCCGGAGGGGGGGGAGTTCGAAAAGGATTTACTGGAGCAGATGGATCTGGCAAGAAGGGTAGTGCAGGAAGGGCTGGCTCAAAGAGGGGAAGCCAAGATCAAAGTTCGCCAGCCATTGGCCGATTTGGAGTTTACCGCGGCCCAAAAATTGCCTGAACAGCTGGTTAATATCATTGCCGAAGAGGTGAACGTCAAATCAGCCAAACAGAAGGGGACGGGGGAGTTTGAGGCCACATTGAACACTAAAATTACTCAGAAGCTTAAGCAAGAAGGCATGGCGAGAGAAATAATTCGCCATATTCAGCAGCTGCGCAAAGAAATTGATCTCAAAGTGGATGACCGGATTAAATTAAGTCTCTCGAGTATGGATTCCGGAATTTCTGCCGCCATTTTGGCCCATACCGACCTGATCAAATCCGAAACTTTGGCTGAATCACTGTCGAACCAGATTACTGGTGAAACCAAACAAGTTCTTGTTGATGGCCAAAACCTGACGATCGGCATCGAAAAAGCTTAATTGCTATACTGATCTGGAATGTTTAATGCGAGAGTTTGGCGGAATTTTGACTGGTGGCTGTTTGCTCTAGCGGCGCTGTTAGTTAGCGTCGGGCTAATCGTTTTGTATTCGCTTGGCTTCAAGGCTGAGGGCGTGACGGTCCCGGTCGACGTTCGTAACCAGATTATCTTTACAATTCTCGGAGCCGGAGCGCTGTTCGGAGCTGCCCTAACTGACTACCGCGTCTGGGGTAAATTCAGCCGCTGGCTTTACGGCATAATGCTGGTTTTGCTCGGTTGGGTATCGGTCCGCGGTCATTCGGCTTTGGGCGCGACTCGCTGGATTAACCTGGGATTCTTCCAATTTCAGCCGTCGGAACTGTCGAAAATCGTCGTCATCATAGTTCTGGCTAAGTTCTTGTCGAGCCACTACGACGAAATGGACCGGCCGAAAAACTTAGTGCTATCGCTTGTCTATGTTCTAATCCCGGCCGGCTTAGTTTTGATCCAGCCGGATCTTGGTACGGCGATCGTTTATGCGGTTATTTGGACGGTCATGGTGCTCGTTAGCCGGGTTAAGGCTAGCCACTTTTTGGCGCTTCTAGGGATTGGCGCGGCGATGATTCCGGTGGCAATTAAAGTAATGAAACCATACCAACGGGCTCGGCTGGCGACGTTCTTAAATCCCACCGCCGATCCACTTAGAGGCGGTTACAACGTGCTGCAGGCAACTATAGCGGTCGGCAGTGGCCAGCTAAAAGGGCGGGGGCTGGGCGCGGGGACGCAGAGCCAATTAAACTTTTTGCCCTCCCAACACACCGACTTCATTTTCGCGGTCGTGGCCGAGAAATTAGGATTCATTGGGGGGATGTTACTGCTGATACTTTTTGGCTTGCTGTTTTTGAGGGCGTTTCAGATCGCCGCCAAAGCCCAAGACCGGTTCGGCATGCTGATGGCGGTCGGGATTGCCAGTATGCTGCTTATCCATGTCTTCATTAATATCGGGATGAACCTGGGAATGTTGCCCGTCACCGGAATCCCACTGCCTTTCGTATCCTACGGGGGCACAAGCTTGATCGTCGGCCTGATCTCCATCGGTCTGCTCGAATCTATAGCCATCCGGCATCGCAAAATCCAATTCGGCCGCTAACTATTGCCATAAGCGTAAAAGAGGTGTAGTATTCTCGCCATTCGAATCCGTCAGCTGGCGGAGGGCGAAGCACCGAGACAAAGGGGTGCGGGATGGGCAAAGAGTGGTACGACGTTGAGTCGAACCTGTTCAGCGAGCACGAGTTCGCCGAAATCGCCGTAGAACGTGGTTTCAAGCGAATCAAGGCAGTACTGACCTTCGAAGCACTGTACTACGACTGGCGGTGGGAGGACAGATACATCTGTCGGGAGTTTCTCCATACGCACTGCTTGGCGTATGGTTGCGACTGGCGCCGGACTTGCGATGGGTTGCACTACATCCGGTTCGGCACATTTGCTACCTGTCGAGTCGTGACCACCGAGTTGCTGGCAATCCCGCGCCGAACGGTTTCTGGGAATCACCGTCCGCACTACACCGAAGAGCGGATCGAACTGCTCCGGGAAGTGCGTGACGCGGCGCGAGACCTGTACGTTGATTGGACAGGAGTTCCTGTCGATCTGCGTCGAGCTGCCTAGGAGGCGAGAGATGAGACGTTGGCGCTCGTGGCATGCGCGAGAGGCGCTTGAGCTGATGCACGCCTACATCTGGTGCTACCAGGTGCCGGTGGCTGTATCGGAGGTGAGTGTCGATCAGTTCGCGAGTTGGCTGTGGTTGCGGTCACTGCGCAACCTGGCGATCGCTAGTGGCGATTGGCGAAGGGACTTCGATCGATTGATCAAGCGGGCGGTGGAGTGGTCCTACATAGATTTCAACAAACCACTCTCGATGCCACCTATGTTCCAGACGTTGACCGACGAAATGCTGTCGGACATCGAGGGATTCTTTGTCCCGGAGGCTGCGTGATATCCATTCACGCAGCCTCTTTTCTTTACACCGTCGTTACTTTACAGATATGGAGTGGTTTGGTAGTATGTCTGGATTGTGAAAGCAGTTATACAAACAGGCGGCAAACAGTATCTGGTCGAAGCTGGCCAGACCTTAAACGTGGAATTATTGAACCTTGGCAAAGACAAGGCCGAGTTCGCGCCGCTGCTTTTAATTGACGGCGACAAAATCCAAGTCGGTAAACCGATGGTTGAGGGAGTAAAGGTTAAGGCCGATATTCTGGGCGAAGCCAAGGGCGACAAGATTAAGATTATGAAGTTCAAGTCCAAGAAACGGGTCAAGAAGCTGACCGGGCACCGACAGAAATACTCACAGATCAAAATCACATCCATCGCCAAGTAACCAAACATTGACCGAAGCGGTCAAGTTTGGTATTTTGTGTTGCACCCCATCCACACCCGAAACACCTGGCAGGGGGCTTCGGCCCCCTCCAGTATTTGAAAAGCACGAAGTAGAAGTGGATGACTACTTCGTAAAGTATTGAGCGAGCCGCTTGTTGGTAAGTCGGGGCGGACAACTAAGTTGGCTCGCTCAGTTCTTCAGGATCGGTTGCAGCCGCGCCCGCGGCCCGTTGAGCACAGCAACCGCTCCGCTGGCTCGGTGCCGAATCAAGAACGTTCCGGAGCCTTACGGATACGTCTTCTTGCGGCCCGGCATCGAGTCCAGTTTTTTCGTCGAGTGAGCCCGCTCGAATTCACATTCCGGAAAGGGCACCCATCCGGGCACAAGAGAGTCAGGCGCAGACGCGTCTGGCTCTTTTCTTTTGTTCAAACACAAGCGTGATGGTGCTAAACTAACTCTTGAAAGGGAGTTTTTTGGTTATGCCGAGAGGATTAGAGGATGGGCTAATGTCTGTTATTCCGACCGAAATGGTCGAGCTGCGTTATGACCCTTCCGCCAAAAAAAATAGGTCCGGCCAGAGGGTGGGCGAAGAGATAATCCAAATCGATGCGGATAAGATCGACCCCAATCCGCAGCAACCGCGTCAAAGTTTTGACCAACGCCAACTGGACGCGTTATCCGATTCAATCAAAATCCATGGTATCTTGCAGCCTTTGGTGCTGACCAAATCGGGGAGCCGCTATCAGCTGATCGCCGGCGAGCGCCGGCTGCGGGCTTCTAAGCAAATTGCTTTAACGACCGTGCCGGCTATTGTCCGCAGTTTTGATGAACAGCAAAAGCTGGAACTGGCCTTAATCGAAAACTTACAGCGGGAAGAACTAAACCCGATCGAAACCGCTACCGCCTACCGCAAACTGGCCGACCAGTTTAATTTGAGTTTGCCTGAGATCGCCCGACGGATCGGCCGCGACCGTTCAACAATCAACAATAGTTTAAGACTGCTTGAATTGCCGGATCAGGTAAAAGCGGCGGTGGCCGGCGGTAAATTGAGCGAGGGCCATGCAAGAGTAATTTTGATGGTTGGCGACTCGACCAAGCAGCTGGAAGCGATGGCGTTGACCTTAAAGCACAGCTGGACGGTTCGGCAGATCGAGGAGTTTGCCCGGGGACTCAAGCAAGCTAAAGGTGACGCGGCCGGCGGACTGAAGCGGATCGCCGGGTTTAAGGGTGAAGATGAAATCTCCAAGAAGTTAAGCCGGCTGATTGGCCACAAAGTCAAAACTGTACCGACCGCCGCCGGCGGAAGGCTGGTAATTCATTTCCAGACCGAAGAAGAGTTACGGAAGCTGGGCGAAGCTATTGAGAAAGGGTGGCAGCGGTAAGCTGATATCCAGTAAGCGGAGGTCGGAGATAGGGAGCAGGCGCAGGATCGCGACGCCAATGATGTTCTCGGCCGGCAAAAGCCCCCAGTCCCGCGAGTCAAACGACGCGCCGGGAATACGGTTGTCTCCAACCACATAGAGATTTCCGGGCGGAACCACGAGATCGTCATTGCCCAGGGTGATCGGGTCGCTGACCTGGTGGGTCGCGTCGGGATTGATCCCCTCGGGGTGGGCTTTGTCGTAGACCGTGATCTTGCCGTCTTTAACCACCACTCGGTCACCGGGTAGGCCAACTACCCGCTTAACGAAGGTTTGGGTTGGGCTGGGCGGAGCAATAAACACCGCGATCTCCCCGCGCTTCGGAATAAAGTATGCGTGTTTGGAGGCTCCGCCGCGGAGTTTAGAGAAGGTAGGGCCGACCTTGGAAATAATCAGGTAGTCGGAGTTGTGTAAAGTCGGCACCATACTGCTGCCAACTACCTGGTAGGCCTGGAAGACAAAAAAGTGCAGGACCAACACGATTGCGGCCGGGGTGATCAGCCAGCTAAACAGCAGTTTGGCGGTGCTGCCGACGACCGACATAGTTTTGGCGGCCGGTGTTTCCGGAGCTTCGGCGGCCTCGGCGTCTTGCTCGGTTTTAGGGTGGGTCAGCACCTCAAGCAAAGCCTCAGCTTCTTGCTGAGGAGTTTTGGGCGCAGAGTGTGGGGGAGTAGCCTCGGATTTTTTTTCCATACCTTTGCAAGTATACGGTATAATACTCTCTCGGTTAAACTCATAGATCACGCAACCGAATCTAGTGTAAACTTAAGCGGTATGAAATTGAGATTGAAGTTCTGGCGCAAACAACCAACCGAAGAAATAGTCGAAATGGAAGGCGCCCCCGAAGTGAAGAAAAAAACTTTAAGGCAGCGGTTTAAACACCTCAAACTTTGGAAGAAGGTTTTATTGGTGCTTGCCGGTTTGATGGTCGTTGTAGGTATATTCTTTGGTATCAAAACCTTACTTGCCCTGCGGCGAGTGTTCACAACCGCCAGCAGCGCCCCAGCTTTGTCGGGGGATATTAGCCCTGACCGCCTCCACAAAGAGGGCGACGGCCGGATTAACATTTTGCTACTTGGTGTTGGCGGGGAGAACCATCCTGGCGGGACTTTGTCTGACACTATGATGGTTGTCAGTATTGATCCCAAAACCAAGCAGGCCGCGGCTCTGTCGATACCGCGGGACCTGTATGTCCAAATTGGTGAGAATGGTAAATACGGCTACGCCAAAATCAACGCCGCCCATGCCTATGGTGAGCAGCTTAAATTGCCAGGCGGCGGCCCGGCATTGGCTAAGGCCACCGTCGAAAAAATCCTCGACCTGCCGATTCACTATTATGTCCGGGCGGACTTTTACGGTTTCCGCAAAGCGATCGACGAGGTTGGCGGAGTGGATGTGACCGTCGATAAACGGCTTTACGATCCTTACTATCCCGACGACCGCAATGGATATCTAGTTTTAAATATCGCTCCAGGGCGACAGCATATGAACGGCGATTTGGCGCTTAAGTATGCCCGTTCCCGCGAGACGACGAGCGACTTCGACCGGGCAGCCCGCCAGCAAAAAATCCTGGTGGCTCTCAAGGAAAAGGTTTTCTCGGTCGGAACCCTAACCAACCCCAAAAAAGTAGCTGAACTTATCGACACAGTTGGCGGCCACATCCGGACCGATCTATCGTTTACGGACCTTAAGCAGCTGATCTCGATCGTTAAAGACATCGACGGCAATGCCGCGCCCCGCAAAGTGCTCGACACAACGCCGGAAGGTTTATTGATGTTTGGCAACATTGCCGGCGCCGGTTCGATCGAGGTTCCGCGGGCTGGTCTGAACAACTACATCGACATCCGGATTCTAACTCACACACTGTTCCCGGACAGCTTCATAAAGCAAGAAAATGCCACGGTAGAAGTCCAAAACGGTACCTACCGCAGTGGTTTTGCTACCGAGGTCACCCGGTTGCTCAAGGGCTACGGTTACAACGTGGTTTCTACTACCACCGCCAAACGGCAAAACTACACCGCGAGTGTGATTTACGATTATTCAGGCGGCAAGAAACCTTACACCATCAACTATCTGGAGCGGAGGTTCGGAGTGAAGGCGATCAAGGCCGCTAAACCAGCCGGGGAAACCGCCGAGATCGTGGTGATCGCCGGGTCCAGTTACCAGTTGTAGCGATGAAGCCGCTATCTAAGATTTTTAGTCGCTTTGCTCAGGTCGGCTCGGCCGTTATTGTGCCGGCAATTATTCTGTGGATTGACCATTTTGGCTGGGTTAGCCAGGATCATCCGGTCAATGCCAAATGGGGCCTTTTAGCCAGCGCAGTAGTTTTACTGGCGGCCTTATATCAGCTCGTTCGGGCTGACAAACGCAAATTGCTGCTAGCGGTCCGCGTGCTGTTTGGGATTAGCTTTAGTTTGGTCATACTGCTCGCGACGAACTGGATTACGGCGGTGGTTTTAGCGGCGGGGTACGCGGCGGTTTTAATGGCGTTGTCGAGTGAATTGGCCGGCGCCGGCCGGCTGGTGGCAAGCGGGGCTTTGCAGTTTGTTAGTCTCTGGGCGATTTTCTTGGCCGGTGCGGTCTGGCGGTGGCCAATAATTGTGTTGCTGCTTTTAACGTACGCCGCTACCTACACCTCCGCCAGTTGGCTGCTCGACCCATATGAAGAGAGGGCTCGGCCGCTGCTGGCCACAGCCTGGGCGTTAATTGCCTGCGAATGCGCCTATGTTTTTTCGATCTGGCTGGTTAACTATATCTGGCACAACGGCTGGGTGATTTTGCCGCAGGCGGCCTTGGTAATTACCGCATTGGGGTACGTTTTTGCCAGTATTTATCTGGCCCACAAAGACTCTAAACTCGGGCGCTGGCGGCTGGCGGAGTACTTATTAATTGGTTTGCTTTTGATCGTTATAGTCGCCGTCGGCACCAAGTGGAGCGGCTCAATTTAGTTGTATACTTAAGGTCAATGGCGGACGAACAGACTCAAACAACCCAGCAGAGCTTGTCCCGATCTATCGTGGAGAAATTGGTTATTATGGCACTGTTTTTCGGGTTGGTCGGAGGAGTGGCCGGCGGCTGGGTTTGGCAGCATCTTGCGCCGCAGTCGGTCACCAGCAAAGCTTTGGTGGTCCAGGAAAATTCGGCTGTGGTCGCGGCGGCCAAAAAGGTTTCGCCAAGTGTAGTTAGTATTACGACCAGAGAAGTCGCCGACAGTTTCTTTGGCGCCCAGGAAATCAGCGGCGCCGGTACCGGTATGATTGTGACCTCCGACGGGCTGATTCTAACCAACAAACACGTCGTGCCTGCCGGTACGCAGTCGGTGACGGTCTTTACCGATGACGGCAAACAGCATAAAGGTAAGGTTGTTGCCAGAGATCCTTCAAATGATCTGGCCTTGGTAAAGATCGACGCAAAAGGACTTAAGGCGATTCAGCTAGGCGACTCTTCGAAAACGGAGATCGGTCAGAAAGTAATTGCTATCGGTAATGCTCTGGGCCAATTTGAAAACACAGTTACCGACGGCATTATCTCAGGCCTGGGCCGGCCAATTGAGGCCGGGGACGAGTTGGGATCCAGTGAATCGTTGCAGAACCTATTCCAGACCGACGCCGCGATTAACCCGGGAAACTCCGGGGGCCCATTAGTTGATGTGGATGGGCGGGTACTTGGGATTAACACCGCTGTCGCCGGAGGAGCTCAAAACATCGGTTTTGCTATCCCGATCAACGAAGCCAAACCGGTGATCGACAGCTATAAACGCAGCGGCAAAATCATCCGGCCATTCCTGGGGGTCCGGTTTGTT
Source organism: uncultured Candidatus Saccharibacteria bacterium (assembly GCA_964547425.1). Taxonomy (GTDB): domain Bacteria; phylum Patescibacteriota; class Saccharimonadia; order UBA4664; family CAZJNH01; genus CAZJNH01. Next base: position 71,341 of record CAZJNH010000001.1, on the reverse strand, counting down.
CCAATCACCAAAGAGTTTGCCGCCGCCCGTAATTTGCCGGTTTCAGAGGGCGCCTACCTTGACCCAAACGGCGCTAATCCCGTGGTCAGCGGCAGTCCCGCGGCCAAAGCCGGTTTGAGGGCTGGGGATATCATTACTAAAGTTGCCGGTGACTCAATCGACGAACGCAGCTCGCTAACTACGCTAATCGCCCAGCACCAGGTCGGTGAAACCGTCAACTTAACGATTGTCAGGGATAGAAAAACGCAGACCGTCAAAGTTACTCTTGCTGAAGCCCCAACAAATTAATTGACAGCTTCGGTCAAAATGCTAATGTTTAACATAATGAATATTCAAATTTTAACTTGGGTGTCTATATTTATCCTGTTCCTGGTGCCGTTTGTAGTTAACCGCATCGTTGAGAAATCCTCGCTTGATGCTCCTCGCGGAGTAAAGCGGGTGGTAATGGTCGTGTTCATGATTGCAGTAGGGGGTCTGTTTGTCGAATCAACCTACTTGCTGGTTCAGGGGTTTCGGGATTATCAAAACAACCTATCCACAACGGTTAGTGTTCCGGCCTGGGTGCCCTTAGCTTTCTTTGCCATCCTTGGTATGGTTAGCCTTAACACTCTCGGCGAAGCGATCAAAGAATTCCGCAAAAAACCCCGCAAACGCTAAACTTGCTTCAAACCTAAAACGAAGTAGTCTTGTTCGATTTTAGCTAAGCCCGCCGATTGGTGGGCGATTTTAATGAGGTCGGGTTGCTGCCAGGGATCGGATTCGATAAAGACGAAGCCTGGTTTTTCTAAATGATCTGGCAACTGCTTAAAGAATTTGCGATAGAGATTGAGGCCATCGGGACCGCCGAATAATGCCACGCCGGGTTCTTTAGTCACCTCGGGCGTTAACTTTTCGTCGTCTTTGAGGTAGGGGAGGTTAGCGATGACCGTTGAGAACTTACCTTTGACTGAGTCGAGAACGTCTGAAGTAATGAGCTCGATGTCGACTGAATGCTTACTGAAGTTCTGCTTGGCGATATCGATTGCTTCATCGCTAATCTCGGTGGCGGTGATTTTGAGGTCTGGCCGGTGTTTTTGGATGGCGATAGCCAGTGCGCCGCAGCCGGTGCCGACATCAAGCAAGGATGAATTTTTTGGAGCGTATTTAATGGCCCATTCAACCATCTTTTCGCTCTCCGGGCGAGGTGACAGCACGTCGGCCGAAACTATAAATTCCAGGCCATAGAACTCTTTTTTGCCGGTGAGATGGGCTATTGGGGTCCGCTTAGCTCTTTGTTTCACTAGATCCTCGAGCTTGGATCCAAGATCCCGATCCGGATGCGCAAGCAGATGCGCTCGATCCTTACCGCTGGCAAACTCCGCTAGAACCAATGCGTCTAGTTCAGCGGTAGTGATGCCGACATCTTTTAGGGTTTTGGTTGCTTCGGCGATGGTCATGCGCTAGGGGAGGCGCCGGCCTTCATCAGCTCAGTTAACATTTCGTCGATGTCACCGGCCAGAAATTTATCCAAGTTATGGCGGCTCATGCCGATACGGTGGTCGGTGATGCGGTCTTGGGGAAAGTTGTAGGTGCGGATTTTTTCTGAGCGGTCACCGGTGCCGATTTGGCCTTTGCGGGTGGCGGAGGTGGCGGCTTGTTCTTCTTCAATTTTCCTGGCCAGAAGTCGGCTGCGTAAAACGCCCATTGCCTTCAATTTATTCTTGAGTTGCGAGCGTTCATCCTGGCAGACCACGACGATGCCGGTTGGTTTGTGGGTAATGCGGACCGCGGAGTCGGTGGTGTTAACTGACTGGCCGCCGTGGCCGCCGCTGCGGAAGACGTCGATTTGAAGGTCGTCGGGCCGAATTTCGATGTCGGTTTCTTCGGCCTCAGGGAGCGTTGCCACGGTAACGGTTGAGGTGTGGATGCGGCCCTGAGTTTCGGTGACCGGCACCCGCTGGACTCGGTGCACGCCCGATTCGAATTTTAACCGCCCATAAGCACCGCCGCCGCGCAGGGCGAAGACGATTTCTTTGTAACCGCCGACTTCGTTGGCGCTTTGGGAGATGAGCTCTGCTTTCCAATCGCGCGATTCGCCATAACGCACGTACATCCGGTATAGTTCGCCGGCAAATAGGGAGGCTTCGTCTCCGCCTGCCCCCGCGCGGATTTCAACTATAGCGTCCTTTTGGTCGTTGGGGTCCTTTGGCTCGAGCTCCTCTGCCAGTAGGTTATTGGTTTGGCGCAGCTCACTTTCGATTCTGGGGATTTCTTCTTGGGCAAGTTCTGCTAAATCCGTATCTTTGAGTGCTTCCTGGCTGTCGGCCAAGTCTTTTTCTAATTGATGCTGTCGATCAAACAGGGATATAACTTTTTGAAGATCGTTCAGCTGCTTACTCAACTTGCCGTAATCTGGAGAACTATAACCAATCTCGGCTAGCCGGTGGCCGAGTGATTCGTAATCTGACCTGATTTTTTGCTCTTGAGGGTTCATATAATCAAAAAACGCCTACCAAAAGTTTAGCAGGCGTCCTCCTTGATCAGTTATTGCTGGTCGTCTTTGGCTTCTTCGGTTTCGGGCAGATCAACCGTCTTGGCTTCGAGCTCTTCCTCGATCTTTTCCACTACGGCTTCCTCGGCCTTTTCGGATTTCGGATTTTGAGCTTTGGATTTCTGCGCGGCAGCGCGGCGGGCGTTAAACTTGTCAACGCGGCCGGCGGTGTCGACCAGCTTCTGTTTACCGGTGTAAAAAGGATGGCAATTCGAACAGATCTCCACTTCGATAGAAGGAATAGTCGAGTGGGTTTCGAACTCGGTGCCACAGCCGTTGCAGTGGACCTTCGTCACCATATATTCGGGGTGAATATCTGCTTTCATAACTAAACAAGAATACAGAATTATGAATCAAGAATCAAGAGTAGGGACCATTGACAAATCATAGTGTTTATGCTAATATTGGCCGGTTCATTCGGTCCGCCAATCGGCGGATCCGGGTGATCGCTCCTTACATAAATCTGCCGCAAGGCAGGTTTTTAGCAGCCACAACTCCTCTGGTTTTGTGGCTGCGTATCTGGTTGCAAGCACCCTCCTGCAGCCAGTTACGTAGCCATTCAACCAAAGGAGATACAGCGTGCTTTTGACGGGTGTGGGGATAGTGCTTTGCCTTCTCGCTACGGTGGGAACGGCTAGCTACGTCCACCGGCGTTACAGCCCGGATGCCAAACGCGATCGCAGGCATCGGCAATGGCTCTTGAGCCAGCCGTACCGCCAGCGCCGCTGTAAATCGGTTTAGCCGAGCCACGTCGACGGAAGTCCCCGGGCGGGTCGTATGCAGCATGCCCGCAGCCCGCGGCCCGTTCGGGGACACTTCTTGGTTGCTTACAAAGGGGGAAAGATGCAGCAGCAGCGCCGGCCGTGGTGGCGTTCGGAGTTCGTCCAGATCCTGGTCGTGTTCGTCGTAGGCGCACTTGTGCTCTACGCGTTCCGCGGCTTTGTCGTCGCAGTCCTCGCGTACCTGATCGTGATAGCGGCTATGGTCGCTATCATCATCTTCATGCTGACCGGCCGGATCCCCGGCAGACGGCGGAGGGGGTGACATGATCGACGCGATCAAGCAATTCGCCCGGAGGCATCGGGGACTGGTCATCGCCTTCTGCACTGCAGTTGCGATGGCGGGCCTCGCGGCCAAGAATTACCGCCACGAACGGCTCCAGCGCGACAAGCTGTAGCCGCTGTCCGCCTCGATCAAGGGAGATACGGTGAATTCCGAATTACCCTAGGCGCGTTTAAACAGGGTCGCGCCATACAAAAAACCCTGAGCCTCTCACCATTTCTCGCTGGATGAACCAGCGGGGTTAAAATGGTGAGAGGTAATCTCTTAAGCTCTGAAGACTTCAGGATTTAAGAGAAGCAAGGAACATCGGGTTCGTTGCTTGGTCCAGGGGGACACAATGCGATTAAGGCATTTGAAACGCAGGTCGCCCGACGGCAAGGTTGTGTTGCGGGGAGGGGTCTTCTCGGAAGCGAAGTGCCCCTCCGTCGGCAGGATGGTTGTTTCAGCGGTACGGGCGAAGCCGATGTGCGGCGTAGCTGGCCACGGAATGGTTGTAATCTCCATCGACGGCTTCGCTCTATTCGACGCTGATGACGCGGAAGGGATCTACGGAGCACTCCGTGAGGCGATCAAGGAGGCCCGGCGCTACGACGACGAGCTCGCAAGGAGGATGCGCGATGCTGGCACCGCCTGACGACAGGCTGCTGAGCGCGGACGTCCTCGGCGAGCTGAACGAGATCGCCACGGCGGCTCTCAAGTTCTCGGTCGATCCGATCGATCCGAAGAAGCCGCGCAGCGATCTGCAGTTGTCGAACCTGTGCTTGTACTGGATCGTAAGCTTCGCCTTCAAAACCGGGCGGAAGCCGATCCAGCAGCTTCAGAATCTGATCACCGACTTCGAGATCTTTGCCCAGTATGGCTCGCGCCTAGATGACGCGTTCGCCGATGCCGGACATCGCTATCTCAACCTGATCAGGATAATTGGAGGCCCGGACTTGTAGTCCCGGGCCTCCTTTATGTATAGGTTGAAACAAATCCGATCTGGTGGTAATCTAGTCTAGTTCTAATTAACGAAACAACCCGCGACTAAATCCTCCCTTTGGGGCGCAGCGGGTGAAGGAAAGGATTTTATGCCCTCAGTAGACCTTAAAGAATTGCTCGAAGCCGGCGCGCATTTTGGCCACCAAACCAAGCGGTGGAACCCCAAAATGGAGCGCTTTATTTATGGCGCCCGCGGCGGTGTCCATATTATCGATTTAACCAAAACGGCCGACTATATTGCTCAAGCCGTAGATTTTACGAAGAGCCTGACCACTTCCGGCAAACAGGTCTTATTTGTGGCGACCAAGCGCCAGGCCCGGCAATTAATTGAAGACGCTGCCAAACAGGCCGGTATGCCGTACGTGACGGAGCGCTGGCTTGGCGGTACTCTAACCAACTGGCAGACCATTAAACGCCAGATCGACCGGTTAAAGAAGCTAGAAGCCGACCTCGAAAGCGGCGACGTCGCTTCGAAGTACAACAAGAAAGAAGCCTCCTTGCTCAAAGCCGAAGCCAAGAAGCTCGAACTTGTGCTCGGAGGGATTAAAGAAATGGGTGAGGTGCCGGGAGCTGTCTACGTAGTGGATTCGGTTCGGGAGCAGATCCCTATCGCCGAAGCCAAAAAACTTGGTATTCCGGTGATCGGTATCGCCGACACCAACTCCGACCCAGACGACATCGATTATCCGATCCCGGCTAACGACGACGCGATTAAGGCAATCTCATTGATTACTAAACAGATCGCCGAAGCGGCACTCGACGGGCACGAGAAGTACCTCAAATCAGCGGCGGCTAAGGTCGAGGAGGAACCGAAAGAGGCGGCTAATGTCTAATATCGACGACGTCAAAAAGCTAAGAGAAATGACCGGGGCCGGTTTTTCTAGCGCCAAAGAAGCTTTGGATGAAGCTAACGGGGATATGGATAAGGCGGTGGAGTTGCTGCGCAAAAAAGGGTTGGCCAGCGCCGCCAAAAAGGCTTCGCGCGAGGCTAAGCAGGGGCTGATTGAGGCTTACACCCATGGCGGCCGCCTTGGCGCGTTGGTAGAAGTGAACTGCGAAACCGACTTTGTGGCCCGAACCGACGACTTCAAAACTTTTGTCCATGACATTGCTATGCACGTCGCGGCCAGCAATCCCGAGTATTTGTCGCCAGAGAGTATTCCGGAAGAGGACATCGAAAAGGAAAAGGAGATTTACCGGGCCGAAATCAAAGGCAAGCCGGCCGAAGTGGCGGAGAAGATTGTTGCCGGTAAGCTGGAAAAGTATTACTCCGATGTTTGTTTAACCAAACAGCCGTTTATTAAAGATCCCGACAAAAACGTTGAGGAACTAATGACGGAACTGATCGCTAAAATCGGGGAGAACGTAGTAATCCGGCGTTTCGAACGCTGGGAACTGGGCGAAGTCAGTGACAACTAGCGAAGTTGTAGCCCAGGCAAATCCGAAAATGGATAAAGCCCTGGACCATCTCCAGGACGAACTGCGGGGTCTGCGCACCGGCCGCGCCTCAACCGCCCTTGTTGAAGGAATTGTTGTTGAGCAGTACGGCCAAAACATGGCATTAAAGCAAGTTGCCACGCTATCGACGCCGGACGCTCGCACGATCCAAATCACCCCCTGGGATCCAACGATGCTGCCGGTGATCGAAAAAGCGATTCGCGAGTCTCAATCGTTGGGATTAAACCCGAACAACGATGGCTCGGTTATTCGCATTAACCTACCACCCTTGAACGAAGAAACCCGCCGCAATTTGGTTAAGGCCCTTGGCGATAAGCTCGAGCAGTGCCAGATCGCCATCCGCAACATTCGCCGAGAACTGATGGATGAAGTCAAAAAGTTGGAAGCGTCTAAGTCGGCGACCCAAGACGACGTCAAGCGCGCCGAGACCGATCTGAACAAGAAAATCGACGAGTACCGCGACAAAATTAAAAACATAGAAGAAGCCAAAACTAAAGAAATTATGGAAGTCTAAGCGCAAGCTTTTAGGTATAATCAACGCAATGACACCCCAATCAAAATTAGAGTCCACCAAGATTGCCGAAGACACGATAGTTCCCCGACATATTGGACTAATTATGGATGGGAATCGCCGCTGGGCCAGATCACAAGGCCTGCCGACCTATGATGGTCACAAGCAGGGTTATCTGAACCTTAAAGAGATTGGCAAGATCGGTATCAAAAGAGGGATTAAGTTCATCTCAGCTTTTGTATTATCAACCCAAAATTTGAATCGTAGCCAAGAAGAAGTCGATTACTTAATGAAGCTGCTTTACTGGGTGGCGACGAAAGAAGTCGAGGAGCTAAATAAAGAGAACATTCGGGTAAGGGTGTTAGGTTCTAGGGATAATTTATCGCCAAAGATCTTGAAAGCAATCGATGCGGCAGAGGAAACTACGGCTAAAAATACCGCCGGTACCTTGGCGCTCTGCCTAAATTATACTGGCCATCAGGAGCTAGCCGACGCTGCGGCAAAGATGGTAAAAGAGGGGGTTAATGCCGAGGATATTACTATCGACAAGTTCGCCGAGTACTTGTATGCGCCCGATATTCCGCCGATCGATCTGGTGATTCGCACTTCGGGAGAACAAAGAATCAGTGACTTCATGCTCTGGCGATCTGCCTGGTCGGAATTACGATTTGTCGATAAACACTGGCCTGATTTTAATGAGGCCGATCTCGACGCCGCAATCAAAGACTACGCAACTCGCCACCGCCGCTTCGGCAAATAGCTCGCCGTGATATCCTAGTAGGGTATGATCATAAGCATTTTGATTATGGTGTTAACGCTGTCCCTGCTCGTTTTTATCCATGAGCTGGGGCATTTTATTGCCGCAAAACGTTCGGGCGTTGATGTTGAGGAGTTTGGGTTCGGCTTGCCGCCGCGCTTATACGGCGTCAAACGAGGCGGCACGATCCTGTCAGTTAACTGGTTGCCGATTGGAGGTTTTGTTCGGCTGAAGGGTGAGAATTCTGCTACCAAAACTCCTGGCAGTTTCGGAGCCGCGAAATTTGGTAAACAAGCCAAAATTCTCTTAGCTGGCGTCGCGATGAACGCACTTTTGGGCTTTATCCTGCTGTTTTACTTAGCTTCAACCGGCTTGCCCCCGATCCCTAACTTTGCCGTTGACCAAACCGAGGCCAGCTTTGCAAAGCCATCCCAAGTACTGGTTTTAGACATCACACCTGACTCGGCCGCAAAGCAAGCTGGACTGCAAAAAGGGGATATCGTCGCAAGCGGTAACGGTCAAAGTTTCAGTAAAACCGAAGAGCTCAAGGTCTTTACTCTGGCTCACGCCGGCCAAAGCGTGAAGTTTGAAATAGTGCGAAAGGGCCAAAATTTAACCCAAGACATCAAACTGCATAAAGGTACAAAAGAGGGCGGCCAACTTGGGGTTTTGCCGTTTGAGACTTATTTGCTCAGATACTCCCCGGTTAAGGCAGTTGTGGTATCGGCCAAGCTGTTTGGGCAGATCGCGGCCGGCACAGTTGCCGGATTCGGCCGCCTGATCGTTAGTATCCCGCACTTGATCGGCTCACTGTTTAGTAAAGCTGTTCCGACTGAAGCTACGGCTGTCGGGCCAGTTGGTATTACCTCAATCATTAGCAACATTTTGTTTCTTGGCTGGCGCTATATCGCGCTTATTGTGGTCTCGATTACGGTTTCATTAGCTGTTATCAACTCCTTCCCGATCCCGGCGCTGGACGGCGGCCGGTTGGCGATGCTGGCGATCACTAAGCTGGCCGGCAAGGAACTTTCGCACAAGGTGGAGTCGGTGATCAACAGTGTTGGGTTTGTGGCGCTGATTTTGCTGATAATTTTAATTACCTACTTCGACATCAGGCGGATTATTTGAGCGCCAAACCGTTCAACGTTCCATGGAACTGGAAGCAAGCTTTGGTGGTGTTCTTCGCGGCTTGGATTGGGCTGCCTGCGTTGATCGTCCTGGTCCTACGCGTCTTGGCGCCGGTTTTGCCGCCTGCCTCGTCTCTACTGCACGGACTGCTTAAAGGCGAAGTCAGAGCCTCGTTTGTACTGTTAGTTCTAGATGGCATTGCGGCTTTTGCCCTAATGCGTCATTTTCTGGTCAAGTATAAGGTTGGCTGGGAAAGGCTGGGGCTCAAGCACTTTAATCTGTTTAAAGCCTCGCTTTATATCCTGCTGGCCGGCGCTGTGTTCCTAATTACCTCGGCGGTTCTATTCAGTCTCGTTGGTCATTTGTTTCCCAGTTTCAACCCAACCCAGCCTCAAGTAAATGAATTCACCAAGGGAGCGTCCTCGTCTCCAAGTTTAAGTTTGATCGCCTTAGTGTTTATCCCGCCGGCGATCGAAGAGGTGGTGTTTCGCGGTTTTATTTTCCCGGCTTTAGCTGATCGGTTTGGACTTATCGCGGGCATTGTCGGTTCAAGTTTGCTGTTTGCCTTTGCACACCTGCAGCTCAACGTCTCGGTCTACACTTTTGTGCTCGGTTGCCTACTCTGTATAATGTACCGCAAGACCAAGTCGATCTGGCCGGGCATCTTCCTCCACCTATTAAATAATTACCTGGCCTTTACCGCGATAGTAGGAAAGTAATGCGATTATCTGAAACCTTCGCTAAAACCCAAAAATCGGTCGCCGAGAACGAGGCAACTCACTACAAGCTGCTGGTCCGCGCCGGGTTTATAGACCAACTAGCGGCTGGGATTTACAGCTATTTGCCGTTGGGACTGCGGGTACTGCGCAAGATTGAAAACATCGTTCGCGAAGAGATGAATGGCATTGGCGGCGAGGAAGTGTTAATGCCGATCCTGCATCCCAAAGCCAACTGGGTAAAGACCGGCGGCTGGGACGCCATCGACATTCTCTTTAAACTCAAAAGCCGGACGGACGCGGAATACGCGCTAGGCCAAAGCGAGGAGGAAATCGTGACGCCGCTGGTGATGAACCGGCTGAAGTCCTACAAGGACCTGCCGAAGAGTGTTTACCAGATCCACTGGAAGTACCGCGACGAGCTGCGAGCCAAATCGGGCATTTTGCGCGGCCGCGAGTTTTATATGAAGGATATGTATAGCTTCCACACTGACCAGGCCGATTTTGATACTTACTACGAAACGGTGAAGCAGGCGTATCTGCGGATTTATGACCGTTTGGGGTTGCAGGCCAAAGTTACCGAGGCGTCCGGCGGGTTGTTTAGCGAGAAGATATCGTACGAGTTTGAGGTGCTGACCGATGCCGGTGAGGACGACATTCTCTACTGCGACGAGTGCGATTACTGCATCAATGTCGAGATCGCCAAGGCCAAGGTTGGCGACAAGTGTCCGACTTGCGGCAAAGGCAAGTTAAAAAAGGCAAAAGCTTCGGAGGTCGGTAACGTCTTTGATCTCGGCCAGAAGTACTCCAAGGCCTTTGATCTTTCGGTCAGCGACCCCGCCAATAAGCCGATTTATCCGATTATGGGCTGCTTCGGCTTAGGAGTTAGTCGGGTAATGGGGGTCATTGCCGAAAAGTTTAACGACGAGCATGGGTTGATCTGGCCCAAGAGCGTGGCTCCGGCCGACATTCACTTGATTGCCCTTGGCGACGACAAAGCCGTCATCGAAACCGCCGACAAACTGCATTCGCTTTTAGAAGACTCCGGCAAAACCGTCATCTACGACGACCGCGAAGAATCGGCTGGCACCAAGTTCGCAGACGCCGACCTGATTGGCGTCCCGCTGCGAGTCACTGTTAGCCCCAAAACCATCGAAAAGAAGTCCGTCGAGCTCAAAGCCCGCGACGAAAAAGACTCCAAACTGGTCGAACTCTCCAAAATCCAAACCGCCCTTGATTAAACTCAAAAATCTCCAGAAAGACGTGCCGCTGGCGCCGCTGACTACATATCAGATCGGCGGTCCGGCGGATTACTTTGTTGAGGTTAAATCTAAAACCGAGTTAGCGGCGGCGATTAAGGCTGCCAAAGAAGAGGATACCAATTACTTTCTACTCGGAAGCGGCGCCAATATCCTGGTTGGCGACAAAGGTTTTCGGGGGTTGGTAATTCATAACCAAGCCGATAACTTCAGATTTGAGGGCCAGGACTTGATCGCCGAGAGCGGTGCGATTGCCGCAGACTTAATCGAAGCTTCCATGGAGAAGCGATTATCCGGTCTTGAGCATTTTGCCGGTATTCCCTCGAGTGTTGGAGGAGCGATTTGGCAGAATCTGCATTTTTTATCGCCGGACCGCAAGTCGACTCTCTACATCGAATCGATTATTAAATCGGCAGAGGTACTCGAAGATAACGAGGTTAAGACCGTCGATCCGGAGTACTTTAAATTTGGCTACGACGACAGCATCTTGCACCACAAGCCAGTGACTGTTCTTGAAGTTACGTTTTCACTGCAACCGGGTGACGAAGAAGCGATGCGCTCACAAATAAAAAAGAACTTGGCTTGGCGTGAGCGCCGGCAACCTCAACTATACGAGTTCGCGTCTTGCGGATCTGTCTTTAAGAAAATCGAAGGAGTGGGAGCTGGCAGATTAATTGATGAGGCAGGACTCAAAAGGGCTCGAATCGGCGACGCGATGATCTCTGGCCGGCATGCCAACACCATTATTAATTTAGGCCACGCCAAAGCGTCTGATGTAATGGCATTAATCGACTTAGCCAAGAAAACCGTTAAGGAAGAAACTGGCCATCAGCTGGAAACCGAGATCGGCTTCATCGGCGAATTTTAAGCCGCTCTCGATTGACTTGCTTCTTGGCTAAGTCCATAATCTGCTGCTGACAGCACGTCGTACCTATCAGAATGGAGCGGATATGGACCGCACGCTGGTGTATGTTGAAAAGCTCGAACTGCGCGTGGTAACTGGAACGGGCATTCGTGCAGCCATCGAGACAGCGATCGGGATCTCGCGGCAGCACGCAAGCCCTGGGAGCGTTTCGACGGAGTACAGAGCTGGCCCATTGGTCGTCTTCGACTTCAACGATGTCATCGTTCGGGTCCGCGGTGACTCCATCCCCGATCTAATTGAGCGGGATTGGTGGAGAGCCGGCCATCGTCTTCGCGGAAAACGGATAGTTGGGCCGTATCCACCACTGTCTCTATCGGCCCGGACTCTCCGTCGAGATCGGCAGCTTCAGGATGAATTGGAGGATTGGAGAGTTGAGCGCCGCCTCTCCGGGCTTTACTGAGCCCTAAGTAGTTGATAAGAGTCAGCTATTTGGGGCTCTTATCATTGGAAAGTTGAACACAATTGTTATGCTTTCTATCAGGTTTAGGCCTGGTCTTTTTAGGTGTTCAATAAATGTCGTCTATAACGGTTGAGCTAATCTGTAAAACCCTGTTAAACTAAATTGAATGAGAGTGGAAGTGGGGAGTTTTGATTAAGCGGTTTTTGGGCAAATTCTCGCACGATGTGGGGATCGATTTGGGTACCGCCAATACGCTGGTATACGTCCGCGGAAAAGGCATCGTCATCAACGAACCGAGTGTCGTTGCTATCAACAAGCACAATAACCAGATCCTGGCGATAGGTGAGGAGGCCAAGCAAATGGTCGGCAAGACGCCGGCTAACATTGTAGCCACACGGCCGCTGGTTGATGGCGTGGTCAGTGACTTCGAAGTGACCGAGCAAATGCTGCGCTACTTCATCGACAAGGTCCACAAAGAGAGCTTTACGGTGGTACCGCGTCCGCGGGTGGTGATCGGTATTCCGTCTGGAGTTACAGAGGTAGAGAAACGGGCGGTTGAAGACGCCGCTACCAACGCCGGTGCTCGCCAAACTTTCCTGGTTGAGGAGCCAATGGCAGCGGCGATCGGCAGCCGGCTGCCGATTCATGACGCTGCCGGTTCGATGATCGTCGACATAGGTGGGGGGACGACGGAGGTGGCGATTATTTCTCTTGGCGGAATTGTGGCCTCTCGATCTTTAAGGATCGCCGGCGACGAGCTAAACGACGACATTATCCAATACGCCCGTGACGAATTTAACCTGCAAATCGGGGAGCGTACAGCCGAGAGTATTAAAATCGGCATCGGGTCCGCATACCCAACCGGCAAAGACGAAAAGCATCAAATGCCGATGCGCGGCCGCGATTTGGTTAGCGGGCTGCCACGGGAGATTATGGTAAATCCTGAACAGATTCGAATGGCGCTGGCTCGCAGTGTCCGCGAAATTGTCGAGGCCATTAAAATTACCATCGAAGAAACTCCGCCTGAGCTGGTGGCCGACATTATGGACAGGGGGATTTATCTGGCCGGCGGCGGCGCGCTGCTGTCGGGTCTGAACCTGCTCGTCCACCGCGAAACCCGGATGCCGGTCAAAATTACCGAAGATCCATTAACCACTGTTGTCCGCGGAACTGGGCTGGTCCTGGAAGACCTCGATAAATTAAAGGACATTATCGTGCCAACCCAATTTGGCAAAATCCCCCGATGATAACGAATGGCCAAGCTTAAACACTCAAACTTTAACCGGCCCGCTGGCCGCCGAATTCTGGGCTTGGTCCTGGCTGGCGCCCTGCTGGTTGGTGCCCAAAGGGAGGGCTGGTTGGGGCCTTTACACGTCGTGACCGACTACACCGTAGCGCCAATCGGCTCGTGGTTCGCCGGCCTTGGCCGCGGCACCGGTGGCTTTTTGAGTACTGCGGGTGACTTGTCCCATCTAGCATCCGACAACTCCCGGCTCGAAGCTGAAGTGGCGGACTTAAGGACTCAGCTGAGCCAGGATGCGGAGCTTAAGGTCGAGAACGCCAACCTGCGCCGTCAGCTCAATTTCAACGAAAACAGCTCGCTCAAGTTAGTATTGGCCCGCGTCGTGGCATACCAGCCCGACAATTTTCGGCAGTTTTTAACTATCAACCGCGGTACCGGAGACGGTCTCAAAGTTGGCATGGCCGTGATTTCGGAGGGCGTATTGGTCGGCAAAATCAGCGAAGTCAGCCGTAGCGGCGCCAAGGTCTTTTTGGTCAGCGATCCGGACTTTCGGGTGGCTGGGTTGTGCCAGGAAACCCGCGCGACTGGCATTATTAGCGGCCAGATTGGAGGAGGTTTATTGATGGACAAAATCGCCCAAAGCGACACCATCCAACCCGGCAACACCGTTATCACCAGCGGCTTGGGCGGAGAGTTCCCGCGGGGCCTGATTATCGGCCGGGTCGACAGCGTGTCGAGCTCCAAGGGTGCGGTTTTCCAGTCGGCCAGGTTGTCTAGCGGTTTAAGCCTGCCCAAACTCGAGCTGGTTTCGGTCGTTAAGCAGTGAGATACACGATAGCTGCTGCCGCGGTCCTAATTGTTACGGTCTGGCTGCAGATTAACTTCCTGGGCGCCGCCCGGCCGCTGGGGGTACTGCCAAACTTGTTGCTTATTACTATTACTTATTTTGCTTTGATGCGTCCGGCCAGCCAAACCCTGGCGGCGGCGTTAGTTGGCGGGCTGCTGCTTGATTTTGCCAGCGGGGCGGACTTTGGTTTACGGATGGCCTTTTATAGTTTCTACGCCTTAGCGGTGGTTTTTTTGCGGCAGGCCGGCGCGGCCAGTGAGAATCTCGGCAGTGCGGCCGCGATAGTAGCGCTCGGCACGGTCGGCTACAACTTCGCCGTTCTGGGCAGTTTAATTCTCGGGAGAACCCAGATTCCCTGGCTAACAGTTGGCCGGCTGATCGGCCTGGAGCTGCTGCTTAACTTGCTATTGACCGTCGTTTTTCACCGGCTGTGGATGAGACTGCTGCGGCTGCCGCCGGAAGGGGTGTTGGCTTCGTGAGCGCCAAATTCGGTCCCAAATTTAGCCTCGACGACCACAAAATGCCGCGCGGCGGGAAACTTAAGGTCAAGAAAGGCAGCGAGGGCCAGGAGATTGGGCCGGAGGCCATGATGAAAGGCGACCGGGACGCCGGCAAAATCGAAGAGCGGTTTAATCGCCGCCCGGTAGTACTGTTGTCGGTGTTTGCGGTCGTTTTAGTCGGGCTTTTAACCAGCCGGCTGTTTAGCCTGCAAATTATTCAAGGCGCGCGAAACCTCGGCCTGGCCGAAGGCAACCGGATTCGGGAGAAGATCGACCGGGCGCCGCGGGGAGCAATCTACGACCGAAACGGCGTGGCGCTGGTAAAAAACATCCCGGCCTTTGATGTTAGCGTCACCCCCAGTTTGCTGGCCAAATCAGACAGCGACCGGCAGGCGGCGTACAGCCGTTTAGGGCAGCTGCTGAAGATGAGGCCCGCCAAGATCGCCGCAATTTCCGAAAACAAAAAACTCAATCCGCTCCAGCCCGAACTAATCGCCTCGGGCTTAACCCGCGACCAGGCATTGCTAGTGGAGCAGGACCTGCCCAAACTGCCGGGCTTTCATCTCGACGTTAACCCGACGCGCCAGTACCTGGATGGTGGGTTGCTCAGCCACTTTCTCGGCTACATCGGCCGGGTGAGCCAGGACGATTTGGCCCAGGACCCCAGTTATTTGCAGACCGACTACATCGGCAAGCTTGGCATCGAGCGCCAGTACGAACAGATTTTGCGTGGCCGCAGCGGCAGCCAGCAAATCGAGGTTGACGCCCAGGGCAACCCCGTCAAAGTCCTGGCCTCGGTCCCGGCCCAGATCGGCCACGACATTCGCTTAACCATCGATTTTGGTTTGGAAAAAGTCTTCGCCGCCGCGCTCCAAAAACAAATGCGGCGGGCGGGTTCGACCCAGGCAGCCGGAGTCGCGATCGACCCGCGAACCGGCGAAGTCTTGGCGGCTGTGAGTCTGCCGAGTTACAACGGCAATTTGTTTACCAACGGCATTAAGCAGTCGGACTACAACCAACTTCTCAATAACCCCGCCGAGCCGCTGTTTAACAAAGCCATCGGCGGGGCCTATCCCACCGGGTCGATCATCAAGCCGATTGTGGCCTCGTCGGTTCTCCAAGAACATGTGGTAACGCCCGAAACCACCGTTGATGACACCGGTGCCGGCCTGGAAATTCCTAACCGGTACAATCCGAAAATCAAATACGTATTTCACAGCTACGAGCCTGGAGGATTAGGGATTGTTAATATTACCCGCGCCATCCAACTATCATCAAACATTTTTTTCTATACGGTGGCCGGCGGCTTCGGCCCGATTAAAGGCATTGGCGCCACGAAACTAGCCGAGTACATGCACAAGTTTGGGCTGGGGGAGACGACCGGTATCGACGTGCCAGGGGAGACCAGTGGCCGAGTTCCGACCCCTGAGTGGAAAAAACAGGCGACCGGTGAAACCTGGTATTTGGGCGACACTTACAATATGGGCGTCGGCCAAGGAGATTTTCTAGCCTCGCCGCTCCAAATGGCGGTGGCCGAGGCGGCGGTAGCAAACGGCGGTAAGGTGTATCAGCCAAAGCTGCTTGATCAGGTATTTGACGGTGATAAGGTAAGCCAAAACTTTAAGCCAACTCTTGTCCGGCAAAACTTCATCGATCAGGCCAACTTACAAATCGTCCGCAACGCCATGCGGCTGGTAGTAACGGCCGGTACCGCCCACTTCGTTTTCGGCGATAAGTTCCCGGTAGCGGTCGCGGCCAAGACCGGCACCGCCGAAACCGACCCCAACGGCCACCGAAAACCGCACGCCTGGTTTACTGCCTTCGCGCCGTACGACCACCCCAGAATCGAAATTGTGGCGCTAATTGAAAACGCCGGTGAAGGGTCGGTTTGGGCCGGGCCGGCGGTTAAAGAAACGCTCCAATGGTACTTCACGAAACACCGCAAATAATCTGTTAAATCGGTCTTCAGGAGACATAACTGTTTCTAAAGATTTTTGACAATAGTAACTATTGACACTTTTTGAAAGCGGGGCCAAAATCAATTAGCAAATAACAGAAATTACCGCAGGTCTCGGGTCGAACCGGGCTTTTTTATCAGAAGAGAGGGGAAGGAAAAGATATGAACAACAGCATCAAAAAAGAGTATTACCTGACCAAGGATGGTATCGACAAGCTGAAGGAAGAGCTGGAGGATTTAACCGGCAACCAGAGGCAAAAGATCGCCGTCAAACTGCGTGAGGCCAAAGAGTACGGCGACCTCTCGGAAAACATCCAGTGGGATGACGCCAAGGACCAGCAGGCTTTCATTGAAGGCCGTATCGCCGAAATCGACCACATCTTAAAGCACGCTTCGATCATTGAGTCGCCGCGCAAAAAAGACACCGTCGACTTGGGCACTACCGTGCACGTCGAACTCGAGGAAGGCAAGCAGAAATACACTATCGTTGGCTCAACCGAAGCCAACCCCGAAGAGGGCAAAATCTCGAATGAATCCCCGATCGGCATGGCCTTAATGGGCTGCAAGGCCGGCGACGAAGTTGAAGTCAAAGTCCCGTCCGGCACCATGACCTACAAAATCCTCAAAATCGAGTAACTTGTAAATCGCCAACCTGAAAAGGGTTACACCCTTAACAGATTAGAGAATTACAAACTTCTAAAGAACCCTGAAACGGGTTCTTTTGTTTTACAATGAGGCAGATGGAAAAGCAGGCGAGCGGCTCTAAATACTGGCTGGATATCGTGGTGGCGGACATTATCGATAAGCACCCGAAGGGTGAAATTATTGTCTCGAGTGGCGTGGCGCCATCAGGAATTTATCACGTTGGGCATTTGCGAGAAGTTCTGACCGCTGACGCGGTTACTTATGCTCTCAAAGAAGCAGGAAGAGAAGCCAGGCATCTGCATTTTTGCGACGATTTAGATCCTTTCCGGAAAGTTCCGGCCGGGGTGCCCGAAAAATACAATGAATTTATCGGACAAACCTTAAATGCTGTGCCCGATCCCAATAACTGCCACAAAAGTTATGCCGAGCACTATTTAGCGGAATTTTTGGATGTTATCGAACCTCTCAAAATCGATATGGAGGTTTTACGCAGCCACGAACTCTACGAAGCTGGCAAATTCAATGACTCCATCGCCAAAGTCACCGAAAAGCTCGACGCAGTTAAAAAGATAATCACCGAGGTCACCGGCCGCAAGTTGCCGGAGGACTGGACACCTATTGACGAATATCCAGATGGAACGACGAAACTAAGCTGGCGGCTGGACTGGCCGGCCCGCTGGGCGCTTTATGGTGTGCAGGTTGAACCTTTCGGCCGCGACCATGCTTCAAAAGGCGGATCTTATGACTCGGGTAAGGAATTGGTCAAACAGGTATTTAGCGGCGAAGCGCCTTATCCTGTTCCCTACGAATTTATTAACCCTAAGGGCCAGAGCAAAAAAATGAGCGCTTCAGCCGGCACCGGCCTAACTCCGGCGGACGTACTTAAAGTTATGCCGGCCGAGATCTTGCGTTACTTCATACTCAAAAGCCGGCCGGAGCGGACGTTGCAGTTCGATTCCGGGTTGGGCATATATAACCTGATCGAAGAGTACTCCCAGATCGAACAGGCGGTCAGGTCCAACGAATTCCACGAGTTCCGCAGGGCGTATGAGATCGCCAGCGGCGGAACCAAGGAGCAAACCATCTCCTCCGTACCTTTTAGCCATTTGGTAGCGTCGTACCAAGCGGCGCTAGGCAAGCCTGATCAGGTGTCTGAAATCTTAGAGAGAACAGGCTACGAGGCGGCGGTAAAGGACCAAAAAGCGGTACTTACGAGGGAATTGGACTACGTTAAGCATTGGCTGGCCAAATACGCCCCGGAAGAGGTGAAATTCGAGGTTCAGGAGAAACTGCCGAAGATCGATCTATCAGGCGACCAGAAGGCGTTTTTGGCAGATCTGGCGGATGGTCTCGAGAAGGAAGAAGACCTGACGGGGCAGGGAATTCACGATCTTGTTTATGCTTGCCGCGAGAAGGCCGATTTGAGGCCAATAGAGGCCTTCCAGGCCGTTTATAAGGTGTTACTGGGCAAAGATAGCGGTCCCAGAGCAGGCTGGTTCCTCGAGACCCTAGACCGTAAATTCGTCCTAAACCGCCTCCGCCTGAAGGCTTAAGACAGCCAAAAGCTGGTATACTTGAGATCAAATGATCGATATTAAACACTTCCGGGAGCACCCCCGTGATTACGAAGAATCGGCCAAACTGCGTGGGCTTAAGGTCGATTTTGCTCGTATCAAGAAGCTTGATGAGGAGCGGCTAAAGCTGATTCAGGATGTTGATGAACTGCGTTCCCAGCTTAACCTCAAAGGCAAACCGGACAAAGCGGCGCTCGAGAAACTGCAAAAGGTTAAAGCGGTTCTAACGGTCAAGGAGGCGGAGCAGATCAGCGCCGACACCGAACTGGAAGAGATGCTGCTGTCGGTGCCTAATCTGATGGCCAAGGATACCCCAAAGGGAGGGGAGGATGCCAACAAAGTCGAGCGGAAGTGGGGCAAACCTAAAAAAGCCGGCGGGGTAGACCACCTAACCTTTTTGGAACAGAGAGGATTAATCGATTTTGAACGAGGCGCGAAGGTCGCAGGAAGCAGGTTTTACTACCTCATAGGCGAAGCGGTTAAGCTTGAGCGGGCGATCGTTCATCTGGCGATGGATATGGTGGCCGAGGCTGGGTTTACGCTGATGAGCGTGCCTCATCTGGCTAACAGCCGGGTCTCTGCCGGCACCGGTTTTTTGCCTCGAGGGGAGGAGAAACAGGTTTACAGCGTCGATAACGAAGATCTGCATCTGATCGCAACTGCCGAGATCCCGCTGACTGGATTTCATGCCGACGAAATTATTCCGGCCGAACAATTGCCCAAGCTGTACGCCGCATTGTCACCAGCCTACAGGAGGGAAGCGGGCGCTTACGGCAAGCATTCGAAGGGTCTTTTCCGGGTCCATCAATTCAACAAACTCGAAATGTACGTTTTTTGCGCTCCAGACGAAAGCCATAAAACTCTCGAAAAATTAGTGAAATTAGAAGAAGACATAGTCCAGGCTTTGGGTGTACCGTACCGGGTAACTCGAACCGCGGCGGGCGATATGAGCGCGCCGGCCTACCAGAAATACGACCTGGAGTATTGGAGCCCGGCGGATGGCGAGTACCGAGAGTTAACCAGCGCTAGTAACTGTACCGATTTCCAGGCTCGGCGGCTTAATATTCGGACCAAGGGCGAGAAAGGCAATGAGCCGGTGCATACGCTAAACGCCACGGCGATTGCCACCAGCCGGGCGCTGATAGCGGTGATCGAAAACCACCACAAGGACGGCAAGGTGGAATTGTCGGCTAAGCTGGCGAAATATTACGGAGGGAAGCACTTATGATCAAACTGCACATTACGGGTCTGAATTACGAGCTGGACGAAAAGATTAAACGCTATATTGAGCACAAATTGGGTCGATTGGATAAGTATTTGCCGCGCAATACCAAAAATCCGGCAGGAAAGGTAGTCCTCGAAGAAGACGTTAGCGGGCGCGAGGACAATCGGTTTGTCTGTGAATTTATTGTGAAATTGCCAGGTCATGAGGTTATGGCCAAGGAGGCAACGGTCAGTTTTTACGCCGCCGTCGACATTGTTGAGGCTAAGGCTAAAATCCAGTTTCTGAAATACAAAGACAAGCACCAAGGCGAAAAACGCCGGGTTCGTACCGCCGTTCGCAACCTTTTCGGCCACGAAGAAGAGTCCTCCTAGCCCTGAGCGGTGTAGAAGGGTTGACAAAAGGGTAATGCTTTGGTATACTTGTGCCCATTCGTTCTTTGAGTTGCTAGCCCAAGTGGCTGCAGACCTGGTTATTTTCTCTTTATGGTTTTCAGTTAGAAAAGCCCAAACTTACAAACTTGAAACGCTTTTCCTAACTTTCCCGTAACTGTTGCAGTAACCAGCTCCGCAGCCATTTTCATTTCCGAGCAAAGGAGCAAAGTTGCGACGGTTTAGGTTGTTCTTCAGTCCCGACCCGGTATGGTGGATCCTGTTGATCACCGTGGCGGTCTGGGAGCTCCTGTTTGTTGCTGACTGGTCGGCCAATGTAGCCGCAATCAGCCACGGCGGGTTCGCTGCTGCGGCGGAGGGGTTTCTCTTCGGCCTACCACTGATAGTGGTGATTGCCGGAGCGATCGGTGGGATCAAGAGGTACTAATTCCGCAGCCATTTTCATTTCCGACCAAAGGAGAGGAATGAACGCTCACAGAGTCAGACTGGAAGACATCGAGCACTTCGACCGCGGAGACTATGGTGGATGGAAGTACGTTGCCGAGTTTGGCGACCTGGGCTTCACAGCCCTACGTGCCCACGTCGAGGGCCAACACCCGTTGAAGGAAGTTGACGCCGCTCGCGTCTACTTCATCATCTCCGGTGAGGGCTGGTTCCACTTCGAAGAGAAGTCTTTCAGGGCCGAGGCAAATGACCTATTCATCATTCCCCCCGGCTCTTCCTACTCATACGAGGGGAAGATGGAGATGTTCGAGTTCAACGTCGAAGTTCGCGAGCCATCCATTCAGGGATCGCCAGGCGAGCTCCTCGGCTAGCAACAAAGAGGACAGAGTCTCACACCAATACGGTGTGGGACTCTTTTGTTTTACTCCTGAAAATGGTAGGATTTTACGGTTATTATGCGGAATTTAATCACCAAACTACTCGGGGATCAGAACGCCAAGGCGGTGAAGCGTCTGGAGCCGATTGTTGCCCAAATCAACGATCTTGAAGCCAAGTTTGAGAAAGTTAAGGATTTATCTAAAGAGACCGCGCGGCTTAAGAAAGAGATCGTCGGCGGTAAAACTCTTGATGACGTATTGCCGGAGGCGTTTGCGCTGGTGCGTGAGGCCGGTAAACGCAAGCTGAAGCAGCGGCATTACGATGTCCAGTTAATAGGCGGTATGGTGCTCCACGAGGGTAAAATCGCCGAAATGAAGACGGGTGAGGGTAAAACGCTGGTGGCCACGCTGCCGGTGTATTTAAACGCGCTGACGGGCAAAGGTGTCCACGTAGTCAGTGTGAACGATTACCTGGTGCAACGTGACGCTGGCTGGATGGGCGAAATTTATAATTTACTCGGCTTAACCACCGGAGTGATTATTCATGAGCAGGCATTATTGTTTGACCCAAAATTTAATAATCCGGACCACGACGATGAGCGGCTCAAGCGCTTGAAGCCAGTTAGCCGGCAAGAGGCGTATCAGGCCGACATTACCTACGGAACCAACAACGAATTTGGCTTTGACTATTTGCGTGACAACATGGTGGATGATGTGGCTAAAATGGTCCAGAGGCCGCTGCATTTCGCGATCGTGGACGAAGTCGACTCGATTTTAATTGATGAAGCCCGAACGCCTTTGATTATTTCTTCTCCAGCAGAAGAGTCGACCGACAAGTATTATCAGTTCGCGAAACTCTCGGAGACTTTAAATGAGGAAAAAGATTACACGCTGGATGAAAAGCTCAAAGCCGCGAGCTTAACCGATGAGGGGATCGCCAAGATCGAAAAGGCTCTGGGAGTCGATAATATCTATGAGGCGGGGCGGATCGACGAGGTTCACCACATCGAGC
Source organism: uncultured Candidatus Saccharibacteria bacterium (assembly GCA_964547425.1). GTDB lineage: Bacteria > Patescibacteriota > Saccharimonadia > UBA4664 > CAZJNH01 > CAZJNH01. The sequence goes on along the minus strand of CAZJNH010000001.1, from coordinate 49,401 downwards.
AGGCGCTGAAGGCCAAGGCGTTGTTTCGCCGCGACCGGGATTACGTGGTGCGAGACGACGAAGTTATTATTGTCGACGAGTTTACCGGTCGGTTAATGCCCGGCCGGCGCTGGAGCGAGGGTTTGCACCAGGCGGTTGAGGCAAAGGAAGGAGTACACATCCAGCAGGAGTCACTGACGCTGGCGACTATAACCTTCCAGAACTACTTCCGGTTGTACGAGAAACTATCGGGAATGACCGGTACCGCCGAGACCGAGAGCGAGGAGTTCCACAAAATTTATGGGCTAGACGTGGTGGTAATCCCGACCAACCGCGATATGGTTCGCCAGGACTTCCCCGATAAGATTTATAAGACCGAAGAGGGCAAGTTTCGGGCGATCGCTATGGACGTGAAGGAGATGCACGACAAGGGCCAGCCGGTGCTAATTGGTACGGTTTCGATCGAGAAGAATGAATTATTAGGCAGTTTCTTGAAACAACTGAAGGTGCCTCACGAAATCCTAAACGCCAAGAACAACGAGAAAGAAGCTACGATCGTGGCAGGCGCCGGGCAAAAGGGCGCGGTTACACTGGCGACCAACATTGCAGGTCGTGGTACCGACATTGTGCTGGAAAAGGGCGTCGATAAGCTCGGCGGGTTGGCTGTGGTTGGGTCGGAACGCCACGAAGCTCGCCGGATCGACAATCAGCTGCGAGGTCGTTCTGGTCGGCAAGGCGACCCTGGTTTTAGCCGGTTTTACGTGTCGCTGGAAGATGATTTGATGCGGATTTTTGGCGGTGAGCGCATTGCCGGACTAATGGGCAGTTTAGGGATCGATGATGACACGCCGATCGAGAACTCGATGGTGTCAAAATCTATCGAGAGCGCCCAGAAAAAGGTGGAAGGCCACAACTTCGATATCCGCAAAAACCTGGTTGAGTACGATGATGTGATGAACCGCCACCGTGAGGTGATTTACGCCAAACGTCGCAAAGCTCTCGAGAACCAGAACCTACGACCCGAAATTATAGAGATGATTGACGGCGAATTTAAGGCTATCGTAACCGCCCACACCGACGTTAGGACTACTGTCATGGACCACGACAAAGTGGTGACGGCGGTTGCGAACATCGTGCCACTCGATGACAAACTGATTGCCCAGATCAAGAAATCACTGCCGGAGGAGGTCGTCCATATATTAATGAAGCATGCGGAGGCTTTGTATGACTGGCGAACGGAGCAAGTTGGCCAGGAGCTAATGAAGCTGGCGGAGCGTCTAACGTATCTTCGTGTGATGGATAATTTATGGATCGAGCACCTAGATGCTATGACCGGATTACGGGAGGGTATTGGACTGCGAGCTGTCGGGCAAAAAGACCCGTTAGTGGAGTATAAAGCTGAGGGTTACAAGTTGTTTCAGCAGTTAATTGGGGCGATGGAGGCTGAAATCGCCGCTACGATCTTTAAGGTTGAGATTACGATGCAGCAGCAGCAAGCGCCGGTAGAAACGGCCTTAACCAAGGCCGCAGAGAAAGCTTTGACTGGCGGAGGGGGAGAGGAATTCAAAAAGAAACCGGCAACGCGCAAACAATCAGGCGTTACTACTACCAAACCTCTCGTTGCTAGCGCCTCTCCACTAGATTCTAAAAAGAAGATAGGCCGCAACGATCCTTGTCCTTGCGGAAGCGGTTTAAAGTACAAAAAATGCGGATTAATCAACTCTCCTGAACATCAGGCTCACTCGAAGTAATTTGGCAAAAAGCCATAAGAGTTTTGGCATAAAGCATAATAAGCATTGACAAGATTGACGAATTATGCTAGGCTTATCGCATTCACGTTCTGGCAAGCTGTGAGGCGGATCGCCAACATAATGTGGGCGGACCAAACAATCCTCTGGGCTTGACCCGGGGTTTTATTTTTGCCAAAACGCGGGTCCTTGACAGCCGAATAGTCAAAGGTCAATCAAGACCTAAAACCAAAACAGTCTGTAGGCAGCAATCTGCCAGCACCCTTACTTGCCGCCCAGGTAAGGCGCTGGCAGGCTACTGTCTACAGACGCATCACCGAATCGCCTCTTAAACCGAGGCCTTGTTCGCCCGACTGGGCGCAAAACTTTGAAAAATAAGTTTCGCCTGATTGGCGGATTGGGTTACCGGATGAGGAGGTGGGATGGAGGATGTGAAAAAAGTCATCCGAGAAGGCGCCGCGGCCTACCAGAAAGAGGATGCCGCCGGTAACTTGGATGAAGAAGCAAAGCTCGACTGCCTCGGCAATATGCTGGAGCTAGTCGAGCAACTGCCGGGTTTTAATCTCGAAGAGGAGAAGGCCGCTTCACTAGCGGTCAAGCTCCTGCTCGGGGAGATGTTGCCGGAGAACGTGAAGTTTTCAGGAAAGCCCTCAAAGGCGGCAGTGAAGACGCTCGAACGGTTGCTGGAGTACTATCGCGATCTCGATGAGAACGCGAAACGTGCTTCGCGCAACCAGACCGTCAACGCCCTCCGCGAAGCATTGCAGTTTGTCCCGTACCTCAGAGAGTATGCCGAGTTTCGCCGTCAAGAGGATCCGGCCAACAAGCCGGAGACCGCTGTAGCGAAACAATTGATGTCGGGAGAGCTCCTCCCGAGCACGCTGGCAGACTCTCTGAGAGAGTCCGAGGGGCTGCGGATCAGGCCAGAATCCAACCGAAAGGGGAACGTAGTGGTCGAGCAGGGCAGTAAGCCGGACGCAAATCGGGCCGGCGACGAGTCTGTCTCGATCGCCGCGATCCGAACCGTTGTGGAGGAACTGCTTACCGATTTCGGTAAGAGCCTCCAAGACGAACTTGACCGCCGGGATCGCCGCCATGGCGACCGGGTCAAGGAGTTGATCGACAACGCGCGCAGCGAGTTCGTTCATCACATCGAACAGCTCCGCGATGACGTGCTCCAGCAGCGACCTAAGCTGCCGGAGGACAACTCCAAGTCCAAGCCGTCGAGCAACGGTTCCAAACCCGACAAGCCGAAACGGCGCAAGAAAAAGGACAAGGACGCCTGGCGGCTGGATAAGGATTTCCTCAAGGCCGTCAACGTGATGGTCGCTGCCGTAAGAGGTGGTGGAGACAGAGGTGAGCTGATGAAAGAACTCACCAAAGCCCACGACAGCTACGACAGAGATCAGATCCTTGAGGCCGTCGCACACACGTACGAGGAGGTGAAGGCATAGTGGCACTCGGTACCGAAGAGCGGAACGAGTGGGCTGCAGCGTATGACCAGGCACACGCGGAGACGCAACACATCCCCGCCGTGCCCCAGACGCCGCCGGACCAGACGCAGAACATCGACATGCGTGAGCAGCACGAGAAGCGCTTCCTGCCCGCAAACCGCAAGGGTTGGGCGTGGGTGGCTTTCTTGTTCGTCGCGATCGCCGGGGTGTTTTTCCTCCTGGGATCGAAGACGCACACGGTGTTCGATCCCGCGTCCAAGGCCACCGATTCATCCCAGATGCCGATTTACACGCCGAAACCATCGGCGACGGCGGCTCCGGGAAGCAGTTCCAGTACCTCGTCTGACGCTTCAAACTCGAATTCGGCCGCAACCAACGGTTCGAGTTCGAGTAGCAACAGCAGTTCCGGGTCGGGCGGCGCATTAGCCAACCTCCCGGCACTGAGCGGCGATTCAAGTTCAGCATCGTCATCGTCGAGCCAGAGCCAAGGGCAGCGGGTAACCGATGCCCAGCACGGCGAGACCTGTCCGGCCGATACCACCCATCCGGATGGTGACGGCAACTGCGTTACCGGCGGCGAAAGCGCCGGATCAAAGTAGGGGAGGTGACAATGGCAAGCTCAACGCTGCACAAGGATCCTCTCCGAGTCCGCATCGAGCGGGAGGCGGCGGAGAAGGAGCTCGAGCGCGAGGAGATCAGGCGGCTTCACCACTTCGGTGACCGCCCGGGCGATTCGCGTTTGAACGAGGAGCTGTCCCAGATGTTGGGAGTCGCTCCGCAGCAGGCGCAGACCGCGACCCGGCCGGTGCCGAAGATCACGATCGTCGAGCCGACGGCCGACGCGAACCTCGCGGTTCGCACGGTCAACCTGGCTCCCCAGCCACGGCTGACGGTCGAAGAGAAGGCGATCGTCACGGCGGTGGCCACAGACCTGATTCGCAGGACGGCTCGTGGCGACACGACCGCAATGCAGACTCAGGTTCTGACTCTGCCGCAGGGCACCAAGACCACGACGCTCGAGACCGCCAGGTCCCGCAAGCGCCGAAAGCCTTGGTGGGTGCTGATCGTACTGGCCCTCGCGGCTGCCACGGTCACGGGTCGCAGCACCAGTACGGAGCCGGTTGCCAAACCGGCGCCGAAGGTGTCGGCACCGGCCAAGCCGCAAGGCAAGGCCGCGCCGTCGACCAACAAAGCACCGACGCCTGACAGCAACGTGGCTCCCCACAGAGCCTCGTCGCCGCAGGGGAATACGGCTCCGCAGACGTCGACGACGGTCCCGTCAGCACCGGTAACTCCGGTTAGCCCCGGAACAACCGTGGTGACTCCGTCCGGTGGCGGTGGCACAACAACGCCAACCAACACCAAGCCGACGAACAACCCGACGTCAACGGGTGACACCAACGGTCCTGGGAAGGTCAGCAACGGCAAACAGCCGGACCAGAACCAGGGCGGCGGTAACTGTTCCGACCCCAATGCCCACGCAAATGGGGACGGCACATGCTCTACGGGCAACGGCACAAGTGCCGGAAGCGCGTAGAGCGAACGCAGCATCAGCTGTAACCCGGGAGGAGGATACTTACTCCTCCTCCCGGGAGTTTCACTTTTTTGAACTTCTTGAAGATCTTTGACTATTCGGCTGCAGGGCAGAGGCCCTTTGACATTGTCATCATTTAAAGCCTTACAAAGCTTTTAGCGATTAGCTTCTAGCTTTCTATTAATTAACAAACTTTTCCTCAAAGGAGGAACATTAATGTTCAAGATCAAGAAAATTTTACTAGCCTTAGCGCTAGTGACCGGAATTGCTGTTGGCGCCAAACATGTTTTGGCCGCTGACTTTAGCTCCAACGCCGTGATGAACGGTGGTGCGGGCGACAAAGCGACTTTAGTTAAACGTATTAACCAAGGTGACGGAGTAAACAGCTCCGCCAACCTAAAACAAATCTATTACAACGAAGGCCGCGGCATCACCGAGGCTGGCATTTTGTCCAGCTCAACGGTTGATGGCTCGGTTACCAAAAGCGGTCAAGTGATCGTAAATGGTCACGTTGTAGCCACCAACGTCTGGAGCTCAGGCCGCGAATTCCTGCAAGGTTCCGTCCATGACGGCAGCCTGTGGATGCGCCCGACTTCAGTGTCGTTCGTCAGCAACTCGTTGCCGGCGTTCGTTAACGTTTCTGGTGGTACCTTCCACTGGGCGATCATCAAATCTTGCGGCAACCCCGTAAAACAGATTTCCGCCCCGTTCGGCCAGATCTTTAAGCGTGTGATTGATGAGACTACCGACCCTAACACCAACCACGCCGCCGACGATCAGGCCCACGCCGTTGAGGTCAACACCGGTGACACCCTAAAATACGATGTCACCATTACCAACAATGGTACTTCAGTAATGCAGAACGTGGTTATGACCGACGATCTGCCCGCTGGAGTTGAGTTAGTTAGCAACCCGTCCACCCGCCACATTCAATCCAACTTTGGAGACATTGCGGCCGGTAAACTGAAGTTCTTTGACATCACCGTCAAAGTTACCCAAAGTACTGCCGGGTTCATTACTAACCAAGCGTGTTTCACTGCTAACGGGAACCAGCACGGGTGTGACGTTGCGATCGTAAAGATCGTCACTCAAACCCCGCCCTGTGAGCAGACTAACACCTGTAAACCGCCTACCTGCCAAGAGCAGAACAACTGTAAACCTCCGGTTTGTACGTTCAACTGTAACCACAAGCCCCCGGTTTGCAAAGTCAACTGTAACGTTGGCGGCGGCCACCTGCCTAGCGGCCCATTGCCGCAGACCGGTGCCGAAGGCGCGGCTGGCGGCCTAGTCGGTTTCAGCGCTCTGGGATATTCTGCCCGGGCCTGGATCCGCTCTAAGCGCGACTTACTTAAGGCTTTAAAGCGATAACGCAATATAGTCGCGGGGCTTCGGCCCCGTAACTATGGCGCTTGTCGCGAGATGGCAAGGCAAAAAAGGACTCTTCGGAGTCCTTTTTTGTTTGGGAATTTGCTCCTTTCGGGGTACCATCCTCAACTCCCCGGTCGACGTTGCGACAAGGGTCGTTTTCGGATAATACCCCTACGGAGCGGTTGCGAAGGCTCCTCAGAGTAGGGTAGGGAAGGTAGAATAGAGGGATGCAAGAAGTGCGGAAGAATTTGGAGAATTTGCTGGCCGAGGTTCGCCAGGCGATCGTCCAAATTAAAATTGAGGACGAAGAGAGGAAGGTTGCTGAGCTGGAGAAGCAGATGCAGGAGCCTGATTTTTGGTCCAATCAAGCCCAAGCCGCCAAGATTTCCAGCGAACACGCCCGGCTCAATAAGCACATTGAAAGTTGGCGCAATCTCGAAAGCGAGATCATGGGTAACTTATCTCTACTTGAAGACGCCGATGTTGCGATGGCGGCCGAGATTGGCAAAACTTCCCAGCAGCTAGAGGCCGAGTTTGTGGCGATGGAGTTTGAGCTAAAGATGGCAGGCAACTACGACAAGGATTCAGCGATCATCTCGATTTATGCCGGTACCGGCGGCACCGACGCGCAGGATTGGGCGGAGATGCTTCAGCGGATGTATTTGCGATGGGCGGAGAAAAAACAGTTCACGGCTCAGGTTTTGGATTTATCAAAAGGGGAGGAAGCCGGGATCAAAAGCGTAACCTTCGAGGTTAATGGGCCCTATGCTTACGGGAATCTCAAAAGCGAAAAAGGGGTTCACCGCCTGGTGCGCCAAAGTCCGTTTAACGCCGACCATTTGCGCCAGACTTCCTTCGCCCTGGTTGAGGTGATGCCGCAGATCAGCGGGCCACAACTAGAAATTGATCCCAAGGATCTGAAGACTGACGTATTTCGCAGCGGAGGGCATGGTGGCCAGTCGGTTAACACCACAGATTCGGCGGTCAGGATTACTCATATTCCGACAAGGGTGACGGTCAGCATCCAAAACGAGCGATCGCAGATGCAAAACAAGGAGAAGGCGATGGAAGTACTGCGAGCCCGGCTGGCGGCGTTGATGGAGGAGCAGCACCGTGAAAAGCTGTCGGAGATCAAAGTATCGAGCGGTACCGAGCAGTGGGGGAGCCAAATCCGCTCTTACGTTTTGCATCCGTATAACTTAGTCAAAGACCATCGCACCGGCGCCGAGACCAGTGACACCGCCGGAGTTTTGGGCGGCAACATCGATTTGTTCATCGAAGCTTATCTAAAAAGCCAGATTCAATAGATATTCCAAAAAAGTGTTTCCAAACGCTGTCCGATTTTGGATTTTTGCCTAGCTTAAGCCCATTCCGGGCGATAATTTTTTTGACCAGCCGAGTATTTTCGGCTTAGGCAAGGCAAATTCCGATTTGACTTGGAACGATGAGTCCCGTAAAAATAGACTTCGTGGAGTTGGGCAAGGAACGATTTTATCGCCGCTTATTCAGCAGTTTGCTGGGGGCGGCTTTAATTTTGGCGCCGGCCGTAGCCAGGGCCCAATCGGTTGACTCGCTGACCCAGCAGGCTCAAAACCTGGATAACAAAGTTCAGCATCTCAAGAGCCAGGCTAACGCCAAGGCCGACGAGGCCGCGAGTCTGGAGCAACAGCTGGGAATTATGCGGGATAAGGCCGCCAAACTTCAGGCTGAGATCGACGACGTGCAGTCTCAGATAGACGCCATCAACGAGAGGATTGCCGCGAAGCAGAAAGTTTTAGACCAATACGTTAGAACTCAATACGTTAATTCGCAGGTGACACCACTGGAGATGCTTTACAGTTCCGGTAGCATCAGCCAGTACCTCGACGGCCAGCAGTATCTTACGACCTCGCAAATGAAGATTCAGGCGCTGGTGGACGAAATCGCGGCCGACAAAAAGCAGCTGGACGCGGAGATGACCAAACTTGGCCAGGCTAAACAGGCCTTGGCGGCCCAGGAACGCTCTATCCAGGATCTATTGACCAAGACGCGCGGCGAGCAGTCGCGCTACGAGCAGTTGCTGAAACAGGCGAGCGCCGAAGAGGACCGGATTGTTGCCAGTATCTCGGCGATGATCGGTACCGGCAGCACTAAATCGTACGGCTTTGTGTTTAAGGGCCAGGTGATCGGGCATGAGGGTTCGACCGGTAACTCAACCGGAGCCCACCTTCACTGGAGCGTTTACCTTAACCGTAACCCTCAAAACCCCAACAACTACGCCGGTAGTTCAATGCGCTGGCCGCTGGATGAGTTTACGGTCAATCAGGGCTTCGGCTGCACCACCTACACTTTTGAAGCTTATGACGCCAGCTGTCCGTCGTATCATTTCCACGACGGTATCGACCTTGGCGGCCCGTACGGCGAGCCGGTCCACGCCGCCGCCAGCGGCAACATCATTATGAACGGCTTCCAAGCTTACGGTTTCGGCCACTACATCGTTATTGACCACGGCAACGGTCTATGGACTCTCTACGGCCACATGCAATAACTAGCCCTACTCAATTACTACTTACTGCTAATGTTTGATAGAATGTCCGAGTGATACTGTTTGACCGCGTTACCAAAATTTACCCCAACAAAAGTGTCGCGCTGTCAGGCGTGAACCTGCACATCCAGCCAAAGGAGTTTGTGACGATCGTCGGTTCATCCGGCGCCGGTAAATCGACTTTGATTAAACTGCTGACCCGCGAAGAAAAGCAGACCTCCGGCAAAATCGTTGTTGCCGGTTTGGATTACGATACGCTCAAAGAAAAAGACATACCGCAGGTGCGGCGTAAAATCGGTGTTGTGTTCCAGGATTTTAAGTTACTGCCCCAGCGCAACGTCTACGAAAACGTAGCCTTTGCGATGGAGGTATCTGGGGCCAAAAACAAGGAAATCAAACGGGCGGTTCCTAAGGTGTTGCAGCTGGTCGGGCTTTCGGCTAAGCACAATAACTTTCCCGATGAATTATCCGGTGGAGAACGCCAGCGGGCGGCAATTGCCAGAGCCCTGGTACGCCAACCAAAAATACTGGTAGCCGATGAACCGACTGGAAACTTGGATCCCAAAACAGCCTGGGAGATTATTGAACTACTGCTAAAAATTAACCGCTTCGGTACGACCGTACTTTTAACCACACACAACAAAGAAATCGTTAACGCCTTGAAGCGCCGGGTGATCACGATTAACCGTGGGCGGCTGGTCAAAGACGAACAGCAGGGGAGGTATACGCTATGACCTGGCACGTCTCGTTTAGCCGGATTATGCGCGCCGGTTCGCGCAATTTATTCCGTAACGCCTGGCTTTCTACCGCCGCCGCGGTCGTGATGACCGTAACACTGTCGGTGATCCTGCTGTCGTTTGTGGCGAACATTGCTTTAACCGACACCATTAAAGGGATCGTCAACAAAATCGACATCTCTGTGTACCTCGCGGATACCACCACCAAACCCCAGATCATTAAGATGGGCCAGGATCTGCGCGGGCTCGATAATGTCGAAGAGGTCAATTTCGTTTCCAAGACCGACGCTCTGGCCCGCTATCGGGAGCAGAACAAAGACAATCCTTTGTTGCTTGAGGCCGTTAACGAACAGAATAACCCACTCAACGCCTCGTTTGAAATTAAGGTTAGGGATCAAAACAAGCTCGACCCGATTAGCGCGTTTGTGGCTCGGCCGGAAGTAAAGAAACTGCTCGATCCGATTACGCCAACCAGTTATAGCGGCGAGCGCAAAGCGACGATCGACAAAATTATCCGTTCCAGTAACTTCATTCGTACCTTCGGACTGATCGCCAGTTTGCTGTTTGTGACCATCTCTACACTGATTATTTTCAACACGATTCGGATGGCCATCTTTACCCGGCGGGAGGAGATCGAAATTATGAGGCTGGTAGGGGCGACCAACTGGTTTATCCGCGGCCCATTCCTATTTGAGGCGGCGCTTTACGGCATTATCGCCGCGGTGATCGCGACCGTTGTGGTGTACTCGCTGGTGACCGCTCCGAGCCAGTTGCTCGCCAAAAACTTTGACATGGTCCGGGTCAATCATTTGTTCCACTCCTCGCCGCATTTGATACTGCTCGGCGAGCTCGGATTAGGCGCTGTAATCGGCATGGGTTCCTCCTTGCTTGCGATGTCACGGTACCTCAAGTTATAATCTTGACCGACAGAGCATAAGCGGTACAATGGGGGTAGCCTTTCGCAGGCGAAAAATGCAATACCAAAAGAGTCAGACCAAGGTTCTCTCGACGGTTCGGTTCGATCATATAGCCAGGCTAGCGATAGCTTTGGCTGCTTTTTTGTTAATCGCGCATAGCCGGACCGTTAAGGCCGACAGTTTGCAGGACCAGATCGACGCCGCCAACCGCCAGGTCGCCCAGAGCCAAGCTCAGGTGAATGAGTGGCAGGCCAAGGCCGACACCTTGAACAATCACTTAGCGTTACTTAATGCCAAAATCGCCGCTAACCAGGCGGCCCTGGATTTGGCTCGAGCCCGCCAGGCCCAGCTTAGCGATGAAATCGCCAAAGCCAACGCCGATTTGAAAAAGAAACAGGCTATTTTAGGCGAGAATGTTCGGCTGATTTATCAGACCAACCAAGTTACACCTCTGGAAATGTTGTTTTCCAGCGGCAACTTAAGCGACTTTTTAGACGGTCAGCAATACTTGGAGCGGATTAAAGACAATATCCAGCGGGCGGTAGCCCAAATCGCTGATTTAAAACGGCAGCTGGAAGATGAATCCAAACAACTGGAATCTACCATCGCCCAGCAGCAGTCTTTACTATACGGTTTGAGCCAGCAGCAGAATGAAGTCAACGCGTTGTTGGCTGAGACCCAAGGGCAAGAGTCGGTTTATCAATCCAAACTAAAGGGCGACAAAGCTAAACTATCGCAACTCGAAGCTCAGCAGGCGGCTTTGATCGCTGCCAACTCCGGCGGTTCAGTCTACGGCGGCACCGGCGGATATCCCTGGGCCGGTGAGCCTCAGGATGGCGGAGTCGACCCTTGGGGCTTCTACTGGAGAGAGTGCACGTCCTACGCAGCCTGGAAACGTTCAGCGATCGGCCGTCCGATTCCGGCTTGGGGTTACATGGGCCAGGCTAATGCCAAAGACTGGGTCAACTGGGCCCACGCGTCCGGGATGAGGGTCGACCACAATCCCGAGTACGGTGCCATCGGCGTTTACACCGGCGGCGAGTTCGGCCACGTTATGATCGTTGAGGCGGTAACCGGCGCTCAGGTTTTTGTTAGCCAATACAACGCCGACTTTAGCGGCCGTTATAGTGAAAGTTACTGGAATTCCTCGTCTCTGTGGTTCATTCATTAAGGCATCCCAAAAAGTCCGCTAGAGCCAAGCGAGCGGCGCTCGGTTTTTTTATTGCCGTTGGACTGATTGGCTATGGTTTCGGGATGGGCGTGGTTTACTCCCAATACCAAGCCAAATCGACGAACAGTTATTATTCTTTAACCAAGATCGAGCAGCTGCTAAAAGACAAATTCGACGGCAAGCTCGAACAAGGCAAGCTGCTCGACGGGGCAAAAGCTGGTTTAGTAGCAGCGGCCGGAGATCCCTATACGGTCTATTTGACGGCCGGGGAGGCCAAGGAGCTCGATGACGATCTAAACGGCACCTTGAGCGGAATTGGGGCTGAGCTCGGCCAAAAAGACGGCCAGCTGATAATAGTTGCGCCGCTCGAGGGCTCACCGGCTCAGTCGGCAGGTTTGCGGCCCGGAGACGAAGTTATCGCCATCGACGGCAAAGACACCCAAGGTTTGACGGTCGACCAAGCCGTCACCAAAATCCGCGGCACAGCCGGCAGTTCAGTTAAGCTCAAGTTAGCCCGCGGGCTGAAGGTTTTTGACGTCACTATCAAGCGCCAGATCATCATGGTGCCAAGCGTGAAGTGGAGTATGAAAGGCGGAGTCGGCTATATTCAAGTTACCCGGTTCGCTGATGATACCGGTACCAAGCTCGACCAAGCAGCAACGGAGCTGAGGGCAAAAGGCGCCACCAAGTTTTTGCTCGACTTACGAAACGATCCCGGTGGTTATCTCGATGCAGCGGTTCAAGTAGCGAGCCAATTTCTGCCGGCCGGTAAAGTAGTGGTCTCCGAGAGGCACGCCGGCAAGACCGAAAAGGTCTTGAAGGCCCAAGCCGGCGGTAAACTAATAGGTGCCCAGCTCCTAGTAATGATCAACGGCGGCAGCGCCTCGGCCAGCGAAATTGTTGCTGGAGCTTTGCAGGACCAAGGTGCAGCGAAACTAGTTGGGGAGAAGAGCTTCGGCAAAGGGAGCGTCCAGGACATAATTAACCTAGATGGCGGCAGTGAACTAAAGGTCACGATCGCACATTGGTTTACCCCGAAAGGGCGGGGGATTGACCATCTGGGGATTAAGCCGGATGTTGAAATTAAGCAGCCTGACAACAAGAACAGCTTGGTTGATCCTCAACTCGAACGCACCCTCCAACTCTTCAAATAGAAGTTAGAATGAGAAGCTAGAATCAAGGCGCGCATACTAGATTCTCTTACTAGCTTTTAGTATCATTGGTAAGAAGTTTTAGAGCATAAGCTAAATGGGGGTTTGTGGCCAAGGGGCAGACTAAGTACATATTTGTGACCGGCGGAGTCCTTTCCGGACTCGGCAAAGGCATCACCTCCGCCGCCATAGGACATCTGCTCAAAGCCCGCGGATTTTCCGTCAACATCCAAAAATGCGACCCCTACCTAAACACCGACGCCGGCACCCTGAATCCTGGGGAGCACGGCGAAGTTTTTGTGACTAAAGACGGCGCCGAAACCGATTTGGACCTCGGACACTATGAACGGTTTTTGAACCAGGAGCTGGAACGCAAAAGCTCGTTAATGAGCGGCCAAATCTACGCCAACATCATTGCGGCGGAAAGGGCGGGGAAGTACTTGGGCAAAACGGTCCAGATTATTCCTCACGTCACCACCGAGATGCAAAAGGCTATCGAGGCGGCCGGTAAAGGCTACGATGTCCATATTGTTGAGATTGGCGGGACGGTCGGGGACTACGAAAGTCTGGGATTTCTCGAAGCTATTCGGCAGTTTAAACGCCGCGTAGGGGCCGAGAACGCGCTTTACGCCCACTTAGTTTATTTGCCCTACATCGAAACCAGTAAGGAGCTCAAAACAAAGCCGGCCCAAAACACCGTCAGGGATTTGCGGGAAGCGGGTATCCAGCCGGAAATTATTTTTGCCCGGTCCGAGAAACCGGTCGATGAAGCCACGATCAAAAAGTTGAGCTTATTTTGTGATGTCGATCAGGGCGGAATCATTGCTCTGCCGAACGTCGAAACGGTCTATGAGGTCCCATTGCTTTTGGAGGCTGAAGGATTTGGTGACTACGTTTGCAAACACTTAGGCTTGCCGCGCAAAAAACCCCAGCACAATGGCTGGGAGAAGCTGGTGAAAACCATCAAAGGCCCGCATCCGGTGATTCGCGTCGGCGTTGTCGCAAAGTATATGAGTAATGTTGACACCTATATGAGTGTTTTCGAAGCGACCAAGGCTGCCGGGTGGGCCAATGGTGTCAGCGTCGACATCAAGTGGGTTGATGCCGAAAAGGTCGAAAGTGAGGACGGAGCGTCGCTTTTAAGCGGTTTCGACGGGCTGATTGTACCGGGCGGGTTTGGTTCGCGGGGGGTTGAAGGCAAAATCATCGCCGCTAATTACTCGATAGACAACAAACTGCCTTATTTGGGCCTGTGCCTCGGTATGCAAACCGCTACTATAGCGATAGCGCGCAGAATACTAGATACCGACAAGGTAAATACCACCGAAGTTGACCCCAACACCAAACATCCGGTGATCGACATTATGGCCGACCAAAAGACCGTTACCGAAAAAGGGGGCACCATGCGGCTGGGCAATTATCCCTGCAAATTAGCCGCTGGCACATTAAGCCGGAAACTTTACGGTAAAACTCAAGTCTTGGAACGTCACCGACATCGCTATGAGCTAAACAATGCTTACCGGGCGAAATTAAATAAAGCCGGCTTGGTGTTTGCCGGCGTTAGTCCCGATAACAAGTTGGTTGAGTTAGTTGAGCTGAAGGACCATCCGTTTTTTGTAGCCAGCCAATTCCATCCGGAGTTCAAATCACGTCCCGACCAGCCTCATCCGTTGTTTAACGGCTTCATTCAAGCCGCCGTTGCCCATTACTGGGACGACCGGCGAATGGTCGAGAAACTAAAAATGAGGCTCTCGCGAGCCTAATTCGAAATTACTAATAATTACTAATTAGAAATTACGGAGACGTGCGTACGGCGAGTGTGGGCGCTTGAGAAGTCGGTTTTGCGTTTGACGGAGTAATTAACTTTACCGGCTTGGGTGGCATGAATGGTGTGGTCTTTGCCCAGGGAAGTGCCGGGGCCGGCGATCATTTTAGTGCCGCGCTGGCGCACGATGATTTGGCCGGCGGTTACGGTTTCGCCGCCAAACAATTTAACCCCGAGCCGTTTTGACTCCGAGTCTCTCCCTAACCGTGATGTTCCCCCTGCTTTTACGTGTGCCATGACTTATTTTTTCTCCAGGACCAACAGCTGGCGCCCGACCAATTGGTCTTTCCGGGCATAAATTAACTTACGGCTGTCGGCGTGTTTAAATCGCACCAAATTATACCCAACTGTATCGAGATGGTCAATGAGCGCTGGGGCTTGGAGGGGGCCGAAGCTCGATGACCAATTAACTCGCCAGGAAGGGATCGCCAAGCAAACCCGGCTAACGTTTTGTTTGCTCCAGCTGCTTAAGCACCCAGTAAATAGAGTACCTAGCTCAGCCTTCAGTTTACCTAATTCGTCCGGAGAAGGGGCTTTGGTTAAGGGCGGGCCCAGGTAACCTTCGGACACAACCGAGAAGCCTGCCGGAATTTGCACCGTACGAGCGTCGGCCTGGCTTACTTCAGCGTCGGCCAATTCACTTTCAACTTGCTGGCGCAGCCAGGCGAGGTTTTTTTCGGTTAGCTCAACCATCCGAGGCTCAAGATCAGACCCGCTGGCCGGCTTGCCCATTAGCAGGGCTTCCTGGAGAACTACGCCGGTGCCGCAGAACGGGTCATAAATTTTATCGCCCTTAGACAGGTTGATCATTATTTGGGCGAGCTTAGGAGGCAGCATTCCGACTTTGGCGTCGCGGCCTGGCCGGTCATAGTCACGCTTTGAGTACCAATCGATGTCCTGGAACGATTCAGTTAGAGCTAAAATCGCCTCGTTGGCGTTGACCGCCACGATTAGCTCAAACCCCTTATCGAGCACTTTATTGAACTTGAGTTGAGCCGCGGTTAGAGGAGAGTCGGAGACGACAGCTCGGGCGGAACCAGGAAGCTGCTTTTTGAGTTCAAGAGCGAATTTCTTCGCGCCTCCGGCTAGGGTTGGAGGTCCGTAAAAACTGACTCCGAAGGTGGTTTTGCCTTCAGTGAGCGGTAATTGGTCGAGGTTAAGCTTCAGCTTGTCCCAGCCTGCCCAAGGCGATCGCCGAACAACTTTGGCCAGCTTAACCGAACCTCCCAGTTGGTTTTGATCCGGCAAGGCTGGGATTAAGGCACAGCCGCCGAACGGCTCCACCCCGCCAAGCACACTCTCCAGTTCCGCTAGCGACAGTTCAGCTTCCCGGCCCAATACCGCAAGATACTTCATAGTCTAAGTGTATCGTGTATCCTGAATCCTCGATATAATATTGGTTATGACTGCTCGCAGATTATTGGTTAGCGTCGGCCTAGTCGCTCTAATTGGTATCGTCGCGGCTAACCTCGGCCGACTAAGCCAGCTGCCGGAAATTTTCCGGCACGTAAACCCGTTGATTCTGATTTTATTAATTCCGATCCAATTGGTCGGCTACTACTTTAACGCCAAGTTTTACGAGAGTTTTCTTTCGATCTTGGGCTACAAAATCGATCTCAAGAGACTATACAAAGCCGCTATCGCGATTAACTTCGTTAACCAGGCGTTTCCTTCAGCCGGCATATCCGGGATTTCCTACTTCGCCAAAGATTTAAGCGACGAAGTGCCGTCCGGCAAAACCACGCTGGCGCAGCTTGGCTGGCAGGTTTTCGGGTACTTGTCCTTTTTGGTAGTACTGGGAATCGGGTTCTTACTGCTTTTTTATGGCGGCAACGTCAACCGTGTGACGGTGAGGGTGATCTTGCTGTTTATTATGCTGCTGCTCGGCATTGGCATTTTTCTGGCGGCGGTGATTAACCAGCGCGGGTTAGTGGAGCGGCTACTGATGCCTATGGTGAGGTTTGCTAACCGCCTGTGGCAGCGGCTGCGGCACCGTCAACTGGTTACCAGCGAGCAGATTGGGGGTTTTCTGGATGAATTTTACCAGGGTAAGCAGCTGCTGTTTCAGCGGCACGGATTATGGCATCAACCGGCGATTTACTCGATAGTCGGCAATGTAACCGAGGTAGCAACGGTTTATGTGGTGTTCGCGGCTTTTGGGGTTTGGATTAACCCGGGCGTGGTGGTTGCCGCCTATACTTTGGCTAATATCTTTAGCCTGACCGGGGTGGCTACCAACGGCGCCGGAGCTTATGAGGCGGCGATGATCGCGACTCTAGTGGCTTTAGGCCAGCCCTTTAGCCTAAGTTTTTCGATAGTCTTGGTTTACCGGCTCGTGAATATGGCGGTCTTTTTGCCGGTTGGATTTTACTACTACCGCCAAAGGGTGACCAAAAAGGAGGTTTTGGCATGAATCCGCAAAAACCTCTTAGCGTCAAAGAGTTTATTCACGCTGTTGATCTGCATCTGCAGTTCGGCTATCAAAGCGTTGTGGTGGAGGGGGAGATTTCCGGTTACCGAGCAACGCCGGCGACGTACCAATTCAACTTGAAGGAAGAGGAGGCGATGCTGCGCAGTGTGATCTTTAAGAACCGGCTGCAGCATCCGCTGGAGGATGGGATGAAGATCCGGGCGACCGGTACGCCGAAGCTGCACCCGCAGTACGGTTTTAGTTTTCAGATCGAAACTCTTGAACTGGCTGGGGAAGGCGAGCTGCGCCGAGCCTATGAACTACTTAAAGCCAAGCTGGAACAGGAAGGATTGTTTGACCCGGCCCGCAAGCGTCCTATCCCTGAGTTTCCGCGCCGGATCGGGTTGGTGACTTCGAAAGAGGGTGCCGTATTGCATGACTTCATGCGGGTGCTAAATTCTCGTTGGGGTGGCCTAGAGATTGTTTTTACGCCGGTGATGGTACAAGGGATTGGTGCTGTCGACCAGATCGTTGGGGCGCTGGGATACCTTAACCAATTAGCGGAGCCGCTCGACACCTTAGTACTGATCCGCGGCGGCGGCAGCCTGGATGATTTACAGGCCTTTAACTCTGAGCCGGTGGCCCGGGCGGTAGCTGGCAGCCGGACACCGATCGTAGTTGGGGTCGGGCACGAACCCGACATTAGCCTCGCCGATTTGGTAGCGGACCTGCGGGCGCCGACGCCGACTCAGGCAGCCCACTTGGTGGCGCCGAGCCGGGAAGAGGTTAGCAGGCATTTGGATCAACAAAAAGCGGACCTGACCCGATCGATCAGGCAGCTAGTTGACGAGTCCGGACGCCGGCTCCAGCTGCTCGCCGGAAGCCTCGAAGCGGTCCTGAAGCAACCGCTGGAACAAATTAGAAACGCCGAAACCAGGTTGCGGCAATTTTTGACCCGCTTCAGTGGGCAGGTGGCGACTTACCAGCAAAACCTGGCTGGATTGTCGCGTTTATTGGCAGCAGCTAATCCGCAAGGGCTGTTGTCGCGAGGTTATTCGATCACCTTCGCCGGAAACACAATTGTAAAAGATGCGTCGCAGGTTAAGGCCGGTGATGATCTGGTGATACAATTGCACGCAGGTAAATTGGGAGCAAAAGTCGATGACAGACAAAGATAACTTTGGTGACAAGCTAGCCGAACTGGAAAAAATCGCCGCCCAATTAGAGAGTGGTGAGGTGGATTTAGATAAAGGCCTGGAGCAATTCGAGCAGGGGATGAAACTGTGGCAAGACCTGAAGGGCCGGTTGGACAAAGTCGAAAACAAGATCGAAGAAATTAAGCAAAAATACGACACCCCGGCACCTGCCGGACCGGACGACCCGGCCGCGGTTTGATCCTTGTTCTACTGGGCTCGCTGATAGTTATCGGCTTTAGTCTAGGTGCTCTGTTAGGAGCTCCGTATGTGCCGACGCTTGGCAGTCAAGTGCAGCCGCTGGTTGACGCTTTAGAGCTAAAACCGGGCCAGGTACTTCTGGATTTGGGCTGCGGTGAAGGACGCCTGCTTAAAGCTGCCGCTAAGAGAGGTATCCGAGGCGTAGGCTATGAAATCAATCCCTGGCTTTACGCAGCGGCGAGGATTAATTGCTGGCGCTACCGCCGTCTGGTATCGATTAAGCTTGGTAATTATTGGCACGCCCAGTGGCCTAAGGCGGACGGTATATTTGTTTTTTTAATCGACCGTTATATGCCCAAACTCGATCGGGAGCTAAAGCGCCGCATTACCTCACCGACCAGATTGGTCAGTTTCGCGTTTGCAATTCCAGACAAGAAGCCGGCGGTCCGAGGTACTAATTTCTACATATACGAATATGGCACCAAGTCTGTAAAAGCTTAAGCTTGAGGGGGCTTCTGGCGGGTGGTAAGTTAGACAGTTGAAGGAAGGGTGTAAGTGCCGACTAAAGATCTTAAGACCAAACAGCCGACCGCGGGCAAATCAGCTACCCTGCTGGAATCGGTTTGCGCCAAAATTCGTCCAGCTGCAGAACTGATGCACCACGGGATGATGGTGACCTCACTGGACTACAAGGTGGCTTATGCCAACACAACTGCCCGGTCGTTACTCGGAGAGGAGTTGAGCGGCCAGGATTTAATTACGCTGCTGGCGGAATCGGCCAAAGAAAAACCCGAAATTATCCGAAAAGGTTTGGTGCGGCAGGGCGACTCAAGCTACATTGCCCATCTCCAAAACCGGGCGGTTGAGATAATTCGCCAGGCATGCATCGAGGACGGTGAAATGGCCGGGTATTTGATGCTGGTACGCGATGTCACCGCACTGTCATGGGTAAAGGAGCGGCTGGCTGCGGTGATCTCAAACTTTAATGATGGATTTGTAGTGATCGACCGGACCGATACGGTGCTAGACCACAACCGGGAGTGGCTGGAACTTTTTGGTATCGACCAGCCGATCGTCGGACTAAAGATGGCGGAGGTCTTAAAAGCCCAGCCGCCTCTGGAGTTCGACCGGGATCCGGCCGATGTTTTTAAGCAGGTGATGCAAGGCAAGAAAATTCTGGTCTACTGCTTTGCCACTAAAACCAACCGGCACATTCAGTTTTCCTGCGGACCGCTCAAGGTTGAGGGTAAAGTGACCGGTATGATCGCCACCGGCCGAGACATCACTGCCTTAGTTGAAAAGACCGTTGAGGCCAACGCGCTGGCGATGGAGGAGCAAAAAAATGCGCGTAAATTAAATGAGCTGACCGACCTGTCGGCTATTTTCAGCTTGCGGCCGGAACAGCTTTACAAAAAATTCACCACTCACTTATCTACATTACTCGAATCACCCTATACCAGCATTTACCTTTATTCACCGAGGCAGAAGAAACTCGCCCGAATGGCGACCAGCACTAACTTTAATGAACATCCGGACGAGGTATCACCGACAAAAAAAGATTTAGTGGGGCGGGTATTTTTGACGCGCAAGGCCGAGATCAACAATCTAGGGGAGGGCGAACCGAAGTCGGTTTTTGCTCATTACTCGATTAGCGTTCCGATTACCATCCACTCTAAAGTTATGGGTTGTATCTTGGCTACGCGTCAGGATAAACCTTACACCAAAAGCGACCTTAACTTCCTCAAGATCGCGGCGATGCGCAAAGGCATCTTGATCGAAAACGCCAACCTTTACCAGGAGGTTAACGCCAGGCGGGAACGCTGGGAGGCGGTGTTTAAATTTACCGAGGACGGAATTGTCATCTACGACCACGAAGGCCGGATCGTCGGCTTTAACGCCACCTGCGCCGGATTGACTCAATACTCCGTGACCGAAGCTATCGGCCAGCCGTTTACTAAAATTATCCGGACCGTCTCACCGGAGGGGATAGATCTGTCGGGTCGATCACCGATTAAACAGGTGCTCTCAGGCGGCAAAACCATCCCTAAAACCGAGCAGCTGATCGAAGGCAAAGCCGGCAACCGGTTCTGGGCCCAGATAAGCTACTCGCCGATGCTCGACCACGACGGCAACGTTACCTCCGGCATCGCCGTTATTCGTAACATCCAGCGCGACCGGGAGATTGAAGAGATCAAAAGCGATTTCATCTCGATCGTCTCGCACGAGCTGCGCACGCCGCTCTCGGCGATCAAAGGTTTTATGAGTATGTTGCTGAAAAAAGACTTTGGGGATTTAACCGACAAACAGTTCCACTACCTGTCGCGGGTTTACCAAAGCAACCAACGGATGATCGATCTTGTTGAAGACCTTTTAGACATCAGCCACATCGAAGGCGGCAAAATTAATCTGGATCTACGGCCGCTGGCGATGGAGAACATTATCCGCGATGTTGTTACCGAACTGGCCGGCAAAGGCTTCGAACGCGACATTACCCTCAAAGTTAACCGGCGCTACCGCTTGCCGTTAGTCTTGGCCGACGAAAGCCGGCTGCGGCAGATCCTGACTAATTTAGTTGATAACGGTATTAAATACTCGATGCCAAAAAGCGAGGTGACGATTGATTTCAAAATCCACGGGGACGAACTGATCACCAGCATCACCGACAAAGGAGTGGGGATTACCCCTAGCCAGATTGGCAAATTGTTCCAGAAGTTTGGCCGGGTGTTTAACCCAATGACGGTGCAGGCTGGGGGGACAGGGCTGGGACTCTATATTGTGAAGAATTTGGTGGAGGCGCACGGCGGGCGGATTTGGGTGACCAGCCGAGAGTCGGCGGGGTCAAAGTTTAGCTTTTCACTGCCGATCGCCAAGCAATTAACCTTGCTGAACTGAAGGGGGACCCCAAAACAATCCGAAGGAGCGAAGCGACTGTTTGTTTTGGGGAAAATTCTTACGCTTCTGAATTAGCGGGTCGGCTGTTAGAATCACTTAAGTATTAGGAGGGAAATCAGTGGCCAAAATTATGCTGGTAGAGGACGACAATATTCTGGTAGAGATGTACCAGGCAAAGTTTGAGCTGGAAGGCCACGACATTACGGTTGCGACCAACGGGGAAGAGTGTTTGAAGATGCTCGAAACCTTTAAGCCGGAGTTGATTTTACTCGACATCTTAATGCCTCGCGTTAATGGCTTCCATGTTTTGAAAGAGGTCAAAAAGCATCCTGAGCTGCGGCAGATCCCAGTGATTTTGCTGACGAATCTTGGTGAATCCGAGGTCGATATGAACCGGGACTTGGCCCGCGCTCTCGGTGTTGCCGACTATCTTATAAAGTCTCACCACACACCTGACGAAGTCGTAGAAAAAGCCGTCAAGGCCCTCGAAGTCAAAAGCTAGGCTCCTTCCGGGGTACCGCCCTCGGCTCCCCGTCGACCTTGCGACAAGCGTCGCCTCGGGCAATACCCCTCCGGAGCGTTAAAGCTATAATAGAAGCATGCCAACCTATAAAACGACCGGGTTAGTTTTAAGGCGGATTAATTTTGGCGAGGCGGACCGGATTATTACGTTTCTGACGCCCGACCATGGCAAGATCAAAGGCGTGGCCAGGGGAGTGAGGAAGATAAAAAGCCGGATGGCCGGGCACTTGGAGTTGTTTAGCGAAACCGAGTTGATGTTTGCTAAGGGACGAAACTTGGACGTGATCGCTGGGGCCAGGCTTAAAAAACATTATTTGAATTTGGCTGAGAACTGGCAGAGTCTGACCTTCGCTTACTTAATGGCGGAGATGCTTGAGAAGCTGACTGGTGAAGGGAGGGCGGAGCCGCGGGTGTTTCGTCTGGCGGCAGATTTACTGGGGGAGCTCGACCGGCGAGGTTACAGCTCAACACTGGAACTAAGTTTTAAGCTGAGACTGATGGATCTTTTAGGTTATCGGCCGCATCTGGAGAACTGTGTGGTGTGCGGCGAGGTTTCCGAGGGGTACTATTTTGATCCGAAAAAAGGGGGAGTGGTCGACGGAGGTTGTACCACCAGCCGTCCATACAAAATGAGCCGGGAGACTTTGGCGGTCTGGCAAGCACTGCTAAAGAACCAGCTGCCGGACGAGGTTGATGAATTAGCTAAGCTGTCGTTACCGATGTCCAACGCGTTTCTGGAACAAACCTTTGGTCTGCGTTTTAATAGCCGGGATATGATGGAGGAGAGGGTTGGATCCTGACGCCGTTGACGCATTAAGAGAAGAGGAAGTTGAGGGTTATATCGCGGAGTGTATTGCAGTGCTCAAAGTTCTCAATGATCAAGGTTCTGAGAGCTTCAGCCGAGTAAGGGCTAGTTTCATTGCCGATATGGACCGGTTGCTCGAACTAGGCAGAATTACTCCCGATGAGTACAATGAAGTGACCAACGAAAGTAATTTTTCCTTTTAATGAGCCAAAATAAACCGATCAGTATGGATGAAATCGTCTCACTCGCCAAGCGGCGGGGTTTTGTGTTTCAGGCCAGTGAGATTTACGGCGGAATTTCCGGCTTTTGGGATTGGGGCCCATACGGTACCGAGATGGTCGACAACATCCGCAAGGCCTGGTGGAAAGCCTTTGTTTACGGCCACCAAAACATCGTCGGCCTCGACTCAACGATCATCCAAAACCCCAAGCTGTGGGAGGCCAGCGGGCACGTCGAGACATTCGTTGACCCAATGGTTGACTGCAAAAGCTGTAAACACCGCTTCAGGGCCGACCACGTCGCCGCAATCGATACTAACGATCTTAAGAAGTTGAATGATGCCTTAAAAGACAAGGCCTGCCCGAACTGCGGCAAGAAAGAGCTAACCGAAGCCCGGCAGTTTAATATGATGTTTAAAACGCATGTCGGCCCGGTCCAGGATGACTCGAGCATTTCTTACCTGCGGCCTGAAACCGCCGGTGGCATCTTCGCCCAATTCCTAAACGTCCGCGAAACTAGCCGGCAAAAAATCCCGTTTGGCATTGCGCAGATCGGCAAGGCTTTTCGAAACGAAATTACGCCTGGTGATTTTGTTTTCCGCGTGCGAGAGTTTGAACAGATGGAGCTGGAGTACTTCGTTGAGCCGGATCAGGCGGAAGAGGAGTATAAAAAATGGAAGCAGTTTTGTTGGGATTTCTTGATCTCGATCGGTATGAAAAAAGAAAACCTCAAATTCCACGACCACGCCAAAGACGAGCGGGCACACTACGCCGCGGCTTCGGTGGACATCCAGTACAACTTCCCGATGGGCTTTAAGGAATTGTGGGGCATCGCCAATCGCACCGATTACGATCTCTCGGCCCACGCCAAAACCAGCGGCAAGGATTTGAGTTACTTCGACGAACCATCCGGCAAACGGTACATCCCATACGTCATCGAACCTTCAATCGGTATCGGCCGATTGTTCCTCGCATTAATGCTCGACGCTTATAACGAAGAAACCGTGAAGGACGAGAAGCGGGTGGTATTAAAGTTCCATCCCGACATCGCCCCGGTCAAAGTCGCCGTTCTGCCTTTATCCAAAGACGCCAAGCTCTCACCGCTAGCCAAAGATGTCTGGCAGCAGTTGTCGGGCGAATTCAAGACCGAGTACGACGAAACCCAATCGATCGGCCGCCGTTACCGCCGCCAAGACGAAATCGGCACCCCTCTGTGTGTAACAGTCGACTTCGACAGCTTAGACGACAAGTCCGTCACCATCCGGCACCGCGACACTATGAAGCAAGACCGCGTCAAAATCTCCGACCTCAACGAGCAGATCAAAAAACAACTCTCCACCTTCTAATGGAGGACGTGGCGGCCGCCTGGGATAAGGTTTATTCAGCCGGCGGCAAATATGCCGGCGAGGACCCGCTGCCGTTTATTAAGCGGATAATCATAGCGCTGGAGCGGACGGGGCACACGAAGGCCAAGGGGTTATATGTCGGCTGTGGCAACGGTCGGAACTTTCTGCCGCTGCTTGACGCCGGGCTAAAGCTGGAAGGGCTTGATATATCACACATCGCCCTAGACCAAGTCTTGGAGAAAAAGCCGAATGCCGAATTACTCCACGGCAATTTCTTGGAGTTTGATGAGCAGGAAAAATACGGCTACATCATCGCGATTCAGGTGTTTCAGCATGGAGATGCCAAACAGGCGGAGGAGTACTTCAAGGTGTGTGCCAAGCTGCTAAAGCCGCACGGATTGCTGTTTGTACGCGTAAGATCGGTTGATATGCCAATCGACGAAGAGTATGAAAAGGTGGAGCAGCTGGATGACGGCAGTTTTTCGATTCGTTATCACACCGGCTCAAAACAAGGGTTAATAGCGCATTACTTCTCAAGGGATGAACTCAAGAACGTGGCGAGGTTTGGGTTCGAGCAAGCGGGGAATATCGAAGAAGTTAAGAGACCCCACGACGCGCCCAAAACAGGCCAAAAAGTCCACTTCGAAGCCGTCTACCGCAAACTCTAATCAGCATAACCACTATTGACAGATGGATCTATTCTTGCTATAATCTCTCGGTTCAACTACTCGTTCCGGATGCACTTCCTTAAGAGTCCGCCATTGTGGCCGACACTTACCGGAAGGAGCGGTTATGAACGATTGCTTCGACATGAAAGACCTGCAGGTCGGGGATATGCTGGTGTTAAATCCAGGTCCCTCGGAGGCAGTGTTCCAAGTAGTCGAAGTAGTGTCTGCAGAGCTAGTCCATCTCGATCCAGTAGGAGGCATTACGATTGCTGACAGCAGAGTCTCCGTCCTTAGGGAGGAACTTTGTCTCGGTGATCATTTCGTCTTCTGGTGGCTTGAAATGATGGATGCAGTGCCGTTCTGCAATATAGGGCCGATTGATGCCCTTAGGGTGAATGGGGAGTTCACCTTGGGGGGTTAAACGGGGCGCCTCTTCCTGGCAACAGGGAGAGGCGTTTTTTTGATATAAAATAGTTGACAGGTGGGTGGGGGACGGCATATACTGAATTTAGTGGGTTGCAGTGGGCAAACCCAGGAGGGTTGAAAAGGAACAAGATGATCTACAACTTCCGAGGGCGACTAGACGAAAAAAATCGTTTAACACTTCCACCGTCGGTGCGAAGTGAGTTTTCTGACGAGGTTGCAGTGATCACTCCTGGGTTTGACCAAACCATTCACCTGTACCCAAGAAAAATCTGGACAGGGGAAATGGCAAAGGCTTTAAAGGTTAACCCCAACACTGACGATCGCACGCCAACGGTCTTGAACCAGCAGTTAGCGAAGCAAGCAGACTTTTTCTACAGCCAACTGCAAGAGGTAACCATCGACGCCAAACGGGGTCGGGCGACCCTGGACGCCGAGCTCCTGGAGCTTAGCGGACTAGATCGAGACAAAGACTGGAAGGCGGTACGGATCCCGACCGACACAGGACACTACTGGCGGATCCGGAGAGCGAAAGTTAAGCCCAAAATCTAGCAACAAGATCTTTGATAACAAAACAAAAACTACCAAACAAAATTTTCACCGTTAACTAGTTGGCAGTCAGCAAACCGGTAGGGGACCCGTAGTCCCAGTACCTTCTGACACAAACTCCACCTCACACATCTCTCGAGATAAGGAATTTATTAACCTAAATTCCTTGCCACAACAAACTCTCCCACCCGATTCTTCCCTGAAAAGAATCAGGCGGGAAACCAACTCAAAACCCAAACCTCAAACAAAAAGTTGGCTGCTGACTAGGTGACCTTGAAAATGAAACACCAGCACCAGCCAGTTTTACTTAACCAGGTAATCGAGCTGCTAGAACCGCAGCCGGGCGATTCGTATTTGGACGCTACGGCCGGGTTCGGAGGGCATGCGGCGGCGATACTGGAAAAAACTAGCGGCAAATCGGTACTGGTAGATAGAGATCCTACCGCGGTTGAGCACCTCGAGGCTCAATTCGGCGACAGGGCCTCTATCTACCAGGCTTCGTTCGTCCAGGCGGCTAAGCAGCTGCTGGATGTGGGGGAGCAGTTTGATCTGATCTTGCTCGACGTTGGGGTTTCGTCACCGCAATTTGACAGTCCGGAAAGAGGATTTAGCTTTAGCGGGAACGGTCCGCTCGATATGAGAATGGACCCGACCCAAACGCTTAGCGCCGCCGAAATAGTCAACAAATACTCGGAGTACGACCTCAAACGCATTATCGGCGAGTACGGCGAGGAGCATAAGGCCGGCAGGGTAGCTAGGGCGATCGCCAGCCAACGTCCGTTTAATGGCACACAGGAGCTGGCAGACGCTGTTCGTAAGGCCGTCGGCTACTCCGGCAAGATCGACTCGGCGACGAGGACCTTCCAGGCTATACGGATCGAAGTTAACGGCGAGCTCGAGCAGTTAAGGAGCGGTTTGCCATTAATGATCGATCTACTGGCAGAAGGAGGCCGCATCGCGGTGATTAGCTTCCACTCGCTGGAGGATCGGATCGTGAAGCAAGCCTTCAAAGAGGCAAACGATCTGGAAATCCTGACCAAAAAGCCGCTTTCCGGCAGAGATTTTGACAATAACCCGCGCGCCCGCAGCGCCAAGCTGCGAGC
This sequence comes from uncultured Candidatus Saccharibacteria bacterium, assembly GCA_964547425.1. Taxonomy (GTDB): domain Bacteria; phylum Patescibacteriota; class Saccharimonadia; order UBA4664; family CAZJNH01; genus CAZJNH01. The sequence goes on along the minus strand of CAZJNH010000001.1, from coordinate 22,663 downwards.
CGCCAAGAAAATAAAAACGCTAAAGGAGGGGAAAAAATGACTATCCCAGTACGGGGACGCTCAAACGCCGTCTCCATCAAAGTTCGGGTACTGCGCCGCCGCAAGTAGGCGCGACGAAAGGGGCGATCCGTTGCCTGAGCGGACGCCCCACCAAAACCAAAAATAAACAAAGGAAAAATAAATGACCACCTTCACAGTCGCCGCCAGGCGCAACCAGAACTTATACCGCAGCCGCAGCAAGGTTATGGTCGGGCCGGTCTCAAGCCGCTTCGTTACCATCGCGGTTGTTTGTTTGCTGGCGCTTTTGTACCTGACACAGATCACCAAAACCAGCGTCTTCGGTACCAAGCTCAACCAGCTTAAAAGCCAGAAAAACCAGCTGCTGTCGCAAAAACAGGATCTTGAAATTGAGGCCGCCAGGTTACAATCGATCCACAGCATTTCATCGTCCAATGCCGTTAAAGGATTGGTCTCCGAAGGGCCCACCACATTCATTAAATAGAGCCATCACGAGAGGCTAGGATAATGGCCGAGTTTAACTATACGGAAACCAAAGTCCAGACGCGGCGCATCAGTTTGCTGACGCTTGTGATGTTCGCGGCTGGAATTTTACTTGCCTGGAGGCTATTTAGTTTGCAGGTAGTTAAACACGGCTTTTATACCGCTCAGGCCGCCAAATCGCACTCGCGCAAATTCGACGTTCCGGCTCGGCGCGGCGAAATCATGGCCCACGATGGTGACCAGACCGTACCGCTGGCGCTGAACCAAAATCTGTACCTGCTTTACGCCGACCCCAGCTTAATTCAAAACAAGGATCGGGCCGATACCGCTAAGAGCCTGGCTCACGTTACGGGCGATAGCCCTCAAGGATATTTGGATAAACTAAACCGGGGCGGCCAATATGTCGTCTTAAAAAGCAGGGTTGAGTCGGCCCTGGCCAGCAAGATTGGTTCGTTAAAGCTGCTTGGAATCGGTTTAACCGAAAATCAGTACCGCACTTATCCGGAGGGCGATTTGGCCTCCCAGCTGCTCGGCTTTGTTAATGGTGACGGCGCTGGGCAGTACGGGGTTGAGGGTTACTTCAACAAAGACCTAGCCGGCCAAAACGGCCTGCTAAAAGCTATCACCGACACCCAGGGAAACCCTATTCCTACCGCCAAAAACCTGATTAAACCCCCCGTAGATGGCTCCGATCTGGTTTTAACCATTGACCGTAATATCCAGGCTCAAGCCGAAAAATATTTAGCCGCGGGAGTGAAAGCGGTTCGGGCAAAATCAGGGAGTGTCGTGGTGGTTGATCCTCAAACCGGCAAAGTCTGGGCGATGGCCAACTATCCAACCTACGACCCGGCCAACTACGGGGCTGTGACCGACTATAACGTATTCGATAACCGAGTGGTGTCGAACTTATTTGAGCCTGGTTCCGGATTTAAGATTATTACTATGGCAGCAGGGCTCGACACCGGCAAGGTCAAGCCAACCACCAAGTACAAAGACACCGGTTCGTTCAAATCGGACGGCTACACGGTGCACAACGCTGAAAATCGGATATGGGGCAAGCAGGATATGACCCACGTTATCACTTTCTCGCTCAACACTGGCGTGATCTTCATCCTGAAGCAGCTGGGCGGCGACCCTGACAAAATTACCGCCGTAGGGAAGCAGACGCTGTTTGATTACATAACGAAGCACTTTGGGTTTGGTTCAAAGACCGGTGTGGAGCAGCCGGCGGAGGCGGCTGGATTTGTGCCCGTGCCGGGCAGCCGTAACATTAACTACGCCAACATGAGTTTCGGTCAGGGTCTATCGGTGACGGTTATGCAGATGGTCATGGCGGCAACGGCGATTGCCAATGGGGGTAGGCTGTACCAGCCTCAGTTGATCGACCAAATTATCTCGCCTAAAGGAGAGGTCAAAAAAACTTCGCCAAGGCTGGTCAATGGACACATAATTTCCGAGCGCGCTGCGTCGGATTTACGCAAGATGATGATTACGGTGGTTGAGCATGGTAACGGGTACCTGACTCAAATTAAAGGCTACACGGTAGCCGGCAAGACCGGTACCGCCCAGATACCGGACCCTAACGCGCCGGGGTACCTGACCAACAAAACCATCGGCTCATTCGTTGGTTTTTTGCCTGCCAACCACCCGCGTTTTGTGATGATGGTCAGGATTGACCAGCCGCAGATCGGTACCTTTGCTGAGACTACGACGGTGCCGGTTTTCGCCAATATCGCCAAATACTTAATCCGCTACCTGGGGATAGCACCAGCATGATGGTAAAATACTTCTAATGGAAACCATATTTCGATCTGGCAGTGCTCACTTGATTATCAAAATTTTCGGCCAGGCGGTTTACGCGTTTATCTTGGCGATGCTGCTGACACCTGTTTATACACATTTCGCTTTCAAGCGCCAGTGGTGGAAAAAAGCTAGGACCCACGCCACAACGGGGGAGGCGGCGCCGATCGCCCACCAGCAACAAGTCGAAAAGCATCGACGGGATATTCCGACCATGGCAGGTATTATTGGCATCGCGGCAGCCGTTGTGGTTACGGTGGTGCTTAATTTGTCACGCTCGCAAACCTACTTGCCGCTGTTCGTCTTGGTGGCGGCCGGCGCTGTTGGGCTGATTGACGATTACATTAACATCCGCGGCTCCCGCAACTTAGCTGGAGGGCTAAAAGCGAAGATGAAGCTTTTGTTGATCCTCGGAATCGCTGTCTTGGGCGCACTTTATTTCTTCTACAAACTAGGTTACAGCCAGATTCATGTTCCGGCATTCGGCGATTATGAGATTGGCTGGCTCTATATTCCGCTTTTTATTGCGGTGGTTGTCTCGACCGCCAACGCCGTTAATATTACCGACGGACTTGACGGGTTGGCCGGTGGACTACTGGCAACGGCGTTTGGAACCTTCGGTGTTTACGCCTTTTTGACCGGCAACATCGGCATCGCGGGATTTTGCGCCACCATGGTTGGTGTGCTTTTGGCCTACACCTGGTTCAATATTTTCCCATGCCGCTTTCTAATGGGTGATACCGGGGCTTTTGCCTTCGGTACAGCCCTTGGAGTCGTAGCGATGCTTTTAAATTCGGCGTTTGTATTGCCGATTATTGGCGGTGTGTTTGTGCTTGAAGCCGGATCTAGCGTCATCCAGATCCTGTCGAAGAAAATCTTTAAACGTAAGGTCTTTATCTCCGCGCCGCTACATCACCACCTCATTGCTAAGGGCTGGCCGGAAACGAAGGTAACTATGCGGCTGTGGGTAATTGGGCAGATTTGCGGCGCCGTCGGGCTGATGATAGCGCTTTTTGGGACGAAGCTTTTATGAAGCCCCGAGCGCACCGGCCGGATTATATTCTGACACTCGGCGTGGCGGCGCTGCTTGGCATAGGCCTGATCATGATTTATTCCCTGAGCCCGGTACTCTCAAACAACGTTGGCGGCAGTGAGGGCAATTACTTCTTCTTGCGCCAGGTTGTCAGTCTCGGACTCGGGTTGGTGGCCTGGGTCTGGGCTTCGAGCGTTAGTTACGAGCGCTGGCGGGTGTGGTCAAAGTATCTGATTATCTTGGCGCTGCTCGGTTTGGTGGCGCTCTTAGTTCCCGGTCTCGGTGTTGCCCGTAACGGAGCAACACGGTGGGTCAGTTTGGGACCGATTACCTTTCAACCGGCGGAGCTTTTAAAACCGGCGATTATTCTGTACCTGGCGGCATGGTTTGAGAAACAGAAAGGAAGCATCCGCAGTTTGTGGGACGGGTTAGCGCCGTTCGGCTTGATCATGCTTCTGGTGTCGGCGGTTGTCGTGTTCTTCCAGCGCGACTTGGGGACGATGGCGGTTATAGCTCTCGCCTGTATGTTTATGTACTTTATTGCCGGTATGCGCTGGAGCCACTTTGGCGCTATGCTGGCCGGCGCTGCGGCTCTAGGAACCGTTGCGGTCGTAGCCTTCTCACACCGTTTGGCCAGAATCACCGCGTTCTTGAATCCATCTAAGGATGTCACTGGTGTTGGTTATCACATTAACCAAGCATTGATCGCGATAGGTTCCGGCGGATTACTTGGCGTCGGCCTGGGTAAGAGCGTCCAAATTTATGGTTACCTGCCGGAAGCCGCCAATGACTCGATTTTTGCCGTCATCGCCGAAGAGTTCGGGCTGATTGGCTCAATGATAGTGATTGCTATTTTAGGAATCGTAATCTACCGCGGCTTTAAAATCGCCAAACTGGCGCCGGACATGTTTTCGCGGCTAGCGGCTAGTGGTATTACCTTATGGATTATGTTCCAGGCGATTATTAACATCATGGCGATGCTTAGTTTGATGCCCTTAACCGGCATCCCGCTCCCGTTTATTAGTTTCGGCGGAACTAACTTAGTGATCACACTGCTGGCGGTCGGGATCCTGCACAACATTTCCAAACATACCGTAACGGAGGAGGCTGATGCGAATTCTCGTCAGCGGCGGGGGGACCGGTGGTCACATTTCGCCGATTCTGGCTACGGCCGACGCCCTAAAACGGCTCGATAAGTCCGCCGAGATTTTGTACGTCGGGACCGGCGGAGGAGTTGAGGCCAAGCTGGCGCGGGGAGCTGGCCTGGAGTTTAAGCCGATCGCGGCGGGCAAGTACCGCCGTTTTCATAAGTTAAAGCTACAACATAGAATAGCTAATTTGTCAAGTATAGGCCGAAACTTCACCGACCTATTCCGGGTTGCTGCCGGTGTTTGGCAAAGCCGCAAAATTATTAAAGCCTACGATCCGAACGTAGTGTTCGTAAAAGGGGGTTATGTCGGGTTGCCGGTAGGGATAGCCGCCGGACTAATGAGATACCCGCTGGTGATCCATGACTCTGACGCAGTGCCTGGTCTGACGAACCGAATCCTGTCGCGCTGGGCGGCGAAACTCGCCACCGGGTTTCCGGTTGATAAGTACCGGGGCGAGCCATCCGACAAGTTAGTCTACGTCGGCAACCCGGTCCGCGGCCTAATCACTAAATCCCATCGCCTGGCCGGGCTAAAACACTTTAACTTCGACGAGAAAAAGCCAGTAGTCCTGGTACTTGGAGGCTCTAGCGGGGCCCAGCGGGTCAACGAAGCGGTGCTATCCGCTCTGCCTGAATTATTACAAAAGGTCCAGCTGATCCATGTCACCGGTGAGAAGGATATCGAGAGGGTAAAGTTTGAAACCCGTAAACTGGAACCGCAGCTGGTTACACAGTACCGCCCGGTGGCGTTTTTGCATGACGAGATTGGCGCGGCGCTGGAAGCGGCCGACATTGTAATCTCTCGTGCAGGGGCGAATACTCTGGCTGAACTGGCGCAGCTCAAAAAACCGACGATCCTGATTCCAAATCCGCACCTGACCGGGGGACATCAAACCGTCAATGCCCAGATTATGGGCAGGGCAGGCGCGGTTCGGGTAATAACCGAAGACAGGCTAACGACCCAGACGCTGATTAGGGAAGTTGATCATTTGCTTGAGAGTGAAGCGGAGCGATCTTATCTGTCAAAACAGATTGGGGAGTTCGCGGTGCCGGATGCCGATGAAAGATTGGCCAAGGTAATTTTGGCCGCGGCACGGGTTGATGAGCCAGAAGAAACAGGAAGCGATGCCTGATCGCCAAGTCAGAAACGTTGGCCGGCCGAACCTTCCTTCCGGGAGAGGTTTTAACCGCCCGCGTCCCGCGCCATCATCCACTCCCACCCCGCGCCGGCGGCCTGGCCGTTCGCGTTTGTGGTGGGTTAAATATGTTTTAGGAGCGGCAGCGCTATTTTTTCTGTGGCGGTACTTTTTGATTGGCGAAGTCCAGATCCAGGGCGCCCAGACTATAAGCCCGAAACTCATCGAACTGTCGGTGCGCAAGGGACTGCGGTCGCAGCTTTTGGGGGACAACCTGATTACCTTTAGCCCCGGCCGGCTGGAACAGTCGGTGATAGGGGAGATTCCGGAAATCAAGCACTTGTCATTCAAACGAGGGTGGCCAACCCGGCTGATCATTACTGTCTCCGAGCGTGAACCGTCACTGGCCTGGCGGAGCGGGGGAGTATTGTATCTGTTGGACAGGGACGGAACGGTGATTCGCCAAATCACCGACAAGCAAGGGAAGCTGGCGGTGGTAACAGATACGACAAACCTGCCGGTCAAGGCAGGGGAAAGAGTGGTGCCCAGCCGATTTGTCGCCTTTACGCTCGATACCGCGGCCGGACTAGCTGGGTTAGGGGAGAAGGTTAAGGATATGAGCGTGCGTGACACTACAAGCGAGCTGAATGTGAACCTAGCGCGCGGGTTTTTGGTTAAGTTCGATACCACTAGGGGGGCGGGGAGCCAGATCCACGCGCTACAATTGGTTTTGAGCAGCCTGGCCAAGAGCGGTCGGCGGCCAAAGGAGTATGTGGATCTACGCGTCGAAGGCAAAGCCTACTATAAGTGATGCAACCCTCCTCTGCCCTTTAGTTCGGTTTTCATTCGGGTGAGTGGTTAATTTATTTTGTAGCTACAACTTAACGGAAATTTTTTTTCAATGTATGTTTTCCGCGGGGCAGGGAAGTTGGCTAATTGGCGCTCTTTACATGCTCTTGGCTTCTTTACCGCCGCCCGCTTATAATTCTTTGGCCGCGTGCTAGGATTTTGGCTTCAATAAGGCGTATTCCCAGATCACAGACCAATTAAACAGGTCCAGTGATACTGCTTTATGACCATACGTTGTATGTCGCAAAATATACATTGTACGGCGTAGCCTCATCGGCTAATTCAACGGTTCTGCCTATCCCAGAATTAGTAATTAAATAATTACTCTGTGCTCTATTCTTGGTGCAGCTTCACTACTTCGTCTTGGTGCAACTCGCCCGGCTGATTGTGTGTATTTACCGCTGGCTGCTCTTTTCTCGGTTCCGGCTGGTGGTGTTTTGGCCGATCACGACGATCCCTGTCTCGATCATGATCTCTGTTGTGCTCAGGCTTTTTCTCCTGTTGGACAGGTCTAGGCTCCGGATTTTTGAGCTCACTCGGTGTGTTCGCTTTTTGTTCACCCATACGAACCGGCGCGTCTTCGCCCGGTGCCGCTTCCTCATCCATTGCTCCTCTGGTCTTTTGGTGCATGTCGTACGACCAGTTGCTGATCGCGTCCGTAACCTCTGCCTTACTGCTAGCGTAGTCCTGGCGTGAGCGAGCGATAATGCTAGCGCTCATATCCTCGACCGGTTCAGGCATCATCAAGGTGGTAGCCGAAAATGGCGGAGACTTCTCGCCGTCGATACTCATCGAAATCAGGATGTGTTGGTTGTTTAAGGTGACGATGTCGGTATCCTCAAACACCGGTTTAAAGTACTTGGCAAGGTAGGTCGCGTCGTCGGCACCGACGCGGAAGGTTACAATCGAGCCAACGTTGCCGAACACGGCGTCTTTAACGGCCGTTTCGGCGATCTGAGCGATATATTGGTTTGCAACGGTCAAATACAAGCCATACTTACGGGCTTCGCTTAAAATGACCGCAAATGAGTCTGTGGCGAAGTTCTGGAATTCGTCGACGTACAAGTAAAATGGCCGGCGTTGGTCGAGCGGTAAATTGGCCCGGCTCATGGCGGCTAGCTGCAACTTAGTGACCATTAGCGCGCCGAGGATGGAGGCGTTGTCCTCCCCTATTAGTCCCTGGCTTAAGTTGACGATTAAGATCTTGCCTTCATCCATTAACTTGCGCAGGTTGATGGCGCTTTTTGGCTGGCCAATGACGTTCCTGACCAGCGGGTTGGCGGTGAAGGCCCCGACTTTGTTTAAGACCGGTGCGACGGCCTCGTTGGCGAACTTGTCGTTCCAGCTAGCGAACTCGTTGAGCCAGAAGTTTTTGACCACCGGGTCTTGGACCTCGCGGACAACTTTTTTGCGGAACTCTTTGTCGGTTAGCATACGGGTAATGCCAAGCAAAGTTGAATCCGGATAATCAAGGAGCGCCAGAATCGTAAACCTTAAAATATACTCCAGCCGCGGTCCCCAAGATTCGAACATCCGTTTTAAGACGCCGACGATTTCGGAGGAAATGTTGTTTTTGAAGTTAGGGTCGGTTACTTCCATTGGGTTGAAGGCGATCGGAAACTCGATGTCGGCCGGGTTGAAGTAGATCACGTCTTTAACCCTCTCCTCGGGAATATATTTCATAATGTCGGTGGCCAGGTCCCCGTGAGGGTCGACGATGGCAAATCCTTGGTCCTGGTAGATATCGGACAGAGTCAAAAGCTGGAGCAGCATGGATTTACCCGTCCCAGTTTGGCCGATGACATAAAGATGCCGCCCGCGGTCGCGCCGCTTGATGCCGAACTTAAGCCTCTGGCCGCGGAAGTTGGTAAGGCCAAACAAACTAAGGTTTTCGGCGTCGGCTTCGTTTTCGATCGGCAAAGTCGGTGGCGGTTCACTAGTTCGTTCGGTGTTCCAGACAATGTTAGGGGTTTCAACGCTTTTGTGCGGCAGATGGAAAATACTGGCCAGCTCCGCCGTGTTCATAATTGAACCCTTCGGCGGGAAAAAGCGCGCGCGGTACTCCTCTACCAGTTCCTCGTCGCTTCGGTTCCCTGTCGTCACAAAGGCGTTGAGATTTAAGGTGTTGTATTGCTTAAATGAACCGATTAACGCCTGCATCCGTAGTCTAGCCTGTTCGCTATTTGTTCCAAGGTACACCAATCTAATCTTGGCCTCGTATCCCAGTTTGGACACCTTTTCGCTAACGGCGGCACTGATGGACTTTTTGGTCGGATCCTCGTCCTTTTTATCGTCCTTCTTATCCTCTTTGGGTTCTTCAGGCGGGGCGGCCAGGGCGTGGAGTGAGTTTGAGACTATGTGAAGCGGCAACTCAAGAAAAACGTCCTTAAGGGTTTTGCCTTTTTTGCCGCCCTTCAAATCGACGAGGAATTTTTTGCCGGCCTCGCTCCAGCCATCTTCGATCGGCCGGGCTAAAACCTGAATCCAAATCTCTTCATCATCATCGAGCTTTGACAGCACTTGGGTGATCGAGCTAATCGGGTCAACGGCAAAACTTTCGTAGGTTTTAATCGGCAGGACCGGGTCCTTATCTAGAGCCAGTTCGGTTCCGAGGATGGTCTTGCCTTTCAGGTGTTCCCGCCCGGCATAGTCATCTTCGACTTCTTTGATGTGGACGCTGGGGTATTGGGCGTAGATTTGGCCTTCGACGAAGTCTTTGAGGTGCTTGGGCGTCCAAACGTAGAAATGAATCCGGTTGCCAATCGAGGCAATTTCAAAGCTGATGTACTCCTGGAGCGAGCCCTCCTTGGTTAAATCGGACTTGGGCCTCAAAATTCCATGCAACGCGGCAAACATTTGCTCGGCGCTTAGGGCGTCCTTCTCATTTTCTTTCGGTACCTCAATTAATAGCAAAGACTGCTCGATGCCTTGGTGCCACACGACGCGCCGCCGGTTTTGCCAAGTCAAATAAACCACCACCCCGACCAGAGGCACCCAGCCGTAGTAATGGAACAGTATCAGGCCAGCGACCTGCAGTATTTCGCCCAAAAAACCTAGAATATTCATGTGTGCTTTAGCTGGTAGGTGGCTTTGGCGACCCGCTCAAAATGGTCTTTTTCCTGAAGGTTCAGGGCAATGGTTGCCTGCTTCACCTGACGCCGCAAAAGTACCCTCCTGACAATTTCGTCTTTATGGAGCGGCTGCTCCTCGCGCAGAACTTCTTTAATCATATCAGCCACAGTGCCGGCGGTGTAGCCCCAATCGGAAAGTGCGTAAATGCCTCGGCCGATTAAGATAAAGCGTTCGTCCTTAATAAGTTCGTTGTGGACGGCTTGGGTGGTGACTTTGCGGCCTGAAGGAGTAATTTTTTCGATATGGATGGCGATAGCCGAAAAATGCAGCGGCTCGGAGTGTTGGGCCAGAGCCAAATAGGCCCGGTCCTTAATGCTTTTAGGGTTAACGGCCGGCCAGGTTTTTAGCCCCCAAAGCTGACCGAAATTAGATAGGCTCTTGCTGACGGAGGCTAAGTTCCCCAGAGCAGATTGGCTGAGTTGCGCGGGCAGTTTGGCGGCGATCTCAGTAAGTCTAGCCGGCTTGCCATGGCGTTTAAAAGCCTCGGCGAGCTGGCGGCTTAATTCGGTTAATTTGGCGGCCGAAAAGGCTGAGCGTTCAAATAAAGTCGTTTCTAGTTCTTTGTTCTCGTCGATGATCTCGATGTCGGGTGCCAACCGCGCCAAAAAGTAGAGTTGGGATTTTTGGGTGGGGGTTTCGGCTCCGAGCTTTCCGGAAAAAGCAGACAGCTCGGCTACTCCTCCTTCTCGGGCCAGTGCGGCTGCCAAACGCTGGTTGACGGCCTTCATCTCGCCCGAGGTTGCACCAGCCAAACGTTTTAAGGCTGCCCGTTCAACTTGGCGGACTCGTTCGCGGGTGACTCCGTAGCGGCGGCCGATTTTGTCGAGCGTTTCACTAGCCGAAGATCCCAACCCGTAACGACGGGCCAGGACGTCCCGGTCACGCTCCTTTGGCAGCTTGGCTAGTAGTGAGTCAACGATTTTTTGATAATCGAAACTGGAATTTGGCATTACTTCTTATACTTAAGTATAGTGAATCAGCCAATATTATACAATAAATTGTAGGAGCCTTCAAGCTAGTGGGCGTGGTGTTTTTTGGTGGTGTCGGCCGGGTTGTCGGCCGCGCCTGCTTTTTTGTCCGATGGCTTGGATTTTGACTTTGGCAGGATCTGGCCGCAGGTTTTGGTTGGCTGGTGGTCCGGCAGGAAAAGCTCGGCGAGGCCTCTTGGGGCTAGGCCGCCGTCGTAGCGGCAGATGGTCCGGGTAACCAGGCCGTCGGGTTGGTGGAAGGTTTCAACGGGCATACCAACCAGTGAGCGCTCCATAAAGTTGTGCCAGATCGGCGCCGCGCCGGTGATACCGTTAATGCCGATCATCGGGGTGTGGTCGTTGTTGCCGACCCAGACAACGGCGGTGAGGTTCGGGGTTGAGCCGGCGGTAAAGTTGTCGCGGAAGTCGTTGGTAGTACCGGTTTTGGCAAAGGCCTGGCGCGATAGCACTAACGGTGAATTGGGACCGAATTCCTCTAGCCGGGCGGAGTTATCGCTGAGGATGTTGATGATCATATAGGCAACCCGCGGATCGAGAACGGATTTACCGTTCGTAGCCTTGGTACTGACGGGCGTAATATCTTTGCCGTAGCGGTCGTGGATGCGCAGGATGGTTTTGGGGGTAACCTTGTCGCCCATCTCGGCAAACGTCGCATACGCGGCGGCTTCGTCGAGGGGACGGACCTCCGCCGAACCGAGGGCCAGGCTGATTCCGTAGTGGCTGGGGTCTTGCAGGGTGGTGATACCCAGGTCGGTCGCGGTTTTGATGGTGTTTTCGATGCCGGCTAATTGGATGACTTTGAGCGCCGGAATATTAAAGGAGTTGCCCAGAGCCCGCCGGAGCAAGACTGGACCGCGGAATTTGCCGTCGTAGTTTACCGGACGGTAGACTTGGCCGCTGCCGTCGGGTACGCTCATTGGCCGGTCCTGAACCAGTGTGGCGCCGTTGTAACCTTCCTTAAAAGCGGTGGCGTAGACAAAAGGCTTAAAGGAAGAACCTGGCTGGAGCTTAGCGAGAGTCACGTTTACTTTACCAAACTGACGATTGTTGAAATCAACGCTGCCGACCATCGCCAGGATGTCGCCGGTTTTAGGGTCGAGCGCGACTAATCCGGCGTTGGTGACGTGATGGTAGCCGAGCCGGCTGATCTGGTCTTTCACCTCCTGTTCGCCGATTTGCTGCTTTTTGAGGTCTAGGGTGGTACGGACGGTAATGCCGCCCCTCTCCAGAAAGTCTTCGCCGTATTGGTCGCGCAGCTGCTGGAGGACGTAAAACACAAAGTGAGGGGCTTTGATCTCGATTTGCTGTGGATAAACCGTTAATTTTTCTTTTTTAGCGGCTGAAGCCTCGTTGGCTGTGATGAACTTTAGATCGGCCATACGCCCTAGAATGTAGTCGCGGCGCGCTTTCGCGGCGGCGGGATCAAAGTTCGGGTCGAAGCGGTTCGGGCCAAGCGGCAATCCGGCCAGCATAGCTTCTTCGCCTAAGCTCAAGTTGCTTAGAGTTTTATGGAAGTAGGTTTCAGCCGCTCTTTCGGCTCCTCTTGAGCCTTGGCCGTAGTAGACCCCGTTGAAGTAAAGTTCCAGGACCTGGTCTTTGGTGTAGTGCCGTTCCAGCATCACCGCTAGAACCATTTCTTTAAATTTGCGGGTGAAGCTTTTTTCCGGTGAGAGCAAGGTGGTTTTGACCAATTGTTGAGCTAGCGTTGAACCCCCCTCGGCCTTTTGGCCATGAGTCACGTCGGCCCAAACTGCCCTGGCGGTACCTTTTATACTAATGCCGTCGTGGTGGTAAAAGTCTGGATCCTCGGCAGCAAGGGTAGCATCAATCAATTCCTTTGGTACGGCCTTGAATTTAACCGGGATAGAATTATCCGCTCCCTCAGTGCGGTACAGTACAGAGCCGTGGCGGTCGGTAATAATGGTGCCTTGGCGATTACGGTTCATTAGTGCTTGAGGGTTATTAAGATCGGCGGAGTAAGCGCCTAAGGTTCGGCTAATGAAAAGAGTTGCAACCACAAACAGAGTGACAATTCCGACCACCCCCAGCAGCATAATTAGCCGCCGGGCGCGTTTGTGGTTCAGAGCTGCAATTTTGTGCCAGGCTTTGGCGGCTACGAATCCAACGTCCTCGAGTCCAGCGCCGATAAAACCCCAGATATCGCTGCCAAGCATCCTGAGTTCTTTTTTGAACCGGCGATAGTCGAAATTACCAAGAGCCGGAATCGTACGGTCGGTCCAGGCCATCAGCTGCTCATAGAACTCTTGCTGCGGTTTTGATTTTTTTGCCATTACTAAAACGCCTTTCGGTCAGGTTAAACGACCGACTTTAGTATAATTTCACAAATTATTATACCTGTTCTTGTGCATAACCACAATTATTTAGACTTGTGTTATGTGGTTTCGGCTGGGGTTTTGGGTTTAGTCCAGGTGGCGTAGTCGCATTTCGGGTAATTTGAGCAGCCGTAAAAGGTTCTGCCCTTCTTGGTACGCCGCTCGATTAACTCTCCCCCGTCCTTCGGACAGGTCACCCCGATAGTCTTTAGGATCGGTTTGGTATTCTTACAAGCCGGAAAACCGCTGCAGGCCATAAATTGCCCGAACCGGCCGGTTTTAATAACCATCTTGTTGCCGCAGACGTCACAGATTTCGTCGGTCTCAATCACGGGGATCTCGACCTTGTCGATCTGCTCGGTCTTAATTAATTGATTAAGAGGCTCGTAAAAGTTTTTGACCACCGGCTGCCACTCGGTTTTGCCTTCGGCAATGTCGTCCAGGCCCTCTTCGATCTCGGCGGTAAATTTCTCGTTGACCACAGCCGGAAAATGCTTCGAGAGCAGATCCGTTACCCAAAAACCGGTGTCTTGGGGCACTAACTGCCGAGCTTCACGCTGGATGTAACCCCGGTCGATGATGGTCGAAATCGTTGGCGCGTAGGTCGAAGGCCGGCCGATCCCCTCCTCTTCCAGCTTCTTAATTAAGCTGGCTTCGTTGTAACGCGGCGGCGGGGTCGTAAAATGTTGCTCCTTGAGCAGTTTCTCGAGGTTTAGCTTGTCGCTGGGTTTAACTTCAGGAATTTTTTGAGCCTTCTCCCCTTCTTCTTCGTCGGTCGCGACTTGATAGAGTTTAGTAAAGCCATCGAACGCAAGCTCTTCATTTGAGGCGCGCAGTTCGTACTTCCCGGCCTCGACGACAATGGTCTTGCGGATGAATCTGGCCGGTGCCATTTGGCTGGCTAAGGTACGTTTCCAGATTAGATCGTAAAGTTTAGCTTGGTCGCCATCGACACCTAGATCCTTGGCCTGGGCGGCGGGATTGGTGATCCGGATAGCTTCGTGGGCCTCCTGCGCGCCGCGGACAGCTTTTTTGAATTGCCGTCCCTCGGCGTACTGCTTGCCGAACTGTTTGGTGATTTGGGCTAGGATTTGGGACTGGGCCTGATTGCTAATAGTGTAGCTATCGGTACGCATATAGGTAATGTGGCCGTCTTCATACAGCGACTGCGCGGCCCGCATTGTCCGCCTTGCGGTAAAACCGAGCCGGCGCGATGCGTCCTGCTGCATGGAGCTGGTGATAAATGGCGGGAACGGATTGCGGTTAACCGGTTTGGTTTCGTAATTGGCTACTTTAAAGGAAGCTTGGTTTAAATCCTTTTCGGCCATCTCGGCGGTTTCCTTAGCAATCGGTTCAGCTTTTTCACCGTCGATCTTAACCAGCTTGGCGACGAACGGCTCTTTCTTAGAGGTGCTTAACTCGGCCTCGAGAGACCAATACTCCTCCGGCTTAAAACCCTGGATCTCGCGCTCACGGTCGACGATCAACTTAACCGCGACCGATTGGACCCGCCCGGCGGAGAGACCGCTTCGGACTTTTTTCCAAAGAACCGGGCTTAAAGAGTAGCCGACTAGCCGGTCAAGCACCCGGCGGGCCTGCTGGGCGTTGACTAAGTCTTCATTGATGTCACGGGGATGGTTGATGGCGTCGGTGACGGCGTCCTTGGTAATTTCGGTAAAGGTGATGCGGTGGACCTTCTGGTTTTTCTGGGGCGGGATGGCTTCTAATATATGCCAAGCGATGGCCTCCCCTTCGCGGTCATAGTCGGTAGCTAGATAAATGTCGGAGGCTTTGGCGATCTCGTTGGTCAGGGCTTTTAGCTGTTTGCTGGAACCGCGCGGAATAATGTAATCGGGTTTGTAGTTGTGCTCGACGTCGATGCCCAGCCGGCTCTTCGGCAGATCCCGGACATGGCCATAGCTGGCCAAAACCTTATAGCCGGTACCTAAATACCTTTCAATAGTCTTGGCCTTCGCCGGACTCTCAACGATAACTACGTTCTTCGCCATGCTTTGTTTATGCTAAGCGATTTGCTTTTTATTGCAACGCCCTCGTAAGAGTCGGGTGCAGCGACAATAGAGGGATGTCGAGTAACCTAAAGTCAGGAATTGGCAGCAGCCGCAAAACGGCGACCCCGATAATATTGCCCGCCGGTAGCGTTCCCCAGGCGCGCGAGTCGTAGGAAGCGTCGGGTAGGCGGTTATCACCGACGACGAAAATTTCACCTGGCGGCACGACGATGTCGTTGACCCCTAACGTGATTGGGGCGCTTACCTCGTGGGTCGCATCCGGATTGAAGCCCTCCGGGTGCTTTAGGTTGAAGACGGTTATCCGGCCGTCTTTAACCACAACACGCTCCCCCGGCAATCCTACTACCCGTTTAACGAAGGTTTTATCGGGTTCGGGCGGGGCAATAAACACTACGATTTCGCCGCGTTTAGGAATGAAGTATTTATGCTTGGCGTTGCCGCCTTTAAGTTTGGCTAGCGATGCGCCGACCTTGGATATTACTAAATAATCCGAGTTATGCAGGGTCGGCACCATGCTGGTCCCCTCGACCTGGTAAGCCTGGAACACGAAAAAATGCAGAATCAGCACTATCGCGGCCGGAGTGATAAGCCAGCTAAACAGCAGCTTCGCGGTTCCGCCAATGACCGCCATAGTTTTCGCGGCTTGGGTTGGCTCCTCCTGATCGGCGCCGTCATCCTCGTTCGGGGTGGGGTGCTCAAGTTCGGCCAATAAAGCCTTGGCCTGCTCTTCGGCGTTATCCTCAGGCTGGCTGGGTTTGGTAACCATACATAAGAGTATAGCCTAGCGGCTTAGGCTCCAATGTCCGGCACCCAGGTTTTTGACCTTGCCCGCTATCTCCATCAGCGAAATGATTTGAGCGAACTGGCTGGCCGACATTTTCAGACGCAAGATTATTTCTTCGGTAGTCGTAACGCCGCTGCTTAGCATAGCGATGATTGCTGCTTCCTCTTGGCTATCAGCGCGGATGGTCTTTAGGTCACCTTCTTTTTCAATGCCAAGAGCCAGTAGCACATCGGTTGAGTCGGTAATCGGGATCGCTCCTTTTTTCAACAAATTGTTTGGACCCGCGCTTCGGTGGCTGGTAGTGTTTCCCGGGATTGCCATAACCATCCGGTCGTTGTTGAGCGCTAAATCAGCGGTAATTAGAGCCCCGCTGACGGCATTGGCTTCGGTCACTAGAGTCGCGCGCGACAGTCCGGCTACGATCCGGTTGCGCCTTGGATAATTGTAGTAAATTCCCGGTGTTCCGAGCTTGTATTCACTAATAACAGCGCCGCTGGATGGAATCTTGTCCCGCAAACTTTTGTTCTCGGCCGGGTTATTGACGTCGAGTCCGCAGCCCAAAACGGCGATGGTTTTGCCGCCGGCATCCAAGGCAGCCCGGTGAGCGATCGCGTCAATACCGATTGCCAGACCACTAACGACCACAAGCCCAGCTTTGGCTAAATCATAAGCGATCTTGTAGGTGATTTCCTCTCCATACGCGGTAGGGCGGCGCGTGCCAACGATCGAGACCATCTGATCTAGAGGAATCTCGCCATCTACAAACAGTTGTTTTGGCGCTTGATGAATCTCCCTGAGCAACGCTGGGTAGTTGTCAGATTGACGATTTAGTTCGGTAAATTGCATAATACGCGTTGACATAATTCACAAAATGTGTTAACTTTGGTCATCGTAGCACTTCGAGAGACGCTTTTACAATATTTTTCTTACTGATTCGCCTGGAACTGTCCTAAACGCACCCTCCTTTAGGCTCGGTACAGGCGGATCAGTCCCTTCAATCCTGTCGCCCAAGGCGACCCGACCTCCCAAATAGAGATCGACCAGTCCGCTTCGGGCGGAAGCGATTGAAGGGCATGATAAAGACCTGAGTACGCGGGGACCACCACCACCCTTACTCGGGTCTTTATTTGTTTCGGAGCAGACACCGATAAGGGTGTAACCCTTAACAGGTTAGCGAAATACATGTTTTCTGAAAAATTTGACTCAAATTACAGAAAAAATGTAAGCAAAGTCGTTATGGTTATTGACGCTTGTCTGATCCGGTCAGATAATCTTATGTATGAAGAAAAGGTTTGAAGTAACAAACCGGGTGATTTGGCTAATCGCGTTACTGGTGGCTGTAACTATCTTTGCTTTCTACTGGCGGCTGTTAGGATCAAATATAAGGTTCTAGTTGAGGAGAGCGACGCGCTCCGCTTTCTCTGTGCTGCAAAGTGGTTATGCTATAATTTGAATGTAAATTAAGGAATTATTTTGAAACTGACCGCAAAACAAAAAGTGCTTAAAGTAAAAGTTCTGATTCTTGGGCTGGCCGCTCTGGCCGCCTTTTTGGGTTATAAGTATTATCACACCGCGAATGACTTACACCCAAAAACGGTCGTACTGGCAGAAGGCTTAGGTAGCCAAGAACCACTTGTTGTTCCGCGAAGTTTGCATAACTTCCTGAAGTCAGACACTACCTTCTGCGGAACGCCAGGTGATTCGCTATTCACTGCGATTTTTAGGGTAGAACAAGTTGTTCAAGGTAAGTTTGCTGATGTGGCTACACAGTGCGGTGCAGGCGTCGACGACACCTTTAACCCACATATCGCGATATTGATCGAAGGCAAATGGAAACTGTTCGACCCTGCAGACTATGAAGGTGAGCATGCCAATCCAAATGGACCTGACTATTGGTACCTAAACTGCTCGTTTGTTGACGCATATAAGATTCCCAAAGGTTTTCGTTATACCTGTTACGACACCAAACGCAATAAACTTCGCGATATAACTTACTAAACCAAGCGGGTGGTGTCGTGGGCGAGGTGGCCTAGAGTTAGGTACTCTTCGACTAATTCGGCGGCGCGTTCAACCAGGCGTTTGAGCTCGCGGGTTTCTTCCGGTGAGAACGGACTGACAACAAACTCGGCGTGGCCTTGGATGTCCAGGTGGCCGCTCATCACGCCGATGCGGAACCGCCAAAAGTCAGGTCCGATTGCTTCGATGACAGATTCGAGCCCATTGTGTCCCCCGCTTTCGCCTCCCTGCCTGATTCTTAATTGGCCAAATTCCAAGTTAAAATCATCGCTAACGACCAATATTTCAGCCGGCTCAATCTTGTAATAATCCGCAATCGAGCGCACCGCTTCACCGCTCAAATTCATCATTGTCTGGGGCTTAGCCAGAAAAATCTTGCCCGAATCCAGCTGCAGTTCCGCAACGTCGGCCTTG
This sequence comes from uncultured Candidatus Saccharibacteria bacterium, assembly GCA_964547425.1. Lineage (GTDB taxonomy): Bacteria > Patescibacteriota > Saccharimonadia > UBA4664 > CAZJNH01 > CAZJNH01. Next base: position 4,496 of record CAZJNH010000001.1, on the reverse strand, counting down.
TGCCGGGAGTCGGTGCTGAACTTAAGATCGTGCGTTTTAGCGAGCTTATCCAGCACCATAAAGCCAAGGTTGTGGCGGGTGCGCTCGTACCTTCCCCCCGGATTTCCTAAACCAACGACCAGTTTCATAATTTCTTATCCTTAATGATCAGTTTAACGGGAGTACCGATCAAATCAAACTTCTCGCGCAGCCGGTTCTCGAGGTAACGGACGTAGGAAAAGTGCAACAGTTTGGTATTGCTTCCTTCAATCAAGAACGCTGCCGGGCTATTGCCGACCTGTCGGCAACTTTTGAGTTTTGGATGTTTGGAGCCGCGCCCAGCCGGCGGTTGGCTCATTACCGCTTCTTTCAGGTAAGCGCCGAGTTCCTCTTCCGTAAATTGCTGCTTGCGCCGTTTTTCGATTTCGATTGCTATCTTCGGTAACTCATCGGTGTTTTTACCGTTCATAGCCGAAATAAACACTAGCGGCGCCCACCAAACATACTGGAACCTGGCCTGAACCCGTCTTTCTAGTTGGGAGCGGGTATGATCATCTTTTTCGATGGCGTCCCATTTATTTAAGGCCAAAATTAAGCCTTTGCCCGATTCTTTCACTAATCCGGCGACTTGCTGGTCAATAGCGGACGCCGGCTCAGCGGCATCCATCAATAGAACGCAGATGTCGGCCTCCCTAACAGCTTCTAGCGTCCGCAATATGCTGAACTGCTCAATCCCCCGCTCGATCCTGCCGCGGCGCCTGAAGCCGGCCGTATCAAGCATTTCCATCCTTCGGCCTTCCAGTTCTACGGTTTGGCGGTTGATATCGCGGGTAGTGCCGGCAAGAGCGGCAACGATGGCTCGGGGCTTTCCGGAAAGTTGGTTAAATAAGGTCGATTTACCCACGTTAGGACGGCCGACTATGGTTAAGCGTAATGGAGCTTCTGTGGCTTTCTTTAACGATTTTTTGGGCAATGACCTTACAACCATATCCAGCAGATCGCCCGTACCCGTACCGTGCGCCGAAGACACTTCGACCGAATTTTTGATGCCCAGCCGGACAAATTCGTTGATGGTGTCGCGGCGGCTGATATCGGCTTTGTTTAGCGCCAAGACGACCGGCTGTTTAGATTTGAGAGCTAACTTAGCCGCCTCCCTATCCTGGTCTGTAACCATTCCGCTGGCGTCGGCCACAACCAAGATCACGTCGGCGAGGCTGGCAACTTGGCGAATCTGCTCCTCAACCGGTTCGGCCAGTTCATCGGCTTTGTATCCCAGCCCGGCCGTGTCCACCAGCAAAAAATCGCGGCCGTTCCAGGTAACCTCGCCATAAACTGGATCGCGCGTTGTGCCGGGTTCGTCGCTGGTAATGGCTTGCCGGGCACCAACCAAACGGTTAAATAGAGTCGATTTGCCAACGTTAGGCCGGCCGACGATGGCGACTATCGGATTCATTGCCAGCTCCAGGTTTTGGACAGGAAATTGACTAGGGCTAGGGTTTCGCCAAAGCGGTCAGGACTATTTAGAACCACGGTGATAACTTTGTGGCCCTTGATTTTGGCCAGTGCCACCAATCCCTGGCCGCTAGCCTCAGTGTAGCCGGTTTTGATGCCGTCGAATCTCGGGTCGACCAGTAGATGGTTGGTCGTTTGCACTGCGTAAGATTTGCCGGACTCGTCTTTGACGGTGGCTTTCGGGGTATTAACGGTCGCGGCGATGGTCGGGTTGAGCAAGGCTAGTTCGCCCAACTTCTCTAAGGCACGGGCGCTAGCTTTTGATCCGGCATTTAACCCGTTGGCATCGACGAGGTGAATGTCTTTAATCCCCCAGTAATCAAGCAGCACGTTGGTCTTGGCGGCAAATTGGGCGGTTGAGCCGCTATCCCAAATTGCCAAGGCATCCGCGGCGTCGTTGGCCGATGGAATTAAGGCCGCTTTAAGCAGTTCCCCTACTTTAAATTTCTGCCCAGGTGTCAGATTTAAGACCACTGCCCCTGTGGGATAAGACGGCAGTTTGGGAACTGTGACGGTTTCGTCCAAGGAATGCCCGCGCAAGATCACAACGGCGGTAGCCAGCTTGACGATTGAAGCGATCGGCCTCGGCTGGTCAGGGTTTTTGGCCTGCAAGGTGGTTCCGCTTAACAGATCGACGGCTAAAACTTCCGAGGCGTTGAGACTAATCTTAGAGCCGTTCAATTGGTACGGTTGACCCACGACGGACGCTAGCGATTGCTTGCCGGGCTCAACCCCATGCCAAAGCCGGTTCTGCCAAGGTATTGGCACAACCGAAAGCGTGTGGGTTAAAACTAAAAAGGCCAGAAAAGTCTGGGCCAAAAAACTCATGCCAACGAGTATAACCTCAAGGAGGCCAAAGGGCTATGGGGTAGCGGGCTTTGCCGGCGGCCCCAACACTTCTTTAATGGTGCGTACCACGTCTTCGAGTGTGACTTGGGACTTGATCAAATAACGGTCCGCGCCGAGCGCTTCGCCGCGGCGTTTGTCGCTTTCTTGGTTCAGGGCGGTCATAATAATCACTTTGGTGTTTTTGATTTCGGGTGTGGAGCGCAAAATGTCGAGGACGTCGAAACCGCTGATTTTTGGCATCATCACGTCAAGTAAAATCAGATCCGGTTTTTGCTTAACCGCCACTGCTAGGGCTTCCTCCCCATCGGAAGCGCTCATAATTTCGTACTGCTCGGCCTGAAGCCGGGCCATATAAATATCACGCAGGTTGATGTCGTCTTCGACCAGTAAAATTCTAGGCATAATCTGTTTTCATCATACGCATTAAACTTATGCTTTTCAACCTTGGGCCACGCCTGCCATCGGCGGCTCGACGGGTTCGGGTTTAGTTTGGGCAACCTGGTCGGCGCGCAGCCGCGGCAGGCTGAAGTAAAAGGTCGAACCCTGGCCAGGCGTACTCTCTACCCAGATCCGGCCTGAGTATCGCTCGATGATTTGTCGGCAAATGTAGAGGCCAAGCCCAGTACCGCCGGTGGTGCGGGTGGCGGAATTGTCGACGCGGTAGAATTTTTGGAAAAGATGCGGAATATCCTCCGGTGCTATACCGGCGCCGGTGTCTTTGACGCTAAAGCGGATGAAGTCGTTGTTACCCGACAGCGCGACCGTGACCGAGCCGGCCTGGGTAAATTTGATGGCGTTGTCGACAAGGTTGGTAATAACCTCCCGCAATCTCTCAGGATTAGCCTTGACGAAGTAAGGCGGCGTAATCGTTTGACGGGCCGGAATGGATGAGGCTTGGTAGACCAAGCGGACGTTTTTTTTCTGGGCGGTGAACTGGAGCTCGTCGGTGATCTCCTCGATGATTTCGCCGATTTCGACCGGCAAGATTTGCTCTTTGACGTTCCCCTCTTCCATCTTGGCGGCGGAGAGCAGGTCTCTAAACAACTCACCAAGGTGTTCTATAGTAGTGTGGGCTTTTTCAAGATAGGTGCGGGCGCGTTGGTCGACGGTCGCCACCGCCGGGTTGAGCGCCAGGGCGATGTAGCCCTCGAGTGCTGCTATTGGTGTGCGCATTTCGTGCGAGGCGGTGGAAATAAACTCGCTGCGTTGGCGTTCGATCTCGGTTTGGCCGGTGATGTCGCGGAACAGAGCGATGGCACCGGTTGACTGGCGGTTAAAGTCAAACAGAGGCGAAACCGACATGCTGATACTGCGGCGGCGCCCGGATTTGCTGATGAGTGCCAGGTTATTTTTGATAACACCTTTGTTTTGGCTCCAGGCTTCGGCGAATGGGTCTTTGGAAGTGTCTAGATCCAAGTCCTCTCCGGTTTTGAGTTTGACCACCAGATTGTATTCGAGGCCGATGGCACTGGAACGGTCCCAGCCGGTTAACTCGGATGCCGCCGGGTTAAATAGCTGAATGCGGCGCTGGTTGTCGATAACCATTACTCCTTCGGTGATACTGTTCATCAATGCCATGGCTTTGAGCTGTTCCTCCCCGACCCTGGCGGCGGCTTGCTGGTTGTTCTGGCTGGCCTGGTTTAGCCTAGCGTAGGCCCAGTGCGCGATGATAGCGGCAAAGAAGGTGGCGAGCAGTTGGCCGGCATGGTTAAAGAAAACGACATGTGGGCTGTCGCCTCTGATTAGCTCGATAATGAAGAAAACGGCACTGCTGGCGGCAGCCAGGTAAATGTACTCCACTCCGAAAACTCCGAAGACTACGATTACCAGCAACCAGAAGGAGTAAAAGGCGGAGTCCGGCCCGCCGGTTTGGATAATCAATAGCGCCAGGTTCGCCGATGTAATTGCCGTCAGGATAAACGTCGAAACCGCGGCTTGGCGCTTTTTGAGCCAGTGATGGATACTGAGGTAATAAAGCAGCGCTACGAAGCCCAAAGAGGCCAGTACGATCGTTAAACCGTTGCGGGCGGCGTCCGTCTGCCGGAAAAACACAACAAGGGTAATAGCGGCAATTACGCCGCCTAAAACAGCTTGTGCTACTGCTAGTAGTTCCAAACTTTGACGAGAGCGGTCCACCAAACTCCTTATGCTTGATT